>CAISIK010000187.1 GCA_903885375.1 uncultured Pseudomonadota bacterium
CCGCCCGCGACCGCGTCCGGCCACCCCCGCGAGTTGCCTGCCGTCCACCCGGCGCCGGAGCGCCTCAGTCCACCGCGTCCACGGCCATCTGCGCCATGTAGCTCACGCGGTCGATGCTCCACTCGATGCCGACTTCCACCTGCGGGTCGATGACCCCGTCGTCGTTGGCGTCGTAGCCGCCGAGGCAGTGCTCCATGTCCTCGGCCACGCCGTCGAGGAAGGACTCCGCCACCGAGGCGGTCTCGGTGTTGCCGGTGGCACGGGCATCGGGCGCCGCGAAGGTCTGCACGGTGTAGTCGGTGAACTGCACACCATCGACGGCATCGTCGATGTAGTCGCGGATGGGGTCGCGCGGGTCGAGCACGGCGGCCATGGCCTGAAAGTCGGCGTCGATGAGCTCGACGTAGCCGTCGTCGCCCTTCGCGTCGTCGCCCTCCACGTGCAGCGTGTCGGGGAACACATCGTCGGTGCCGTTGTCGTTGGAGTCGACCGCCGGGTCCTCCAGCGCGTTGCCGACCTGCTCGCCGATGAGCTTCAGCTCGCTGATGGTGAGCCCGCCGTCGGCGGCCGCCTGGGCCTGGGCGCCGAGGTACTCGAGCTGCGACTCCAACGCGCGGAGCGAGCCTTCGCCCCCCGGCGTGTCGGGGTTCTCGATGAGCAGGCGCTGGATGACGCTGTACACCGTCGTGTCGACATCGCCGGACCACACCGGATCGCCCTCGGGCTCCGAGCCGTCGCCATCGGACTGCCACGCCTCGAAGTGGCTGAAGCCCTCCGTGATGGCGTTGACACCTACGTCGGCCTGGAAGTCGACGTCCTCGCCGTTGACCGGGATCTCGCCCAGCGCGATGAGCTCGCCATCGGCGCCGCCGACAAAGCCGTAGTAGGCCTCGCCCGTACGCGGGGGGAGCGCGCGGCTCAGCGAGAGGCGGAAGAGCGAGCCATCGCTCTCGCCGTCGGTGAAGTAGGCCGTGCCCGTGCCCGAAGCGCGCCAATTCTCCTGCTCGCCGCCGCCCGACGCGGTATCCTCCTGCCCCTCGGCGGTTTCCGAACCGCCCTTGGAATCTTCCTTGCAGGCCACGAGCCCCAGAACACAGCCGACGACGACGAGTGAGCGCATTACCACCTCTGTGGCCGAGCATAGCCCGAATGCGCCCCGGCCGCGCGCGCACGACGTGTGCCGCATGGTCCTGTACTTCGACGTGTTTCGGCACCCGCTTCGGGTGGACGAGCTGGTGGCCCTCTGCGGGGAGGACGTGGAGCCCGCGGTCGGGGAGGCCGTGGCCAGCGGCGTGATCGAACGGGAGGGGGTGTGGGTGTTCCGCGCCGGCCGTTCGGGCGACCGCACGCGGAGGCTCGAGCGCACCGCCGAAGCCGAGCGCCAGTGGCGACGGGTGCAGCACGCGGGCAGCCTCCTGGCGCGCCTGCCCTACGTGCGCGGCGTGCTGGTGACGGGCGGCCTCAGCAAGCAGAGCGCCCTCCCCGGCGGCGACGTCGACTTCATGCTCCTCGTGGAGCCGGGCCGGGTGTGGACGGTGAAGCTCGGCCTCCACCTGCTCCGCCGCGCGCTGCCGGGGGCGCTGCGCGAGTCCCTCTGCACCAACTACCTGCTCGCCACCGACGCGCTCCCCATCGCCGGGAAGTCGATGTTCCACGCCGTCGAGCTAGCCACGGCCGTGCCGCTCTTCGGTCCGGAGGCCTGCACCGCCCTGCTCGAGGCCAACGCGTGGGCCGGCGAGCGGGTGCGCGGCCTCGCGTTCAGCCGTCGGCGGGCCGCGCTCGCCTCCCCGCTGCCCCCCGCGCACGCCCGCTTCGAGCCCCTGATCCCCTCGTCGCTGGAGCCCCTCGCGGCCGATGTGATGAGTCGCTTCTGGGAAAAACGGTACGCCTGGCTCCCCGCCGCCGAGCGGGAGCGCCGTTTCCAACGAAGCCCATCCGCCGCCACCAACCACCTCCACGACTTCTCCGGCTGGGTGAACACCGAGTACGCCGCCCGCTGCCACGCCGTCGGCTTGCAGCCGTGAGCGAACGCCACCTGTTCGTGGCGATGGCCGGCCTCCGCAGCCCATGGGGCACCGAGGGCGGCGTGGAGGCGCACGTGGCGGCGCTCGCACCGCGGTTGGTGAAGCGTGGGGCGCATGTCACGGTCTACTGCCGCGAGCGCTACAACCCGCATGGAAACTGCTACCGCGAGGGGGTCCGGCTCGCCGATGTGCCGACGGTGTACAGCCGCTCGGCCGAGGCCTTCGTGCACACGGCCATCACGGCGCCGCGGGCCTGCCTCCGTCACGACATCGTCCACCTCCACGCGTGCGGTCCGGCGCTCTTCGCGGCGGTGCCGCGGGTGCTGGGCCGGCGCTCCGTCGTCACCCTCCACGGCCGCGACTGGGAGCGCGACAAGTGGGGGACGGCCGCCCGCGCCGTCCTGAAGGGGAGCGCGCGGGTGGGGATGCGGAGCGCGGATGCGGTGATCAGCGTGTCCAACGAGCTCCTGCCGTGGTGCCGCGAGGAGGGCGCCCAGCACGTCGAGGCCATCCCGAACGGCGTGGAGCCCCACGAGCCCGTGGCGTGGGATCCGGCGATCTTCCCGATGTTGCGGCCGGGCGGCTACTTCCTGTTCCTCGGGCGGCTTGTGCCCGAGAAGGGGCTCGACACGCTGGTGGCGGCCGCCGCGTCCGCTCGCCTCGCGATGCCGGTCGTGATCACCGGCGGCGGAACGTACACGGCGGGGTTCGTGGGGCGCCTGCGGCGGGAGGCGCCAGAGGAGCGGGTGATCTTCACCGGTCCGCGCTTCGGGCTCGAGAAGCGCATGCTCCTCTCACACGCCCGCGCCTTCGTCTTCCCGAGCCGGCTCGAAGGCCTGCCGGTCGCGCTCCTGGAGGCGATGGCGGCGGGGCTCCCGCTGCTCGCCTCCGACATCCCTGCCAACCACGAGGCGCATGGCGGCCTGGCCGGCTGGTCGCTCCCGGTCGACGACGTGCCCGCGTGGGCGCAAGCCCTGAAGGAGGCCGCCGCCGCCTCGCCCGAGGCGCTCGCGGCGTCCGGGGCGGCGCTGCGTGAGCGGGCCGAGCGCCACTTCGGATGGGAGGCCACGGCCGACCGCACGATGGCGATGTACGAACGCGTGGCCGGCCGATGAGGGCCGCGCGCCTCCACGAGCTGCTCGTCGCCGCCGTGCTCGTGACCCTGCCGCTCTCCACGGGTGCGCACGAGGTGTCGATGGCGATCCTGGTCGGGTGGGCGCTGCTCGTACGACGGGTCGCGGGGTTCTCGGCGCTGCCCTGGTCGGGGGCCGCCGTGGCCACGGCCGCGGCGTGCGTGCTCGGGGCGTGGGCAAGCGGCGATGTCCGCGAGGGCTTCGGCCAGGCCTGGCTCCTCGCGCCGCTCGTGGCCCTCGCGGTGCCGGTGGAGGAGAGGGCGATGCGGTGGCTCCTCCGTCTCGGGGTTGGGGCCGCGGCCGTGGCGGCTGCGGTGGCGGTGACCCAGGCGGCGGTCGGTGGGGAGGGGCGGGGTCTGTTTTCCCACCACCTCTCGCTGGCCTACGCGCTCCTGCCGCCGTTCGCCGTGGCGCTCTCCCGTCGCCAGTTCCCGCTCGCCGCGCTCCTCGCCGCCGGCGTGTTGGCCGCCCGCTCCGATGCCGCGCCCATCGCTCTCCTCGCCACCGCGCTCGCGGTGTGGACCGGGCGTCCGCTGGTGGCCACCCTCGTGGGCAGCGTGGCCACGCTGGGCGCCCTGGCGGGCTTTGCCGGCACCGACGAGCTCCGGCAACGTGCCGTGCTGTGGACGGGGGGGCTGCTGGTCGACCCCGGCTCGGCGGGCGCTGGCGGCTACGCGCTCGCGAGCGCGCCCGAGTACGAGCGCCTGTCGCCGGGATTCTGGTTCCCGAACCACGCCCACGACAGCTTCATCCAGCTCGGCGCCACGCTGGGCGCGGGCGGGGTCCTGGCGATGGCGGTCCTCGTGCTCGCGGCCATGAAGCATGGTCATCCGGCCGCGCGGGCCGGCCTGGCGGGCGTGCTCGTGGGCGGGCTCACGCAGAACACCCTCGGCGACCTCGAAGTCGCGCGGGCCGTCTGGGTTTGGCTTGCGATCCTGGGAACCGTCGGGCACGCTGGTGGTCAGTCTGCTGCATGCCCACCCTCCTCCTCCTCCTCAGCACCGCCCTCGCCGGAACCCTCGACCAGGCCGTAGAGGCGCGTCACGCCGGCGACTATGCCGGCGCCACCGCGCTGCTCGATGCCTTGCACCCCCTCGTGGAGGCCGAGGAGGAGGGACTCTGGCAATATGAGCGCGGCATGGTGGAGGACCTCACCTGGCACCCCGACCGGGCCGAATCCTACTACCGGGCGGCCGTCGCCTTCGGCGGCGACATCGGCGTGGAGGCCCGCTACCGTCTCGTGGTGGTGCTCGACGACCTCGGGCGCTACCCCGAGGCGCGGGAGGAGCTGCGCGCGCTGCTCGCGGTGCCCACGTTGAACCCCGAGTTCCGCCCCGTCCTGCGCATCGAGGAGGGGGTGATCGCGCTCCGCACGGGCCATCCCAACGTGGGTGCGCACCTCGTCTCCACGGGCATCCGCAAGGTGAACGACCCCAAGCGTCACTCCTGGATGATCGGGCGCGGCCGGGCCGCCATGCTCGATGCCCAGGCCGATGCGGCCGAAGCGCTCGAGCTCTCGGGGCGGGAGCGTCGTGTGGTGCGCAACCTGAAGAAACGCGCGCGGACGCTCGCCGCGGTCGAGAAGGAGCTCTACGCCGTGATCGCCACCGAGGAGCCGGAGTGGATCACGCTCTCGCTGCTCCGGGTGGGGGACACCTACGCCTCCCTCGCCGACGACCTCGCCCGCTCCGGGCCCCCGACGAGCCTCTCGCCCGAGCAGGCCGAAATCTACCGCGAGCTCATCACCGAGAAGGCCGAGGGCCCGCGCACGAAGGCCTTCAACCTCTACGACCACGGGGTGCTCTTCGCCACGCGCACGTCCTGGCAGAGCCCCGCGGTGGAAGAGCTGAAGGCGCGTCGGGACAGCCTCGCCGAGATCCGCTGAGGGCGAACGTGCTCGCGGAGACGTCCGGGATACGCCCGTCCGGCAGCCCGGACCCACCGATGACCCCAGCCGCCAGCGCCTCGCTCAACGACCTCTTCATCGGCATCGCCGGCATGATCGGCGCGGGCAAGAGCACGCTCGCCACCGCCCTGGGCCAGCACCTGAAGATTCCGGTGTACTTCGAGCCGGTGGCCGACAACGAGTACCTCGCCGACTTCTACCGTGACACACGGCGATACTGTTTCGCGACACAGATCTACCTCCTGAACCGGCGCTTCCAGCAGCACCAGGAGATCATCTGGCGCGGCGGCGGCGGCGTTCAGGACCGCACCATCTACGAGGATGCCGTGTTCGCGCGGATGCTCGTGAACATCGGGCTCATGGAGGACCGCGACTACCGCACCTACCTCTCGCTCTTCCGACACATGAGCAATTTCATGTGTCGCCCGCACATGATCGTGTACCTCGACGTGAAGCCCGAGCGTTCGATGGAGCGCATCCGCATGCGCAGCCGCGATGTGGAGAGCGGTGTATCACTGGAGTATCTCACGGCGCTCTACGAGGAGTACCGCCGGTTCATCAACGACATCTCCAAGACCATCCCGGTCATCACCGTCGACTACGACCGCTTCCGCGATGTGGAGGAGATGGCCACCATGATCGAGCGCGAGTACCTCAACGCCAACTTCCTGCGGGAAGTGAACTGGCAGCCCACGCGCGGCTAGACAAGCGTGGCCGCCAGCACGGCGGCGAAGAACACCAGCGAGACGTAGCCGTTGAGGTCGAAGAAGGCCTTGTCGATCCGGGAGAGGTCGCCGGGCTTCACGAGGCTGTGCTCCCAGCCGAGCACGCCGGCAATCACCACGAGGCCCACCCAGTAGGGCCACGAAAGCGGGGTGAGCATCGGGAGCGCGGTGAGGGCGCCCACGGTGCCCACGTGGAGCGCCCGACTCACGGCCAATGCCCCTCGCTGCCCCAGCGCAGCGGGGATGCTCCGGAGCCCGGCACCCCGGTCGTAGTCCTCGTCCTGCAACGAGTACAGGATGTCGAAGCCGGCCACCCAGGTGCACACCGCCGCGGCGAGCACCAGCGGCACGGCGCTCACGGTGCCGGTGATCGCGATCCACGCGGCGATGGGGGCGAGCCCGAGCGCCACGCCGAGCCACAGGTGCACCAGCGCGGTGAACCGTTTGCCGTAGCTGTACCCGCAGACCACGAGCAGCGCGATCGGCGAGAGCCAGCCGCAGAGCGGGTGCAACCACGCGGACAGGCCCACGAAGCTCGCGGCGGCCAGTGTGGTGAACGTGACGGCGGAGGAGAGGGACACCGCGCCGGAGGGAATCTCCCGGTTGGCGGTGCGGGGGTTCTTTGCGTCGAGCTGCCGGTCCACGATGCGGTTGAAGCCCATCGCGGCGGAGCGGGCGGTCACCATGCAGGCCACGATGAGCGCCCACTGGAGCGGGGTGGTGGTCGCCTCCCGGGAAGCGAGCACGGCCGAAGCCAGCGCGAAGGGCATCGCGAAGATACTGTGGGAGAACTTGATCATCCGACCGAAGGCCACGATGGCGCTCATGGGGAGCTCCGGAGGGGAGTGGGGCGGAGGCCGCCGGTGGGGTGGCGGCCGAGGAAGGCCCAGGCATCGTCGTGGAGGCAGCGCTCCCAACGCTCGGCGGGGACGGAAGGGAACGCCTCCCGCAAGACCTGCACCTCGTTGCGGACGTCGAGATCGGGCGAGGAGGCGAGGGAGTCGGTGCCGATGAGCACGCGGAGGCCGCGGTCGAGCATGCCAGGGACATCCGGCAGGAGACCGGTGATGTGCAGGTTGCTCCGCGGGCACACGCACACGCTCACGCCGCGCTCGGCGAGGAGGTCGAGGTCGCGGCCCTCGGTGAGCGTGCAGTGGACGAGCAGCGCGTCCGGGCCGAGGACGCCAAGCTGGTCGAGGTAGCGGACGGGGCTGAGGCGGGGCGGCGTCCACCCGTCGAACACGCGGCCGGAGGACCGGAGCATGTCGGGCCAGGGACCGGAACCATCACGGAGGAAGGCGCGTTCGGCGGGGTCCTCGTCCACGTGCATCGTCCACGGCCGGCCGCGACCCGCCGCGTCGCGGATGGTGTCGGCGTGGGTGCTGTAGGGCGCGTGCGGGGTGGCGTTCCCATAGGGAACGGCGGCGTCGGGCACGTCGAAGCCGAACACCTCGTGGAAGGCGAATCCATCGAGGCCGGCGTCCGTCAGCGCGGCGAGCCCCACGTCGAAGTTGCCCACGTCCACCACGGCGGCGGTGCCGAACGCGGCCACGTCACGCGCGTTCTTCCGTGCGATCTCCGCGGCCGGGCGAAGATCGGGCGAGGGCAACCCCCGCCAGCTGTGCAGCCAGGCGAGGAACCCCCGTCCGCCCAGTGTTTCGCGCGCCCCCAGCTCCAGGTGCACGTGCGCGTTGACGGGGCCGCGCACGCTCAGGCCCGCGCGTACCGCCCCTCGGGCGCGGCGGTCATGCGGACCAGCGTGGTCCAATCGAGGTCGCGGCGAACGGGCACGAAGCCGGCCACGCGGATGTGGTGCTCCACCTCGTCGCCATCGGTGGTGAAGCTCCGGCCGGGCGCGGCGAGGGCGTGCTCATCGACGAGCGCCGGGCCGAGATCGTCCGCGCCGGCGAACAGCGCAGCCTGGGCGCTGCCGAGACCCACGCTCGGCCACCAGGCGGTGAGGTGCTCCACGTTGTGCAGCACGAGGCGCGCGAGCGCGATCGTGCGGAGCCAAGCCTGCGCGGAGTCGTCGCGGTCGGGCGCGCCGGTGAGCGCGGTCCACACGCTGAGCGCGGTGAAGCCCGGACGGCCGGCGGCGAGCTCCTCGGCCTGGAACTCGCGGAGGGCGAGCAGGTGGCGGAGCCGATCTTCGCGGGTTTCGCCGAGGCCCAGCGTGAGCGTGGCCGGGCCGCGCAGGCCGTGCGCGCCCGCGAGGCGGTGCATCGCCTGCCAGGTGGGCCGGAGCACGGCGCCGGCGCGCGTGGGGGGCCCCCCGAACCCTTCGAGGCCGGCGGCCACCATGCGTTCGAGGGCGGCCTCGGGGCTCACCCCCGCCGCGATGGCCATGCCCTGCAGGTCGTCGGCGCCGATCCCCGTGGTCGACAGGCCGTGATCCCCCTTGAGGGTGCGGATCGCCGCGACCGCGCGGTCCAGCGTGTCCGCTTCGGCCACGCCCGGATGGAGGACGGCGGCGAGCGCCTTCTTCGCCGAGAGCGCGGTGGCGCGGGCCTCGAGGTTGTCGAGCGTGAGGTTGCCGGCGGGGAGCCAGGTGACCTCGCGGGCGGGCGCGCGAAGCCAGCGCACCTCGTCGGCCGCGGCGGCGAGCTCGCCGGTGGGGGCGGAGGCGGAGAGCGCGTGGGCGGACGCCGCGTCGAGCGGCTCGCCACGCGCGGCGCGCGTGAGCAGGTCGGAGGGGAGGGCCGTTCGCGGGGCCACGGGCTCCGGACCGTAGAGCGAGAGGTCGCCGGCCCCGAGGAGGCCAGCGGACTGCCCGAGCGCCACGAAGCGCCGGAGGCCCATCAGCGCCCGATCGTCGAGGGCGTAGCGGATGGCGCGCGTCAGGTAGTCCCGCTCCGAGGCCGGCGCGAGGGCGCGCTCGGGCATCCCGCGCTCACCGGCCGTGCGCAGCCCGTCGATCGCCTCGCGCGGGAGGTCGGGACGACCCGCCCACACGGCGAACACGAAGGGGAGCCCCGTCCAGTCCTTCCACACCCGCCCGAGGTCCACGCGGGTGGTGAGGCGGCTCGGCAGGTTGAGCGCCGCGTCCCCGATCACGACGGCGCCCACGCGACCCTGCGCGTGGAAGGCGCCCGTGCCGGCATCCACCGCGCGGACGGGGATATCCGCCCGGCCGAGGGGGCCGCGCAGCAGGATCTGGGCGAGGATCACGCTCGTGCGGCTCTCGCCGTCGAGCACCACCTCCTCCCACTCGGACAGCGGCGTTTCGCCCACGAGGAGCACGCTGTCCACATCGCCGTCGGAGCCGATGCACCAGCCGGGCGCCACCCGCCAGTGGGCGCCCTTGTCGAACAGCGAGGCCACAGGCACGAGGCCCACGTCGGCCTCGCCCTGGTTCAGGCGACGCGCGGCCACGCTCGGCACGCAGGCTTCCACCTCGAAGAGCTCGGGGTCGAGGAAGCGGGTCAGCGGCCAGGCGTTGGTGTAGCCGACGCAGGCCACGCGGATCTTCTTGGACATTTCAGGCCTCCGCGACCACGTGGTAGAGGGTGTCACGCTCCACCGGCACGCGGCCGGCGTCACGAATGAGCTGTACGAGGTCGGCGCGACCCAGCGTTTGTGGCGTTCGGGCGCCCGCCATGTGGTAGATACGCTCCTCGCGCACGGTGCCGTCGAGGTCGTCGACACCCCAGGAGAGCGCGAGCTGGGCGAGCTCGATGCCGAGCATGATCCAGTAGGCCTTGATGTGGTCGATGTTGTCGAGCATCAGGCGGGCCACCGCGTAGGTGCGCAAGCTGTCGAAGCCGGTCGGCTCGCGGAGGCGTTCGAGCTTGTTGTTCTCGTGGTGGAACCGCAGGGGGATGAAGGTCTGGAACCCACCCGTGTGGTCCTGCAGGGCGCGCAGGCGGAGCATGTGATCCACCCGCTCCTCGAGCGTTTCGATGCTGCCGAAGAGCATCGTGCAGTTGCTCCGGAGGCCGAGCTCGTGGGCGGTGCGGTGCACCTCCAGCCAGCCCTCCGCATCCACCTTGTCGTCGCAGAGCTTCTTGCGGGCCCGGGGGTGGAAGATCTCCGCGCCGCCGCCCGGCAGCGAGCCGAGGCCCGCCTCCATGAGCTCCCGCAGCACCGTCTCGTAGGTCTTGCCGAACTTCACCGCGAAGTAGTGGATTTCGACCGCGGTGAAGCCCTTGATGTGGAGGTCGGCCCGCTCGGCCTTGATGCCGCGGAGCAGGTCGAGGTAGTACGACCACGGCAGGTCGGGGTTGAGCCCGTTCACCACGTGCACTTCGGTGATCAGCTCGCCGCGAAGCGCGCGCACGCGGCCGAGCGCCTCCTCGAGCGACATGGTGTAGGCGTTCGGGTCTCCCGTCTTCAGGCGGCTGAAGGAGCAGAAGATGCAGGTGGCCTCGCACACGTTGGTGGCGTTGATGTGGAGGTTGCGGTTGAAGTAGGTCAGGTCGCCGTGGCGACGCTCCCGCTCCCGGTTGGCGAGGAGCCCGAGCGTGCCGAGGTCGGGCGTCGTGAACAGCCGCATGCCGTCGTCGAAGTCGAGACGCACACCCGCCGCGAGCTTCTCGGCGATGTCGGCGAGGCCGCGGTCCTGCACGCGCCGGCGGGTGAGCGGCGAAAGCTCAGTCACCATCGTGGTCTCCAAGGCCGCTCCAGCGGCGGAAAAGTTCGTTGTCGATGCCGAGCCGGTCGAGCGCGCGGGCCACCACGTGGTCCACGAGGTCCTGGACCGTACGCGGGCGGTGGTAGAAGCCCGGCGAAGCCGGCATCACGACCGCCCCCGCTTCCGCGAGCTGGGTGAGGTTCCGCAGATGGATGAGCGAAAACGGGGTTTCGCGAACCACCATCACCAAGGGGCGGCGCTCCTTCAGCATCACGTCCGCCGCACGACCCACCAGATCGGTGGAGAGGCCGTGGGCGACCCGCGCCGCGGTGCCCACCGAGCAGGGCAGGATGAGCATGCCATCCACCCGGGCGCTGCCGCTGGCGAACGGCGCGGTGAAGTCGAGCGGGTTCCAGATGCGGTAGCCGTACTCGGCGGGGTCGGTGCCCACCTCGTGGTTCCACACCACGCGCCCGGTACGGGTGAAGACGACCTCCACCTCGAGCGTGGTCTCCTCCCGCAGGAACTGGAGCGCACGCTGGGCGTAGGGCGCGCCGGACGCGCCCGTCACCCCGAGGACGATCCGCTTCACGCGGCCTTCCGCGCCACGACGATGCTGGCCACCGGGGGGAAGAGCTCCCAGCCCGTCACCCGCTCGAACCCCGCCTCCCGACACATGCCCTCGAAGCCGGCCCGGTCGGTCCACGCGGCCATGCTCTCCGCGAGGTAACGATACGCGCTTGCATCACCTGATACAATTCCGCCCACGATTGGCAGCACCACGCGGTTGTAGGTGCCCGCCATCAGGCGAGCGAGCCAGCTTGTGGGCTGGAAGAAGTCCACCACCACGAAGACCCCGCCAGGCCGCAAGACCCGGAACGCCTCGGCCACCGCGCGCGCCGGCTCCGGCACGTTCCGGATGCCGAACCCCGCGACACATCCATCGAAGGAGCGCGCGTCCAACGGCATCTCCCGCGCATCGGCGCAGACGATACGCGCAGTGGGCGCCTTGGCCCGGCCCGCATCGAGCATCTCCTGGCAGAAGTCCAGCGCGGTGAGGCTGCGGGAGCGATCCGCGAGCATGCCGGAGAAGTCCATCGTGCCCGCGCAGAGGTCGAGCACATCACCATCCGCCGCGGCGGCCAGCTCCCGCACCGCGATCCGGCGCCAGGCGCGGTCGATCCCCATCGACATCAGGGCGTTCGCCCGGTCGTACCCACCGGCGATCCGCGCGAACATGGCTTGCACGGCCGGGGCGCGCTCCGGGTCGCCCGCCACGGGTGCGAGGCCGCTCATGTGGCCCGCTCCACGAGGTAGGAGCCGAGCACCGCGAGGCTGTCGCGGTCGGGACCGGGAGGCAGGCATTCGAGGCAGGAGAGCGCGTCGGCCACGCGAGCGCGGGCCTCGTCAAGCGCGAGCTCCAGCGCGCCGGACATCCGAATCTCGGCCACGAGGCGCGGGACCTCGGCCTCGGTGGGGGACGCCGCTTCGAGCCGCGCCCGCAGGTCGGGAATGCGTTGCATGGCGTGCACCAGCGGCAGCGTGAGCTTGCGCTCGCGCAGATCGGCGCCCGGCCGCTTGCCGGTGCCCTCCGCGTAGTCGAGCACATCGTCGGTCACCTGGAAGGCCACGCCCACCCCGCGGCCGAACCGCTCGAGGGCGGCCGCTGCATCCTCGTTCCCCGTGGCGTACGCGCCGGCCGCGGCGCTCCACGCGATGAGCGCGGCCGACTTCTTGTCCACCATCTCCAGGTAGGCGTCGAGCGTGGTGGCCAGGTTTCCCGCCCGCTGCAGCTGCAGCACCTCGCCCTCGGCCATCGCCGTGACCGCGCGCGCGAGCTCGGTGACCGCCCGGAAGCCGCCCGCCTCCGCCGACAGCAGCACCGCGCGGGCGAGGCAGAAGTCGCCCGTGAGGATCGTGGCCGCGTTGCCGAAGACCCGGTGCCCGGCCGGACGACCGCGGCGGAGGTCGGCGCCGTCGACCACATCGTCGTGCAGGAGCGAACCGAGGTGGATGAGCTCGCCAACACACATGAGCCCGGGCAGGTCGCCCCGGAACCCGACCGCGCCGGCGCCGAGCGCCGTGAGCATGGGCCGCAGGCGCTTGCCGCCGGCCTCGGCGAGGTAGCGCCCCACCGCCTCGACCACGTCCACATCGCTGGAAACGAGCTTGCCGAGCCGCACCTCCGCCTTGGCGAGCGGCTCGCGGAGGCGGACGAACACCTCCTCCGGACCCGAGATCACCACGGCTGGGCGGCTTCCGGACAGCCCCTCGGCCGTGATCCGCCGAACGACCTGGTCGGGAGGGAAGCGGGGAGCGGTGAGCGGGTCCATCTTGCCTCCGCGGCTGGGCACTTCGAAGATTTCAGTGTTAACTGAAATCAGTGAACGACGCCATCCCCCCCCTGCCCACGCCGTCCGATTCGGATGAAGCGGCTCGCCAGCGGGCCGTGGGGCTCGTGGCGGAGGCCATCGGCGAGATCATCGGGTTCTGGAACTTCAAGCCTTCGATGGGGCGGGTGTGGAGCGTGCTCTACCTCAGCGCCACCCCGCTCGATGCCGAGCAGATCGAGCTGCGCACCGGGCTCAGCGCCGGCATGGTGAGCAACACGCTCACCGAGCTCCTGCAGTGGGGCGTGGTTCGGCGGGAGCCTGCTCCCGGCGAACGGCGGCGTCTTTTCGTGGCCGAAACCGATATCTGGATGCTCGTGGCGCGGGTGTTCCGCGACCGGGAGCTCCGCATGGTGGCCCGCAGCATCGAGCAACTCGAAGCGGCGCTGCTCCTCCTCGACAACGAGGGCCGGGGGCGGGACCCTCGCGCGATGCACCACAGCCGCTTCCTCCACACGCGGATCAGCCGCATCCTCGAGCTGGCCCGCACCGGCCATCGGCTGATCGACCGCTTCAGCCGCACCGGCAGCGCCAACCTTCGGCCGCTGCGCGATGTCCTGGCGGCCGCGCGCTCGTGAGCCTGTTCGACGAGATCGTGCCCGCGGCCTCGCCGGCGGCCCGCCTCCACGCCGCGCACGACTTTGTATCACGATGTATCACGTGGTCTGAAGCAGAGCTCGAACGCCGACGGGCGTCGGGCAAGTCTACCGAGGAGTGGGAGAGCTACATCCGGTTCAGCCGCCACGCGCTGGTCGAACTGGAGGCCGGCACACTGGACGGCTGGTTTGCAACGCCCCCGAGCGGGTCTCGGGATAAGCTCTGACCATGTTCTTGTTCGTCAGCCTGCTCGCGTGCACGGAAGACACGCGCGGCATCAGCGGCCTCGTTCGCGACATCTGGGGGAAGCCCGTGCCCGAGGCCACCGTGGTGGTGGAGGGCGTGATGGACCGCTACTACACCGACTCCGACGGCAAGTTCTCCCTCGATGTGCCGGTCAGCAAGCTGGTGCTCCACACCGAGGACAAGGAGAGCGACGCCGCGCTGGCGGCCGGCGGCGTGCGGGTGCTCGCCGGAAAGGACGGGTTCATCAAGGAGATCTCGCTCGCCCACGAGGTTCCTGAGGAGGAGGACTTCGAAGCGGTCTCGCTCAGCCTCTACCCCGAACCCGAAACGACGGGGTTCTACGGTGTCGGCCGGGAGAGCTACGTGACGCTGGGCAAACAGCGGGTGCAGGTGGTCGGCACCAACCTCGAACACTACGCCGGCATCCAGAACATTCCCGAAGAGGCGCTCCCCCACGGCGAAGTGCGCGTGGTGTTCAACACCCGCCTCCGCCCCAGCGAGATCGCGCAGATGAACCTGCACCTCAGCCGCCTCGAGTTCGTGAACAAGGCCGAGGTGAAGGGCATCTTCGGCTCCGAGTCCAGCGCGGTCAACCTGTGGGTGGCCAAAGACGACGTGCCCTTCGACCTCGTGGGGTTCGACACCCGGGAGGACTACCTCGTGACCTCGCGGGGCCCGCTCGAGCCCGGCGTGTACGCCTTCCACGCCCACGACGTGCTTCACGAAGAAGACGACCGCGTGCTCCGCGCGCTGCCGAAGGAGCAGCTCTTCGCGTTCCCCTTCGAAGTTCGCTGACCGACCCGCGCTACCAGCGCGCGTGTTCGAGGCTCACCGAGTAGGTGCTGCAGTCGGTCCCCGCCGGGAGGCGAAGGCTGGTGGTGCCGGTGGAGCGGGGCACCAGACCGCGCAGGCGCGCGATGAAGTTCTCCTTGCCACAGTGGATGCCCACCTGCGCTTCTGACACAGTGCGGTCGCTCCGGTTGTCGGCCGTGACCTCGACCTCTACGCGTTCGTCGGGCCAGACGCGGGCCGTGGCGCGGACCTTCAACCAGGGACCCACGTCGACCACGCGGTCCTGCTCGCCCTTGCGGGCCTGGAAGACCACCTCCTTCCGCGCGGTGTCGACCGTGACAAGGAACTGCCCCGACACGTTGAGGCCGAGGAGTCCGGCCGTGCGCTCGTCCTCGCACTCGTCGCACACGCCGACCGTCACGCCGTCGACCGGGAGGCCGCCCACCCACACCCGCGGCACGAGCACGAGCTGGGCAGAGCGCTCCCCGTTGGCCGTGCGCAACGTGATCTCCGGCGCATCGGCGGGCACGCGGATGCCGAGCCGGGCGAGCCCCGCGCGGCTCAACGTCGTCACGGTGGCGCCCGTGTCGAAGAGCATGGTGAGCTCGGTGTCGCCGAACTGGATGGGCACGGCGAGGCTGTGGCCCTGGCCCTCGTAGGGGAGCGCCACCTGATCGGAGCTCAACGAGGCGGCCGCGGCCACGCAGGGCTCGGGGGCGCGCTCGGCCTCCGGCACCCTCGCCGTGCCCTCCTTCGCGGGCATCGGCAGCTCGCGGGCCATCCGGGCCGCCCGGGCCGTGGCATCGGCGCCGGCCGGCGCGACGAAGACCGCCACACCCGCTCCGAACGCCTCGCGGAGCTCGCCGGGGAAGTACCGGGGGAGGCCGAGCGCGAGGAGGCAGGCCCACCCCCAACCCGACGCACCCAGCGCCCAGTTGCCGGGGCCCAGCGCGGTGCGGAGGCCGGCGACGGGCAGGATGATCAATGCGCCGGCGGCGGCCACTACCTCCACGGGCGGAAGTTCGCGGAGGAGCCCGAGCCCCACGATGGCGGCCGCGCCCGCGAGGAGCGGCAGGAGCGCGCTCAGGGCGAACAGGCCGGCGAGCGCCTTCACGCTTCCCCCCGACGACACGCAGGAGCAGGGCCGGGTGGGCAGTTCACGGGTGGTGCATAAGCGCGAATGAGGACGCCGAACAGGGCGACCCGCAGGCAGGGGCGGGTTAGCCCGGGCCCGGATCGCGATGACCGCGGTACCGCACCTTCCTGGGAGGATTGCGATGCGCGAAACCAGAGCTACCTATTTCTGTATCGACATCGAATGCTCCGGTCCTGTCCCGGCGTTGTACGACATGATCTCGCTCGGAGCGGTCGCGGTTCTCCCCGACGCTGAGGGACGCCTTTCGCTCGGCGAGGCCTATTACGTGGAGCTTCGCCCCGAGGCGCCGCGGGTGGACGAGGGTGCCATGCGGGTGAACGGCCTCGACATCGAGCGGCTGCGGCGGGAGGGCCGGACGCGTCGAGAGGCGCTCCTCGAGCTCGCCGAGTGGACGCGCGCGAACACCGTCCCCGGCACCAAGCCGGTCTTCGTGGGGCACAACGCCCCGTTCGACTGGAGCTTCGTGGCGTGGTGCTACGCCGCCGAGGATCTGCCGAACCCCTTCGGCTACAAGGCGCTCGACACCAAGGCGCTGGCCACCGGCAAGCTGAACATCCACTGGTTCGACAGCAGCAAGGAGGTGCTCGCCGAGCGCCTCGGTCTGCCTGTCGAGGACCTGGGTCTCAAACATCGGGCCGACTACGACGCCCGGTACCAGGCCGAACTGCTCATCAAGCTTCTGGAGGCATGACATGTGCGGATTCGTCGGACTCATCGGCGTGGACCACGCCTCCTCCGCAGCCGCCATGGCCCTGCAGGCCCTGCAGCACCGCGGTCAGGACGCCTGCGGGATCGGGACCGTCCACAACGGTCGGGTGCACGTCTACAAGGAGCTGGGCATGGTCTCCCAGGTCTTCGCGGGCAGCACCCTCGCCACGCTCCCCGGCAGCGCCGCTATCGGGCATGTCCGCTACCCCACGGTGGGTGCCGGCGTTCGGGATGACACGCAGCCCTTCCACACCCGCCGTCCCGGCGTGCTGATGGCGCACAACGGCAACGTCACCAACGTGCCGCAGCTCGAGGCCTGGCTGCAGCGTCGGGGCATCCGCGTGCAGTCGCAGTGCGACGTCGAACCCATCATGCTCGTCTTCGCGGAGGGGCTCCGCGGCAACAACGTGGAGCACGTGAAGGACGCCGTGCGCGACGTGTTCGAGCAGGTCAAGGGCGCGTACACCTGTGCGGCCCTGGTGGAGATCGACGGGCAGGACACCCTCATCGCGTTCCGGGACCCTTACGGCGTGCGGCCGGGCGTGTACGGCCGCAGCCCCGACGGCGCCTGGTGCGTGGCCAGCGAGTCCGTGGCGCTCGATGCGCTCGGCTTCGAGATGGTCGGGGAGATTCCGGCGGGCAGCGTGATGATCCTGCGTCCGGGGCAGCCCGCCCGCATCGAGCAGCTCCGCACCACCGAGACGCGGCGCTGCATGTTCGAGCGCATCTACTTCGCGCGTCCCGACAGCCGGATGGAGGATGGTCGCATCTTCCAGGTGCGGTGGGAGCTCGGCGCGCGCCTCGGCGAAGAATGGCGGGCCCGGGGCCTCGAAGCCGACGTGGTGGTGCCCGTGCCGGACACCTCGCGCCCGGCCGCCCAGGCGATGGCGGAGACCCTCGGTCTCCCCTTCCGTGAAGGCTTCATCAAGAACCGCTACAGCGGCCGCACGTTCATCATGCCGGATGCGTCCGCGCGCCAGAACGCGCTCCGTCTCAAGCTGAATCCCATCCCGGAGATCATGGAGGGCAAGCGGGTGGTGCTGGTGGATGACAGTGTCGTCCGCGGCACCACGGTGCGCCGCCTCGCCGAGCTGGTGCGCTCGGTCAAGCCGAAGGAGGTCCACCTCGCCATCTTCTCCCCTCCAGTGAAGAACCCGTGCTTCTACGGGATCGACATGCCATCGAAGGACGAGCTCGTGGCCGCGCGCGTGCCCGAGAAGGACTGGGCGCGCACCTTCGGGGTGGACAGCGTGACCTTCCTGAGCGTGGAGGGCCTGCGCGCTTCGGCCCGCACCCCGGCGTGCATGGCCTGCTTCGATGGGCACTACCCCATCCCCGTGAGTCCGGACGAGGCGGCCGCCATCGTGGCCGACCGGCGGGGTGGCGCTGCCTGATGCGCCGCGACGCCCACTACCTCCACTCGCGGAAGGCCCTCGAGCCGATGCTTGCCGTTCCCGGCGAGGCGCCCCGCTGTGTGTCGTGGGCGCCCGATCGTGAGGTGCTGCTCGTGGCCGACGCCCGCGGACTCGTGCAGTCCGTCGAGCCTACGTTCGGATCGCGGCGGCTGTTCGACGGCCCCGCCGAACCGGTGCACGTGGCCTCGCACGGCTCCCAGGTGGCGGTGCTCTCCGCCACGGGCCGCGTGGAGATGCGCGACGGTGGAGAGGCCCCCGTGCTCACCCTGGAAACAGGGCTGACGGGGGAGTCGGGCCTGCGCTTCTGGCAGGGGGGGCTCGCCATCATCGGGGAGGCTGGAGATCAGCGGCTCGTGCGGGTGTACGAAGGCGAGAAGGAGGTTCGCACGGTGCAGGTGCCGCGTGGCACGGCGCTCGGTGTCTCCGACGAGGGGGCGCTCCTGCAGGCGCGCAGCGTGGAGCGGGAAATGCGCGTCGGGCCGCTCGGCAGCCCCCTCCCCTCCGGGGAGCCCACCCGCCACGTCCTGCGCTTCTCTCACGCCGGGCGCGTGCTCGGCGTGGCCGAAGGCGGCGCCACCCTCTGGCACGAAGGACAGCCGCGGAGCGCCCGCCTGCTCGATGCCGTCTCCGCCGCGCTCTGCGCCGATGGGCGCACGCTCGCGCTCGGTACGGGGGGCGGCGTCGTGGCGCTCGTCGACATCCTCGCGCCGCCTTCCACCCGGGCCCATCCCCCGCGCGTGGCCGCCCACTCCGGGGCCGTACGCGCGCTCGCGTTCTCCACCCGTGGCCGATGGCTCGCCACGGTGGGCGAAAACTGCCGACTCTGGGCCTACTGAGCGCGCAGAACGCCACGCCACCGCACCGGCGCCCGGCGCGGAATTCGTGATAGGCCCGGCGGCGGATGTCAGGATTCCACTACACGCGTGAAGCCGGCGAGCTCGGCCAGGTGCTCGCTCGCGAGGGCAACGGCGCCGGTCTCACGCTCGATGAGGCGCTCGAACGGAACCGTCCGCCGCTCCGCGCGGCGATGGAGCTGTGCGCGGCGCTGGCCGACATCCTGTGCATCGCCGAGGAGGACCGCCTCGTTCACGGCGACCTTCGCCCCACCCACGTGCGGGTCGACGAGCACGGGAACGTCTCCATCGATGGCTGGGGCGTGCCCCGCCGCACCACCCGGGCGCCCGAAGGCCGGCCCGACCTCCCCTCGGTCGACATCTTCGGCCTCGGCCTGCTCCTGCACCACTGCCTGAGCGAAGACCCCTTCGGCGAGCCGGGGGCCGATGCCGACGAGCACGACGATGCCGTAGTGGAGCGCGTCCTCGGCATGGACTTCAGCGAAGCCGGGGGCCGCCGCTGGGTGGCCGACGTGCGGAAGTTCCTCTGCAAGATCCTCGCGTGGCACCCGGAAGACCGGCCGCTGCCCCTCGATGCCGCGAACGTGCTGGCCTCCGTGGCGGCCGATATCGATGGCGAGGGCCTCGTGGCGTGGGGGCGTCGGCTTGGCAAGGCGCCGGCGCCGATGCCCATCCTCCAGCAGGAGATCCTCGGCGGGCCCACCAGCATCGCGGCGCCGCTCGCCCGCGGCGGCGTGCGCCAGGCCCCGGCCAGCAAGGGCGAGAGCACCTCGTTCTGGAGCCGCGAGAAGATCGCGCAGATGCTCGCCGAGGAGGACGAGGAGGACGAGCCCCTTCCGGCCCCGCGCCCGATGGGCGCCCCCTCGAAGCCCATCCAAACGGCACCGCCGTCGTTCGCGCCGCCGCCAGCCGTGCCGGCGCCGCCCAGTGTTCCGCCGCCGCCGAGCGCGCCGCCGCCGCCGCGAGCCG
>CAISIK010000188.1 GCA_903885375.1 uncultured Pseudomonadota bacterium
CGCCTGCCGCGAAACGCGGGCCGCCTGCTGCTCGCCTTCGCGGCGTGGGGTGCGCTGGACGAGCTGAGCCAGGCCTGGGCGGGGCGCGATGGTGAGCTGGCCGACTGGCTGGCGAACGTGGCCGGGACCGCCTTGGGGATCGGCCTCGCCTGGCCGGTGGCGCGAATCGTGAGCGCCCTCGGCGACCGGCTCAGGAACCGACCCGCACCGGAGCGGTAGGCGGCAGGCCGCAGCGCGCGGGCTTCGGCGGTTCATCCGCCGAACGAGGAGCCCCTCCCGCTGCTTCCGCACGGAGAACCGTCGCTGCACCGCAACTCCGTTCCGTGTCCGCCGTACCAACTGCCATGACCACCCAACCTGCCAGCTCCCGCCTCCCCTCCCGATTTCTCGCCTCGGCGCCCGCCGTCATCGCGCTGGGCGCTTCCGGCCTCGCCATCACCGCGGGCCCGTCGGCCATGGTGCTGGTCGCCAGCGGCCCCTGGGTCACCGGCTCCCCGATCGCGTGGCTGGTGCTCGCGCTGTGGGCGCGGGTGACCGGTCTCGCCTGACGGGCCTGCGGCCTACCGCACGATCCGCATCGCGAGTGCCCGCCCGCCCGCCCACGCGCCGATGAGGCCGAGCAGCAGCATCGGGAGCACGTGGCCGAGCGCCACGTGGGCGGCGTGCCCGACCGGGCACCACAGGTCCACGAGCACGGCCGCCGCGGCGCCCGAGGCAACGCCCAATGCGGCCCCGCCAAGTCCGGGGTGCAGCGGATCACTGCGACGTCGCGTCTGGATCAGCGCCGCAAGGAGCGCCCCACCGAGGACCAGCGAGACCGCTAGGCAGAGGAGGCCGGGCCGGGTGGGCCACCACTGCGCCTCGCCCAGCGCGATGCTCCAGCCGGCCTTCCAGACAAAGAACGCGAGGGGCGCCGAAGGCACTGCGGCGAGGAGCGCTTCCCGGGAGGCGGGCAACGGGCCCCGCCGCTTCGTGGCACGCAGGGCCAGACTCGGCGATCGGATCGGCGACATCGGGGAGCTCGTCCGCTGCCTGCGGCCCGCGCCGTCGGGTGCGGCGGAACTCATCGATCACCAGGCGGCGCGCGATGGCGAACGTCCACGGCATGACCGGCGCTCCGGGTGTGAAGGTTCCCCGGGCCCGGTGCATCTGCAGGAGGGTCTGTTGGGCGAGGTCCTCGGCGAGCGCGCGGTCGGCCGTCTTCCGGATCAGGAAGGCCATCAGGCGAGGCGAAACTTCGTCGTACAGCTCGGAGAACGCGCTGTCGTCCCCGTTCGCATAGCGGGCCATGGCCTCGTCGCCGCGGGGCGCGGACGACGGGCGGTGATCGACGGAGCCGATCTCGGGCAGGGTCGGCTCGGGACTTCGCTGCCGCAAGGACATCCAGCGCGCTCGCTCCCCAGCACTACGCCGCGGATGGCTGCGGGTTGCGGTCACCGGCAGATCTTTCTGACGACTCGACCGAAATCCGCCGAAGGTCGCCGGCCGTGGGCTTCGGGTGGTGGTCACTTTGCAAGCGTCGGCAGCCCCCACAGGCCCTCGGTCGGGCGCCACGGCGCCGTGTGGCAGTCCGCGCATGCCTCCCGCGGGGTCACGTCGATCTCGCCATCGTCGAACACCATGGCCATCCACCACGGGCGCCCCGTCTCGTCGGCGTAGTCGTCGCGCTTCACCTCGACGCCGTGGGCCTCCTCGCCGTTGACCGCCTCGTGCACGATCACCGTGCCGACGGGGAACGCCACGTCGAGCGGGGTCGCCCATTCGTCCTGGTCGATGCTCAGGTACAGGTCGCTCGCGAGGGTGTCCTCGTCGGGGATGGCGACCGGGGAAACCCAGACGTTGCGCTCGATCGGATTCGACGAGTAGGGAGGGATGTATGGCTCGGGGTTGAGCTTCACGAGCGGGCCCTCCTCCAGCGTGCGGACGAGATCGAGGACGGCGGACTCGTCGAACGCACATTCGCCAACGGCGTTGCCCGGGGCGAACCCCGGGGGGCAGGCCGAGCCGTCGCACGCAGCGAAGGCAAACGCGAAGGGGAGGGGCAGCGCGGCGGCGGCGATCCGGGTTCGTTGGGACAAGGGGCTCCAGTGGCTGTGGGTCCATACGCGCGGGAGCGAGTCTGGTTGCGGCGGCCATCCATTCTCGCTCGCGCCCTCGGCGACCGGCTCAGGAACCCACCCGCACCGGACCGGTAGGCGGCAGGCCGCGGCGCGCGAGGAGGGTCTCGCCGAAGCCCAGCCGCGCGAGCAACCCGAACAGCCGCGTCACGGCGAGCCAGAACGGGAGGAACAGGAGCCCGGTGCGGACGAGACCCATGCACACCGTCGTGGCGATGGCGCCGGCGGCCGCGAAGGCGCGGTAGGGCCACCAGAGCGCGAACCGTTCGAGCTCGGGGAAACGTTCGTGGAGCCGCCACAAGCGCCCGAACGGCGGCAGCAGCGTGCCGAAGTCGTACCCGAGGCGGTGCGCCAGCGAGTACACCTCGAGCGACATGAACGGCACCGCGAGCATGCCGCGGGAGATGTTCGGGTTGGCCAGCAAACCCGCGCTCGCGAGACCGCCGCGGGTGCGGGCCACCTCGCGGGTGACGATCCAGTTCAGCGCGAGGTGCGCCGCCTCGTCGGTGCACACGCGCTCCACGAAAGCATCGAACGACGCCGACCGGAGCGCCGGGTGCGCCTGAAGGAAGGGGATCGTACCGGCGTCGAGGAAGGTCTCGAAGACGGGCGTGGAGACGGCCACGAGCGCGCCGTCCACGTCGGGGTGCAGCGTGTCGAACTGGTCGAGCACGAGGGCGTTGCCGAGGCCGGGGGCCTCGATCGGGGCGCCCGCGGCGTGGAGCAGGAGCCGCAGCCCGTCGGCGTGGCGGCGCTCCTCGTCGGCGAAGAGCTGGTACAGCTCGCGCAGCGCGGCGGTGTCGCTCGCATCGCGCAGGAGCTCGAAGTTCAGCCGGGCGATCTCCTCGATGTAGATGACCTCGTTCAGCAGTCGTGCCATCTCCCGGGGGAGCGGCGTTCCCGGCGGCGCCGGGAGGTCGGCGAGCCGCCACTGGTGGGCCCGCACGCGCAGGAGCAGCGCCTCCACGGCGCGCCTGTCGGTGAGCGCGATCCGCCCCGCGGCGGGCTTCCACGCTTCGAGGCGCCGCGCCGCCGCCCACGCCAGCACGCCCACCGCGGCCCCCGTGGGCACGTCGATCACGTAGTGCTGCTTCGTGGTGAGCGTGCACACCGACACGCCGGCCGCCCACACAAACGGCAGCCAGCGGCCGCGGCGGAGCCAGGGCGCCCAGGAGAGGGCGAGCCCCCAGGCCAACGCGACGTGCAGCGAGGGCAGGCAGTTGGTGGGCGAGTCGGTGTCGCGGAGGTCGGCGAACTCGCGGAGGGTGGCGCTCTCCCCCGCCGGCAACGGGTAGAGCTCGCGCGGGAACGTGGTCGGCCACACCACGAACCCCACCATGCACGCGAGCGCGCAGAGGGCGAGCGTGAGCCACAGGCGGCGCGCCTCGCGCCCGTTGGGCACCATCAGCCAGGCGAGCAGGGCGGCCTTGGTGCCCGAGCCGTACCACCAGATCGTCCAGGGCACGAGCGGGATCGCCGTGTCGAGCGGGGTGAGCGGCAGGAGGTGGGGCGGCCCGGCCAGCTTGCCGATCCCGTACGCGCCGAGCACGACCACCCCGCTGGCCACGAAGCCGCCGAGGCGCTTGCCCCAATCTACCAGCGACCGCCCGGCGATCATGCCCGCCGCTCCACCGAGGCCCGGGCGAGGTGGACGAGGCCGGCGATATCGCCCGGGAGGCCCTCGAGCGCGCCCACGGCCCGCGCCTCGTGGATCCCGGCCTGCGCGAGGCAGAGGGCGGGCACGCCGAGGCGGAGAGCGGCGGCGTGGGGGGCCTCGCCCGGCCGCGGCACCGGCTCCAGCTCCCGCAGGAGCACCATCGGAAAGCCCACCCGACCGGCGCGCAGGTCCTGCCCCGGCGGCTTGCCCAGCGCGTCGGCCTCGCCAACGACATCGAGCAGGTCGTCCACGATCTGGAAGGCGAGGCCGAGCTCCTGTCCGAAGCGGGCGAGCTGCTGCTGGTGCGCGGGGCTCGCCCCCGCCGCGCGACCGCCGAGGCTGGCGGCGGCGGCGAACAGGCGGGCCGTCTTCTGCGCGGCGATGGCATACCAGTCCTGACGCGACAGGCTCGGCTCCCCCGCGTGGGCCAGCTCCGCGCGCTGCCCCTCGGCGAGGGCCAGCATGGCGTCGGCGAGGCCGGGCTCCCGGAGGGCCGTGTGCGCCAGCAGCCAGCCGGCCACGCCCGCGGCGAAGGGGGTGGAGGCCAGCCGGTGAAGCGGGGGCGCGCCCCGGCGAAGCTCGGCCTCGTCCACGATGTCGTCGAGCACGAGCGAGGCCGCGTGTACCCATTCCACCTCGGCAGCCACGGCGAGCGCATCGCCGCCGCCCGCGGCCACGGCCGCCGCCACCGCGATCTGCGCGCGGAGCCGCTTCCCGCCGCCGCTCGCGAGCCAGCGCCCGGCGGCGGGGAGCGCGCCCTCGCCCGCGAGGGTGGCGAGCATCGCGCGCGTGAAGGGCTCGTCGGGCGGCGCGCGGGGCGGCACCGGCAGGGGCACCCACCGGGAGAAGGCGCGCGGGTCGCCGGCGGGGGGCGGCGCGTGGAGCGAGAGCAGGAGCTCGCGGGCGGCGGCATCCGGGAGGCGCTCCAGGGCGGCGGTGGCCGCGGGGGGAACCCGGAGGTCGGCCTCTCCGGCGGCGCGCGCATCGAGCCAGTCGCCTATCGCGGCGGCCCACGCGTGGAGCGCGAGGTGCACGGGGTCGGGCGCCGCCCCCACGATCACCCCGGCGGCTACGGCCGCCCGGAGGAAGAGCGTGGATTCGCCCACCGGCTCGTTTCCTTCCCCCCCTCGGGCCAGGCAGCGGGCGCCCACCCTGCGGAGCAGGGCCTCATCGCGCCGGGCGGCCCGCCGCGCGAGGTGGAGCACGAGCCGCAGGTCGGCGGCGAACCACGCCGCCCGCTCGGCCGCCTCGGGCTCGCCGAGGTGGACGCGCTGGTTGAGCGCTTCGATGGCCGTCACCGCCACCCGGCCCTCCTCCTGCCAGCGCCGGGTTCCCCAGGCCCGCGCGATGTGGATCACGAGCGCGCCGCCGAGCCCCGCGCGGGGCACCGCCTCGGGGTGGGCGGGCCCGCCGGGAATCCGGTTCCACGCCGCCGCCACCTGCCCCGCCACCGGCGCCAGGAGCGGCGCGAACCACGCACTCGAAGGTGCCGACGCGGGGGGGATCATCAGCTAAGCTACCCCGATGCGTCTCTACGCCGCCGCCCTGTCCCTGCTCGCCGCGTGCGACGACCCCGCTGATCACACCGGCGTGGCCGACACGAACGAGCCCGCCGACACCGACACCGACAGCGGCGACTCCGGCTCGCCGCTCCTGCTCGGGGAGGACGAGGCCACCTTCACCTTCACGGGCTCCTACGAGGGCGCCACCCTGAGCCTCACGCAGGTCGATCCGATCGGCATGATGGGCGGCACCTACCGCTTCGGCGAGGTGCTCACCAGCGTTGCCATCACCGAGGATGCGCTCACGCTCGACCTGCACGCCCCGGATGCGTCGCTGCTTGAGGAGCTCGATCCCGAGGGCCACCCGGGCGTCAAGGGCGTCTTCTTCGTGCCGGCCCTTCACGTCGACACGGATGGCGATGGCGTTCCCTCCGCCAATGAGGCGTTCCTCGGCGTGTCGTCGGCCTGGCTGCTCTACGTGGATGGCAACCCCTCCGGCATCCAGGCCGTCCCGAACGCGCTCCGCGGCTGGAACGCGATGCTCATGGACATGGAGGCCGGCATCGCCATGGCCACCTCCAGTCTCGAGTCGATGCCCATCTTCGTGACCCTGATCGAGAACCCCAACGAGTCGGTGTCGGGCACGTGGAGCGTGGAGCCCGACCCGGCGATGGGCATCGTGGTGCGCTCGCGCGTGGCCATTCTGGGCGGCGAGGTGGAGGCGCCCACCTTCACCGATGTGCACGCGGAGTCGCCCTTCGACTTCGTGTTGCGCGGCGTGCCGCCCACCGACCACTTCGAGGAGTTCGTGGATGGCGTTTCGGCCGCGGTGGAGATTCCCGAGGTCTACACCGACGTCGACACCGATCATGCGTACACGGAGGTCGACACCCGGGAGTACGGCGTCTGCCGCGAGGGCTCGCCCATCGGTTTCGTGTACCTCTCTGTTGTGTCCTCGCTGGGGCTCGCCGTGCAGCTGGTGGGGGCCGGCAACGCCTCGGGCTGGAACGCGATGGTGCTCGCCCCCGAGGAGAAGTTCATCTCCTCCAACGACCTGACCGCGCTCAACAGCGGCCCGGCCTGCCCGCTCTCCTTCCGGTAGCCCGCTTCAGTCCCGGGCCCTGAACACGTCCAGCTCCGGCGTGGTGCCGGGCGTAGTGCTCACGCCGCGCTCGTTGGCCGCGAGGCGCGCGAGGATGGCGTGGGCTGCGGCGCGGGTGTGGGCATCGCCGCTCACGCCGATGCGCTCCAGCAGGCTGTCGGCCGTGCCTTCGCCCTCCGCGAGCGCCGCGAGCAGGCGGGGCTTCAACGCGAGCACGGCGGCGGCGGCCTTCTTGCCCGCTTCCACGCCCGGCTGGTGGTAGGCGTTCACGTTGAGGAGCTCGGCGAGGAGGCCCACGGCGCGCTCGTAGAGCGCGATCACCCCGCCGAGGCGGAAGGCATCGAGCTGGGAGAGGGTGATCGTGAGGGAAGGGTGGCCCGCCTCGTGGAGCGCCCGGCGCGTGCCGAGGAAGAGCCCCTGGAGGTAGTCGCCCGCGTCCACCCCGGGCTCCACCTCGCTCGCGCCGTACCAGCCATCATCCTGCACCGCCACGAAGGTCACGAAGTGGTCGTCGGGGCCATCGCGGAGCTGCTGCACGTAGGCGTGCTGGTCGGTGCTGCCCTTGTTTCCGTACACGGTGAGGCCGCTGCGAACGGGCTGGCCCGCGCGGTCGAGCGTCTTGCCCAGCGACTCCATGACGAGCTGCTGGAGGTAGCGCGAGATGAGCACGAGCCGGTCCCGGTAAGGGAGGAGCACCATGGCGCGCGTGTTGCGGCCGGCGCCGGAGAGGTGGTGCCACGCCCACGCGAGGCGGGCGGCGGGGTTGGCGGCGTAGTCGGGGTTGCGTGTGGCGGCGTCCATCGCGGCGGCCCCGGCGAGGAGCTCATCGACCTCGACCCCCTGCAGGAACGCGGGCAGGAGGCCCACGGCGGAGGTGACGCTGGTGCGACCGCCCACCCAGTCCCACATCGGCAGGCGCGCCCGCCAGGTGGCGGCCGCCTCCCAGAGCACGCTGCCCACGCCGGTGATGGCGATGGCCTGGGGCGGGAGGGCGATGCCGGCGCGCTCGAAGGCCGCCTCGGTTTCTACCAGGGCGTTCCGGGTTTCGGGGGTGGTGCCGCTCTTGGAGATGCACAGCACCAGGGTTTCCGAGAGGTCGAGCAGGCCCACGATGCGGGCGAAGCCGTCGGGATCGGTGTTGTCGACGAAGACCACGCGCATACGGTCGTGCGGCTCGCCGAGCGCATCGGCCACGAGCTGCGGACCGAGCGCGCTCCCGCCGATGCCGAGCACCAGCAGGGTGGTGAATCGGCGCTCGGCATGCACGGCCGCCGCGAGCTTGCGGCAGGCCTCGCGCACCTCCTCGATCTCCGCGCCGAGGGCGCCCGGGGCGAGCTCCGGTGCGCGCAGCCAGTAGTGCCCCACGGCGCGGGACTCATCCACGTTGGCGATGGCGCCGCCCTCGATCGCCGCCATGGCCGCGAGGGCCGGGGCGAGGGCCGCTGGAGCCGCCGATTCATCGACGCCCGCGAACCGGAAGTCCATCGTGAAGCCCAGCTCGAGATCGCGCCACTGGCCCGTCATTCCCGCCTCCGCAGCCCCGCTTAGCCCGCCGGGAGCGCGCTCAGCGAGGAATCGACGGGTCGTCGAGGTTGGCCACGCCCTCCAGGCCGCGCGTCTCGCAAGGGAACGTGACGCCCGCCATGTTCCCGGCGCGCGTGCACTGGCTGCCCGCGCAGCTCATGGCGAACCGCCAGTCGAGGTCGGCCGCGTACTGCGTCGTGAAGGTGTGGTCGCCGCCTTCGAGCGTGTAGGTGCCCTCGGCGAACGTGCCCGCCATCGTCAGGCCCCACGATACGACCGCGTCCATCCCGAAGCTGGCGAGGTCCATGGACTGGGCGGTGGGCGCGCAGGTGAAGCTGCCGGAGGTCTCGTAGGCGCAGGCCACGTCGGCGTTCTCACTGGCCGTCGCCTTCTCGGTGAAAGTGCGCGCGGTGGGATCCACGTTGGAGATCGTGATGGAGTTCATCATGTTGAGGCTGTAGTCGCTGATGTTCACGGCGCAGGCGTTGTCGCCGAGGTCGAGGTCGGTGACCTGGAAGAAGACGCCCGCCGCGGGCCCGTTGGCCACGAAGGCCGGATCGGTGTCGGTGTCGGTGTCGGTGTCGGCCTCGGTGTCGGTGTCGGTGTCGGTGTCGGTGTCGGTGTCGGTGTCGGCGGCGTTTCCGTCGTCGGGGGCGGTGTCCGCGGTGGGGGTGCAGGCGACGAGGAGGAGGAAGGGGAGGCAGCGCATGGGGGTTCCCGGAAGGTCCCCGGACGGTAGCCTCGGCCCGACGCGCACGAACCTCTCACCCGTCTCTCATTGCACGCCATTCGCCCCCGCCCTCCCCCGAGGATAACGACCGCCCATGCGCTCCCTGCTCGTGCTCGCCGCCCTCGGCGCCCTCTCCGGCTCCGCCGAGGCCAAGCCGCCGGCCCGCCCCGAACCGCCCCCTGGGCCCGCGGCGGCGCCCACCGGCCCCATGCCGGAGCCGGTGGCGGGGCTCGTTCCGCTCGAGTCGAGCACCGGCATCCGCTACTACGTGCTCCGCGCCGGCGCGGGCGGCTCGCCCGTTCCCGGCCAGACGGTGGCGGTCCACTACTCGGGCTGGCTCACCGACGGAACGATGTTCGACTCCTCCGTGGAGCGCGGCAAGCTCTTCGTCTTCCCGGTGGGCATCGGCCGGGTCATCAAGGGCTGGGACGAGTCGGTGCTCGAAATGAAGGTGGGCGAGAAGCGGCAAATCCACGTGCCGCCGCAGCTCGCCTACGGCGAGAAGGGCGCCGGCGGTGCCATCCCCCCGGGCGCCACGCTCATCTTCGACGTGGAGCTCGTGCAGCTGCGCTGAGGGTGTGGGCGCTCACGGTGGAGGCGGCGATGCGCCCGCCCCGTGGTTTGCCCGCCAGGCGAGGGGCGGGGTGGCGCCAGGCCCGTAGAAGTCGGGGTTCAGCGGCTCGACAGGCTCGCCTGCCTCGAGCTCCACGCGGGAGGGCAGCCCCGTCTCGACGGCAGGGGCGGGTTCACCTCGATGCGAAGCACATCGAGGGGCAGGACCTCGCGGCGGCCGCATTGGAAGCGGCTGTTTCCGGGGGTCGGCTCGGTTGCCGAGTCGGTGGGCACCGACGCATCCTGGTCACCGCCCAGGCCTATCCTGACGTTGGCCGGCCGCGCGCGCTGCGCCGGCGCCGACGGAACGCGAGCGCCCCAGGCAACACCGCGGACAACCAGGCCGAGCCTCCCGCGTGGCAGTCACAGCCCGGTTCAGCGGTGTCTCCGCCTTGCCCGGTTTCGCCACCGGCGTGGGGCGGGGTTGCGTCCTCGCCGCTGCAATCCTGATCGATCCCATCGTCGGGAACGTCGTGTCCGGCGGGGCTTGTGTTGGCATCGTTGTCGTCACAGTCCGCGGTTGCACTCGCTTCAGCGAAGCCTTCGGGTGGCGCGCACGCGACCAGGCTGATCGTCGGTTCTGTGTACCCGTCGGCGTCGGCGTCGGCGTACCAGGTGGACGCATCGGCAGCCCCCTCGTCGGTGGTGCCGTCACAGTCGTCGTCGATGCCGTTGCACACCTCGACCGCGTCGGGGTTCACGGCGGCCGAGGCGTCGTCGCACTCCTTGCAGGCGGCGAATCCGTCACCGTCGGCGTCGGCGAAGCCCGTCGAGCCGTCGCAGTTGTAGTCCATCGGATCCTCGCAGTCGGTCTCGGGTGCGTTGGGGTGGAAGTCCGCGTCCGCGCCGTCGCAGTCGCCGCTGGGCGCGGTCGCGAGGGCCTCGCCAACGTCGTCGCAGTCCTGATCGGCGGATTCGACGGTCGTTTCGTCGGAGGTGTACCCGTCGTTGTCCGCATCGACGTAGCAAAGCTCGAGGCCGTCGCAATTCTGATCGATCGCATCACCGGCCAGCTCGGTTGCGGTGGGGAACACGTCGGCGTCGGTGTCGTCGCAGTCGGCCGCATCCGCCACGTACCCCGCGGGCACGGCGCAACCTGTCGTCGGCGCGCCCATGTCGCCGTATCCGTCGCCATCGGTGTCGGCGTACCACGTGGAGGTTCCCGTCACGTCGGGGTCGGCATCGTCAACGAGACTGTCGCAATCCTGGTCGAAACCGTCGCAAGTCTCGATGGCCCCGGGGTTGATCGCCGCGTCGGCGTCGTCGCAATCTACCGTGTCGTCGTAACCATCGCCGTCGTCGTCGACGGCCGGCGGTGTCGACCCGTACCCGTGGAAGGTGTGCGCCCTGCCGCCACCCGAGCGCTCCGAGGGGGCGCCGACAATCACATCGTCGTAACCATCGTTGTTCACATCGCCGGCACCGGAAACGCTGACGCCGAACTGGTCGAACTCGCTCTCGCCGATGGTCAGCTCCGAGTCCACGGTGGTCGAGAGGCCAGCGGCCGATCCGACGTAAACATAGGCGTAGCCAGACCCGCTGTACGAGGGCGGCGCGCCGACGATCACGTCGTCGTAGCCATCGTTGTCGACATCGCCGGCACCCGACACGGAGTAGGCATATTGCAGGCCCCCTTCGATCGAGGTGGCTTCGGTCGGCGATACTCCACTTGAAGAGCCCAGATAGATGAACATCCGGCTGGAGTACGCGGAGTATCGATTGGGGGTCGGGGCCCCGACGATCACGTCGTCGTAGCCGTCGTCGTTGACATCCCCAGCGCCCGAAACCGTGCGGTTGGTCTCGTCGCCGGCCGGCTGGTCGGTCACCGTAGCCGCGGTGCTGGCCAGCCCCGCCGACGACCCGTGGAAGACGTTCGCGACTCCCGCGGCCCCGACGATCACATCGTCGTACCCGTCATCGTTCACATCGCCGGCATCGGAAACGGCAGTGCCAAAGTCGGCGGAACCGGAGAGCGTCGTCGCCGCGCTGCTGGACACCCCGCTGGCCGAGCCAAGGAATACCAACGCCTCGAACGCCACGTAGTTCCCGACGATCACGTCGTCGTACCCATCGCCGTTCACGTCGCCCGCGCCGGAGAGCGCGCAGCCGTTGCCGGCGTAGGCAAGGGTGGTCGTGGCCGTAGCCGACACGCCGGTCGCTGAACCGAGGTAGATGTAGGCTGAATCGGCGTCAGTCGCCGACCCACACGCGCCCACGATCACGTCGTCGTAGCCGTCATTGTCGACGTCGCCGGCGTTCCCTACCGCTGATCCGAACCCGTGACCCTCGGCGAGCCCGTCCAGGGTCGTGTCCGCGGTGCTCGACAGGCCAGACGACGAGCCGGTGAACACATAGGCGCGGCCCGTGCTGCGCAGGTAGCCGCTCGCCCCCACGATCACGTCGTCGTAGCCATCGTTGTCGACGTCCCCCGCCCTGGAAACCGATATCCCGAGGCCGTCCGAGGAGGCGACGCCGGTGACCGTCGTGACCGCGGTGGAGGAAACCCCGCCGGACGACCCGTGGAACACGGAGGCTCGGGTGCGCGATCCGCCGACGATCAAGTCGGCGTATCCATCGTTGTCTACGTCGCCGGCACCTGACACTGTCGCGAACCCCTCATACTCGTAGTCCCCGGTGATCGTGGAGGACGCCGTGCCTGACACTCCGCTTGACGAGCCCAGATACACGCCTACGCTGCCGATTGTCGTGTCGTACGCGGAGGCACCGACGGCCACATCGTCGTAGCCGTCATCGTTCACATCGCCCGCACCGGTCAGATGGTCTGCGAACCGCTCGCCCGTCGTGCTGCCCGTGAGGGTGAGCGCCGGGCTGCTCGACACCCCGGTCGCCGACCCGTGGTGGATGTAGGCTCGGCCCGTGAAGGAATCATAGCCGCGAGCACCGATAATCACGTCGCCGTAGCCGTCGTTGTTCACGTCGCCCGCTCGCGAGACCGTGCCCCCGAGCGCGTCGGAGATGCTGCCGGTCAACGTGAGGTCGGCGACGCTGGCTACGCCGGTTGACGACCCGAGGTACACGTAGGCCCGACCAGAAAAGGCGTCGTAGCCTGCTGCCCCGACGATCACGTCGTCGTACCCGTCGTTGTTGACATCCCCCGCGCCCGAGAGGGATCCGGTCCAGGCAAAGTAGTTCTCGGCCGCCTCGCCCGTGAGCGTGGTCGTTGCCGCCGTTGAAACCCCGGATGCGGACCCGTGGAACACGTAGGCCCGGCCGACAACGTCGCCGTAGCCGCCCGCTCCGACGATGACGTCGTCGTAACCGTCGTTGTTTACGTCACCCGCCGCCGCGACCGCAGTGCCCAGGTAGTCAGAGCTCTCGCCACCATCCAGATCGGTGTCGGCGGTGGTCGAAATCCCTGCCGAAGACCCTAGAAAGACCGAGGCGCGGCCGCGGTATTCGTCGTGGCCGATCGCCCCGACGATCACGTCGTCGTAGCCATCGTCGTTCACATCGCCGGCGCCCGCTACCTGGCCGCCGAACAGCGCTCCCGTCGACCCGCCGGTAAGCGTGGCATCTGCCGTGCTCGACACCCCTGCGGCGCTCCCAAGGAACACGTAGGCGCTGCCGGTCGAGGAGGTCGTCGACGAAGCGCCGACGATCACATCGTCATAGCCATCGCCATTTACGTCACCCGCGCCAGCGACGGCGGTGCCGAAGTCATCGGCCTGGGCGCCCTCTACTTGCCAGGATGGGGTGGTGTACACCGGGTCGATCGTGATCGGGTACCGCGCCCGGGCGTCGGCCACGTTGACTTCAAAACCGCCGTCAGTTGAGGTGAAACTGGCAGACAGCGGCGTACCGTCGGCGTCCCACGCCGCCAGTCCATCCACAACGAGCACGCCCCCCTTGTCGCCCTGCAGCCACAAGCCCGTGTCGGTCCCGATCACCTCTGCGCCGGACACGGCGATGGAAATCGCGAGGTCTTCGCTGCCCTCGTCACGGGTCTCAATCGTCCAGCCCTGCTGAAATCCGTCGGCCCCGCCCACCCACCATTCGGTGCGATCAACGCCGGCGTACTCGAGGCGACGGATGCAAGCACCGGACGGGTCACTGAGGTGGTCTACGCAGTCACCCAGGGTAGGCTCGGCCCAGCCGATGGTCGACACCTCGATCGCGTCTGCCCCAAAAGCGAGGGTTACCCCCGCAGGTTCGAACGTCCCGGTCAGGCTTCGTTCGACGACCTCGGCGCGGTAGCCGTCGGAGGTCGGCTCGAACGTGCGGGAGGCGTCGCGAATTCTCGCGGTCACCTCGCTCCGCCAGCGTTCCTCGCGCCCGTCGGGCGTCGCGTCGGGCACGCACCCCATGACGGCGGCGAGGAACGGGATCCATGAACGGCAGTGGAGGCGGTTCGCAAGGACCATGTGTTTCGCTACGGTGAGACCAACCCGTACGCACGGTGAACGCAGCCGCAATGCAAACCAAACGATATTTGGCCTTCATACGAGTTGTTTACGTCAACCGTGCGTTTCGGGTACGGACGATGGACGTCCTCGGACAGCGTGGGCGCCCGGCTCACCGAGGCCGACGTGAAGGGCATCCCCACCCCGACCCTGCGATGGGATCGCCGAAAACCTGGAAGCGTGGAGGGGCGGCCCCGGCGGCGATGGACGAGGCGCGTGTTCGCGCGGTCAGGGCGTGCACCACGCGATCGCCATCGCATGAAAGTCGTGACACGGAGCCGGCCTGCGCGCCCGCGACCAGAAGCGACGTCCGCCACCGAAGGCGCCCGGCGCGCGCCGGTGAGCGTCGCCCCCAGCATCCGGTCGCGGCGCGCCGGCCTGTCCTCGCCGCCCCCTCGCCGCCGGCTCAGACCGCCCAGCGCCCGAGGTAGATCACGTGCCGCGGCCCGCCCGCGCTCAGCCGGGCGCGCACGCGCTCGGTGCGGACCTCGAAGCCTGCCTTGACCATGCGACGGGGAAACTCGTCGTCCTCGTAGGCGCTCCACACCGCGAGGATGCCGCCCTTCCGCAGCGCCATGCGCGTGCGGTTGAGGCCGCGCAGGCCGTACAGCGCGGCATTGCCGGGCTGGGTGAACGCGTCGGGCCCGTTGTCGACATCGAGCAGGATCGAGTCCCAGGTGTTGGGGGTGCGGCCGAGGAGGTCGCCCACATCGCCCACCGCGAGGTCGGTGCGCGGGTCCTGCAACGGGTTGCCCGCCAGCGGCCCCACCAGCGGGCCACGGTTCCACTCGACAACCGCCTCCGACAGCTCGGCCACCGTGACGCGCCCATCCTTGGGGAGGGCGTCGAGGGCCGAGCGCAGCGTGTAGCCCATGCCCAGGCCGCCCACGAGCACGCGGGCCCCCGGCCGCTTGGACGCCGCCATCTGCGCCATCGCCTCTTCCGAACCGTGCATGCGGTTCGACATGAGGTCGCGCCCGCTGGCCCGAATCACGAGCTCGGTGTCACGCCGCCAAAGCGTAAGCTCCTGGTATTGGGGCGTGTGCGCCACCTCCAGGCACTCCCATTGTTTCATTCCTTCAGTGCCCTTCGACCGGCGTCGGTGAGTCCCACGATGCCGCCTTCGTAGGTGACCAGCTCCTCGCCGGTGAACTCCTCCATAAGCCGGGAGAAGGCCCGATGGGCCACGAAATAGCGCTTTTCGCTCCGATCGTGCATGTCGGCCATGGAGGCCTTGCCGCCCTGCTCGTCGAGCCACTTGAGCATGCCGGCGCGGGTGCGCACCCAGTGGCGCGCCTGCTTCTCCTCGTCGCTGAGCGCGGGCGCCTCGGCGGGCGCCTCGGCGGTGGGCGCGGCCCGCGCCGCGGGCGCCTCGGCGGGCGCCTTCTTGGCCGCCGGGGCCTTCCTGGCCGCCGGGGCCTTCTTGGCGGCCGGTGCAGGCGCCGCTTCGGGCGCAGGCGCCGCTTCGGGCGCAGGCGCCGCCACCGGCGCAGGCGCCGCTTCGGGCGCAGGCGCCGCCAC
>CAISIK010000189.1 GCA_903885375.1 uncultured Pseudomonadota bacterium
CCCGCTTCGGGCCGACGGAGGGAGGGACTGCGCCGGCAGGACCCGGCGCCGACCTTTCGTCCCGTCAATCGCCCACAGTTCCCGCCGACCATCGCCGACCCGCGTCGACGGTCGCCGCGTCCTGCCCGGCCGGCCCTCGACCGTCAGAACTGGAAATAGATGAAGTCCGTCGCGCTCATCCGCACCGACACGAAGACCGCCACCGCAAAACACGCCCACGTCGTGTACCGCAACGCCGGCCAGAACGGCGAGGCCGCGAGCCGCGCCAGGAGGTAGCGCTCGACGATCAGCGCGACGATCAGCGGCGTGGCCGCGTAGGCACAGACGCCCAGCATGGCAGCGGTGAGCGTCCACTGCTCCGGCGTGCCCGCGAGGGGGTCGAGGCTGAGGTGGGCGAGGAGCCGCGGGATCGAGGGCTCCCGGAAGATGTGCATCCCGAACACGGTGAACCCGAACATCACGGGCACCGTCAACCAGCGCCAGCGGCCGTCCTTCTTCCACTTGCGGGGGAGCTTCGGGAGGAGCCCCGCGTAGAGCGTGCCGATGACGAAGTAGTAGAACCCCCACACGATGTAGTTCCAGGTGGAGCCGTGCCAGATGCCCGACACGAGCATCGTGATGAGCAGGGCCCGCGCGGTGGTGGCGAACGCCCCCCACTCGCCGCTGAACGGCACGGTGATCCACTGGCGCACCCAGCCGGAGAAGCAGGCCGGCAGGTACACGTAGTCGCGCAGCCAGGTCGAGAACGAGATGTGCCACCGCTGCCAGAACTCCATCGGGGAGGCGGCGAGGTAGGGGTGGGCGAAGTTGTCCATCAGCTCGATGCCGAGCATGCGGGAGGCCCCGCGGGCGATGTCGGTGTACCCGGAGAAGTCCGCGAGCGCCTGGATGGTGAAACCGAGCGCGGCAGCCCACACCATCCCCGCGTTCGCCGATTCGGTGCCGAAGATGACGTCCACGAAGGGGGCGATCGCATCGGCCAGCGCCACCTTCTTGAACGCCCCCCAGAGGCAGAGTCCGAGCCCCGAGGTGAACTGCTCGACGGAGAAGCGCCGGGGCGTCTCCAGCTGCGGGAGCAGGTGCGCCGCCCGCTCCACCGGCCCCGCCACGAGCTGGGGGAAGAAGCTCCCGTAGAGGAAGTAGTCGACCACGTCGGTCTTCGCGGCGAACCGACCGCGGGACACCTCGATCGTGTAGCTCAGGTTGTGGAAGGTGTAGAACGAAAGGCCGAGCGGGAGCACGAGCTCCCACCCGCGGATCCCGCCCACGGCGTCGGCGAACCAGCCGAAGTACTTGAAGACGCAGAGGTTGAGCACCGAGAGGAGAACGACGGCGCCGACGATGGCGTCCTTCCGCTCCGGATGGCGGGCCAGCAGCCGGCCAGCCACGTAGTTCATGGCCGTGACGCCGAACAACAGCGCCGTCATCCACAGGTGCACCCAGCCGTAGAACACGTAGCTCGTGAGGAGCAGGAACCGGTTCTGCCAGGCGCGGTCGCCGATGGCCCAGTACAGCACCCACACCACCGCGAGGAAGGCGATGAACTCGGCGGAGATGAACGACACCTAGGGCTCCTCGAGCGTGCTGGTCACGAGGACGGGAGGTAGGAGCGCGTGCGACCGGAGCACAACGCGCAGGCTCCCCTTCTCCCTCGCGGCGATGGGCCGCGAGAGCGGAAGCGTGATGGGCGACGAGAACTGCGCGGGGAGGACCTCCGCCTCGACGAGGGTCTCCTCGCCCAACAGCACGCTCACCCCGAACCCGGCGGACGGCTCCTCGGCGGGCCAGGCCGGCGCGAGATCGAGCACCACCTTCCCGAGCACGGCGCCCGCCGCCGCGCGCTTGCGCTCCGGCACCTCCGCGCGGAGCACCTCACCCGGGTACAGCCAGACCTGCTCCGCGCATTCCCGACACAGGCGCCTGCACACGCGGTCGGGCTCGTAGACGACCGCGTAGTCGGCCTCCAGATCGGTGCCCGGAAGCGGGGCGAACGTGAGCCGCGTCTGCGTGTGGCGGGTGCCCGTGCCCGGCTTGCCGGAGGTGGACTCGGGGAGGAGCGTGCCGCCCTGGGCCACCCGCACCGGGGAACAGTCGGTTGTGGCCACCCAGCCGAGCTCGAACGCGGCCCCATCGGGGTCGGCGTGGGCGGAGAGCGCCGGTGGGGAGGGCAGGGAGCCCGCCATGCTCCACGACCCCTTGTGGAGGAGGTCGAGGTGCCGCTCGCGGGGAGTCGGGATCAGGTCGCGCGAGGCGCCGGCGACCTGCGCGCGAAGCGTGCGCAGCACGAGGTAGGGGCCATCGGGCGGGGAGGTCACCGAGAGCGTCCACCCCTCCCCAGCCGGCGGGCTCACCGTGGCCGTGGCCTGGCCCTCCGCTACGGTGATCGGCACACCGGCCTCGCCCGCGCGGAGCTGGGCGGTGCCGACATCCGCGCCGAGCGCGGTTGCGGAGAGCGCGATGCTGGCGGGCGGCGCGCCCCACGGCGCCGTGAACGTCCACGTCAGGGTGGTGCCGGGGAGCACCCAGTAGACGGACTCCGCCCCCGACCCGCTGGGCACCGCCTCGCTCCAGCGCAACGCGAGCGGCCCGCCGTTGGCCTCGCGGCGGCTCACGACGAAGCCGACCCGGTGGACCGCGCTCCCCGTGCACGCGCCCTTCTTCAGCGGCGAGTCGAGCGGCGCGCCTCCTTCCCAAAGCTCGAGGGGGGACTCCACCCCCGGCAGCACGAGGCCCAGCGCCCGCTTGCCCAGGAGCTCGAAGCCGGGCGTGGCCACCGCCCCCGCGCACGGCTCCTCGCCCGCGACCCACGCTGCCGGCGGCAGGGCCGGCGGCTCGCCCGAGCGCACCACGGTGGCCGACACCACCTCGCCCGTCCACGCCACCTCCAGCACCCCGGCCGACTCGAGCGCCTCGATGCCGTCGGCCACGAGCGCCGTGAACTCCCGCGCGGCCGGCTTCGTCATGTGGCGCCCGTCGCGGAAGCGGCTTGCGTCCCACCCGAGCGCCCGGTGGTCGAGGAGGCCGACCCCCCGACGCGCCGCCCACGCCACCACGGCGGCCTCCACCCCTTCGTCCAACGACTGCCCCTGTACTTCGAGGCTGGGCGGGAGCACGATCACCACCCGCGCGCCGTTGGCCTCCGCGAGGTCCACGATGTCGGAGAGGTAGCTCTGATCGGGGTCGGCCACCATCCAGCCCCCCTCCACCGCGCCCGCCGCGGGCTCGGTGCGGTCCACCGCCGGGAGGGCCCTCTGCCCGGCCGCTGCGTGGTGCTCGCCGAAGACCTCCGTTCCGGCCGCCTCCACGGCCGCCGCGCCCTGGCCGAGCAGGAGCCGCGGGGGCGCGTCGCGGAACGCGTGCAGGGCCACGTCCCGCAAGGAGCGCCGCGCGTCGAGGATGCGCTCCCAGGCGGGGAACCGGCCGTAGCCGAGCGAGCGTCGCGACACGACCGCGTCGGGCACCGGCATCTGCGCGAGCACCTTCTCCATGTGGGCGGGCGGCATGCGCGTCATCATCGCGCTGCTCAGCGAGACGGGCAGCACGATGAGCCGGGGGTGCAGCCCGTTGCCGTACACCCGCTCCTTGAGGATCGCGTACCACACCGGCGCCGAGCTCGCGCCCACCTGCAGAAGCGTGGCCTCGCCCGAGCCCGGCGAGAGGCGCTCGCCCAGCACGGTGGAATCGATGTCGGCGCCGGCGAAGGAGGCGCCGAGCACCAGCACCTCCGACCGCTGCTGCCGCAAGAGGCGGTTGAACGCGACCGCGGAAGCGCCGAGCTCGGGAACGGGCGTGAGCACGTGCAGCGCCCAAAGGAGCACCACACAGGGGCCCAGCACCCCTCCCAAGCTCCCCAGCCAACGTTGCATGCGCATGCCGCCGCGCTCTAACCCCAAGCAGGGAGGGGGCTCGCAGCGCCATCCCCGCCGTTCGCCTCGGCGGCCTGCCGTTTCATCACCCTGGGAGGCGACGTTCGGAATATCCACAGCGCATGTCGCGGCACCTCCCCACCCTGGCGCTGGGCCTCATCGGCGTGACCCTGTGGGTCTGGCCCGTGGCGTGGACGCTGTGGAGCGACGAGTGCTTCACCGCCGGGCTCGCCGACCGCACCTTCTCCGGCGCGATCCACGGCGTGGAGCAGGACCGCCATCCGCCCGCCTACTTCCTGCTCGTCTGGGCGGCGGCCCACCTCGCGAAGTCCGACGCCGCCCTGCGACTCGTCTCCGCCGCCGCGGTCCTCGTCGCGTGGGGCATCACCACCGACGCCGCGCGCCGCCACCTCCGCCCCGCCGGCGCCCTCGCCGCCTCCGCCTGGTTCGCCGGCTCCTGCGTGCCGGCGCTCTTCGCGCACACGCTCCGCCCCTACGCGCTCGCGCTCGCGGCCGGCGCGGGTCTGCTGTGGGGTGCGTTGGAGTCCATCCACCCGGACAACACCCGGGCCCGCCGCGGGGCCGTGGCGCTCGCCGTCGCCGGCCTCCTCGCGTTCTGGTCGCATTACGCCGCGGTGCTGGTGGGCGTTGCGGCGTTCGCCGTGGCCCTCGTGGGCGCGGCGCGCTCGGGGCAGGCGCGCAGCCGCCTGCCGCTGCCGCTCGGGGCGGGCGTGGCCGTCGTGCTCGGCTGCCTGCCCTGGCTGCTCGGACCGTTCGGGGTGCAGTTCTCCGAGCGCAACCCCCGTGGCGCCGTGGCCTGGGAGGTCCTGAACTACCTCTTCTGGGGCCCGGACACCTCGGTGCCCGCGTGGGGAGTCGTGGCCGCCGGATTGACGGCGCTCGGGGTGCTCGCGCTCGCCTTCGCGCCCGTCCCGCCCGGCTCCCGCGAGCTCCGTCGCGCTGCGCCGATCGTCGCCCTGCTGATGATCGTGCTCCCCCTCGTCGCCTCCACCAACGTGCCGGCCCGGGAGCTGCGCAACTACATCGGGTTCTTTCCGGCGGCGACGCTGTTCGCGGGCGCAGCGTTCGAGGCGGCGCTGTCCCCCGTGCCGGAGCGCCTCAGGTCGGCAGCGGCCGTCGTGCTCGCCCTCCTCGTGGTGGGCCCTGCGAGCGTGCAGATGGTGCGGGCACCCACGCATCCGCAGGACCTCGAGGCGGGCCACGACTACCGGGTGGAGGCCGAGGTGCTCGATCGGCTCATCCCGAGCAGCGCCACCGTGCGGTTCCAGCCGGACTACGTGGTGAAGCAGTACGACCGCTACGTGCCGGCCCTCGGCGCGCGGGCCGTACGCGGTCCCGCCGACTGGCAGCTCTTCACGACCGGCGGCGATGCCGACGCCTGCCTCATCCTCTACGCGTTCCGCGTGCGCGTGCAGCCGCCGGAAGCGGACTGCGCGGCCACGTGGGCGGCCCTCGAAGCCGAAGCGGAGCGCACCGGCTACCCCGGGCTGCTCCACGCCCGGGCCATGCGGGCGGTCGACGAAGGGCGCGCCGAGGCCGCGGCCGTCGATCTCGCCCGCCTCCAGGCGCTCCCCCAACGATGGCCGAGCACCGCGCTCCTCGCGGCGCGCATCGCGGAGGCGCGCGGCGACAAGACCGCGGTGGAGGCCGCGCTCACCGAGGCGGTGCGGCTCGCGCGGGCCTTCGAGCCCCCCGGCCGGCAGACGGCGGGCCTCTGGCGCAAGCTCGCCGCGGCGAGGCGGAAGCTCGGCGACACCGCGGGCGCCGATGCGGCGGCCGCCGCCTCCGAATGCGCCGCCGAGCGGGATCCGGCGTGGGCCTGCGGCGGGCCCCTCGCCTGGGCCACCCGCCCGACCGAACGTCGTGAGCGGAAAATCGAGGCGGACCGTCCCTGATGCGGGCGTCCCACGCCGGCAGCGGTGAAGCGCTTCCGGTCGCGGGGCAGGGTTCGACGTGCTATGCACCGGCCCAATTCGGAGTTCCCTTGCTTCTCGTCCTCCTTGGCGCCTGCACCGTCTTCCAGCCCCTCGATGGCACCTGGCTCTTCCAGGTGAACCCCAACGCCTCCGTCAGCGGCGACTGTGCCGGCGATGACTCCGGTGGCGGCACCTACGAGCAGCTCGGTACGAGCGACTCCTGGGTGGACATCTACACGGTGAGCGGCAACCAGATCGCCATCCTGTGGGGCGAGGCGCTGCTCGGCACGCTCGAAGGCTCGGCGGTCGAGGCCAGCTACGACACGGGCTACACCTACAAGAAGCGCAGCGAGTCGCAGACCGTCACCCTCGAAGCCACGCTGTCCGGCGGGTCGCTCGAAGGCACGCTCACCAACACGCAGACCGAGTCCAACGACGGGGACAAGTACACCTGCACGAGCCAGAACGACTTCACGGCCGTGCGTTCGGTGTCCTCTCCCGACTCCTTCGCGGGCAACTGACATGGGCGCGCTCCTCCTCACGCTCCTCGCCTGCAACCCCTACGAAGGCACCTGGGTGCTCTACGCCGAGGTCAGCAAGTCGCCGAGCGACTCGGAAATCGGCCGCGACTACTCCACCTCGCTCGAGCTGTTCGCGCTGTCCGATGGGTCGTACGCCGCCACGCTCGGCTCGTCGCCGCTCGTCGGCACGATCGAGAACAACGAGCTCAGCCTCGAGGACACGTCGGGGTACACCTACAGCGCCCCCAACTGCGACGAGAACACCAGCACCTCCACGACCTCCCTCGAAGGCGAGTTCGACGGGCAGGGCGGCTTCAGCGGCAAGCTGAAGCAGGTGTCCACCCAGGAGACCAAGGGCTGCGGCGGCGACGACTCCGACTCCACGACCTACGAGTACACCCTGACCGGCGTGAAGCTGAGCGCGAACGATCCCGCCCACGCCGGTGACCTGAGCTTCGGCTACTAGGCGCCTGCGGCCTTCAGCATCAGCGCGCTGAGCCGGGCGGTGAGCCCGGTCACGTCCTCCACGTGGCCCTCGGCGAGCTGGGCGTAGTCGAGCAGGAGCCGCGCGAGCGGCTCCGCGTCGGCCGTGTTGCCCTCGCCGTGCAGCGCCACGAGGCGTTTGACCAGCGCGTGCTCGGGGTTGATCTCGAGCACGCGCGTGGCCGTGCCCGCGCCGCCCTGGCGGGTGGCCTTGAGGATGCGCTCCATGTTCGAGGACATGTGGCCCTCGTCCACCAGTACGCTCGGGCTGTCGGTGAGCCGCTGCGAGGGGCGCACCTTCGAGACCTTGTCGGCCAGGAGCTCGCTCACCCATTCCGCGAACGGCGTGGCCTGCTTGCGGGCCTCCTCGGCGATCGGGTCGTCGTCATGGTCGAGCTCGCCCCGCGCGGCGCTCTTGAGGGTGACGCCGTCGAACTCGGTGAGGTGCATGACCACCCACTCGTCGACCGGGTCGGTCAGCAGGATGACCTCCCAGCCCTTCTTGCGGAAGGCTTCGAGCTGCGGCGAGGCCCGCAGGCGGCCGAGGTCGAGCCCGGTCAGGTACCAGAGCTCCGACTGGCCCTCCTTCATCGCGGCCTTGATCTCCGCGAGGTCGCGCCACTGGTCGCCCCCGGTGGTGCGGAAGCGCAGGAGCGGCGTGATCGCATCGAGGTTGTCGCGATCCTCGGCGACGCCTTCCTTCAGCGTGGCGCCGAAGTTCTCCCAGAAGCGCGTGTAGGCCTCGGGCTCGTCGCGGCCGATCTCCTTCAAGCGGCGGAGAACCCGCTTCACCACCTGGTTCTTGATGGAGCGCAGCACCGGCGTCTGCTGGAGGATTTCGCGGCTCACGTTGAGCGAGACCTCGGGGGCATCGATGACGCCCTTCACGAAGCGGAGGTAGCGCGGCAGGAACTCGTCGCTCTTCTCGGAGATGAGCACCCGGCGCTGGTACAGGCGCAGCCCGCGCTTCGCGTCGGCATAGTCGAGATCGAAAGGACGCTCGGCCGGGAAGTACAGGACGGCCTGGTATTCGAGCGGCGCCTCCGCGCGGAAGTGGACCCACCCGGAGGGGTCCTGCCACTCGCCGAGCGCCTGCTTGTAGAAGGCCTGGTAGTCCTCCGGCTTGAGCTCCGCCGGGTCCTGCACCCAGAGGGCCTGCTGGTCGTTGAGCCGGGCCCCCTCGAGGAGGATCGCGTACGGCACGAACGCGCTGTGCTTGCGGACGATGTTCTTGAGCGTGAACGTGTCGAGGAAGTCGGTCGCATCGGAGCGGAGGTGGAGGGTAACCGCGGTGCCGCGGGCCTCGCGGCTGCCCGGCTCCACGGTGAACTCGCCCGTACCATCGCTGGTCCAGATCACGGGCTCGGCGCCGGGCTCCGCGGAGAGCGAGTGGACCACCACCTTGTGGGCCACCATGAAGCTCGCGTAGAACCCCACGCCGAACTTGCCGATGAGGCTCTCGCTGCTGGCGCCCTTCTGCTTCAGCGCCTCGGCGAAGGCCTTGGTTCCGGAGTGGGCGATGGTGCCGAGGTGCTCGATGGCCTGGGCGCGCGTGAGGCCGATGCCGTTGTCGCGCACGGTGAGCGTGCCCAGGTCGCGGTTGACCTCGAGCTGAATGCCGGGCTCGCCTTCGGCGGGCTTCAGGTCGCTCGACGTGAGCCCGGCGATGCGAGCGCGGTCCAGCGCATCACTCGCGTTGCTCACCAGCTCGCGGAGGAAGATCTCGCGGTCCGAATACAGACTGTGTACGACGAGGTCGAGGAGCTGACGCACCTCGGCCTGGAACGGAAGGGTGTCGGCCATGGCAATTCTCCAGCGCCGGTGGGGTAGGCACGGCCCGCCGGCCCGTCAAGCGCGGGCAGCGTTGGGTTAGCTTCGCGGCCACCCGGAGCCCTGATGTCCGCCGTCCGCCCCTTCCGCGCCTGGCGCGCCCCCCGCGCGCTCGCCCAGGCCGTGATCGCCCCCCCCTACGACGTGATGTCCGAGGCCGAGGCCCGCGAGATCGTAGCCGCGAACCCACGCTCCTTCGTGCGCGTGAGCCGCCCGGAGTCGGTGATGCCCCCCGGCAGCGACAGCCACTCCCCCGAGGCCTACGCCACCGCCGGCCGCGAGTTCGCCGCGCTCAAGGCGCAGGGCCTCGTGATCCAGGACGCCGAGGAGGGCTACTACCTCTACGGCCAGGTGATGGGCGCGCAGCGGCAGGTCGGCCTCGTCGCCTGCTTCTCCACCGATGAGTACGACCAGGGCATCGTGAAGCGCCACGAGTTCACCCGCCCAGACAAGGAGCGCGACCGCATCAACCACATCGATGCCACCAACGCCCAGACCGGCATGGTGTTCCTCGCCTACCGCGACGACACGGCGCTCAACCGCCTCATCGCCGAGGGCCAGAAGCGTACGCCGGAGTTCGAGGTCACCACCGAGGATGGTGTGGTCCACACGCTCTGGCGCATCGCCGATCCCGCCACCGTGGCCGCCATCACGACCGCCGCGGCCGCTCTGCCCGCCACCTACGTGGCCGACGGGCACCACCGCTCCGCCGCCGCCAGCCTCATCCACAAGGAGCGCGCCGGCAAGCCGGGCCGGCACGGCTGGTTCGTCGCCTGCCTCTTCCCCTCCTCGATCCTGAACATCCTCGCCTACAACCGCGCGGTGAGGGACCTCAACGGGCACAGCCCCGAGTCGCTCCTGAGCGCCATCGCCCAGGCCGGCTACCGCGTCTCGCCCACCGACCGCCCGGTACCCTCGCGCCCCGGTCTGGCCACGATGTACCTCGCGGGCCAGTGGTACGAGCTCGCCGCGCTCGACATCCCCGTGCACCCGGTGCTCTCGCTCGATGTGTCCATGCTTCAGGAGCGGGTGCTCGCGCCGCTCCTGAACATCGACAACCCCCGCACCAACAAGCGCATCGACTTCGTGGGCGGCATCCGCGGCCACGAGGAGCTGGTGAAGCTCGTCAATGGGGGCACGCACGGCGTGGCCTTCCACATGTACCCCACGCAGATGGATCAGCTCCTCGCCGTGGCCGATGCGGGCGAGGTCATGCCGCCGAAGAGCACGTGGTTCGAACCCAAGCTGCGCGATGCCGTGGCCATGCACGATCTGGAGGGGTGATGAAGCCCGTCAAACGCCCCTACGAAGTACGCCAGCTCGTCGTCTGTACCAACGCGCGCGACCCTGCCACCGGCAAGGCCTCCTGCGGCATGAACGGCGCCGAGGCCATGCTCGGCCAGCTGAAGAAGACGCTGAAGGAGCGCGGCCTGAAGGGCAGGGTCATCGCCACGAAGTCCGGCTGCCTCGATGTGTGCCCCGATCGCGGCTGCATCGTGGGCTTCCATCCCGAAGGCGAGTTCTTCCACGAGGAGTGTACGCCCGAAGCGGGCGAGCGGCTCCTGGCGAGGCTGACCGAAGGCCTGTAGGGCGATGCGCGGAGGCCCGGCAGCCCGGGTTCGACCGGGTCAGCCGCGCATCGCGCCGCGGGGTCGACGCCGCCGCCACAGCGTGAGGAGCGGAGCCGCCGCGGCGCCGAACCCGCCGAACGCGCAGCCCCCGCCGTACTGCACGGTGGAGCCGTCGATGCAATTCGCCTCCCCGTCCACGCAGTCGGGCGTCGGCTCCGCGCCCGAGTCCTCGTCATCGCCGGTGTCGCCGGTGTCGGTGCCGCCGGTGTCGGTGTCGTGATCGAAGTCGATGGCGCCAATGTCGGAGCGCGTGCCGTCGGGGCTCTCCGCCACTGCCTCGCTGCCGGCGTCGATCACGGGGCTGTCCGCCGCAGGAGCCGGGCCGATGGCCTCCTCCTCGCCCTCCGCGGGCTCCTCCGGGCAACCGGGGGTGTACCCCTCCACGAAGGTGGGCACGGCGTCGAAGAGATCGCCCTCGGGCCAGGCGTCGGGGAGGAGGGCCTCCAGCGTGGGTGCGTACCACAGGTTGTACCCGACCGTGAGCGCGGTGGGGGTGCGCGTCGGGTCCACCCGGGGGGTCGACTCGTACACGAGGTTGTTGACGAACCCGAACTCGCCCACATCGCCCGCCACGAGCGCGGTCGCGAGCACCTTCACGAAGGTGTTGTCGGAGAAGCGGAGGTCGGAAGTGGTGGGGGTGTCCTCGCCAGCGGAGAACAGCGCGCCCTTCGGGAGGGTGATGTTCTGGAAGACATTGCCGTAGAACCCCGCCTCGGAGCCCTCCAGCACGAACAGGCCTGACGTGACCCCCGACAGCACTCCTTCCGCACACACCGAATTTGAGCTGAACGCGAGATCGGCGCCCTCGGTCACGAGCATGGCCTGGCCGGTCTCGCTCGCCGGGACACGGAACCGGGCCGAGCTGATCGACACCGTGTCGCTGAGGATGACCAGCGGCTGCCGGGGTTCCCACACTCCGCCCTCGATCTGCGTGTCCGGCACGTCGTAGACCTTCAGCGCGTAGACGCTGCGCTCGGTGGGGGAGAACCGGCCGCCGCTGATCGCCAGCGAGCCACCGTCCGCCACCCACAGGGTTGCCGAGCCCGACGACGACGTTTCGAAGAAGATGGCGTCCGTCACCACGGTGCTCTCGGCCCGCACTTCCACTACCCCGTTGCCCTCGGAACGTGACTTGTAGTGGGTGGTGCCCGTGTGCTCGAAGTTCCCCACCACGCCGGAGATGTCCCCCCACGCCGTTTCCATCGCCGTGAAACTGGCGTTCTCGACCGCGAACCGGGTCACCCCCGCGCCGGCAGACGCGAGGCTCGCGTTCGCCTCCACGCCCACCTGGGCGATGCCCTCGAACACGGTGCCGTCCACCACGACCTCGATCGCCCGATGGAACGCCAGCGCCGAGATTCCCGCGCCGCCGAGGCCCTTCATCTCCCCTTCCCGCACCTCGACGTTGCTGTCCACGCCGAAGACCGCGGCGCTGCCGGGCTGCAGTCCAGAAACATCCACGTCATCCAGCTTCAAATCGCTGTTTTCAGCGTAGATCGCGGCGCCCTCCCAGAACAGGTCGGCGCCGGCCGTGTAGGCGTCGGAGGGGACGACGAGCGTCGCGGCCTCGAATTGGCCGCCCATGACGGAGAGCACCGAGTCGCGCGCCACGAGCGGCGGGAGCGGGCAATCCACCGTTTCGCAGGCGATCGTGAGGTCGACCGCGTCGATGATCTCCACCACGTCGTCGGCGAGGCAGCCATCCTTCACCGTGACGAGTGCGGCCACGCCGAGGTCGAGCTTCTTGACGACGCCGGCCAGCTGCTCCCCGGCTCGGCATTCGGCCGCCTGGGCCATCGGAGCCACGAGGGCAAGGGCGAGGAGCGACATTCAGCCAGCATACCCGCGCGGCGACCGACCGGCGATTCATGATAGCGGACGCGCGATGCAAGACCTCGCCTCGCTCACGGAGGGCCTGAACGCCGAGCAGGCGCGCGCGGTGCGCACCCTCGATGGGCCCCTGCTGATCCTCGCCGGCGCGGGTTCGGGAAAGACGCGCGTACTCACGCGGCGGATCGCCGCCCTGCTCGACCGGGGCACCATCGGTCCCGACCCGCACGCCGCCTGGCTCCGGCCGTGGAACATCCTCGCCGTCACCTTCACCAACAAGGCGGCGGGGGAGATGCGCGAGCGGGTACACGCGCTCGTCGGGGAATCGGCGGCGCGGGTCTGGGTGTCCACCTTCCACTCCACGTGCGTGCGGATTCTCCGCGAGGATGTGGAGCCGCTCGGATGGCGGCGAGACTTCGCCGTCTACGACGACGAGGACCAGCTCCGGGTGATCAAGGCCGTGCTGACCGAACTCAAGATCTCGCCGAAGGAGCTCCCCCCGGCCGGGGTGCGCGGGCGGATCGATCGGTACAAGAACGGGCTGAGCCGCGAAGAAACGCTGCCGCGCTCCGACCCCTTCCCGCGCATCCTCGAACTCTACGGCAAGCGCATGCAGGCCGCCAACGCGCTCGACTTCAACGACCTCATCAACAAGGTCGTCGAGCTCTGGGAGACCGTCCCCACCGTGCTCGCCAAGTGGCAGGAACGCTGGCGCTACGTGATGGTCGATGAGTACCAGGACACCAACCCCGCGCAGTACAAGTTCCTGAAATTGCTGACCTCCGTATCCCGCAACCTCGCGGTGGTGGGCGACGACGACCAGAGCATCTACCGGTTCCGGGGCGCCGACCTGCGCAACATCCTCGAGTTCGAGCAGGACTTCCCGGGTGCGGCCGTCATCAAGCTCGAACAGAACTACCGCAGCAAGGCCAACATCCTCCGAGCCGCGAGCGGCGTGGTGGCCAACAACAAGGCCCGGAAGGAGAAGACCCTCCGCACCGATGCCGACGACGGCGAGCCCGTGCAGCTCGTGATCACCGACGATGACACAGCGGAGGCCACGGAGGTCGTGAACCGGATGCTCCAGCTCGCGCGCCGGTGGGGCGACTACGCCGTCATCTACCGCACCAACGCCCAGAGCCGGCAGGTGGAGCAGGCGCTCTCCCGCAACCGCATCCCCTACGTGCTCGTGGGCGGGCGGAAGTTCTTCGACCGGATGGAGGTGAAGGACCTCCTCGCCTACCTGCGGGTGATCAGCAATCCCGATGATGACGTGGCGTTCCAGCGCATCGTGAACGTGCCGGCGCGGGGGCTGGGCGACAAGGCGGTGGCCAGCCTCCAGGCCGAGGCCGAAGCCCACGGCGGCAACCTGCGGAGCGCCGCGAGGCGCCTCGGCGGCGTGGGTGGCCGCGCGGGCAACTCGCTGACCTCCCTCACGATGCTGCTCGACCGCCTCTCGAGCCAGCAGACGGTGCTGAAGCTCCCCGACTTCGTCTCCCACGTCATCGAGGAGACCGGCTACCTCGCGATGCTCGAGGCCGAAGACACCGACGAGGCCCGCGGCCGCATCGAGAACCTCCGCGAGCTCGCCCGCAGCGCCGCGGCCATCCTCGAGGAGGAGCAGGAGCTCGACCCGGGCGAGGCCCTCGCGGAGGTCGATCCGCTCCGGCGCCTGCTCGACCAGGCCTCCCTCGCCGGGCAGGCCGACGAGCTCCCCAACGAGGGCAACGGGGCCGTGACGCTCCTGACCGCCCACCTCGCCAAGGGCCTCGAGTTTCCCGTGGTCTTCGTGATCGGGATGGTCGAGAAGGGTTTTCCGCACGCCCGCGCCGAGCTCGAGGATGACATCGAGGAGGAGCGGCGGCTCGCCTACGTGGCCTACACGCGGGCGCGGGAGCGGCTGTTCATCACCGCGCCCCGGCGGCGGCGCGGGCCCGACGGCTGGTTCGAGGATGCGATGCTCTCGCGCTTCGTGGCGGAGATCCCGGAGGCCGCCCTCCGTGGGGGCGAACGCTCGGGCATGGCTGTCTGGCGCGGCGGCTTCGGGGGTGTCGGGCGCGGGGCGCCGGCAGCGGCCCCCTCACGCACCTGGGCCCTTCCCCGCCCCGCGGGCGCGCCGGCGTTCGCCCGGCCCTCGGCACCGGTGCTGCCCGCGCGCCGCCCCGCCCCGGCCCCCGCCCCGACCGCGCGCCCCAACGTGCGGCCCGCGGGAGTACGTACGATGGAGCCAGAGAGCCTGGAGCAGTTTGTGGAAGGTGTCGGGGTTCTCCACCCGATGTTGGGCACCGGAACAATCCACAAGCGCGATGGAACTCCTACGAACCCGCGACTTACAATACACTTCGACGCCCACGGCCCCCGAACCGTATACGCGGTTACGGCAAAGCTCGAACTCGTCATCTCCAGCTAGGAGTCACCCGGCGTGATCGTTTCCTGCGAGTCCTGCAAGTCCCGCTACAAGCTCGACGATAGCAAGATCACGGGCCGTGGTGCGAAGATCACGTGCCCCAAGTGCAAACACGTCTTCGTGGTGCTGGCCCCGCCGCCCGCGATGGCCGACTCCCCGCGCCCCACGCTGCCGCCCCAGGGCGATGGGGGAGCGTGGGCCGATGAAGAACCAACGCGCGTAGGCCGCGAGGCCGCCGCCGAGGCCGCCGCAGCGGTCGAAGCGAGCCGCGGCGGGCCCCCGGCGCCCCCCGAGCACGAGGTGGTGCGGCCGCGCGCTTCGGCCGCTCCGGAGGTGGCCCCCCCGCCCACGAAGGAGGCCATCACCGCGCGTGCCGCTGCGCTCGACTTCCGTCAGGTCGGCGTGACCGCCTGGAAGGTCAAGGTCCGCATTGGCCTGGTCTACGACTTCTCCGACATCAAGACCCTCCGGAAGTACATCCAGGATGGCCGTGTCACCCCGGCCGACGTCATCAGCCACGATGGCAAGACCTGGCAGCCGATCGGCGAGATTCCCGATCTCGATGTCTTCTTCATCGAGGCGCACGAGCGCCTCGCGCGTGAGTTCGCCGCGCGCCCGGCGCCCACCAAGGCGGAGGGGCCCTCGCCCGCAGACCTCGGGAACGTCGCCGCCGAGCTCGCCGCGGCCGCGGCCGCCGAGCTCGATGGCCAGCGCCAGACCGGCCCGACCTACCAGGACCCCTTCGAGGCGATGAAGAAGCGGCAGCGCGACCGCGGGGGGCCCGGCAAGACCACGGCACCCCCGAAGCCTGCGGCCGGCGGCACGTCGTCGAGCCTGCTGGTCGGGGTCGGCGTCGCGTTGCTCATCCTGCTCGGCGGCGGCGGCTGGTGGTACCTCGGTCAGGGTTCGGCGCCAGCGCCGAAGGAGCCCGCGCCCGAGCCGAAGGTCACCGTGGCGCCCACGCCGGTCGACAAGACGGACGACCGCTGGAAGCCCGTTGCCCCGGTGCCCGCCGGGGGGAACGACCCCGCCGCAGCGCTTCCGCAAGCCCGCCCGGACGACTGCCCGGAAGGCTTCGAGTTCCTGCCGGCAGTGAACGGCTGCGTCTCCCGGCGCGGCGGCCCGCCCGGAGCGCCGGTTGCGGCGCCAGGCGGCGGGGCGGCCGGCGCCCAGGCGGCCGGGGCCAAGAGCGACCAGTCGGTTCGCGAAGAAACGCCCGAGCAGGTCGGCGACAGCGCCATGAAGACCCAGAACTACGAGACGGCCGTGACCGCCTACGGCAAGGCTGTTTCGGCGGGCAGCGCCACCGCGGTCATCAAGCTGGGCGAAGCCCAGCTCCGCCTCGGCGACCTCGCGGCCGCACAGGCCACGCTCACCAAGGCCACGGGCAGCAACAAGCGCGCCTTCAAGCTCCTCGGTGAGCTGAAGGAGAAGATGGGCGACACGGCCGGCGCGAAGTCGGCCTACGAGGAGTACTGCAAGGCCTTCCCGAAGGATGCCGCCGCGCGGTCCCACCTCGACGCCATGGGCGGCTGAGTTGGAGATCGTCTGCCCGCGCTGCCTCGCTCGCCACCAGGCGGACCCTCCGGCATCGGGCCGCTCGCGGACTCGCCCGCTCCGCTTCCGCTGCTCCGAGTGCGGCAACACCTTCCCCGTTCACGGCGAGAGCAGCGCGCCGCTCCCGCCGGCGATGCTCCCGATCGAGCCGCCCTCGCGGCTCGTGCCGGAGCCGCGCCCGGTGGGCATCGCCGAGCCGGTGGAGATGCTCCGCGTCAGCGGCGACGTTTACAGCGTTCCCGACGCCGCCACCCTCCAACGGTGGATCCTCGAACGGCGCGTGTCGCCCGAGGACATGGTCTCGCAGTACGGCATGCGGTGGACCGCCATCGGCGATCGCCCCGAGCTCGCCCTGTTCTTCCAGGCCGCCGACCGGCTTGGCGATGCCGCCCCTGTCGGCGGATACACCGATGAGGAGCCCTACCGCCCCGCGTCGTGGGGGCTCCCCATGGCCGACGACGAGGAGATCTACGTTCAGGAGCTCGGCACGGAGGGCGGCGACCCGCCCACCGCCGTGCAGGAGAGCCCCGCCCCCACGGTGGGCAACCTGCGGCTGCAGCCCTCGCCCACGCTGTCGCCGCACCCCTTCAAGGATGAGCCCACGCTCCACGCGGTCGAGCCCCCGCCGGTGGTGGGACCGCTCGACGAGCTCCCTGCGAACCTCCTCGTGGCGGCCCGTACGGCCGACGACCCGGCGCGCCTGCTCGACCAGCCGCCGCCGGTGCCCTTCCAGATGGAGGCCCGCTCGCTCGGCTTCCGGCTCGACCCCGACCCCGACACCCAGGAAGAAACCCTCCAGGGCTTCAATCGGCAGGAGGTGGAGCAGGCGCACGACCCCACCGACAGCTTCATGCTCACCGGGGTGATCCCGGGCAGCCCCGACTACGCCCCGCCGCCGGTGGAGATCGACGGCGCGGTGCCCCGCACCGTGCAGCCGCGCGCCCCGTGGCCGATCCAGGACGAGGAGCCGCCGCCGCGCCGCGGAGGCGCCGCGCCCGAGATCGTGATCGCCGGCCTGCTCCTCGTGGCCGGCCTCATCGCGGTGGGCGGGTGGCTGTTCACCCGAAAGTCGGAAGCTCCGGCGCCCGCCGAGGCGGCTGCCGTGCAGACCGAGGCGCCGCCCCCGCCGCCCCCTCCGGCGGCCAACCCGGAAGACGAAGCGGCGCGTGCCGCGGCGCAGGCCGCCGCGATGGCGGAGCCGCTCTCCGAAGAGGAGGCCACCGCCGCGACGCCGCCCGCGCAGCCCCCCCCGGCCGTCGTGAAGCCCCCGGCGGTCGCCGCGGAGCAGAGCCCGCCGGTGGAGAAGCCCGAGCCGAAGCCGATCGCGAAGGCCGAGCCGAAGCCGGTCGCGGAGGCCGAGCCGAAGCCGGTCGCGAAGGCCGAAGCACCCGCGGGCGGGGGCAGCGCCCGAAGCCTGACCGACGCCGGCTGGAAGGCCATCGACAAGGGCGACCTCGAGGCGGCCCATGGGTTCTTCGCGCGGGCCCTCCAGAAGGATGCCGGCTCCGCCTGGGCGCTCTACGGCCGGGGGTACGCCAACGAGAAGCTGGGCGACAAGGTGAGCGCTGGCGCCGACTACTGCGCTGCGCAGGCCGCCGCGGGGAGCGATGCCGAGCTCACGCGCGAGCTGAGCGGCGGATTGCGCCGGCTCGGCCGCGGCTGCTGAGCGCAGGCCCTCGCGCCTCGGGTTACTTTGGCGCCAACCGAGGCTGATGATGTCGCACGAGAAAAACAAGACCGAAGAAGAGTACTTCGCCCGCCTCGAGCGCGAGGCCCGCGAAAAGGCATCGGCCGAGGCCGAGATCGCCCGCGAGGCCGCCCAGCGCGCCGAGCTGGCCGCCCTGCACCACCAGCGCTGCGGAAAGTGCGGCGGGCTGATGAAGCCGCAGGACTACAAGGCCGTGGAGATCGACGTGTGCGTGGGCTGCGGCGCCGTCCTGCTCGACCCGGGCGAGCTCGAGCAGCTCGCCGGCAGCGATGCAACCGGCACGCTCGCCGGCCTCGCGAACCTGTTCAAATTCCGAGCTGGCAAGTAAGGTACACGTCGAGGAGCTGCAGGTCGTCGGTGAAGACGCCACCTCCGGGCGGCATCGTCTGCTCCTCGATCGTGCGCGCGCGAACCCGAGCGCCCGAGGCGTAGAACTCGGCCTCCGTGTCAAAATCCAGGCCCTCCGGCGCGCCGTACCGCCGGTCGGTGTTCTGCTCCGAGTGGCAGGACACGCAGTAGGTCGTCACGAAACCGTGCCCGAAGCCATCCCAGTCCACCTCCGGCGCGGTCGTGCAGTCCACGCCCGACCCGCCCGTGTCCTCGCCGTCGGAGCACGCCACCATGAGCACCAGCAGCATCACGCGAGCACGGCCGTGACGGGCGCGGTTTCGCCCGGGTCGACGTTGCCGAGCGCGAGCAGCGTGGCCCCGAAGTTGGCCGCCGTGATGCCCGGACCATCGCTCATCACCTCGCCGGAGGCGAAGTCGGTGGCGGCGCCGTAGCCGGAGTCGTCGAAGCCGCCCACGACCTGGCCGCCGGCCACGCCCGCGCCGATGACCATGGCGCTCGTGAACGTCCAGTGATCACGGCCGTTGCCGGGGTTGAGCTGCGGCGTCCGGCCCATTTCCGACACGAGCACGACCACGGTTTCATCCGCCAGCGACCCCCCCGAGGCCGAGGTGCGACTGTCGAGGTCATCGAGCGCGAGCGAGAGGTACTGGAACAGCTCGTCGAAGTGCAACGTCTGCCGGTCGTTGTTCGAGTGGGTGTCCCAACCCTCGCTACACCACCCGCGGTACTCCACCAATGCAGAGCGGGCCAGACCCAACTCGAACACGTCGAACACCGCCGCCATCTGGTTGGCCAGCTCGTAGCAGCCGCCCGGAGAGTAGGCCGAAATCTGCAGACGGTCGGCATAGTCCTTGAGCGACTCCACGTCGTCGAGCGCCGAGCCCGCGGCCTTGGCGATCGGATTGGCGCTCGCGAAGCCCGACATGCGCTTGCGCACCATGGCATCCACGAGGGCATCCCGATCGGTGGAGGGCACCGGGAAACGCTGGCTGGCCGAGCTCAGCGCCGTCCCGGTGATGAGCGCCTGCAGCTGGCTGCTCTCCCCGACGCGGACCACCCGATCGGAGTATTTCGCGGTGAACGCGGTGCCGCTGAGGACGAAGTAGGGAAGGAGCTGCCGTGAGGTGGACATGCCGGCGAGGACCGCTCCCCAGTCGTCGGTGCTCCCCTCCGCGCTCCCCGTCATCATGATGCGTGCACAGCGCTCGTGGGTGACACTCCGCACCTCGATTCCGTTCACCACGCAGGTCCTCGCGCCGAACCGCGCAAAATATGCCGGGACGTTGGGACGCAGCGCGTTGTCCACGAACTTGATGCCGTTGAGCTCGCGCGTGGTGCTGTCCGGCTCCATGTCCACGATGCTGGAGCCAAAGTTGGGCTGGAATACGTAGGTGGTGTCCCACCCGCCGCGGCAGTGGACAAACAGGAAGCGCCGATTGTCTCCCGCCACCGCGTCGGCGAAGCCGAAACGGGGCGCGAGCAACCCGGCCATCCCGAGGCCCAGGACGCCGCGACGGCTCAACGGCAGGGGGCCGCGGGCCATCAGTAGGTCACCATCAGGGGGTCTCGCAGCATCATTTCCAGGACGGCCTCCCAGGCTTCCGTTGCGCCGAGCGTGAGCTCCACGTCCGTCCACAGGGCGCCCGTCTCCGTCACCCATTCCGGCGCCGCGTGTTCGGCGTAGAGCCGCCAATGCAGCGCCTCCAGCTGCGCATCGAACTCCGCCTCGCCGGGCCGGGCCGTGGGGGGCACGGTGAGCACGGCGGCCTCCGGCTGCCCGAGGTCCCGCGCCACCAGCGTATAGGCCGCGGCCTGGGCCGCCCGCTTGTTGGCGAGCACCCAGGTGAGGCCGGGCGAGCTCTGCGGGCTCGTGACCGTGTAGCCATCCACCCCACCGGCGAGATCACGGAAGCCGACCTTGTCGTTCTCGAGCTGCGTGAAGCCGTTCTGCGTCCACTGGAGGCCCGCGAGCTCGCCGAAGAGGAGCCGCTGCTGGTTGGGCGTGAGCAGCCGGGCGGGCACCTCCTTCGCCCGGGTGTCCGCCGTGGCCTCCTCGGTGAAGCTGCCCACCTGGTACGACTCCGACTCGAGCACATCCAACAGCAGGGGCTGCGGCAGACCGCCACCCTCCTCGAACGAACGCCAGAGCGTATCGATCGTTTCGTAGTCCTCGAAGCCCACCGGGCGATGCCAGAGCTGCTCGGCCATGCTCTCGGCCGCACACTTGGAGAAGCGCGGATCCTCGCTGAGGTAGTACCCCACATCCACGAGGCCCCCCATCGTGGTGCCGAAGTAGCCGGGCTCGGTGCCCAGCAGCTCCGGACCGAGCCGTTCCCGCTCAGGGTGGTAGTTCTGCATCTCGTAGGGGTTGTACTGGATGGTCCACCAGAACCCGAACATGCTGGCGGCCAGGGGGTCGACCGTGACGTGACACGTGACACATGCCGGCTCGGTGCGGATGGCCTCTTCCGGATCGAGCACCTGCGAGCGTTCGAACACGACCGGCCGGGCGAGGATGTCCGTGCACAGGAGCAACCGGGAGATCGCGGCCACCCGCCCCCGGCTCTTGTTCGACACATTGGTGACGTATCGCCAATAGAACCCGTTCGTGGCGAGGACTCCGGCGGCTGGGCGCCCATCGGTGTATCGCGCCTTCTTCCAGCCCGTGCCTTCCTCTTCGGCGCCCTCCACGGGCTCCAGCGGCCACAGCTCCGCGAGAAGCGGCGTGGTCATGGTGTAGTCGGCGGTGACGATCTCGCTCCACGGCAGGTTGTCGTGCACCACATGCGCGATGAGCCGGAGCGGCTCCTCGCCCACGGCATGCGCGAACTCGTCGGACCGTTCGGTGGTCATTCCGTAGTCGAGCGCGCCCACCTCGTAGGTGTCCATCACGGTGTGCCAGCGCTCCGCCAGCAAGGAGGTGAAGCGGTCCTCGAAGGCGGGGCCGTTCACGTAGCCCGACGCCAGCTCCCGGAGCCGCGAGGGATCGGCCTCCACCGCGTCGAGGTCCTCGATGGAGGGGAGGGTGCCTCGCACATCGAGGGAAATCCGACGGAGTAGGCGCGGAGAGGCCAGCGGGGCCATGCCGGAAGGCCCAGGCGCGGTGTCGTTCGGCTCCTCGCCGCTGCAGGTGGCCAGCGCCAGGAACGCCAGCATGGCGAGCTTCGGCACCCTCATGGCTCGCCGGCCCCCATGTTCAGGTCGGTGGGGGTGAGCGCGTACAGGATGGCGGGCGTGAGGTCGGCGCAGGCCCGGCCGAGCGACTGGTCGTGGTCGAACACCACCTCGCCGCACCCATCGCAGGTCGTTTCGTCGTAGGTGAGCTCGTACCAGTACCCGACCGAATCACGAACCGCGGCCCTTCCGCTCGGGAGCGCTCCACACACGCCGTTGAGGCCATAGTCCTCGAAGGCTACCGCATGCTCCGCCACCGTGGCCCCGCCGTTGAGGGAGAGCTTCCAGACGCCGGCCTCGCGCGTGCCCTCCATGTAGAGCGCGCTGCTTGAGCCTGCAGCGAGCCAGCTCGCACTGGCCGCCTCGAAGCTGTACGATCCAAGGATGGCGGCTGACACCTCGCCGTACTGCATGTCGCCCGACATCAGGAACTCGACGTCGCCGCCGAACTCGAAAAGCGCGCCCTCGGGCGTCCGCATCGAGCCATCCCCCTTGAGCTGCTCGATGTAGGTATCCTCCTGCCCGTTGCCGTCGGTGTCCATCCAGCCGAGACCGCCACCGCCCACGCCCTGGTACCAGTAGCCCGACTTCGCCTCGCACCCTTCGGGGTCGAAGACCTCCATGAACTTTTCCTGGGACGCCCCCGGCCCGGGACAGGTGGCATCCCCGTGGCCGAGGAGCTCGCTCCACACCGCCCACAGATCGGAGCCGGAGGGCAGACCGAAGCGCACGGCCTCCTTCATCTGGTACGCCGCCTCCTCCGCCGTGTAGGACGCTTCCGGGTGGCGCGGCCCCGAGGAGAGACCATCGGCATCCGGCCGGAAGTCGTCGCCAACCTCCCCTTCCGTGCACGCCAGCAGCCCAACCAACAGAAGCATGCTCCACCATAGCCCGCCACCCGCGGGATCGTCCGCTCAGTACAGGGTGTGCTCGTCGGTGACCTGCAAAACCTCCTCGAACGTCGTTTCCCCCCGCGCCATCTTCTTGATCGCGTACTCGCGCAGGGTGAGCATTCCGTCGTTGAGCGCCTCTCGCTTGATCTCCTGCGAGGATGCTTTTTGCTGGATCAACAGGCGTATGCGCGGCGACACCGACAAGAGTTCGAAGACGCCGGTTCGGCCGCGGTAGCCGGTGCCGCGGCAGCGCACACACCCGCGGCCCCGCTTCACCTTGAGCTGTCGACCGCCGGCCCCACGGATGCGCAGCGCCTCGATCTGCTCGTTGGTGAGCACCTCGTCGGCCGCACAGCCGGTGCATATCCGCCGCACGAGCCGCTGGGCCAGCACGCCGGTCAGCACACCCGCCACGAGGAAGGGGAAGACATCGAGGTCGAGGAGGCGGCTCACGGCCGTGGCCGCATCGTTGGTGTGCACGGTGCTCAGGACGAGGTGCCCGGTGAGCGCCGCCTGCACGGCGTTCTCGGCGGTGTCGGGGTCGCGGATTTCGCCGACCATCACCACGTCGGGGTCCTGGCGGAGCACGTTTCGGAGCGCATTCCCGAAGGTGAAGCCGATCTTGGGCTGCATCGCCATCTGGTTGAACTGCTCCTGCACCATCTCGATGGGGTCTTCGAGCGTGCAGATGTTCACCCGCGGCGAGGCGATGTGGTGGAGCGTGGAGTACAGCGTGGTGGTCTTGCCGCTGCCCGTCGGGCCGGTGATCAGGACCATCCCGTTGGTCTGCCGGATCATCCCCTCGTAGATGGCCAGCTCCCGCGGGAAGAAGCCGAGGTCGGCGAGCGGCTGTTTCAGGACCGACGGGTCGAACACACGGATGACGACCTTCTCGCCGAAGGCGGTCGGGACGGTGCTCACGCGGAGCTCTACCTCGTCCCGCCCGATCTCCGTCTTGAACCGGCCATCCTGCGGACGCCGCTTCTCCGCGATGTCCAGCCGGGCGAGCAGCTTGATGCGCGACACCACTGCCGGGTGCACCGTACGCGGCATCCGGTGGACGGTGTGCAGCACCCCGTCGATCCGCATGCGAACGAGCGCATCCTCCCGCTTGGGCTCGAGGTGGATGTCGCTCGCCCGCTGCTCGGACGCATAGTTCAGGAGGTACCACACGGCCTGGACCACCGGCTGGTCGTTGGCCTCCAGCTCGTTCGCGCCGGCCACCCGGTAGAGCGCTTCGAGGTTGGCGATGTCGGGAAGCGTGCTCGACACTTCCGCCTCCGCGGCCCGCATCGAGCGCCGGAATCCGTGGAACTCCGCGATCACGCGGAGCACCTCCCCCTTCGAGGCCATGACCGGCCGAACGGGCTTCTTCTTGAACTCCGCGATCTGCTGCAGCAGGGTGGTGTTCCAGGGCTCGGCGGTGGCCACGGTGAGGAGCTGGGGCGTGTCGGCCGTGGCCACGACGAGGTTCTTCTCGGCGAAGGGGCCGCCAAAGGTGTCGACGACCAGCTTGAAGTCGAGCTTCAGGGGGTCGAGCCGCACAAACGCGAAGCCGAGCTGCCGAGCGATACACTCGCTGATCGCCTCCTCGTCGAGCACCTGATCGGGCACATCCGCGCGGCGGAAGCGGAAGGAAGCGACCAGCTCCGGGTCGTTCACCGCGTAGCTCACCCGCTGGCGACCGAGCACCCGGCGCAGCTCCGCTCGACGGTCCAGCAACAGGTGACGACCCTGTTCCCGGCCACGATTGAGCACATCCTGGCGTTGACCAGGATGAATCAGCCGATCGGAAACCAGCATGTCGAGAATCTGCGCGAGCGTCGGCGCGGGCATGAACCGCAGGGTATCGCGCCGGAGGCAGCCGGCATACATCGCCGCATGGCGCGCATCCTCGTCGTGGACGACGAACCCGACCTCCGGGAGACCATCCGGCGGGTCCTCACCCGATTTGGCCATCAGGTGGAAGCCGTGGCCAACGGCGCGGAGGCCCTCCGGGCCTTCGAAGCCGCGCCCGCCGAGCTCGTGATCACCGACCTGATGATGCCGGGAATCGACGGGCTCGCCGTGACCGCGCGGGTGCGCGAGCTCGACCCCCTCGTGCCCGTGGTGCTGATCACCGCCTTCGCCACGGTGGAGACCGCCGTCTCCGCCCTCCGCAGCGGCGCCTGGGACTACCTCGCCAAGCCCTTCGCCCCCGACGCGCTCCGCGTGGTCGTGGACCGCGCGCTGGGCCACCGTGCGCTCGGCGCGGAGAATCGCCGGCTCCGGGCGGCGCTCACCGGCCCGCCGCTCGTGGGCGGGAGCCCCGCGATGGTGGCGCTGGCCGAGGCCTTGGCGCGGATCGCGCCCACCGATCTCGGCGTGCTCGTGACGGGCGAGTCCGGCACCGGCAAGGAGGTCGTGGCGCGCAGCGTCCACGCCATGAGCCGCCGCGCGAGCCGGGTGTTCGTGCCGGTCGACTGCGGCGCCATCCCCGCGAGCCTCGTGGAGAGCGAGCTCTTCGGCCACGAGAAGGGCGCGTTCACCGGGGCGGACGGTGAACGGAAGGGGCTCGTGGAAGAAGCCGAAGGTGGCACCTTCTTCCTCGACGAGATCGGCGACCTCCACGCCACCGCCCAGACGCGCCTCCTCCGGCTCCTCCAGGAGGGTGAGTTCCGTCGGGTCGGCAGCACCCGGCTCCGCAAGGCCGACATCCGGGTGGTGTCCGCCACGCACCGTGACCTCGACAAAATGGTGGCCGACGGCACGTTTCGGCAGGATTTGTATCACCGACTCAACGTGGTTCGCCTCCACCTGCCGCCGCTGCGCGAGCGGGTGGGTGACATCCTGCCCCTGGCCCGGCACCTCATCGGGCGCTTCCGGGCCGAGGCCGGTCGGGCCCCGCTGGACCTCGGCGCCTCCCTGGAGGACCGCCTCCTCGGCCACACCTGGCCTGGGAACGTGCGCGAGCTCTCGAATGTATCACGATACATCGCCGGCCTGTGTCCCGGTCCGGTGGCCCGAGAGGAGGACCTTCCCGCCGGCTTCGGCCCCCGCGTCGGCGCGCCCGTCCCCGGCCCGAGCCCGCGGGGCTCCGTGGATATCGCTGTGCCCTACGCCGAAGCCAAGCGGCGGTGGCTGGAGCCCTTCGACGAGGCCTACTTCACCGCCGTGCTGCGAGCCCACGCCGGCAACGTGTCCGCCGCCGCCCGGGCCGCCGACATCGACCGCAAGACCATCCAGCGCTTCCTGCGCCGCGGCGACGACGAGTAGCCGCCGCAACCAGAGCGCACCCGTTTCCGGTTAGGCAGCGGCGCATGTCGTCCTCCATCGCCTCGATCCCCCACCCGGTCAACGAACCCGTCTGCGGCTACGCCCCCGGCACCCCCGAGCGGGCCCGACTGGAGTCGGAGATGGCCCGTCAAGCGGCCACCGTGGTGGAGATTCCCTGCGTCGTGGGCGGCCGCCGGATCTTCACGGGCAACGTGCGCGAGGTGCGGATGCCGTGCGACCACGGGCACGTCCTCGCGCGGCAGCACCTCGCCGGCCCCGACGAGGTGGCGCAGGCGGTAGCCGCGGCCGAGGCCGCCCGGGGCCCCTGGGCCGCGCTCCCGTGGGAGGCACGCGCCGCCGTCCTGCTCCGCGCCGCCGAGCTCCTCTCGGGCCCCTGGCGCGAACGGGTGAACGCCGCCACCATGCTCGGGCAGGCAAAGACGGCCCACCAGGCCGACATCGATGCCGCCTGCGAGCTCATCGACTTCTGGCGATTCAACACCTCCTACTACCGCGACATGCTGGCCGAGCAGCCGCCCGCGCACTCCCCCGGCGTGTGGAACCGCACCGACCTGCGCCCGCTCGATGGCTTCGTCTTCGCGATCGCCCCGTTCAATTTCACGTCGATCGCCGCGAACCTGTGCACCGCGCCGGCGCTCGTGGGCAACACCACGCTGTGGAAGCCCTCGATCACCTCGTCGCTGGCGTGCTGGGTGCTGTTCGAGCTGCTCGAGGCCGCCGGGCTTCCCCCGGGGGTGGTGAACCTCCTCGGCGGCGAGGGTCCGGACATCGGTCCGCTCATCCTCGCGCGCCCGGAGCTGGGCGGCGTGCACTTCACGGGCAGCACCGGTGTCTTCCAGGCCATCTGGCGTGAGATCGGCGGCAACATCGAGCGTTACCGCGCCTACCCGCGGATCGTGGGCGAGACGGGCGGCAAGGACTTCATCGTGGCGCACCCGAGCGCTGAGGTGGAGAGCCTCGCCGTGGCCATCGTGCGCGGCGGCTTCGAGTACCAGGGCCAGAAGTGTTCGGCCGCAAGTCGCGTTTACGTCCCGCGCTCGTTGTGGCCGGCCGTCTCGAAGCGTTGTCGCGAGATGACGCTCGAGATGAAGCAGGGTGACGTTCGCGACCTGTCCAACTTCGTGGGCGCCGTGATCGACGAACGGGCCTACCGCCGGCACGAGCTGTGGCTGCAGCGCCTTCGTCAGGAGGCCGACATCGTGGTGGGCGGCGGTGCCTCCGACCGCGTGGGCTGGTTCGTGGAGCCCACGCTCGCGCGGGTGGACGACCCGAACCACGCCCTCCTCCACACCGAGCTCTTCGGTCCCATCGTGGGCGCCTTCGTCTACGAGGATGCTGACTGGACGGCCACGCTGGGCCTCGTGGACCGCACCTCCCCGTACGCGTTGACGGGCGCGATCTTCTCCACCGATCGGTATGCCATCGAAGAAGCGCTGGGGCTCCTGCGGCACGCCGCGGGCAACGTGTACATCAACGACAAGCCCACGGGCGCGGTGGTGGGCCAGCAGCCCTTCGGCGGCGGGCGGGCCAGCGGCACCAACGACAAGGCCGGCGCCCCCGCCAACCTCGCCCGGTGGGTCTCTCCGCGTACCATCAAGGAAACGATGGTTCCTCCTGCGTCCTGGCGCTATCCGTTCCTCGGGAGCTGAGTCCCTCCGCGCGAGCGGGGAACACGGCCCCCGAACGACGTGTCGAAAGAATGTGCTTGACCGGCCTCGCCGTTCCCGCACACAGTGGGACTACGCTTGGAGGACGAACATGTCGAGCCCGAACGGGATCATGGGCATGATTGCCCAGCTTCAGGACCTGGAACGCTTTCGCGAGCATCACTGGGAAGGCAGCTTCGCTGAATACCTGGAGATCGTGCGGACCCGGCCGGATGTGGCCCGAAACGCCTGGCAGCGACTCTACGATCTGGTGCTGAGCTTCGGCACCGACACCTACACCGAGTACAAGAAGCCGATCATCCGGTACCGCTTCTTCGACGACCCGTTCGACAACGGCAAGGACGCGGTTTTCGGCATCGACGTGCACCTGATGAAGCTGGTGAACGTCCTGAAGTCGGCGGCCCTCGGCTTCGGCCCGGAGAAGCGGGTGATCCTCCTGCACGGCCCGGTCGGCAGCGCCAAGTCCACCATCGTGCGCCTCCTGAAGAAGGCGGTGGAGTGGTACAGCCGCACCCCCGAGGGCGCGCTCTACACCTTCGAGTGGCACCTTCCCGACGGCCAGGTGGTGTCCTCCCCCATGCACGAGGATCCGCTCCGGCTCATCCCCTCGGACATGCGCGTGCAGGTGGTGGACGAGCTCAACAAGCAGGTCGGCGCCAAGGCCCGGTACCGCATCGAGGTGGAGGGCGATCTCGACCCCGTCAGCCGCTTCCTCTTCCGCGAGGGGCTCCGGCAGGTGGATGGCGACTGGAACCGCCTGATGGAGCGCGTGAAGGTGAAGCGCCTGCTCCTCTCCGAACGCGACCGCGTGGGCATCGGCACCTTCCAGCCCAAGGACGAGAAGAACCAGGACTCCACCGAGCTCACGGGCGACATCAACTACCGGAAGATCGCCGAGCTCGGCAGCGACAGCGACCCGCGGGCCTTCAATTTCGACGGCGAGTTCTGTGTGGCCAACCGGGGCATCATCGAGTTCGTGGAGATGCTCAAGCTCGACGTGGCCTTCCTCTACGACCTCCTCGGCGCGAGCCAGGAGCACGTGATCAAGCCCAAGAAATTCGCCCAGACCCACATCGATGAAGTCATCATCGGACACACGAACGAGCCGGAGTACCGGAAGCTCCAGTCGAACGAATTCATGGAGGCGCTGCGCGACCGCACCATCAAGATCGACGTGCCCTACATCACCCGCTGGAGCGAGGAGGCCCGCATCTACCGGCGAGACTTCAAGCGGCGGGTGAAGCGCCCCATCGCGCCGCACACCCTCGAAATGGCCGCGATGTGGGCGGTGCTCACCCGCCTGGAGGACCCCAAGAAGCCCAACCTCACCGTCCTCCAGAAAATGAAGCTGTACGATGGAAAGACGCTCCCCGGGTTCACCGAGGACAACGTGAAGGAGCTCCGCAAGACGGCCAACCGGGAAGGCATGGAGGGAATTTCGCCCCGGTACGTGCAGGACAAGATCAGCAACGCGCTGGTCCGTGACACCGACGCCCCGAGCCTCAACGCCTTCATGGTGCTCAATGAGCTCGAATCGGGCCTCAAGAACCACTCGCTCCTAAGCGACGAGGACAAGAAGAAGCGCTACCGCGACCTGCTCGCCATCGTGAAGAAGGAGTACGAGGACATCGTCAAGAACGAGGTCCAGAAGGCCATCGCCTCCGATGAGAACGCCATCGCGCGGCTGTGCGGCAACTACATCGACAACGTGAAGGCCTACACGCAGAAGGAGCGCGTGAAGAACAGCTTTACCGGCGGCTACGACGAGCCGGACGAGCGGCTGATGCGCAGCGTGGAGGAGAAGATCGACATCCCCGCCGCGCGGAAGGACGACTTCCGGCGCGAGCTGATGAACTACATCGGCGCGCTGGCGCTCGATGGCAAGCAGTTCAACTACAAGATGAACGACCGGCTCTACACCGCGCTCGAGCTCAAGCTCTTCGAGGACCAGAAGGACAGCATCAAGCTCTCCAGCCTCGTGAGCCAGGTGATCGACCCGGACACCCAGGCCAAGATCGACATCGTCAAGCAGCGACTCATCGACAACTTCGGGTACGACCAGCACTCCGCCACCGACGTGCTCAACTACGTGGCCTCCATCTTCGCTCGCGGCGACGCAAAGGAGCCTGGCTAGGACCTCCCCTTGATCCTGAACATCGAGAGCGACCTCAACCGGTTCCGCAACATCGTTCGCGGCCAGGTTCGCAAGGACCTCAAGCGGTACATGTCATCGGGCGAGATGATCGGGAAGCAGGGCGACAAGCTGGTGCGGATTCCCCTGCCCGAAATCAGCGTGCCGCGGCTCCGGTACGGCAAGAACGAGTCCGGAGGCGTGGGGCAGGGCGAGGGCGAAGAAGGCGACACCGTGGCAGGCGCGGGGACGGAGGCGGGCGACCAGCCGGGGGAGCACACGCTCGAGGCCGAGATGACGCTCGACGAGCTGGCCGAGATCCTCGCCGCCGAACTGGAGCTGCCGCGGATCGAGCCGCGCGGGAAGAAGCAGGTGTCCAGCGTGCGGGACCGGTACACCGGCATCGCGCGGGTGGGACCGCAGGCGCTGCGTCACATGAAGCGGACGTGGAAGGAGTCGCTCCGGCGGGAGCTCTCCGGCGGGGGCTACGACCCGGGCCGACCCACGTTCGTCCCGCGGCGAGAGGATTTCCGGTACCGCAGTTGGACGAGCCGAACCGAACCCCAGTCGGCCGCGGCGGTCATCTACGTGATGGACGTGTCCGGCTCCATGGGCAAGGAGCAGAAGGAGATCGTCCGCCTCGAAGCATTCTGGATCGACACCTGGCTCCGGGCCAACTACAAGCACCTCGAAACCCGCTTCATCATCCACGACGCCTCGGCGCGCGAGGTGGACCGGGACACCTTCTTCCGCACCCGGGAGAGCGGCGGCACGCTCATCTCCAGCGCCTATCGTGCCGTGGATGAGCTGATCACCGCCGAGTACCCGCCCGAGGAATGGAACCTCTACGTCTTCCAGTTCTCCGACGGCGACAACTGGTCCTCGGCCGACACGGCACAGTGCATGTCCATGCTGCGCGAACGCCTCGTTCCGCGGGTGAACCTGTTCTGCTACGGGCAGGTGGAGTCGGAGTACGGGTCCGGACAGTACATCGGCGATCTGGAGACGTCCTTCAAGGACGACCCAACCGTGGTGCTCTCGCGAATTCCCGACCGCACGGCCATCATGCAGTCGATCCGAGAATTCCTGGGCCGGGGGAAATAGCATGGTGGAGAGCTTCTTCAAGCGTCCCCCGCGGGCCCTGCCTCCCGAGTTGGAGGACGAGCGGCAACGCATCCAGGCCATCGCCCTGGCGCACGGACTCGACATCTTCGAGACCGTGTTCGAGATGTGCGACTACGACGAGATCAACATGCTGGCCGCCTATGGCGGATTTCCCACGCGCTACCCGCACTGGCGCTGGGGCATGGAATACCTCCAGATGCAGAAGGGCTACGAATACGGCCTGCAGAAAATCTACGAGATGGTGATCAACACCAACCCGGCCTACGCCTACCTCCTCGACAACAACCTGTTCGTCGATCAGAAGCTGGTGATGGCCCACGTGTTTGGACACGTCGACTTCTTCAAGAACAACCTGTGGTTCGCCCCGACCAACCGGAAGATGCTCGATGCCATGGCCGACCACGCCGTTCGCGTGCGGCGTATCGTGGATCGGGTGGGCGAGTCGCCGGTCGAGGCGTGGCTGGACGTGTGCCTGTCCTGCGACAACCTCATCGACCCCTTCCTCCACCACATCCGGCGCGACCGCAAGGAGGAAACCGGCGACCCGCGCACCCCCTCGGTGAAGTTCGCCGCCTCCCGCTACATGGACAGCTACATCAACCCGCCGGCGGTGATAGCCGCCGAGGAGGCGCGGCTGGCGGAGGCACGCAGCCGCCCCGACAACTTCCCCGAAAGCGCAGTCCGCGACGTGCTCGGGTTCGTCCTCGAGCGCGGCCGGATGGCCGGGTGGCAGCGCGATTGCCTCGACATCGTCCGGAACGAGGCCTACTACTTCGTGCCCCAGATGCAGACGAAGGTGATGAACGAGGGCTGGGCGAGCTTCTGGCACACCCGCCTGATGACCGGGCACATCCTCACGGACAGCGAGGTGGTGGACTACTGCGACCACCACAGCGGCACCGTGGCCATGCGGCCCGGGCAGCTCAACCCCTACAAGGTGGGCATCGAGGTGTGGCGCGACGTGGAGCGGCGTTGGAACCGCGGACAGTTCGGCAAGGACTACCGCGACTGCGAAGACGGCCCGGCCCGGCGCGACTGGGACACCGGCGCCGGACTCGGCAAGGAGAAGATCTTCGAGGTACGGCGCACCCACAACGACGTCACCTTCATCGACGAGTTCCTCACCCCGGAGCTCTGCCGCCGGATCGGCCTCTTCACCTACGAGTACGACCGCCGCGCCGGCGAGTACAAGCTCGAGAGCCGGGACTTCGAGGCGGTGAAGGAGAAGCTGCTCTTCATGCTGGGAAACCACGGCACCCCGCGCGTGAGCGTGACCGACGGCAACCACGCCAACCGCGGCGAGCTCGAGCTCACCCACGAGTACGACGGTGTGGATGTGCAGGTGCAGTGGTCGGAGACGGTGCTCGGCAACCTCGCTCGCCTCTGGGGGCGACCGGTGCACCTCCTCACCCGCATCGAGGACAAGCCGGCGCGCATGAGCCATGACGGGCTCCAGTTCGGGTACGAAGGGCCGAAGATCACCGGGAGGACGTAGCGTGGACCTAGCCGGAGCCCTCGATCGCGACCTGAAGCCCGGGCGGGTGTCGACGGGCGTGGGCGAGGCCTCGGTCACCGCGGAAGTGGCCGACGCCGACCGCATCGGCGTGCTCCTCCACGGCCTCACGGTGGAGCGCGCCGGGCGGGGGCTGCCCGAGGCCCTCGCAGCGTTGCCCACGGCGGTGGCGGGGGCGCTCCGGCGGCCGGTCCACCTCGTGGAGGCCGACCTCGGTCTCGGGGGCGGCACCGCCCGCACCGACGTGGAGGACCAGTCCTACTTCGAGCTTCGCACCACGGGCGCTTCCTCCACGCTGGACCGTTGGCGCGTGGCCGGCGGCCGCCGCGAGCGGGTGCCCTGGCCCCTGACCCGCGAGGATCTCTCGCGCCTCGTCCGCGCGATGGAGTCCTAGGTCCCCCGGGTCGATTAGGCTCGGTCCCGCTGATGCCCCCGCTCCGGTCGCTGCCGCGCCTGCTCCTCCTCGACCTCGCGGCGATCGTCGCGCTGCTCGGCCTGCCCATCCTCGCGTGGGCGCGCGAGGGCGTCTCCCGCAGCGCCGACCAGCCCTGGTGGCAGCTCGACACCGACCCCTACCTGTTCGGTCCCGACGCCGGGGCCTGGGCCCAGAACGCCCTGGCGCTGCACCAGGGCCGGCTTGCCGACCTCGACCCGCACCGCCTCCCCACCTGGACCCTCCTCACCAGCTGGACGATGGACCTCACCGGCTGGGACGTCGTCTTCGCCGGGCACCTCGTGAACCGCGCCGAGATGGTCCTGCTCGGCCCCGTGCTGTACCTGCTCGGCCGCTCGCTCGGGATGGGCGGCTTCTCGTTCGTGGCCGCGGCCCTCGCCGTGCTCCAGCCCTCGCTGCTCGCGGCGGCCTGCCGCTTCGGCATCGACCCCACGGTGACCTTCCTCGTGCCGCTGATGCTGCTCGCCGCCCGGTACGGCGGTCGCGTGTGGTGGCTGGCCCCGGTGGCCGGGGCCATCGCTGGCCTCACGATGGTCTCCCACCTCACCGCGCTCGCCTTCCCGCTTTGCGGCCTGCTGCTCTGCATCGTGAGCGGGAAGGGTGTCGTGCGTCGGCTGCTCGCCGGCGCGCTCTACGCCGGTGCCGTGTGGCTCACCTTCAAGTGGGTCTTCTCCGTCTTCCCGATGCTGCCCACCGTCTTCTTCGAAAACGCGGTGGCGGAGGGCATCTCGCCCACGGGCGGATCGAGCGCCGCCAGCCAGACCGCCTCGCGGGAGGCCGCGCTCGCCATCCTCCAGCAGAACGGGGGCAAGGCGCTCGATGGCACGCTCGTCTACATCACCGAGCACTTCCGGCCGATCCTCCTGCCCTGGGCCCTGAGCGTGGCCTGCGTGTGGCTCGGGTTCCTCGGCCCCGACATGTTCCGGCCGCTCCCCGAAGGCTCCACCTGGCGCACCCGGGTGGGGGCGGTGGTCCGCTCGCTGCTCGAAGGCATCGCCGTGGGCTCGGCCCTCGCGCCGATGCTGGCCTTCGTCGCCTCCAAGGCGCCCGAGCGCTACAGCGACAACCTCCTCCCCGTCGGCGCGCTGCTCATCTCCCGGGGCGGGGCCACTCTCGCCGCGGCGGTCACCTGGCTCGCCGCCTGGCGCATGCCGCCCCGCTGGCATCGCCGACTCGCGCCCACGCTGGTGGCCCTCTGCCTCGCGGTGTGGACGGTGGGCGAATGGCGCGAGCCCCACCAACGCGCGCCCGTGAAGGCGGCCCCCGAAGAGAAACGCGCGCTGGTCATCGGCAAGGCCGTGGCCGAGCACTTCCCCCCGGGCGGGAGCGGCGCCTCGGCGCTCCGCGAGGTGCTCCCCTACGCCAACCTGCGCTACTGCCCGAACACCGTCTGCCCCTTCGCCGACAGCGAGGCCAGCTACCGCCAGTGCGTGGACATCCTGCGGAAGGAATGCGCCGGCGAGGGGGACATCCCGCTCGTGGTGGTGACGGGCCTCACGGCCGAGCAGCGCTCCGATCGGCGCGCGCGCTTCGAGGACTGGGTGGGCACGAAGCTGCCGCCCGTGGCGCAGGCCGGCGGCGCCACGATCTATGCGATCCCCCGCGAGGGCGACCTCTGATCGGGCCGGCACCTTCGCGATAAGGTGCCGCATGTCGCTCTCCGCCGTCGTCCTCGCCGCGGGTCTGGGAACGCGCATGCGCTCCCCGCTCGCCAAGGTGCTCCACCCGCTGCTCGGCCGCCCGATGGTCGGGTGGATCGTCGAGGCGCTTCAGGCCCTCGGCGCCGACGTGGTGGTGGTGGTGCACCATCACGAGGAGGCGGTGCGGGCCGCGCTCGCCCCCTGGAACGTCCGCTTCGCGCGCCAGGCGGCCCCGCGGGGCACGGGCGATGCGCTCCTCAGCGCCCTCCCCGAGCTGCCGGACGACGGCCCCGTCATCATCACCGCGGGCGACACCCCGCTCCTGACCGCGGCGAGCATCCGCCGGCTCCTCGCGGCCCACCGCGGCGGCGCGACCGTGGCCGCGTTCGAGGCCCGCGACGCCTCGGGCTACGGGCGGATGGTGCCGGGCATCGGCATCGTGGAGCAGGCAGCCTGCACGCCGATGCAGGCGGCCATCCGGGTGGTCAACAGCGGGCTCTACGTGATGGAGGCCGGCCTGCTCGGCGCGCGTCTCCCCACGCTCGCGCCGCACCCGCCCAAGGGCGAGTTCTGGCTCACCGACCTCGTGGATGCTCACGCCACCGTGGTGGACGACTTCGAGGAGTCGGAGTTCCTCGGCGTGAACGACCGCTCGCAGCTCGCGGAAGCGCGCGGCGTGCTCCGTCGCCGCCTCAACCGCGCCTTCGCGGCCACCGGCGTGGACTTCGCCGACCTCGACAGCGCCAGCGTGGATGTCACCGTCACCCTCCAGCCCGGCGCCTCCATCGGCCTCGGCGCCGTGCTCACGGGCGACAGCCGCGTGGCCGGCGAGGTCGGCCCGCATTGCGTGCTGCACGACACGGTGGTCGAAGCAGGCGCATCGGTGCTCGCCGGGAGCGTGTGCGAAGGGGCCATCGTGCACGGGGGGGCCATCGTCGGGCCGCTCGCCCGGCTCCGCAAGGGAGCCGACGTGCGGGCGGGCGCCCGGGTGGGCAACTTCGTGGAGGTGAAGGGCTCCGTGCTGCACGAGGGCGCCAAGGCGAACCACCTCGCCTACATCGGCGATGCCGAGGTGGGCGCGGGCGCGAACGTGGGCGCGGGCACCATCACCTGCAACTACGACGGCGTGAGCAAGCACCGCACCGAGATCGGCGCCGGCGCGTTCATCGGCAGCAACAGCGCGCTCGTGGCGCCCGTACGCATCGGCGAGGGGGCGATCGTCGGCGCGGGCAGCACCATCACCCAGGATGTGCCGCCCGACGCGATCGCGGTGGAGCGCGCGCCGGTCAAGATCACGCTCGACAGCGCCGAACGCCTCCGCATCCACTACCGCAAGCGCGCCGCCTTCCGGCGTTGAGCCGACCGCGGCGGCCGGCAAAAACGGCCGTGGCCCGCAGGGAGGACTCCTGCGGGCCGGCGGAACGTGCAGCGAAACGGCCCCGCGAAGCGGCGCCGCATTCGACTACTTCGTTTCCTTGTGCGCAGTGACCTTGCGCTCGTAGCGGCAGTACTTGTTCAGCTCGATACGCGCCGAGCTGTTCTTCTTGTTCTTCTGCGTGGCATAACGGCTGACGCCGGGCACCCCGCTCTCGCGGCAGGTGGTGCATTCCACGAAGATGGTGGTGCGCCCGAGCGCCTTCTTCTTGGCCATGTTCGACTCCGAATCGGAAGACCGGCCGGCTAATGCGGTGCGTGGCCGCCGTCAACGCGCGGGGTGAGCCACGGCAGCGTTTGCCCGGGCCAACGCCGCAGGTGATCGGCCAGCCTCCGTGGCAATTCCCCATCGCTCACCGGTGAACCGACCCGCACACACCAACGTTTGTCGCGCTCCCGGTTCACCTCGACGGTACGAACCTCGGCCCCTGCGGCCCGGGCCGATTGTGTGAGCGTAGCCCAGGGAACCCCGAGCACCGTTCCCTCCTCGATGGCCCGCAGCGGGTCGCCCGCTGGGCCGCCCGCCAGATCGCGTCGGAGCGCGGCGTGCACGGATCGGCCTTCGCGGAGGGCCGCGGCCCCATCCTCCACCCGGCTGCTCCAGAGAGCGGGCACCCGCTCGCGCATCAGGTTGAAGCGGGAGGCGAGGAGCCGGTCGGCACGCGCGCCTCCAGGCGGGAGGGCGGGGTGCAGCGCGCACAGGCCCGGCCGGGCGGCGGCGAGGGCCAGCACGGCGGCGAGCGGGTGCGGGGCGCCCAGCCCGAGGAAGAGCACCGGCGTGTCCCCCGCCGGCACACCCTCCACCACCAGGTACCGCTCGTGCCACCAGGGCTCCATGCGGCCGAGGATGAGCTCCTCCATCCGCCGCTGCAGGTCCACGTCCTGGGCCTCGCGGGCCAGGGCCTCCGCCGTGCGCGAGCTCACGCCCAGCCCGCTTCGGGCCGCCGCCACCAGGGCCAGGTGCCGCTCCGGCCTTCCCGCCCGCTCCAGGCGCCACAGGCCGGCCGCGAGCGCGCGAAGCACCTCCGGCTCGTCGGGCGGGAGCACATTGCGCGCCATCTCCACGAGGCCGAAGCGCACCCAGCCCGCGAGGCGCCCATCCGGTGCCGGCAGGTTCACCGCCTACTGGACCGAGAAGAACTCGTTGGCGGTGCGCCCCAGCGGCGGCGACTGCGCGGCGATCTGGTAGGTGCTCCGCTCGAGCGCGCCCCAGGTCACGGTGATCGAGGTGCCTTCGAGCGCCGCGAACGACCAGGTCGTCTCGCTCTCCACGCAGTTGCCGGTGGAGGTTCGGTCGTTCCCCGTACCGTCGGTGAGCACCCACTCGTCCACGAGGCAGCCGTCGGGCGTGGTGAAGCGGAGGAGGCCATCGCAGGGGTTGGTGAACACCGCGCGGGTGGTGATGTCGGCGGGCGCGGTGAAGACGGTGCCGGTATCGCCCGAGCCATCCTCCACGAGCACGACGAACTCCAGGTCGTCGGCATCGCAGATGGCCTCGCCCGTCTCCCCCTGGGCGCCCGAATCGCCGGGGCCCGAGTCGTCGTCACCCCCCGACCCCTCCGGTGAGCCCCCGACGTAGCCCGTGTCGCTGCCGGAGCCGTTGGCGCCGAACTCGGGCGACTCGGAGACCGCACAACCCGCGAGCAGAATGAACCACATGCCTCATCATGCCACGCGGCGCGACCATGTGCTATTGATGCCACGGCATGCTCCTGTTGATCCTCGGTTGCGCGCCCGAATCGGGCACCTACCTGCTCGAAACGACGGAGTGGAGCACCACCTGTTCGGTGGCCGGCGGTCCGTACGAGGAGCCGGCCGACCAGTACGAGGTGGAGGTCTACGTCGAGGCCGACGGCGGGCTCTGGCTCGACGACGTCGCCTGCACCCGCGAGGGCATGGCCTACACCTGCGAGTCCACCCCGCTGGAGGAGCCAGCCGGGGCCGACGCGAGCTTCCGCGTGGCGCGGGACTGGTCCGGCGAATGGACCGACGCGGCCACAATGAGCGGCGAGGTGGACTGGCAGACCACCTGCGTGGGCGATGGGTGCGGCGCCGTCACCGTCGAGCTTTGCGACGCCGCGTGGACCTACACCGCCGTGAACGTGCAGGGAGCGGAGTAGCCCCCACGGCCGGCTAGCGCAGGCTCATGCCGCCATCGGCCACGAGCACCTGCCCCGTGAGCCAGTACGAACGCGGGTCGATGAGGAGGTCGACGATCCGGGCGAGGTCCTCCGGTTCGCCGCAGCGGCCGAGCGGCGTGAGCTTCTCGGCGAGCTCGATCATGCGGGCGCCCTGCTCGGGGAAGTAGTTGAGGGCATCGGTGCGGATGAGGCCGCCGCACACCGTGTTCACCCGCACGCGCGGCGCGAGGTCGACCGCGAGTTGACGCGTGAGCGCCTCCATGCCGGCCTTGGCGGCCCCCATGGCCGCGTAGCCGGGAACGTGGCGCTGGCTGCCCATGCTGGAGAGCCCGATCACGTTGGCGCCTTCGTTGAAGGTGCACAGGCGCGTGAGCAGCCAGAAGGGGCGCAGGCTGGACTCGAGGGTGAGGTCCCACTGCGAGGTCCGGATCTTGTCCCAGGGCTTGAGCACCCCGATGGCGGCGTTGTGGACGAGCACGTCCACCGCGGGAAACGAGCGCGCGAGGCGCTCGAGGTCGGCCTCCACCCGCACGTCGCCCTGCACCACGGTGGCCTCGGCGCCACGCTCACGGACCGCGCGGGCCACGCCCTCCGCCGCGGCTTCGTTCTGGAGGTAGTTCACGACGATGTGCCGACCCGGTGCCGCCAGCTGACGCGCGATGGCGGCGCCGATGCCGCGACTCGCCCCGGTGATGATGATGTTCATGTCTGGCCCCGCACGGGGGCTATCCCGAGCGACGCCCCAACCGCGACCGGACCCGCTCCGCCACACCCCGCGCCTCGGGCACCCCGAGCGCCAGCGCCAGCCCGAGGTAGACCACGCCGAACACGGCCACCACCGCCACACCCCGGAGCACGGGGTGCAGCTCCGGTCCCAACGCCAGCTTGGTGGCGAACCCGAACGCGCCGGCCGGGAGCGCCGATCCGAAAAGTCGGGCCTGGAGCCCCCACGGCACCCCGCCGCCGCCCACGCGCGCCGCAAGGCCGTCGCGGAGGAGCACGAACTCCATCCATCCCGCTACCGACGCCGCGAGCGTGAGGCCGACGGCGCCCCATTCCCGACCGAACCCGAGCCACCCGGGCAGCAGGAGGGCGGCGAACGAGCCGAGGGCGATGCCGAGCAGCACGCGCGCCGTGGCGAACTTCAGGGGGGTGCGCGTGTCGCCGAGGGCGTAGAAGCCCGAGGCGTAGAGGCGCGCCTGGGTGGCGGCCACGAGGCCCACGCCGTAGCCCGCCAGCACCGCCCAGACGTAGCGGGTGCCGGAGGCATCGAAGGCGCCCGTCTGGTACATCGCGCCCACGAGCACATCGCCGAGGCCCACGATCGCCACGGCCGAGGGCACGATGAAGAAGGCGATGCGGGCCAGCCCCCGGTCGAGCTGTGCTCGGACCGCCATGGCGATCTCGGCTTCGGAGCCCGTGGCGCTCGACATCGCGGGCAGCTGCGCCGCCGTCACCGACATTCCGAAGAGCGAGACCGGCAGCAGGTAGAGGGTCTGCGCGTAGCCCATGGCCGACAGCGCCCCGGTGGGCAGCAGGCTCGCGAGCAGGTTGTCCATGTACGCGCTGAGCTGCACCACACCGCGCGACCCGAGCGCCGGCAGGAAGTTGGTGAGCACCTGCCGTACGTCGCTCTCGCCGAGCCCGAGCTGCGGGCGGATGCCCCCCACGAGGCTCCAAGCGCTCGGGAGCTGTACCAGGAGCTGCAGCGCGCTTCCCAGCACGAGCCCCCAGGCCACCCGCTCGCCCAGCGCGTAGCCCTCGAACCGCCCCCCGTAGAGGAACAGGGCGCCGATGATGGCAAGGTTCCAGAGCACCGGCGCCGAGTACGACAGGAAGAACCGGCGGTGGCTGTTGAGCACCCCGAGGCACCACGCCGACAGCACGAGCAGCCCCGTGCCCGGGAAGAAGATCTGCACGAGACGGATCGCCGCCTCGCGTTTTTCGCCCTCGAAGCCGGGTGCGATGAGGTCGATGAGCAGCGGCGTGGCGATCACCCCGAGCAGCACGAGCACACTGGTGGCCAGGGTGAGCAGCGTGGCGACCGCGGAGGCGAGGCGGCGCGCGACCACCTCGTTGCCCTCGGCCAGCCGCCGCGCGTAGGCGGGGATGAACGACGCGCTCAGCACGCCTTCGCCGAACAGGTTCTGCAGGACGTTGGGAATCCGCAGCGCCGCACGGAAGGCATCGCCCGCATCGGAGTTGCCGAAGTAGTGGGCAAAAGCGCGCTCGCGCACGAGGCCAAACACCCGGCTGAGCAGGATGCCCGCGGCCACCAACTGGGCCCCCCGGGCGCCCTGCTTCCCGCTCTCCGACATCCGGGCCTGCTAACCGTTGGGGGACTTGAGCCGCGCGCCGCGAGCCGCTATGGGGCGTCCCTGTTCGAGGCGTGTGTGTACCTGATCCTGTTGGAACTGAATGGGCGTCCCGCCGGCGAGTACGGCGACCTCGAGCGCGCGCTGAAGGCGCTCGGGAACTGGTCCAACCGCATGCGCGGCGTGTGGATGGTCGAGACGCGCTTCACCGCCGCGCAGGTGCGCGACCTCCTGAAGCCCCACCTCGTGGCCGGTCGCGACCGCCTCTTCGTTCAGCGCATGACGTCGAACTGGGCCGGCACCAACATGGGCGACGGCTTCCAGGACTGGATGGCCCGGCGGAAGTTCAACTAGTGGGCCGCTGCGCGGTTCCCGGCAGCGGGACCGCGAGGGCTACGCGGCGCAGCGGGGCGCCGCCGAGGCGCTACTTGCCCGGCTTGGGCTGAATGATCTCGTCGACGATGCCGTAAGCCACGGCCTCTTCGGCGGTCATGATGTAGTCGCGATCGGTGTCCTTGAGGATGCGCTCGAACGGCTGCCCGGTGTGCTTCACCAGGATGTCGTTGAGCTCCTTCCGCATCCGGCCGATCTCCTTGGCCTGGATCTCGATGTCCGAGGCCTGCCCACGTGCGCCGCCGAGCGGCTGGTGGATGAGCACCCGGGCGTGGGAGAGGATGCGACGCTTGCCGGCCTGGCCCGCTGCGAGGAGCACCGCGCCCATCGAGGCCGCCTGGCCGATGCAGATCGTGTTCACCGGGGCGCGCACGTACTGCATGGTGTCGTAGATCGCCATGCCGTCGGTGATGCTGCCGCCGGGGCTGTTCACGTACAGGAAGATGTCGCGCTCCGGGTCCTGCGAGTCGAGGAACAAGAGCTGCGCGACCACCACGTTCGCTACGCGATCATCCACAGCTTCGCCGAGGAAGACGATGCGGTCGTTGAGCAGGCGGCTGTAGATGTCCGAAACGCTCTCGCCGCGGTGCGTCGATTCCTTGACGTAGGGGATGATCGGCATGCTTACTCCTCGGTCTTCTTCTTGGTGGCCTTCTTCTTCGGCTTGGCTTCGGGCTCGGCGGCGGCGGCCTCGGCCGCGGGGGCCTCGGGCTCGGCGGCTTCGGCCTTCTTCTTGGCCGGCTTCTTCTTCGGCTTGTCGTCGGCCACGGCCTCGGCGGAGGACTCGCCACCTTCGGACACGTAGTCGAGGTCGGAGCGCTCCAGGACCCAGTCCAGCGCGCGCTCTTCGAGGAGGTGCTTGCGGAGGTCGGCCACGGCGCCGTCCTTCTGGATGTAACCACGGATGGCTTCCACGCGCTGGCCGCGCATGTCGGCGATCTCCTGGTACTTACGATCCATGTCCTCTTCGGTGATCGCGATGCCTTCCTTGCGGGCCACGGACTCGAGGATCAGGCCGGCCTTGGCCGCGAACTCCGCGCGCACGCGGAGGTCGGCGATCTGGGCTTCGCTGTAGCGGATGGAGCGGGGGTCACGGCCCTTGTAGGCGGCTTGCACACCGAGCTCCTCGAGCAGGAGCTTGAGGTTCTTCTCGGTGAGCGCAGCGGGCACCGACACCTCGTGGCTGGCCACGAGGGTCTGGAGCAGGTGGATACGGGCCTGGTTGCGGGCCGCATCGTTGGCGCTGGTTTCCAGTTCCATGCGGATCGCGGCGCGCATGGCCTCGGCGCCGCCTTCGTAGCCGGCCGCGGTGGCCGACTCATCGGAGAGCGCGGGCACTTCCTGCACCTGGATGCCGAGCACGGTGACCGTGGCGGTGAAGGTACGGCCGCGGTTCGCCGCGGTGGCGCTCGACTCGGCGATGGTGACCTCGCCCTTCTTGCTCTTGCCCTTCTTCAGGCCGATGAGCAGGGCTTCGATACCGGGCCAGTAGCGCTCGTTGGCGGTGTTCACCATGGTGCCCGCTTCGAGCACGGTGTCGCCGTCCTTGATCTCGGTGAGCACGAGGTCGCCCGCTTCGACAGCGCGAGCCGACGGCGCATCCACGAGGCGCGCCTGCGACTGCAGGCGACGGGCGATGTCGGCATCGACCGCCTCTTCCGCCACGGTGGCGAGGGGGTAGCGGATCTTCAGGCCGAGGTACTGGTTCAGCTCGATCTCCGGCTTCACCTGCACGGTGATGGAGAAGCTGAAGTCGCCCTGACCGAGCTCGCCGCTCTCCTCGACGGAGGGCTGGCCGAGGAACTCGAGGGTCGACGCGGCGCCCTGGAACTTCATGTTCATGAGCTCGCCGGCCACTTCGCTGCGAAGCTGCTTGCCGTAACGATCCTCGAGGACCTTGCGGGGCACCTTGCCGGGGCGAAACCCCGGGATCTTCACTCGGTTGGCGAGGTTCTTGAACGCAGCATCCAGCTTCTGGATGACTTCGGCGCCGGGAACGGTGAAGCGCAGTCGCTTCTGGACGGGGGTGACCTGCTCGATCGCGAAGGACATGGGGCCAGACTCGGGAGGGGGGTGCGAGAAGGGGGGGTCGAACCCCCAAGGGTTTCCCCACCGGATCCTAAGTCCGGCGCGTCTGCCAGTTCCGCCATTCTCGCAATGAGGACCCGCGAGGGGCCGCGGTGCCGCGTCTGCGCCCGACCTGCGGCATGTGCCGACCGGCGGGTGTGTTGATTGAAGGTGGTGGGCCCTCCGGGGATCGAACCCGGAACCTGCGGATTAAGAGTCCGATGCTCTACCAATTGAGCTAAAGGCCCGTTTTTATGGGGTGGATGACGGGGCTTGAACCCGCGACCATCGGTGTCACAAACCGATACTCTACCGACTGAGCTACATCCACCGTAGCGCCGCGCGTCCTAATGCCCATATGGCGGCTCGGCAAGGCCGACGCTCACAAAGGACGGAACTGGGAGGCTGAAACCGGGCACGTCGAGGGCTTCGGCCTCGATCTCCGCGCCCGCAAAGGCGTCGAGGATCACGTCATTGCTAAGGGCAATCCCTGATAATGCTGCGCGGAGCAGCACCCGTCCGGCGATGTCCTCGTCGAGCTGCACCGCGCCGTGCCCGGCTACCGGCGCCGGCACCGAACGTGCGAACGCCGCCGGAAGCCAGGGCAGACCGGGCGCCTCCTCGGGCTCTGCGCCCCCGCCGGGCAGCCACCCGCCCTCCACCAGCCGCGCCAGCGGGTCCGACCAACCGTCGACCGCATCGAACCCGGAAGGGTCCCACAGCGCATCCGTCGACGCATCCGGGTGAGGGAACGCGGGCACGTCGAGCCCGATCTCCGGCTCGATCGGCACCCAGGGCCAACGGTCCGGGGTGGTGGCCACGCCCGAGAGCGGGTCGGTGGCGCGCAGGAAGCCGAGCAGGATTCCGCCCGGGAGGACGTACCGTCCCCCGGCGCCCGTTTCGGCCGCCGCCACGCCGGCCATCCAGCCCGTGGGCCAGGGCCGCAACGGCGGCGACCACGGCGCGAGCAGCGGATGCCCCCGTGGGTCGCTCAGGACGGCGCCCCCCGGGCGCGCCACGACGCCATCCGGGAAGGGAACGCGGGGGGCCGAGCCGATGGCGAGCAGGGCATCCCAGGCGGTGATCACCTCGCCCCCCACGCGCCGGAGCCGGCCGAGCGCATCGCGCTCGATGGTCACGGTGCGATCGCCGAGTGCCAGCTGGCTCGGACGACCGAGCGCGTCGTGGACGAGCGCGGCGCCGCCTGCGGAGCCGTCGAGGCCGGTGAGCCGGTCGCCCTCCCAGCGGTAGGTGGCTTCGCCCGCGGCGAGGCCCCAGGGCCCTCCCACCGTGAGGGTCACCGCGGTGGGCAGGCCGTCAGCGGTCGTGCGCACGGCGGACCCGTCGGGGGCGCGCAGGAGCCCGAGGTCGCGCGCCCACTCGCCCCCCGGGCCGAGGCTGCGCACGAGGCGCCCCGCGGCGTCGCGCTCGAGGTGCGCCGGCCCGCCGCTCTCGAGGCTCATGACGCGCCCGCTGTCGTCGCGCGTCCACCCCGCGGCGCCCACCGGCTTGCCGTCGCGGTCGGTGGCGACAAGCTCGCCCGCATCGGCGCTCGTGTTGCGCCGCACGAGCGCCGAGTCGGGCAGCCGCAACAACCGCAGCGAGCCGTCCGACTCGTAGTCCGCCCCCACGGTGCCGAGCCCGTCCACCTGCACCCGCACCACACGACCGACGAGGTCGCGACCGACCGTCCACGTGCGGCCTGCCACGATCTTCCCGATGCGGCCGCGCATGTCGCGGGAGAGCACCATCTCGCCGAAGGCGTCGGTCACGCGGGTGACGAGGCCGGCGCTGTCGCGCGCGAGGCTCACCGCGGCGCCGTCCGCCCGCTGCACCTCCGCCACCCGCCCGGCGGCGTCGCGGTTGAGGCGCCAGCGCTCACTCTCCGTCTCGCCCGCGCGGACCGTGGCGACCCGGCCGGCGAGATCACGCGAGAACTCGAAGCTCACCTCCCCCATCCCGAACCCGGTCACCCGTCCGAGGGCGTTGCGCGACCAGCCCGCCAACGCACCCTCGGGAGCCCGGACCTCGGTCACGAACCCGTGGGCGTCGCGGGTGATCCGCCAGCCGTTGATGGCGCGGAGTCGACCGACCGGATCGCGGCCGAGCGTGAGGGCCGCGCCATCGGGGAGGCGGATGCTGGTCACTGCGCCCGATGGGTCGCGGGAGAGGCTCGTGAGCCTCCCGTCGGGGTCGCGCACGCCCGCGAGCCGCCCGGCGGCATCGCGCAGCCAGCTCCACCTCGTGGCACCGCGGAGGAGCTGGGAGAGCCGGCCGTCGCTGTGCACCAGCGAGACGGCCACCCCATCCGGGCCCGCCAGCCGACTGAGCCGGCCCTCGCTGTCGGTGCGGAGCTCCCACCGCCGCGCAGCCGGGTCGATCAAGGCCTCGGGCGCCCCGGTGGGCCCCCGCTGGATCGACCACACCGCGCCGGCCCCGTCGGTGACCCGCGTGAGGTTCCCGCTCGCATCGCGCTCGAGCCGCGCTTCTCCCTGGCCGCCCACCTGCAGCCGGGAGGGCCGACCCGACGCGTCCCAGGTGATGACCGCGCTTTCGGAGCCGAGCCGCACCACCTGCACCCGGCCGCCCGCTACCTCGCGGACGGGGCCGCGCCCGTCGGGCTCCGAGCGCTGAACCACGACGCCTGCCCCCTCGCGGAGGAGGCGCCACCCGCCCGCGTCGTCGCGCAACTCGGCCAGCCCCTCCGCGGTCCAGGTGAGCCGCGCCAGCCGCTCCCCGTCGCGGCGCACGCTCTCCACGCGTCCACTGGCGTCGCGGTCGATCTCCACGCGCACGCCGTCGACGTCCGTCCAGCCGCGGAGCATCCCGGACTGCCAGCGGGTGCGCATCGTGGCGCCGCCGGGCCCCGTCACCGCCATCTCCTCGCCGTGGTCCACGGTCCAACGGCCAGCCGGCCCCTCGAGCCGGGTGACCGAGCCGGAGAGGGTGCAGCGCCATCGCCCGCCGAGCCCGCTCGTGCCGTCCCCCTCCACGCGCAACGCGCCGCCGTCGGCCCAGCGCACGGTCCGCAACGCGGCGCCCTCGTAGCCGTACGTCGTGGTGCCCGCCGCGATCTCGACGGCATCGACCCGGGTGCCCGCGAGCGTGTAGCTGGCCTTTCGGCCGTCACTCGCCTCGACGCCCTCGGGGTTGAGCGCCACCCGGACGTTGGCGGATTTCATCCCCGCGAAGCCCCCGACGGCGTCGCGGAGCACCTCCACGCGCCGGCCATCCACCACCCTGGCGGTCACCCGGCCGCGGGGGTCGACCTCGAGCACGCCCGGCCAGGCGCCGGTCGGCACCGGCGTGCGCCCCGGACGCACGAGCATGCCCTCCACCACCGACCAGTCGTCGGCCCACCGCCACTCGGCGCCATCCCAGAGCCGCGCCACGCGCACATCGCGGAAGTACGGGCCGCCGTCGAGGTCGACGGCGAGCACGTGGAGCCGGCAGTCACGCGTGTCGAACGCCACATCGCCGCGCCAACCGCTCGCGATCGGACCGAGCTCCCCCCACCCGTTCGGGAGTGGAAGCGGGTCGGCCGCCGACAGGAGCGCGAAGGCGGCGAACGCGAACGGGCCGGTCAGGGCTTGCCGGCCACGAGGTAACGAATCCAGTTCGCCGGACGGTTGCCGCTGTCGAAGGCCTTGACCGCGCTGGCGCGGGCGTCGTTGAACGACCGCATGGAGGAGTACCGCCGGTTCACGCCTTCCCAGTAGGTGGACACCATCCGCTCGTGGAACGCCGGATCCACCGTGGGCGCACCCACGAGGAAGTCGCTCATGCCGGCCTTCCGGACCGCCGCAAGCCGCGCCTGGGCGGCGAGCGGATCGGGGCCACCGCCCACGTAGCCGCCACGCGCGATGAGCGGGGTGGAGGCCACGTCGGCGAGCGTGAGCTCACCGCCTGCGAGCAGCCAGCCCCCGGTGGGGCCGACCGGGAGGTCGCCGAGGTGGACGAAGCGGGCCGCGCCCGCGTTCGCTTTCCAGGCGGCCGGAGTGGCCGCCGCGCCTTCGAGGACCATTGCCTGGGGGAACAGACGTCGGATGGCCTCGGCCTCCGCGGCCGACCCCGGCATGGCGACGAGGGTCTGCGAGAACTCCTCGGGAGCCACCGGCACGGTCGCCACGATCGAGTCGAAGTCGGGGAAGTACGACACCGACCGGATGTCGGCGAGGAAGCGCAGGCCGTCGGACTGCTCCGGGAGCGCGGTCACGCCGAAGGTGCCGAACGGCGCCTCACCGACGATGATGTACTTGCCGACGCCCGTGAGCACATCGCTCGCGCTGTCGATCATCGCGGTGCGGAGGCGATCGCCGGCGGGAATGGCGCTGTCACCGCCCACCACGGACCGCGTCCACACGGCCATGGCCTCGATGCTCTGCGGCTTCACCTTCACCAGCTTGCCGCCGTTGGCCGTGAGGTACAGCACCTCGACCATGCCCGGGAGCCGACGGAAGGAGATGACGGCGGCGCCATCGAGCTCGCCCCGGAGCGCCACGGCGCTGGGGGCCTGCGTGGAGGCGAGGCCGGCAGCGAGCTCCACGGTGGAGATCGCCGCCCGTTGGGCCGCGGGGAAGGCGCCACCGGTGGCGAGCCACTTCAGGGCCGCCACGCGGTAGGTTGCGTGGGCCGCCCACACCGCCCGCGCCTGTTCCGGCGTGGCCGTGGCCGGAAGCGGCGACACGCCCGCCCCCCAGAGCAAACGCGCCCGCTCGCGGCGCTGCGCCCAACCGTGGAGCTCCACCGCCGGGGTGAGCGGGTCGGCGGCCGCGCGCACGCGCTCCGCGTCGAACCCGAGCTGCTCGGGAGCCGGACCGTCGAGCAGGAGCGGCGACGTCCACGGGCCGCTGCGCCAGGCGGGAACCGCCGCGGCCAGCGCCGAGTACTCACGCGCCGCGCCGGTCACGTCGGCGGCATTGAGGGCGGTCCGCGCACGCGCCCACGCGGCGAGGCCTGCCCCGGGGGAGCCCGCTTCGCCCGCGATGACCGCGTTCCATGCGGCGGTGTCCGGGTGATCGGAGGTGATCACGCCCCCCTTTCCGCTGGCGAGCCAGCCGCGAGCCGCCGCCTCCCCACCGAGGTTGGCGCCCTCGAGCTTGCCGAGGGAGCTGCGATCCGACGTCGCGGCGGCCCAGAAGCGCAGGTCGGGCGAGGTGCTCGCGGCGCCCAACTGGTAGGCGGTGCGCGGCTCGGCGAGCCAGCCGGAGGCCAGCATGGCCACCAGCGCGCCGCGCTCGCCCTCCAGCGTGAGGCCGGGGGTGACCTTGGCGCCACGAAGCGCAGCGGCCAGCTCGCGCGCGGCGGTGGCTTCCGGCTCGGCCAGCGAGGCGACCGCGGCATCGATCGCGGCCGGTTCGCCCAGGGCCGCCGACACCAGCACCAATTCCCAGGAGCCGCGGGCCTTGCTCGCCGTTCCGGCTGCCGCGACCGTGGCGGCCGCGTGGGCCTCGAGGAGCGCGCCGCTGCGAAGGTCGGCGTGGGCCTCGACGGCGGCGAGCATGGCCGCGCCTTCGGTGTTCTTGCCTTCCTCGGCCTTCTTGCGGAGCTCCGCGGCGAGGGTGGCCATGGCATCGGCCTTCCAGCCGGCGAGCGCGTAGGGGAGGCCCACATCGAGGGCCCGGGCGGCGCCGAAGGCATCGCCGTCGGTGCTGCATTCACGCGCCACCGCCTCGGCGGCGCTCCAGGCTGCGGGACCATCGGCCGCGACCTTCACGGCGAGCGGGAGCGCGAGGAGTCGCGGCAGGCCCGCCGGCACCTTGGCCAGCTCCGCGGCCGCGCCGGGCTGGTCGCCCCGGGAGAGCTTGAGCTCCGCGCGCACCAACGCCACCCGCCAGCCCGGCAGGGCATCCACGGCGGGATCGATGGCGGTGCCGGCATCGGCGACGGCGGCGAGCAGCAGCGTGACGGTGGGAGCGAGCCCCTCCGGCGGGGGTGCGCCGAGCTTGACGGCACCGGCCACGAGCGCCGCCGAATCGCCAGGGGCCACCGAGGCGAGCGCCCGGGCCGCCACGAGCGCATCGGCCGGGCGGTTGGCCAGGAGCGCGAGGCTTCCACGCAGGGCGTGATGACGGTCGGTGCGACCGCCGATGGCCTGATCGGCCGACAGCTTGTCGACCAGCGCGGCCGCGCCGCCGCTCTGGATCGCGCTGCGCTCCAGGAGGTCCCACACGCCGTCGTTGTCGGGATGACCGGCGAGGAAGCTCTCGGCGAACTTCATCGCATCGGCGCTGTTGCCCATGGCAAAGCTGTCACGCGCCTTTTCGAGGTCGGTGCGCTCCACGACGACGGGAGCGGCCTCGACCTTGGGCGGGGGAGCCTCGTCGCCAGTGCATGCGGAGAGGGAGAGAGCGATGAGAAGCGGAAACATGCACCAGCCTCGGTGAAGCGGCCGGAAGGCTACCACGTTCGCAGTACCGGCGGACGCGCGGCCCCCGGAGAGCCCCACGAAAACTGGATCATCGACAGATGCGGGTGCCGCCGGCGAAACAACTGTACTCGCGCGAGGAGGTCACGGTCACCAACGTCATCACCGTGGTGGCCTCCAGCCGGCCGACCACGCGGCAGTTGCCGCGCGCCGCTGCGGGAATGCTCACAGTGGGCCCGCTGCCGCCGCCTTCGATGCACTTGACCTCGAGCGACCAGCCCGGATCGGCCGCCCGGAAGGTGACGCTGAAGGGGCCGGGGTCGACGGGCGGGGGCGCGGCCGGCGCGGGCGCTGCCGGGGCCGCCGCGGGCGCTGCCGGTGCCGGCGCGGGCGCTGCCGGTGCCGGTGCGGTGGAGGCGGCGGGCCGCGTGCCCGAGCCGATCCGCACGGGGGCGTCGTCGTCGCTCGGAGAGGGGGTGGCGACGGGCGCGGGCGCCGGCCTCGCGGGGGCGGGCGCAGGCTTCGCGGCGGGCGCCGGCGCGGGCTTCAC
>CAISIK010000190.1 GCA_903885375.1 uncultured Pseudomonadota bacterium
CGACGCGATCACCGTGCAGGACCTGCAAGGCCGCATCCTGGCGTGGAACCCCGGGGCGGTGCGGATGTACGGCTGGACGGAGTCCGAGGCCCTCGCGTTGAAGGTGACGGACCGGGTGCCCGAGTCGGCGCGCGCGGGCGAGCTGTCCCGATTGCGCCAACTGAGCGAGAAGCGGGTGATCGAGGGGTACCGGACCCGCCGATGCACCCGGAGCGGCGCCGAGCTCGTGGTGTGGATCACCGCGACCGCGTTGGTGAACGAAGCAGGCGTGACCTATGCGATCGCCACCACCGAACGGTCGGGGCCTCTCCGAACCCGGTCGCGCGCGGGGGCCGTCCGTGCCCCGTGAGCCCACGCCCGAGGAGGCCGCGGCAGCGTGGGCTCTGCGCGACCGGGCCGATTGGCTGGTCCGCACCCAGGCGGCGGCGCCAGGCACGGGCTCCCCGGCTCCCGCGGCCGACGCCGTCCTGCACGAGCTCCAGGTCCACCAGATCGAGCTCGAGATGCAGAACGAGGAGCTGCGCCGGTTCCAGCTCGTGCTCGACGCGGCGCGCGCGCGCTACTTCGACCTCTACGATCTCGCTCCTGTCGGCTATTGCACCCTGGATGAGGCCGGCCTCGTACTGGAAGCGAACCTCGCCGCGGCCACGCTGCTCGGCGCCGACCGGACCAGCCTGATCCACCAGCCCTTCACGGCGTTCATCCACACCGTCGATCAGGACGTGTACTACCTGCACCGCAAGGAGCTCCTCCGCTCGGGGCAGCGGCAGTCGTGCGAGCTCCGGCTCCGGCGCGGCGCCGGCACGCCCTTCTGGGCCGAGCGGCGAGCGCGTGCATCGCGTTGTGTTGTCCGACATGTCCGAGCGAAAGCGCCTGGAGGCGGCCATGCTGGCCAAGCACGCCGAGCTCGAGTATGCCCGTGGCGTCGCGCAGGCGGCGAACCAGGCGAAGTCGGAGTTCCTCTCCCGGATGAGTCACGAGCTGCGCACCCCGCTGAACGCGGTGCTGGGCTTTGCCCAGCTCATGGACACGGCCAGCCCGCCACCCTCCCCCGAACAGGCGGCGAGCCTCCAGCACATCCTCCGGGGGGGCTGGTTCCTGCTCGAGCTCGTGGACCAGATCCTCGACCTCTCCGCCATCGAATCGGGCAAGCTCACGCTGGTGATGGAGCCGGTGTCGCTCCCCGAGGTCTTGTTGGACTGCGAGGCGATGCTGGGCCCCCAGGCAAACGCGGCCGGCATCCGCCTGCGCACACACCTGCCCGAGGGCCCGTGGGTACTGCGGGCCGACCGCGGCCGTTTGAAGCAGATCCTGCTGAACCTGCTCACCAACGCGATCAAGTACAGCCGGGCGGGCAGCGTGGTGGAGGTGTCCTGCGGCGCGGCCTCCGCCGAGCGCGTGCGGGTGAGCGTCCGGGACAGCGGGGAGGGCCTGTCGCTCGAGCAGTTCGCCCACCTGTTCGAGCCCTTCAACCGACTCGGCCAGGAGTTCGGCGACCGGCCCGGCGCCGGCATCGGCCTCGTGGTGAGCCGGCAGCTCGCCGAGGCGATGGGCGGCACCGTCGGGGCCCAGAGCACCATGGGGGTCGGGAGCGTTTTCTGGGTGGAGCTCTACCGGATCACGTAGACCTTGCCGTAGGTGGTGCCCGTGCCGTTGCTGAAGAGCTGCGCGCCGATGGCGAGCTCCTCCACGCCGTCGGCGTTCACATCGCCGGCCGCGAGCGAGTTGCCGGTGTAGGCCTCCGCTTCCTCGCCGGACCAGGCGAGGAGCGCCGTGCTCTCGGCATCGCCCCCGCCCGCCCAGGCCGCCGCGCCGCTGATCACCCACACGAGGCCCTCCTTCGAGGCGCCGCCGAAGAGCTCGGACACGAAGATCTCGTCGACCCCATCGCCATCCACGTCGGCGATGGGCATGAGCTCGAAGCCGAAGTAGCCCTCGGCGGTGGAGCCGAGCACCTCGGCCGTGGCGGCCACGGGGCCGTCGACGTCGGGCAGGCCGGCGTAGAGGTACAGCGAGCCGGCGTAGGTGCCGAAGCCGAGCGCGGCCACCACGGAGTCGTCGGCGCCGTCGGCGTCGAGGTCCTGGAGCGCGAGGTCCCAGCCGTAAGCATCGCCGGAGCGGCCGGTGGAGGTCTGCCAGGCGAGGTCGGCCACCACCGCATCCACGAGCGTGGCATCGGCGAGGAAGAGGCGGCCGGCGCTCGGCGCGGCGCCGCCGGTGTCGCTGGAGCCCGCGGTGTCGACCGGCTCGTAGCCGGCCTGCCCGAGGAAGAGGTCCACTGCGCCATCGCCATCCCGGTCGCCGATCACGCGCACGCGAGAGAAGCCGTCGGCGCCGCCGTCGATCTCGGCCACCGCCTCGTCGGCGAGGTCGAGCGAGCCGGAGTAGCGACCGCCGGCGAGCACCATGACGCGCCCCGTCGGCTCGCTCATGTCCGCGCCGGTGGCGTCGTTCACGAAGAGCTCCGCCGCCCCGTCCCCATCCACATCGCCCGCCGCGATGCCCTGCGCGAACACGCTCGCGATGTTGGCGGTCACGCCGAGCGGGTAGCTGAGCCGGGCGTCGAGGTCGGACTCGTCGAGGGTGGCCGCGAACTTCGTTCCACTGCCGTACAGGAGGACCATCTCGTAGTCCGCGTCGTAGGTGCTGTAGTGGATTTCGCCGCGGGTGGTGGCGAGGTCGAGGTGGCCATCCCCATCGAGGTCGGCGCAGGCGAGCCCGAAGCCGAGGAAGAGCTCGCTGCTCTCGATGAGGGTGTCGGCATCGCCCATCGCCATGTCGGGCCCCCAGCTCGCTTCGGCGCTGCCGTAGAAGATGCCCACCCGGCCGGCGTAGAGGCCGCCGAAGGGGGCGGTGACCACGAGGTCGTCCACGCCGTCCTCGTCGAGATCGCAGAAGGCCACCGACTCGCCCACGAGGCCCTGCTCGCCGGAGTCGCCCACGATGCTCACGCCCGAATCGGCGAGCGGCGCCAGTCGGGAGTCGAGCCCATCGCAGTCGGGGTCGAGGCCGTCGTTCCAGAGGTCACGGGCGCCGGGGTGCGTGCTCGCGTCGACGTCGTCACAGTCATCGCCCCCGAAGTCCTCGTCGTCGTGACCATCCCCGTCGAGATCGAGCGAATCGCCGCCTTCGCAGTCGTCGTCCTTGCCGTTCTTCGCCACCTCGGTGGCCCCGGGGTGCACCTCCGCATCCTCGTCGTCGCAGTCGAAGGTGTAGTCGTAGCGGTCGCCGTCCACGTCGATGAGGTCGGCGCCATCGCAGTCCTGGTCGATACCGTCGTAGGGAACCTCGGGCGCGCCGGGGGCCACGGTGGCCAGACTGTCGTCGCAGTCGGTGCCGTCGATGCAGGCATCCTGGTTGGTGGCGCCATCTCCATCGCGGTCGAAGCCTTCGTCGGTGGTGCCGTCGCAGTTGTCGTCGACCCCGTTGCAGGTTTCGGTGGCGTCGGGGTTCACGCTGTAGTCGTGATCGTCGCAGTCCTCGGTGCTGTCGAAGCCGTCGTCGTCATCGTCGGCGGGGGCCTCGCCGGTGTGCTCGGCGCTGTCCTCCGCTCCTGTCTCCACGCTACCGCCGCCGGTATCGCCGGTCTCCTTGGGGGTTTCGGGACAGGCAACGAGCAGGAGGAGGAAGCCGGGGAGGAAGTGCCGCATCGCGAGAGCATACCGCACCCGCCCCCTTCGCTCGACGGCGCGGGGCGAGAACGCCTCAGCCGCGCAAGGTCGCCGCGAAGCTCTCCCCCTCGGGCAGCCGCACCCCCAGCCACTCCGCGGCGGTGGCCCCGATGTCGGCGAGGCTCGCGCGCGTGCCGAGGTCCACGCGGCCGAGGCCGGGGCGCCAGGCGAGCACGGGCACGTATTCGCGCGTGTGGTCGGTGCCCGGCGCCGTGGGGTCGTTGCCGTGATCGGCGCAGACGAGGAGCAGATCGTCGGGGCCGATGCGCGCGAGCAGCTCGGGGATGCGCCGGTCGAGCGCTTCGAGCGCGGTGGCGTACCCGCCGGGATCGCGGCGGTGGCCGTAGAGCATGTCGAAGTCCACGAGGTTGGCGAACACCAGCCCCCCCTCACGCCGATCGAGCTCATCGAGGATGGCCTGCGTGATGGTGCCGTTGTTGCCGGCCTTCACGGCGCGGGAGAAGCCGCGGTCGCCATAGATGCTCGCGATCTTGCCGATGCTGGTGGTGGGCACCCCCGCCCCCTGGAGCACATCCATCAGCGTGGCGCGCGGCGGCTCCAACGCGATGTCCTTGCGCGCCTCGGTGCGGGTGTAGGCCCCCTCCCCGCCGATGAACGGCCGGGCGATGACGCGCGCGATGCCCCACTTCTGCACCACCTCGAAGGCGATGCGGCAGAGCTCGTAGAGCTTGGGCAGGGGGATGACCGCCTCGTGCGCGGCAACCTGGAAAACGCTGTCGGCGCTCGTGTACACGATCGGCCGCCCCGTCCGCACGTGCTCCGCGCCCAGGCGGGCGATGATGGCGGTGCCGCTCTCGGCCACGTTCCCCAGCCAGCCGAGGCCGGTGGCCGCCTCGAACTCCGCCATGAGCGCGGCGGGGAAGCCCTCGTAGTAGGTGGTGAAGGGCGTCTGCACGGTGCAGCCGGCGATCTCCCAGTGCCCGGCGATGGTGTCCTTGCCGGAGCCGGCGGTGGCCGCCTTGCCGAAGGCCCCGCTCACGCGCGCGGGCTCGCCTACGCCCACCACGGGCCGGATGCTCGAGAGGCCGAGCGCGGCGAGGTGGGGGATGTGGAGCGGGCGGAAGGCGGCGATGTGGCCGAGGGTGTCGCTGCCGGCATCGCCGTACCGATCGGCGTCGGGCATCTCCCCCACGCCGAGGGAGTCGGCCACGACCAGCGCCACGGTGGGCATCAGTACCCGCCCTTGCTCGTTCCGCCGGTGACGATGGCCACCGAAGCGCTCGCGCCGATGCGCGTAGCGCCGGCGCCAATCATGGCGTGGGCATCGGCGGTGTTGCGCACGCCGCCGGAGGCCTTCACCCCCATGTCCGGCCCGACCACCTGCCGCATGAGGCGGATGTCCTCCACCGTGGCGCCGCCGCCCGAGAAGCCGGTGCTCGTCTTCACGAAGGCCGCGCCCGCCGCCTTGCTCAGCGCGCAGGTGGCGATCTTCTGCTCCCGCGTGAGCAGGTGGGTTTCAAGGATGACCTTGACCGGGCGGCCGGCAGCGGCCTCCACGACCCCGCGGATGTCATCGAAGACGGCGTTGTGGTCGCCGCTCTTGAGGAGCCCGAGGTTCACCACCATGTCGATCTCGTCGGCCCCGTTGGCGATGGCCTCGCGGGTTTCGGCGGCCTTGGCGCGGGTGGTGGCGGCGCCGAGAGGGAAGCCGACCACGCAGATGGTCATCACCCCCGAGCCCTGCAGGAGCTGCTTGCACAGCGGCACCCAGGTGGTGTTGATGCACACGCTGGCGAAGCGGTGGGCGCGCGCTTCTTCGCAGAGCTTCACATGGTCGGCGCGGGTGGCATCGGCCTTCAAGAGCGTGTGGTCGATGCGGCGGGCGACTTCCTGGTTGCTGAGCTCCGGCTTGTCGCCGTTGGTGCCCACGCGGTCGGCGCCGCCGAGGGCGGCGCTGAGCGCGGACTGATCCTCCCAGGTGCCGCGCACCTCCGGCAGGGGGGGCACGATCTTCATGGTTTCAGCGGCGCTCATCTCGGCCCGCACGCGCTCGGCGATGCGGGCGACCAGGGCTTCCATCTCGTCGGGCATGGACACTCCGAGGGCACGCCCTAACGCGCCCGGGGCGCTTCCGGGGTAAGACGCCCCGTGGCCCTCGATCCCTACGGGTTCCGTTCCGAGAACGAAGAACGACCGGCGCCGGGCGACAGCGGATGGTTCGCCGGCATCAGCACCCTGGCGTGGTCGGCCTTTGCCCTGTTCGTGTGCGCGGGCTGCAGCGGCATCATGGCCTTCGCCGAGGACCGCCCGGAAGACCAGTGGTACGACAAGGTAGGGGTGTGGCTGCTACTCATCTCGCCCGCCGCCTTTCTCGGCGGCATCGCGGTGGCGACGGCAACGTTGCACGGGGTGGCGCGCCGGTGGTGGACGGCCGCGGGCCCCAACGTGGTGGTGGGCGGGTGCGGCGGCTGCCTCGGCTGGGCGTTGGTGTTCCTGGGATGGCTGATCTTCGTGGTCCTGTTGGAACAATGAGCGCTCGCGGCCAGGTGGTCGCCATGCTCGGTCCCACCAACACTGGCAAGACCCATGCGGCGATCGAGGCGATGCTGGCGCACCCGAGCGGAATGCTCGGGCTGCCCCTGCGCCTCCTCGCGCGGGAGGTGTACGACCGGCTCACGGCCCGGCTCGGCGAGCAGGCCGTGGCCCTCTGCACCGGCGAGGAGCGCCGGATTCCGCCGCGCGCCCGCTACTGGGCCTGCACGGTGGAGGCGATGCCCGTGGGCACCCCCTTCTCGTTCGTGGGCATCGACGAGGTGCAGCTCGCCGCCGACCCCGCCCGCGGCCACATCTTCACCGACCGCATCCTCCACGCGCGCGGCACCGCGGAGACCTGGCTCTGCGGCAGCGGCACGATGGAGCCGCTCCTGCGGCGCCTGCTCCCCGACGTGGAGGTGCGCGGGCGGCCGCGGCTCTCGGCGCTCCGCCACGCCGGCTTCCGCCCGCTGAAGTCGCTGCCGGGGCGCAGCGCAATCGTAGCGTTCTCCGCCTCCCGGGTAGTGGAGCTCGCCGAGAAGGTGCGCCGCAAGCACGGCGGCGCCGCCGTCGTCTTCGGTGCGCTCTCGCCGCGGGCGCGCAACGCGCAGGTGGCCATGTTCGAGTCCGGCGAGGTGCACCACCTCGTGGCCACCGACGCCATCGGCATGGGCCTGAACCTCTCCCTCGATGGCGTGGCCCTCGCCGAGCTCGACAAGTTCGACGGGCGCACCCGCCGCCGCCTCCGCACCGACGAGCTGGCCCAGATCGCGGGCCGGGCCGGGCGCTTCCAGCGCGACGGCGAGTTCGGCACCACCGAGGCCGCGCCGCCCCTTGCCCCCGAGGTGGCCGCGGCCGTGGAGCAATCCCAGCTCCCCGAGGTGCGCCACCTCCTCTGGCGCCCCTCCGCGCTCGACTTCCGCTCCATC
>CAISIK010000191.1 GCA_903885375.1 uncultured Pseudomonadota bacterium
GCCGCGGGTCTTGCACGAGAACAAGACCAGCCGGTGGTGCGTGCAATCTTCACACTCCAGCCACGCGAAGCCCGCCGACGGATCGCCGCACCCCAGATACGCCGAAAACTCCCGCTCCACATGCCGCGGCAGCACCCGATCATGACCCGCCAACGCCCGCACCAACAGCGGGAACCCCTCGCGCACGATCGCCCGGAGCTGCGCGTCCCCCTCGCCCCGAAGCTCGACCGTGACCGCCACGGCCCACGGCCAGTGCACGCCCCGCGCCTGCCAGGACCCGGCGTTTTTCCATCGCCCCCGCGCCCGACGGCCGTCACCGTGCGCCGACAGCTGTCAGCCCGGGCGCGTCAAGGCCCTCGAGGATGACGTGGATGTAGTAGTCGCTCGAGAGATCCTCGCCGTTGTTGTAGTAGGCGCTCCCGGTGGAGCACGCGCGCGTGTCGCCGGGGATCGCGTGGCCGCCGTCGCCGACGTCCTGCGCGAAGAACTGGTACGCGGTGTAGCCGGCTCCCTCCGGATCGGAGGTGCTGCCCGAGCCGCAGTCGAGGTGGGAGCTGGAGCAGCCGCCCTCGTACACCACGAAGGCGTAGTCCCCGGCGCCGTCCACCGGCTCGACGTGAAAATTGTAGTAGTTGATCCCCGTCGTCGCGACGTCGCTCGTCTGGACGACGGATCGGAAAAATGAACCCCTTCCCCCCCCCATCCTTGCACCTGCCCCGCCCCGTCGCCAACCCCTCCGCCCGTCTCGTCGGGGCACGACTAGCCGGCGGCCGGAGCCCGAAACCGCGCCTTCTCCGCGCCTCGCGCACGGCTCCGCCCCCGGTCCCGCGTCGTCACGCCGTCCGGTCGTCGCCCGCGGCGTCGAGCCCAAGCGGGCCGGTCGCGTGGCGGAGCCCGTCGAGGATGCGGCGCGTGGCCGGCGGGTTGAGCACCATGCAGCGGAGCGCGAGGGCGCCGCCGCAGCCGGGGCACGCGACGCCGTCCACGCGGAACACGCGCTCCAACAGACCGTGAGCAGCGGGCGCGCAGGCGCCGCGGCCCCGAGCGCCCGGAGCACCCCGAGCCAGCGGCCGAGCGTCGGACGCTCGACGTGCTCGGCGATCGCGTCGGCCACGGCCTCCGGCAGCCCGCCCCCTGCGCGTGCACCACCTCCGCGAGCGCCACCGCCACCGTCCAGCGCACCACCAGGTCCGCCGTGTCCGTCAGCCACGCCAGCCGCACGCGCGGGTGCTCCTCGGCGCACAGCGCCGCCCACGGGTGCGCCAGCCACGTCGGCAGCGTGGCCGCGTCCAGCCCCCCCGGCCACGACGCCGGTGGGCCGCCCGCCCCGGGGGGAGGCGTTGCGGAGGGGGGCGGCGCGCCCCCCTCCGCCCCAGGAGCCGGACGAGGGAACTCCTCATAGGAGCGCACGCGTCGGCCTCGGCGACCTCGACGCCGACAGGAGCGACGAGATGATGATGGGCTGCACCAACGCCGACTACTCCGGCGTCGCCGGGCTCGGCACGGTCTACTCTTCGCGGGGGGATCAGCACCCCGCGGGTGCGTCCCCCAGTTGCGAACGAGGCTCGATCAGTTACTCACCGGCCATGCACCGTTCCCGCTTCCGTTCCGCCACCATGTGGAGCCCGGGCCTTGTGTCCCCGCTCGTCCTCGCCCTCCTCCTCGGCGGTTGCGCCGGCGGTGACACGGAGGACAACCCGGTCGAGGGTCAGGAGCCCCGGGACTGCACCGACGGCGCCGACAACGACCTCGACGGCGCCTTCGACTGCGACGACGACGGATGCGCCGGCGCGCCGGCATGCGCCGGGGACACGGACGCCGACCCCACCAATGAGGCCCCCGGATCGGCGACCATCGCCATCACCCCCGCGATCCCCACCGACGCGGACACCCTCGCCTGCGAGGTACGCACCCAGGCCACGGACCCCGACGGCGACGCTGTGTCCTACCGCTACGCGTGGACGGTGGATGGCGTCGACAGCGGGCTCTCTGGCGCCGAGGTCGCGGCGAGCTTCACCAGCGTCGGGCAGATGTGGACCTGCACCGTGACCCCCACCGACGGCGCGCTCGACGGCGCCTCCGCGTCAGCCAGCGCCACGGTGGTGAGCGACAACCGCGCGCCGAGCGCCCCGACGGTGGCCATCATCCCGGCGGAGCCGGGAGACGACGACGACCTCCTCTGCTCGGTCACCACCGACGGCGTCGATCCCGACGGCGACCCCGTGAGCTACACCTACGCGTGGACGCTGGACGGCGAGGACGCCGGGCTCAGCTCCGCCTCGGTGGCGGCCGGCCTCACGAGCCCCACCCAGGAGTGGACGTGCACCGTCACGCCCACCGACGGCTCGCTCGCCGGAGGGGCCGCCTCGGCCAGCGTCACCATTGTGTCGGACACCTGCGCCGCCTGGGACACCTCGGGCACGGGCAGCTACGTCTGGACGGCAGACGCCGCGATGCCCGCGACCTGGCTCAAGGGCACCTGGGAGGGGTGGTTCCGTTTGGATGGTTCGGGGAGTATCCCTTGCGCCAGCGGCGGCACGGCCATCGGCGTGTGGCTCGATGCCCGCCTGAACACCGGGGACTACGGCGGCAGCGGGTCCGCGAACGGTGTGATCGTCACCTCCTCGAGCAGCGGACTCTACACAACGATCTCCACCGGGGGCGCCTCCGGCATCTCGCTTTCCACCGCGCTCCCCACCGAGGCTTCCTGGCACCATGTGGCCGTCACCTACGACGGCGACACCGAGGAAGCCGTGCTTTACGTTGACGGTGACGAGGAGGACCGTGGCGACGTTGGCATGGACTTCCTGGTCACCAACGACCGCTTCGGGGTCGCGGGCTCCCTGCCCTGCGAGGGCTGCGGAGGCTGCCAGTCGGACCCCGCCTACTTGAACGGTGCGGTCGACTGGGCGCGCGTCTCCGACAGCGTCCGGTACACGGAGCCGTTTCGGCCTCCCCGCACCGTCCGCGCCGACGCCGACACCGTGCTCCTCTGGGACTTCGACCTCGACGACACCGACGTGGTGCTCGACCTGTCCGGCGAGGGCCGGGACGGCGAGATCCACGGCGGCGCAGTGGCCGAGGAGTGCAACGAGTAGAGTTGGCGAGGATGCGGCGGGCCCCGGCGACCTGGTGGGGGTCGAGGCGGACGGCGCGCTCGCCCGCGCGGAGGGCCGAGGCGGGGCGGTGGCCGCGTCCGCGGGTCCAGCGCGCGATGGCGAGCGGCTCCGCCGTGTACGCGGGCGCGACGTAGCCCCGGAACTGGCGGTTGTAGGCGTACTCGATGGCGAGGCGACGCTCGGGCGTGGCGCCCGCCCACCCCTTGAAGCTGGCGTCCCATTCGGCCGCCTTCTTCATGCGGATCTTGTCGATGTCCTTCTCGTTGTCGTCGTCGAACTTCTTGGACGGCGCGAACAGCGTCTTGTCGTGGTTGATCCACCCGAGGATGAGCAGCACCTCGGGGTGCATCTCCCCGGCGTTGTCCCTCTTCGAGAGCTTGTCGTACTGCCAGCCCTTCGGCGCGAGGAGCCCACCCTGACGGACGAATTCCACGGCGTCGTAGCCGGTGTAGGTGGCGTTGACCCACTCGGCGACGAGGTCCAGCGGGAGCCAACCCTGACGGGCGGACACGCCCTCGATGTCGTCGAAGATCGCGGGCTTGATCACGTCGAGCAGGCGCGCGACCTGTGCCCTCGCCTGGGCGTCCTCGGGACGCGCCATCGCCCGGTCCATCTTCGGCCAGAGCGATCCGGAGAGGTACACCTCAGCGGGGAACAGCTCGGTGAACGTGTCGCCGTCCAGGCACCAGCCGGCGGCCAGCACCTTCGCGCGCACCTGGTCGGGCGCGAACGGCCCCCCAAGGCCCGCGTGGTAGTCGAGCAGCTCGCGGAGCGAGAGCGCGCGGGCGTGCCGGTAGAGGTGCTCCGCCTGGGCCACCACGTCGTCGGCGCGGCCGGTGAACCGGGGCTCGATGGCGGGCGGCTTACGACGGAGGCCGTCGATCAGGTGCCCGGCGCGGTCGAACGCGGAGAGGAAGCGCTCGGCGCCGGTGTTCCCGGCGCGTGCGAGCTTCACCAGCTCGATGATCGCGTGCGGGTTGCCGTTGATCGCGTGCCACGCGGTCAGCCCCTCGTGCAGCTCGGGCCAGAGGAGCGGCGGCTCCTCGGCGTTCTCGGCGGCGACCAGCGCGAGGTACTTGTCCACCCGGAGGCCGAGCAGGACCGCGCTCGCGAGCTCGCGGGGGAGGTCCGTGACGTCGGCCTCGCTGACGCGGGTGACGCCGACGCGCCCCCCGGCCGCGCCGGGGTCGGCGGCCTGACGCGACGGGAACGCGATGACCTTGCAGTCGCCGCAGATCGGGCGCTCCACGAGGTCGGGGAGCCGGGTGAACTCGCCCTGCACCTGGTAGCCCCAGCGCGGCTTGGAGGTCTGGTCGTCCTCACCGTGGTCGTCGCCGACCTCGCGGCCGAGGATGTGGCGGGGGTACTCCTTGAAGTAGCCGCCCGCGACGATGCCCTCGTCCGCGGCGTCGAAGGCGTCCAACTGCCCGCCGCGGGCGCGGAAGAACAGGAGGTCGGTGACGAGCATCGCGCCGGGGAAGATCGCCTCGCGTCGCTTCTCGTTGATGCTCGGCAGCCGGTACGCGGCGGCGAGGTGGTGCCGCTTGAGCACCTTCTCGCGCAGCGCCACGAACTGCGACGTCCGCGACGTGAGGAAGCCGCCGGGCACGAGGAAGACGCCGAGCCCGTCGGGAGCCAGAAGGTCGAGGCCCCGGCGAAGGAAGTAGTGGTAGGCCATCTTCTCGCGGTAGACCCGGTCGGGGTCCTCCGCGATCGACGCGCCCCGGATGCCGTAGGGCGGATTCGACACGACCAGCCCGAGGCGACCGGATGCCGCGGCGCCCTTCTCGCGCACCCACCGCTCGAACGGGGCGAGCATGAGGTCCACGTCGGGACGGAGGACGTGGAGCATCCGGGCGGACAGCTCCGACCACTCGACGGCGTGCCAGGTGATGCCCGGCACGGGCTCGAAGGCGCGGAGGAAGCGTCCGATGCCGGCCGAGGGTTCGAGCGCGTGGACGGTCGGCCCGTCGTGCGGGAGGCTCGGGACGAGCGGCGCGACAAGGCGCGCAACCTCGCGGGCGACCTTCGACGGCGTGTAGAATTCATGGGAGAGTTTCTTACTGCGTAACGACGACGATTCCCGTCAGGCGGCCCGTAGCGCCGTGATGATGCGGAAGTACCTGGAGGCAGGCGTTGAGGACGGTGGGTACGCTACACGCGCGCCTTGAAGCCCGCGGCTTCGGGGAGCTGGGAGTGCTTCGGCGTCGAAGGCGCGGCACCATGGCGGGCAGAGCACGTTAAACCTGAGCAACGGTGAGATCGGACGTTGTCGACCGCGAACGACACAACGCTGACCTCGGGTCTCGCTACACCGCTGGGTCGACTCAATCGTTGGGCAGCTATTCCGAGGCGAAGGCGTAGGTTCCGAAAACCCAGGACTCCGTGCGAACCACGCTGTCATCGTCAATGTATCGGTCGAGCGTGACCCGCGTGCCATCGCCGAACCCCATCCCGACCCACTCAACCAATCCCTCACTCTCGGCGGCGTCAAGCACCGAAGCCGGCTCGCTGACCACGAGACCCGGATCCTCCTCCGTGTGAAGCGCCCAGCCTCCGTCTCGGGCAAACGACACCGAGATGTTCCCTTCAGCGACCAGACCACCAGGATCGGACACCGCCGACGCCGTGCCAACAACGAATAGCCTATCCCCAGCGCACACTTCTGGGTCGGGGTAGCGCGCGTCAGTCCACGTTGCGGTGATCTGGAGCGTGTCAGTACTCGGGAGCAGCTCACCCTCCCACGCCACCTCCATGGCGAGGGCTGGCAACGTATCGACGAGCGCCTGGGGACTGATGCCGTAAGGCTCGGCGTCGTTCATCGCGACCGCCTCCCCTGCGGAGCTATCACAACCGCTCCAAGTGGCGGGGCGGTCCGTGCATGCGGGAGCGAGGAGAAACAGCAGCACGGTCATTTGTTGGCCTCCACGAAAGACTTGAACTGTGAAACCTTCGGCCCCGCGATGTAGGCGGGACCGATGATCTCACGCTGCCGCGAGAGCACGGCAGTGACATAGTGGGCCGTACTCCCCGAGGAGGGGAAGTAGTAGAACGGCGAGCCGGACTGCATGGGCATGCCATCCAGCGACGACCCAAACCAGTCGGAGGCAGTCCAGGTGATGTCCCCGGTCTGGCGGAACGCCTTCGAGCCGTCGTAGTTGTCGTCTACCGTTTGCGAGTTGGCAGTAATGACGTTCGAGGTTCCGGAGCCTCCCCCGCACGACGAGGGTACGAAGGCGGGATAGCTGGTGTTATCCTGTTCCGCCGCCTCGATGACGGAGTCGGATGCCGAGGAGAGCGCCATGAACTCACCGTCGGTGATGTCGGTCTCACTCAGGTCGAGCAGCGCAAAGTCCAGTCCGATGGGGTTGCTGGTGATGTCGTACCCGCTGGCGATCACCTTCGCGGTCACGGTGGAGCAGTCGGCGTCCGTCTGGCGGTTTTCGTGGGAGCAAACCCCGAGGTTACCTACAGCGATCGGGTTGCCGATCGCGTTAAACAGGCAGTGTGCAGCGGTGAGCACGCTGTCCGAGTCGACCATCACCCCGGAACAGATGGCATTGCCCTGCTGCAGGATCAGCACCACCTTAAGTTCGCGGTTGTCCATCGGATCGCCCACCCAATTGCGCGACTCGGAATTCCAGACCCAGTCTTCGGCGCCACCGCCACACGAGTCCGCTGTCCAAGCCAGCGAGCTGTCGTACGCCCAGCCCTCGTAGCTATCGGTCGCCGGCTCGCGCACGACCTCCGAGTCCTCGCCGCCGTACGTGCGCTCCAAGCTTTCATCGAGCAGCGCGAACTCCTCATCTGATGCGTCGGCCGCCAGCTTCACCGCCAGCGCCGCAGCATTCACACGGAGTACGCCATACACTGACCCGTCGGCGGTTACGCGGAGCGAGTCTTCCACGGCTGCCGGTGCAGCAACATCGTCGTCGCTCAGCCATACCCAGGGCTCGGGTGGCGGGCCCGCCAAAAGATCCTGCTCAGTTCCCAGGTACACCCATGTGATTGCGCCATCTGTGAAGGTGAACGAATCCTCAGCGCTCGCAGCGGAAGCGTAGCCGAGTGCCACAACAGCGGCGGTGAGCCGCAGCGCTTGACCGAAGAGCGAGATGCGGAAGGGCAGGGCCGGAACGCGAAGGGGACACGGCATTGCGGAAGGGTAACTCAGCGGGCAGCGTGCGTCAACCGCCGACACCCGGGCCCATGCCGGGTCTGCTGGCCTCATATCAGCTGGCCGGATCGCCGTTCGCGTCGGGACGCTCGCTTTCCACTATCCCGGGTGTTTCGGGCACCCGCTTGGCGCTCGGAGCGCGGCCGGCGAAGTTCACGGAACGGGGCACGAGCGCGAGGCGTGCCCCGTGCAGTCAGCGGTTGCCAACCCCGCGCGCAGCACGTACTCCCACCCCCCCGCCGTCGTCCGCAGGCTCAGGCGCTTTTTCAGCGCCTGCAACCGCCGGTAGAGCGCCGGGTCCACCCGGACGCACACGTCGATCCGGTGCGGCGACGCGGCGTCGTAGGTGAGTGGGTTCCCCACGGCCTCGGTGAGCCAGCCCGGGACGACGTCGTCGCGGCGCGGCGGAGCCATCTCGAGTCGCGCGAGAATAGCCGCGAGGAGCGCCGTAGGCACCCGCGCCCCGTCGGGTTGCGAAGGCGGAGCTGCGCGCGTCATCGTCGGCACGGAACGCGGCCGCCTGCGGGTGGTCCCGTCGCCCCCCTCTTCAACCGACGGCACGACTTCCGCCTGCGAGACCGAGCCTACGCTGACGCCTTCCCTGGCGACCGGCCCGGCTGCCCAGAGCGTACCGTTGCCCCGCCGCTCCGCGGCGTCGGCCTCGGCGCGGGCGCGGGCCGGATCAAGCATCGTCGTCCCAACCCCGGATGTGGACGGCGGAGGCCGCAGATGCAGCGAGCAGGGGCAGCGTCGTACCGGGCCGGATGCGCGCCCACACCGCGCCGCCCAGCGACTCGACGCCCTGAATGAACTCGCGCGTGGGGCCCCGCCGAGGGAGCGTCCAGACGGACTGGCCGCGGTTCAGCGCCTCGCGGACCTCGTCCGTGCGCGGGAGCGGGCCAGGGAGGTAGGAGCCTCCGGCATGGTTCGAAGCATCGTGGATCGTCGTCGCGTCGCGCTCCCACTCCTTCTTCGGGACGGCGTCGATGCGTACGAGCACCACGTCGGTGCTCGCGGGCGTCGCGCGCAGCATCCGGATCAGGTTCGCCGAGGCATCGTCGCCGTCCGTGGGTGCGATGAGCAGGACGCCGGGCAGACACCCGCCCTTCTTGACCGGCGGCGTGTCGACCATGATCGCGTCGAAGCGCCCGAAGCGGCAGGGGCCCGACCGGTAGAGCACGTCCACGGCGTGCGCCCCCGCGAGCCCGACCACGGTGATGCTGCCGGGGCCGCGCTGCACGCGAGCGACATCCGGATCGGACTCGGAGATCCCGAGGCGCCGGCGGGCGTCGAGCTGGTCGTCGGTGACGAGGTACAGCACGTCGAGCCCGGCGAAGGCGAGCCGCTCCGCGATGCTCGCCGAGATGGCCGTCTTCCAGACGCCACCCTTCCAGGACGAGACGACCGTGGTGGGGAGCCGCGGCACGGCGGTGTCGTTGGCGACCTCGGCCTGGACAGGCAGGGTCGGCACGGCACGAGGCGGCGCGGCGGAGTGGCGGAGTGGCGGGTCGGGGAGGAGGGGGTCCGGGTCATATGACGGTCATGGGGGCTGGACATGGTGATCCTGTGCGTTGTGAGGGAGGTTTCGGAGTGGTCATGGGTCGATCATATGGTGGCCATATGACCAGGGTTCAGGCAGCTTTCTCGTGTGGCGACGAGGGTGGCTCGGGGACTGTGATCGTCGGCGAGGGCGCCTCGGCCAACTCAGCGCGTGCGATTGCCGCCCGCAAGAGCACGTCGACAACCCGGCGCCGTGCGTCGGCCGCTCCCACCCCGCCCGGGACGTACACGACCCGGAGCGCGAGCCCGTCGGGTTTATGCCGCGCCACGGGCCACCTCCTCGTCGGGCTGCTCGGGCGGGGAGCGCCAGAGGTCGTCGGGCGTGAGCTCGCAGAAGGGCGGGCAGACCGGTAGGCGGCGGCGCACCTTCGGGGACAGCGCGCGACGGCCAGCGAGGAGCTGCGAGAAGTACGACCGGGATACGCCCAACTTCTGCGCCCCCTCGGTGAGCGTCATGTGGCAGCGGCCGAGAAGCGCGCGAACGCGGTTGCCGCGGAGGAGCCAGGGGAGGCGGAGACGTGAGGCAGGTGTTGTACGGTGGCGTACTGGCAGGGAACGCATCCTGGCGGAAGGAGGTGATCCCGAAGGTGCCGACATCGGAGTCGGCCAAGGCCGAGGCGCGGCTGGCGTTGAAACTTGTGAAGCGGCGAAAGGAGGGCACGCGGGCGGAGGAGGACGCTCCAGGTTGGGCCGAGCTGTTGAAGCGGGTGTTCGGCGTCGACGGCTGGCAATGTCCTTGCTGTGGCAAGCGGATGACCTTGCGCACGATCGTGATCGGGGCGCCGGCCTCGACCCGGATCGTGAGCGGGCTGCTCCACGCGCGGGCGCCGCCCGAGGGAGGCGGTGGGGGCGCTGACCGGGGGGCGTAGCGGGCGGCCGCGCGCAGGGCCGGAGGGCGGAGCTGCGGGCTCGGGGCCGCGAGGGCGGGAACCGGGGGGGATGCGGCTCGGAATTCGAGGGTGGTTCTACGCCGATGGGCTTGCGGCAGTACCACGAGCGGCGGTACGGTGGCGGGGTGCACCTTCGGGAAGAGCGTTCAAGTTTCCTCTCCTCTCGCGCGGCCCGTCACGTCGAGGAGCCGGGCCCAGCTCGCCCCGAAGAATCGGCCGAAGGCCAGTGGATCGGCGGCGGCCATCTGCCGGAGCAGGCGGCCGAGCGAGCCCGACTTCTGCGTCCACTGGAGGATGCCGTAGCTGACGCCGTTGCCGTCGAGGTTCGCTTGCACGGACCAGTAGTTGCCCTCGTGCTCGCTCGTCTTGCGGAGGAGCGTCGGGATCCAATCGGTGATGAGTTCTTCAACCTTCTCCTCCACTTTCTTGGCGGTACGACGCGCGACAGGTGAGGTCGCAGTCGCGACGAGCGCGAGCAACCCGAGGGTGCTGGCCCCGACCAGCAACGGCAATGTCGGGCTACGGCTCACGCGAACTCCCCGTGGGTTAGGAGACGAGAATGCCGGGCTTGCGAAAGCCACCACCCGCGGCCTTCGCTGGAATGGTGTGGAATCCGGAAAAGATGGCGGCTGATGATCCGGAAAAGATGGCGGGTACAGACCCGCCGGCTTCCCTTCGCGGACTCCGGTAGCAGGCGGGTGCCCACCGGAGTCCGCACAGGTGTTCGACATCATGACTCGCTTGAA
>CAISIK010000192.1 GCA_903885375.1 uncultured Pseudomonadota bacterium
CGGGGCGCGGCGCGGCGCGCGGCGCCGGCTCGGGCACCGGCCGGCTCGCCACGGGCGGGCGAGGCAACGCCGGAGGGCGGACGCCCGGCAGGTCGCTCCAGCCTGAGCCGACGTCGGAGGCGTGGAGCAGGCTCTGCGCGAGGAAGCAGGCGGCCTCGCGAGCGCTGCGGGTGCGCGGTGGCGCGATGGTGGCCTCGCGCCAGCGCCCGTCGGCGCCGTGGGCGCGGATTCGCCAGCGGGCCCCTTCGTCGAGGAGCTGGATGGCGGGTGTGGCGGTGCGCGGGGCGGGCTGGAGCCCGGCGAGGGCGAGCGCGCCCTCCCAGCGCGTTGCGGGCTCGCCGGCCGGCAGCGCCACGAGCACGGGAGCGGCGTGCGCCTGGGTGGCGAGGAGCAGGACGGCGACGGCGGCAAGAAAACGACGGACCTGCGACGGCACGGGGCGTGCATAGCCCACGCGTGACGGATGCGGCTCGGAAGCGCAACGACGGGGGATAGTTCCCGCCCCCGCCGGTCACCAACAGACGAACCCCGGACGCTTTCCATGCTCTCCCTGCTCGTCTCCCTCCTCGCTCTCGGCTGCGCCTCCACGAAGATCGAAACCGACTCCGGGTCGGGCCCCACCGACACTGGCACCGACACCGGCACCGACGACTCCGGCTCCGGCCTCGTGGACGCCGACGGCGACGGGTACCTCGACACCGTGGACTGCAACGACGACGACCCCGCCATCCACCCCGGCGCCGCCGACCCCGCGGGCGATGGCATCGACCAGGACTGTGATGGCGGCGACGACACGACGGGCCCCGTCGATGGGGACGCCGACGGCTACCTCGACACGGTGGACTGCGACGACGCCGACGCCGACGTGAACCCCGGTGCCACCGACATCCCCGACGACGGCATCGACCAGGACTGCAGCGGCGCCGACGCGACGGTGACGGTCGATGATGCCGATGGCGACGGCTTTCCCGAGGCGGTGGACTGCAACGACGCCGACTCCACCGTTCACCCCGGCGCCGCCGACCCCGCGGGCGACGGCGTGGACCAGGACTGCGACGGCGCGGACGACGCTGTCGGCGCCGACGAGGATGGGGATGGCCACGCCTCGGAGGCCTTCGCGGGCGATGACTGCGACGACACCGATCCCTCCGTGCACCCCGGCGCGGTCGAGACCCGCGGCGACGACGTGGACGGGGACTGCGACGGCGCCGACTTCGGCGTGGACCTGCTCGTGGAGGGCGACCTCGTGATCAGCGAGATCATGTACGACCCCGATCAGGTGAGCGACAGCGACGGCGAGTGGTTCGAGGTCTACAACACCACGGGGCACAGCGTGAACCTCGAGGGCCTGATGGCGGCGGACGACGGCGCCTTCGACGCCGCGGACATCTTCACCGTGTCCGGCGTGCTCCTCGCCGACGTGGGTGGGCGCCTCGTCTTCACCGCCAACGGCGACACCCTGGCGAACGGCGGCATCACCGCCGACTACGACTACGCTGCCGGCGGCGTGAGTTTCAACAACTCCGGCGACGAGCTGCTGCTGGGGGTGACGGTGGGCGGCGCGGTCGATGTCATCGACGGCGTGTCCTTCGTGGAGGCCTCGGGCTGGCCGGCCGCCAAGGGCGCCAGCATCGAGCTGAACGACCGCAAGGTGACCAGCTCCGACAACGACTCCGCCGCCAACTGGTGCATGGCCACCAGCCGGGCCGGGTCGAACTCGGACATGGGCTCGCCGGGCGCAGTCTCCAGCGGCTGCTGAGTGGATAGCGCCGCCCAGCGCGCCGCAACGCGCCCCTGCCCTGTCGAACCCCAGCGGACGGGCAGACGCGCGTTGCCCCCACCACGTTCGCAAGCTCAGCGCAGCCGCATCGCCCCGCGGGCCTGGGCCCGGCGGCGGTACACGATGGCGAGGAGCTGGGCCACGGCGCCGTAGAACTCGGCGGGGATGGGCAGGCCCAGCTTGGCGCGGGCGTACAGGCCGCGGGCCAGGGGACGGTTCTCGATGATCGGGATTTCGTGCCGCGTGGCTTCGGCGCGGATCTTGAGCGCGATGAGGTCGAGGCCGCGGGCCACCACCACGGGGGCGCGCCCTTCCTCCTTCCGGTAGCGCAGCGCCACGGCGTAGTGCGTGGGGTTCACCACCACCACGTCGGCCTCCTTCACGCGCGTGAGCATCTGGCCCATCGCGATCTGCCGCGCGATCTGCTTGCGCTTGCCCTTGATCTTCGGGTCGCCTTCCTGCTCCTTGTGCTCCTTTCGCGCCTCCTCCTTCGTCATCATCATTTCCTGCTGCAGACGCCACCATTGCCAGCCATAGTCGGCGGCGCCGATGGCAAGCCCCACCGGGATGACCCGCTGCAGGAAGGCGGTCACCAGCTCCACGAGGTAGGCAGCCTGGGCACGGGCGCCGAGCGAAGCGAGGATGGGGAGCGCGTCGAGGTGCGCCGACACCGCGCTCCAGGCGGCCCAGCCGATGGCCGAGCCCACGAGCAGGCTCTTCGCGAGCTGGATCCACGGCTGGGAGCTCATGAACTGGCTCTGGAAGTTGGTGAGCGGATCGAGCCGCTCCCACTTCGGTTCCAGGGCACCCACCGCCATGTTGAAGTTGTTCAGCAGGAGCCCGGCGAGCGCCGAGGTGAAGCTGCCAGCGGTGAGCACGATGAGGAGCGGCGGGCCCACGTTCAGGAAGATCGCGGCGGTGATCAGGTGCACGTCGGAGCTGGTGAGCTCGGAGTCCGAGAGGTGCTGCCGGAGCGCGTCGAATACGGCGTGGAAGGCATCGCCGAAGCTCGCCGTCGTCAGGAGGAGCGCGGTACCGCCGGCGGCGAGGCCGATGCCGGCGAGGAGCTCCTTGCTCTGCGCAACCTTGCCCTCGTCCCGGAATTGTTGGATCTTCCGTTCACTTGGGGCTTCTGTTTTTTCGGCATCACTTTCAGCCACCGCCCATGGCCTCCACGATGCGGGCCACCGGCGCCCAGACGCCCTGGAGCGCCGTGGCTTCGACCTGCAGCATCACCGGGAGGGTGAGGCCGAGAACGAGCAGCCCGAGGCCGATGGTCACGAGGGGACCGATGGAGAAGAAGAGCTGGAGACCCGGCGCCATGCGCCCGAGGACCATCAGCGAGAGGTTCACCACCAGCGTGAAGAAGATCATCGGGCCGGCGAGCTGGGCGCCCAGGGCGATCACGCTGGCGGCCACATCGAAGAGCACCGGGCCGGCCGCGAGCGGCGCCATCACCATCCCCGGGGGCACCGTCAGGAGCGAGGCGCCGAGGGCCCGAACGCAGCCGAGGTGCATGTCGAGCCCGAAGAAGAGCCCGGTCGCGAGCACCTGCGCGAGCGCGCCGAGCGTGCTGCCGTGCGTGCCCGTCATCGGGTCGAGCATCTGGGCCATCGTGAGGCCGATCTTGTTGCTGATGAGCTCGGAGGCCATGGCCACGGCGCCCGTGAACAGGGCCACCGCAAAGCCCATCGCCACCCCCATCGCCACCTCGCCGAGCGAGCAGACCACAAGGTCCGGCACGGTGGCCGGCACGTGGGCGCGCGTGGCGGTCGGGTACAGGATGGCGGCCAGCGGCAGGGCCACGGCCATGCGCACCATCTTCGGCACGCCCTGGTTTCCGGTGACGGGCAGCGCCATCAGCATGGCGGCCATGCGCGAGAAGACGAGGAACCCCACCACCAGGGGAGTGAGGTCCATCGCGTTCATCCGGGGTTCGCCTCGCCGGACACGGCGGTCGGGGCCCGGTCGAACGAGCGGGTGGCGTAGGCCACCGTCTGCTCGAGCATCCAGCCGCCACCCACCGCGAGCACGCCGAGCACGGCCACGAACTTGGGCAGGAAGCTCAGCGTCTGCTCGTGCACCTGGGTGACCGCCTGCAGGAGCGACACGATGGAGCCGACCACGAGCGACACCACCAGCACCGGCGCTGCGAGCAGGAGCGCCATGCGCATGGCCTCCTGGCCGATCCGCATCACCTCGCTCGGCGTCATCGGACCACCCCCGCCGCGAGGTCGCGGACGATGAGCGCCCAGCCGTCCATCAGCACGAACACGATGATCTTGAAGGGCAAGGACACCACCACCGGGGGCAGCATCATCATGCCCATGCCGACGAGCACGCTCGACACCACGAGGTCGATGACCAGGAAGGGGACGAAGACGTAGATGGTGGTGATGAAGGCGCTCTTGAGCTCGCTGAGCACGAAGGCGCTCACCACTGCCGGCGTCGGCACATCGTCGAGGGTCTGCGGCGTGGGAATCCGCGCCACCTCGAGGATGACGCCCATGTCGCTGCGGCGGGTGTTCGCGAACATGAAGCCGCGCATCGGGTCGAGCGTGTCGTGCATGGCCACCTCGGCGGTGGTCTGGCCCGACAGGTATGGCGACATGCCGCCCTCCCAGGCCTTCGTGAGCGTGGGCTGCATCACCACGAGCGAGAGGAAGAGCGAGAGGCCGACGATGACCTGGTTCGGCGGCGACTGCTGCAGGCCGAGCGCCTGGCGGAGCATCGAGAGCACCACCACGAAGCGCACGAAGGGGGTCATCACCACCAGCATCGCGGGGATGAACGACATCCCGGAGAGCATGAGGAGGAGGCGAACCGCGCTCGAAGCGGGCGTCTGGTTCACCCCTTCCGCGAGCTCGGCCACCAGGGCCGCGCCGGGCTCGGCGACGGTGACGGCCGCGCCCACCTCGGCCGCGTGGGCCATCGCGGTGAGCAGGAGCGGGATCATCGGCCACCCACCGCGGCGGTGATGGCTTCGAAGCGGCGCTTCAGGCCGTCGGCGCGGGTGGGGCCGTTGCCGTTGACCACGGCGCGCTCGGGCTCGGCCTGCGCGTTGCGGAGGCGGGCGAGCAGCTCGTGGGTGGGGGGCACCTCGGCGGTGGCGGCCGCGCGCTCTTCCGCGAGGCGAAGGCGGGGGCCCGCGGTCGGGGCGACGAGGCTCGGGTCGCGGAGCGCGGGCCCCACGAACTGGCGGGACGCCATCGGCGCGGGCTGCGCGGGAACCGCGCCGCCGAGCGAAGGGGCGGTGAACATCGAGCGGGCCGACGGGCGAGCCGCGGGGGACGGGGGAGCCGTCAGGACCGGAGCGGGCGCCGCGAGCGGCGTCGGGGCGACGACCGCCGCGGCCGGGGCGACCTCCGGTGCCGCAGGTGCCACGGTCACCGCGGGCTTCGCCGGGCGGCGGGCCGCGGTCGGCAGGGTTTCCTTCACCAGGGCGGAGAGGCCGCTCGGGCGGGCGGCGGGTGCCACCGCCGGTGCGGGGGCCGGCTTGGGGGCCACCGTGCGGAGGCCGATGGGCGTGGGCTCGTCGGCCGCGGGCAGGCGGGGGGCCGCCAGGACCACCGGTGCGGGTGTGGCGGCGCGCAGCGGGGGCGCGGCGGGGCCGACCACCTCGCGCAGCGGCGTTGCGGAGGCCGGCTTGCGCGAGGAGAAGCGGGGGCCGCGGGGCGAGCGCCGGGGGGCGGCCGCGGGCTCGAACTCGGCGAGGAGCTCGGCGGTGGTTCGGTCGGGTTCCGGCGCGAGGTCTTCCGGGTTGAAGAAGCGGGCGCCTTCGGTGCGGGGCGCGGCCTGCCGCTCCTGGAGCACATCACCGAGGAGCTGCGCGAACTCGTCCACCGGCGCGAGGGCTGCGGGCGTGGCCGCCGCGGGGGCGTCGTCTTCGCGTTCGGGCGGCAGGGTCACGAAAACCGGCGTGGCGGCCACGGGGGCGGCGGTTTCGACGAGGCCGAGGTCGTTGAGCAGGTTCAGGGAGCCGTTGGCGCTGCCGAGCAGCAGGCGGCGCGTGCCGCCGGCGGCGTCGGGGACCTCCACCAGCACCAGCGAGCTCTTGTCGCCGAGCGACTGACGCTGCACCACGCGCATCCCCACGGGGGCGGCGCCGTTGGCACGCTTGCGGAGCTGCCAGGCGGCGAGGAGTCCGCCGCCGGAGAGCAGCGCCGGCCAGGCCCAGCCGCCGGCGGGCACCGCGCCCGGCTCGGCCGCGGCGGCCTCGACCGTGGCGCCCTCGGCGGTGAAGAGGCGGTCGAACTGGCCGACCGGCTCCTCCGCGAAGGCCATGGTGGCCAGCAACAGGAGGGGGCTCACGACGCGCTCCGCACGGCTTCATCGACCAGCTCGGTGATGCGGAGCGCCATCTTGTCGCCCACCATCACCACTTCGCCGCGGGCCAGCACCTTGCCGCCCACGACCACATCGAGCGGGGCGTCGCTGCCGCGGCTCAGGTCCACGACATCGTCGCGGTCGAGCTCGGCGAGCTGGCGAATCGTGAGCCGGGTGCGCCCGAGCTCGACGATGACCTCCACGGGGAGGTCGGAGAGGAATCCAATCTGGTTTCGGTCCGACATCGGTACCTCCGATGTCTACTGCTTCGGTCACCCTCGCCGGGGCTTTAGCGTCGACTCATGCAATTGCAGAAATGAGTGCCATCCGCCGCTCCACGCGGAAGCAGCGCACGCCGTCGCAGGCCCCCGGCTCGCCCGCGAACGACGCCTTGCCGTTCACCACGGCCTGCACCTCGCTCACCGAGCCGAGCGTGAGCTCGTCGCCCACGCGGAGCTTGCGGAGCGCGCCGAGGCTGGACTGCAGGCGGGTGAGCTCGACCACCAGCTCCACCTCGCAGCCCATCAGTCGTTCGTAGTTCGACTCGCGCCGGCTGGCGGCCTGGGCCAGCGCCGGGGCGTCGGACGCGCTCACGAGGCCGCGCAGCATGCTGGCGGGCAGGGCCACGGTGAGCCGACCCATGGGGTCCTCCTCGGGTCCACACTCGAGCACGCAGGCCACCACGCCGCCGCCGAAGCCGGCGTCGCTCAGACCGAGGCGGTTGCCGGCGGCGGGCCGCCCCACGAGGTGGGGCGCCGGGCGCGAGGGCCAGTGCGACTCGATGGCGCCGTACAGCTCCTCGGCCATGCGGCTCGCCACGCGCAGCTCCACGTCGGTAGCCGCGCGCTCGTAGGTGAGGCCGATCCCGAGCCCTTGCGGATCGCCGAAGAGGCGCGCCGTGAGTCGCTCGAGCAGGGGGCCTTCGAAAACGGTGAAGCCCGTGGCCTGGCCCCGATCCACGTAGAATGGGCTCCACGCCGCGCCCTGCTGGATCTCGACCTCCTCGGTCAGCTCGGCGGGGCTCATCAGGCGCACCTGCACCAGCCGCACGGCGGTGTCGGTGCCCGAGCGCGTGAGCATGCGGGTGCGCAGTCGGCGCACGGCGTGCCGGAGGCATTCTTCGACCAGCGGCACCGCGGCCTGGAGTTCACGATCCTGCGTGAGCATGGCGGTCGACATCAGCTCACCACGAAGGAGGTCAGGTAGACGGCGTGCACCACCACCGGGTCCGCGACGCCGTTGATCCGGGTCAGGAGCTCGTCCTTCAGCCTCGTCTTGCCGTCGGTGCCCTCGAGCTCGGTCCAGGTGTAGTCGCTCACCGCGGTGTTGATGCTGTCCCGGAGCCGCGGCGTGAGGCTCTCAAGCGAGCCGGTCGCGGAGGGATCGGCCTCGAGGGCGACCTCCATCTGCAGGATGCGCCCGCCGCCGCTGCCCCGCAGGTTCACCGTGAAGCGACCGAGCGAGGTGATGCCGGTGGCACCCGTCGCCGAGGCCGCGGGTGCCGCGGCCGTGGCGCCGTGCTCGGCCGCGGGCTCACCGTGTCCTTCGGCGGCCGGCGCGCCATGTTCCTCGGCCGCCGCCTCTGCGGGCTTGCCGTGCCCTTCGGTCGGCGCTTCGCCGTGGCCGGCTTCGGCCGAGGCTTCCTCGCCGGCTTCGCCGTGCGTCGACTTCTCGCCGCCGCCCATCATCATGCTCGCGCCGAATCCCCCGCCGAGGCCGAGCAACAGCACGCCCACCAGCGGGATCGCCGCCTTGAGCTTGCTCGGCGGCGGGGTTTCGAGTTCGTCGTCCATGGCAGTACCTCGACGGTGCGGGTGAGGATCAGATGAGCTGGAGGAGGGTCTGCAGGGTGTCGTTGGCCGTGCTGATCACCTTGCTGTTCGCCTGGTAGGACCGCTGCGCGGTGATCATCGACACGAATTCCGACTCGAGGTCCACGTTGGACTTCTCCAGCGCGTTGCCGGTGATGCTGCCGCGGCCGCCGGTGCCCGCCGCCCCGATGGCGGGGTCGCCCGCGTCGGGGGTGGCGCGGAAGAGGGCGTTGCCCACGCGCTCCAGGCCGGCGTCGCCGCCGAAGGTCGCGATGCCCACGCGGCCCACATCCACCTGCTCGCCGTTGGTGTAGGAGCCGACCACCGTGCCGTCCTCGCTTACCGACAGGCTCGAGAGCTCGCCGGTCATCGAGCCGTTCTGGTCGAGCGCCACCAGCGCGCTGGCGCCGCCGCCCATCGTGAGGCTGCCCTCGGTCTCCGCGCCGGCCGCGTCCATCCCGAAGTCGAAGGTGAGCTGCGGGGTGGTGGAGCCGAGGTAGTTCCAGCCGGTGGTGGCGGAGGTGTCGGTCTGCGTCACGGCGGAGACGGCGCCGTTGGAGTCGAAGGTGACGGTGCCCGAGGACAGCTCGAACGCGCTGCCGGTCTCGGTGGCGAAGGGGGCGCCGGTGCTGTCGTACACCTCGCTCGCATCGCTCACCGCGCGCCAGCTCCACTCGTTGGCGCCGGAGCGCTCAAAAAGGATGGTCACGTCGTGGCCGACGCCGAGGCTGTCGTAGATGGTGGTCGACGTGGTGAAGTCGGCGGCCTCGCCGGCATCCACGAGGCTGCTCGCGCCGGCGCCGGTGCCGTAGAAGTCCAATGCCGCGAGCTCGGTGCCGATCTCCTCGTCGCCGGAGAGGTTCGCTTCGATGGTGACGGTGTCCGTGGCGGTGCCAGGGATGCCCTTGGTGGGGATCTTCAGGTCGCCGAGCGCGGCGGAGACGCCGTCGCCGTTGCCGGAGTAGCCTTGCACCCGCAGGCCGTTGGCGTTGGTCACGTATCCTTCGTCGTCGAAGCCGAAGTTGCCGGCGCGGGTGTAGTAGGACTGGTCGCCGTCGTTCACCACGAAGAAGCCCTTGCCCACGATAGCCATGTCCAGGGCGTTGCCGCTGGACTCGAGCGAGCCCTGCCCGAAGAGGGTGGCCACCTGCGAGGTGGCGGCGCCGCCGCCGATCTGGCCGCCGCCCGCCGTGCCGAACACGTGCTGCGGCATGAAGTCGGCGAAGGAGGCGCGGCCGCCCTTGTACCCGGTGGTGTTCAGGTTCGCGATGTTGTCGCCGATCACGCTCATCCAGGTGGTCGAGACGCCGAGGCCGGCCGAGCCGGTGTTCATCGTGGAAAAGAGGGACATGTGGGTTCTCCGGGGTGGGATGACGCTCCCCAGGCAAGGGAGTGTCGTTTTCCGGGCCCCCTTGGAAAATCCTTGGTCCAGCCCGGGAAGTGTGTCGATGGGCGCCTAGCGGACGACCACCGTGGAATCGATGTTGGTGAAGATGTTGCCGATGGCCTCCTGCCGACTCAGGGCAGTGATCACTTTTCGGTCGGACACGCCGACAATGAAGGCATTTTCACCGAGAAGGACGAGGCTCTCGCGGGAGCCCTTCTTCTGGAGCTGATCCATCGCACGGCCGAGCTCTTCGACGTCGTCGGCATCGAGCTCGATCCCGCGGGAAGCGAGACGGGCCTGCGCGTGCTTGGTGAAGGTGACCCCGCCGGCGGAATCCGCGACCGGCGCCGGACGCGCGGACGCCGCGGGACGCAACAGGGCGTCGAGCGTGTCCCCGAACCCCGGCAGGCCGTCCGAGCGGCTGGGGCCGGCCGGGAGTGGGCCGAGTCCACCGATCCGATCGAGACCCTGGATCATTCGGCCTCCTCGAGGCTCTGCACGCTGGCGAGCTCAACGGGGACGCCATCGATGGTGAGCATGGGTGAGCCACTGGAGAGGTCCATGCCGTCGATGCGGCCGACCATCTGTTCGGTGACCTCGACCGCGTCGCCGTTGACGTCCTTCGCCTCGACGGTGAAGGTGTAGTCGCCCTCGGGACACACATCCCCGTTCTGGTCTTTTCCGTCCCAGGTCCACGAACCATCGCCGGCCGGGATGGCGCCGATGTCCTTGGAGGCCACCACCACCCCGTCTTCGTTGGTGATGGTGATGGTGGCGGTGGAGGCGGAGGTGGCGGCATCGAAGTGCACGGCCTCGTCGCCGGAGCCCGCGTAGTGGAAGGTGTCGCCGGTGGCCACCACGTCCTTGCCGATGAGGCCGGTGAGCGCGGCGTTGTTCATCGACATGTTCACCATGTAGAGCGACTCCATCCCGGAGCTCAGGCCCTGCAGCTGCTCCAGCGAGGAGAACTGCGCGAGCTGGGCCACGAACTCGGAGTTCTCCATCGGGTTCAGCGGGTCCTGGTGCTGAAGCTGCGTGGTGAGCAGACGCAGGAAGGCGTCCTTGTCCAGGTCGCTCGTGCCCCCGGCGGACGCGGTCTGGGCCGCGAGGTCGGAGGCGGAGGTGGTGCCGGCGATGCTGGTCATGTGGGGCTCATCGGGCAGGAGGTTCGCGACTTGAGGCTCAGGCCGAAAGATCGAGCCCACGGCGGCGGGTCACGACCGCCGCGGGTGCGCGCGCCGCGCGGCTGGTGCGGGGGGCCGGCCAGGGGGGGGCTTCCTCGCGGCGTCCCTCCCGTTCGTGGCCGCCCTGGCCGAAGCTGGCGTTCGACGCATCGGCGGTGGCGCGGACCGGTGCGCTCGCGTCGGGGCGCTCGAGCGCCTCGAAGTGCAGTTGGTTCAGCGTGACGCCTTCACCGCGGAGCCGCTCCCGAAGCTCACCGGCGGCCTGGCGCACGGCGTCGTGGAGGTTGGCGTCGCCGCGGAGCACGAGGCCCAGCTCGTTGCCGCGGCGGAGGACATCCACTTCCCAGCGCCCGAGCACGTCGTCGAGGTGGACGGTGATGCCGTCCGCCACGCCGGCCTGCGCGTCCATCAGCATGGAGGCGGCGGCGGCGCGGTCGGCGGCGAGACCCGGCTCGAGGGCCATCGCGGAGCTCGCCACCTCGGCAGGAATGAGCGTAAAGCCCGTGGAGGCCGGCGTGGTGAAGGCGGCGTGCGTCACGGCCGGGGCGTCCTGGGGCGAGTCCCCTTGCGGCTGCGACCCACCCTCCTGTCCCGATCCGTCGGCTTCGTCCCGGCGCTCGGGCGCGTCGGGGCCGCCGGCTTCGGGCCCGGAGGGGGTACGCCCCGCGGTGGGCTCGGTGGCCCGCTCCGCCGGTCGGGGCAGCTCGAAGACCTCGCCGAGGTCGCGGATGGGGTCGACGGGCATGGGGGTGACCATCCGCGTGCTGGCCTCGGCAGCGGTCAGGCGCGTCACGGCGAGGCGGACGTCCATGTCAACGAGGGTCTGCTGCACGCCGCCGAGCGCCCGCTGTCCCGCGGAGGGTGCGGGGTTGTCCCCCTTGAACAAACGGGGACGATCCGTGCGGTCCGGAGCGGGGAAGTCGAGCAGGAAGAGCCCGCCCGCGGTCGACTCCGCTTCAGGCTCCTCCGATCCGGATCGCTCCCGCTCGCCCGAGTCCCGCTTCGGCGGGGCCTCGTCGCGGGCCGCCACGACCGGCCGCCGCGGCGCGGGAAGGGCGATGCGCGCCGTGGACTCCGAGGCATCGAGCAGGGCGTCGAAGCCCGGCGGGGTGCCCCGGTCCGACGCGGGGGGCTCCGGGAGGCGGGCGTCGAGGCGGGTGGCGAGGATCATGGAATCTCCAGCGTGACGGGCGCGGTCATGCGTTCGGCGAGTCGGGCTGCCTGGGCCGGGGGCAGCGCCGCGAGGAGCTTGCCGGCCTTCTTCCGGTTCATCCGGTCGAGCACCTCGACCGCGAGGGCTTCGTCGAGCGCGGCGAACATGGCGGACACGCCGGAGGGCCGGTTGGCCTCGATCATCTTCACGAGCCCATCCACCCGGGCGTCCCGCTCGGCGTCCGCCTTGCCGAGCAGCGCTTCCACGGCGGCGCGGGTGCGCTCGAGCTCGGCGAGGCGCTCGGTGAGGCGGGTCTCCGCGGCGGCCATCTCCGCGCGCTGGGCGTCGGCGGCGTGCTCGCGGCCCTCCAGCTCGCGTTCGCGGCGGCGGAGGTCCTCGGCGAGCTGGTGGGCGCCCTGCTGTTCGAGGGTGCAGTACTGCTCGATGGCCACGACGTCGGGCTTGGGGGTCGAGGAGGCGTTCGCGATGGCCACCGTCCCGGTGCCGAGCAGGAGGAGGGCGGCACCGAAGCCGAAGGCGAGGAGGTGGGGGCGGCGGTTCACGGGTCCGGGTTCGGCCCACGGGTCGTCGACTTGAGGGGGGTTCACGGCTGCCCTCCAGACCGGCGACCCAGCTCGTCCATGCGGCTGTGGTCGCGCTTCTGCGCCTCGCGCTCGGCTTCCGTCTTCTTCCGCTCGATCACGTGGTCGATCGCGAGCTCGTCACGAACCCGCGCGGTGTGGTGCGTCCGCTTGACCTCGACCTCGCGTTCGCGCTGGAGGAGGCGGGCCGCCTCGCGGCGCTCCAGGACCTCCTGCCGGGCGCGGAACTCGTGGTAGCTGACGAGCGACACCGTGTCGGTAGGGTCGAAGGAGGCGCGCGCGTCGGCGGTGGCCGCGCGGATGTTGGACAGCTTCTGGGCCTGCGCGTCCCGCTCGTCCTCGGCGCGCCGGACGGCCGCCTGGGACTCCTCGCGGGCGGCCCGGCGGAGACGAAGCAGGGTGGGGAGGGCGCTGGGTGGCATGCCTCCCCATCGGTCAGGCGCGCGCTCGCTTGAGCGTCCTCCCCGAACTCCCCCCCGCGCCTCAGTCCTTGGGCGGGAGGGCCTGAAGCCCCATCATCCGCTTCATCGTGTCCTGCATGGCGTCGGTCGAGCCATCGAGGAAGATCACGTTGCCCTTGCCCTGTTCGGCGAAGTGCTTCAGCGACTCCGTCCACATGGAGAAGAGGATGAAGCTCACGTCGAGGTTCGCCTTCTGCATCTCCTGCGCCGCCTCCGTCATGCCGCGCGCCACCTCGTGGCGGAAGAGCGCGATGCCCTGGCCGCGGAGCTGGGCGGCGAGACGCTCGGCTTCGGCCGCGATCTTGATCGCGTTGCCTTCGGCCTCCGCCTGCTTGGTCTTGGTGATGAGGAGGGCCTGGCCTTCGTTCTCGGCGGCGGCCTTGAGGTTGCTGGACGCCACGACCTTCGCCATCGAGCGGAGGATTTCGTCGTCGAACGTGATGTCGTTCATCTGCAGGTCGATGAGGTGGTAGCCCCAGTCGGCGAGGGCGTTGTCGAGCTGCTCCTTCACCGATTCGATGATCTCGCGGCGGAGACGGAGGATTTCCGCCTGCTTCTTCGTGGCCACATAGGCGCGGACCGAACCTTCCACCGAACGTACGAGCGCCGTCATGAACGAGCGGTCGTCCACGAACTTGAACGCCACGTTCATGATGGTGTCCTCTTCCTGGTTCAGCACCGAGTACAGCAGCATCGCCTGGAAGTGCACGTTGGCCTGGTCGACCGTGGTGGCCTGGAAGGCCAGCTCGGCCGACCGGTTCTGCACCGAAAGGCGCATGGCCAGCGACTCCACGATGGGGAACTTGAAGTTCAGGCCCGGTCGGAGGATGCGACCGAACTTGCCGAACCGGGTGATGATCCCGACCGTGCCCTGCTGGACGGTGACGAAGCTGCCGCCCATCAGGATGAGGATGATGAAGCCGACGAAGCTGGCGCCGACGAGCCCGAGGAAGCCGATGAGTTCAGTCATGGGCCGCAAGTAGCCCAGCCTCCGCGCGACTTCACTAGCGAAGCAGGGCTTCCATGCCGGAAAGCGTGTCGGAGAACGGAATCGCGTCGTGCATCCCCTGCCCGAGCCAGGCGTGGATACGGTCGATCCGGGCCACGGCGGCATCGACCTGCGGGTTGCTGCCGGTCTTGTACGCCCCAAGTCGCACGAGCTCCTCGTTCTGCGCCCAGGTGTTCAGGAGCGAGCGCACCTTCCGCGCGGCCGCGCAGTGTTCCGGCGTGGCCACCACGTCCATCACGCGCGAGATGCTCGCGAGCACGTCCACGGCCGGGAAGCGGGCCTGGGCCGCGATCTTCCGGCTGAGCACCACGTGACCGTCCACGATGCCGCGCACCGCGTCGCCGACCGGATCGGCCTCCACGTCGTCGCCGTCCACCAGCACCGTGTACAGCGCCGTGATGCTGCCCCCGTGCGCGCCGGGGCCGGCACGCTCGAGCAGGCGGGGAAGGAGTGAGAAGCAGGAGGGCGTGTATCCCCGGGTGGTGGGGGGCTCGCCCACCGACAGGCCGATCTGGCGCTGGGCCATGGCGAGCCGGGTGACGCTGTCCATCATGAGCATGACCTCGCGGCCTTGGTCGCGGAAGAACTCGGCCACCGCCATCGCGAGGAACGCGCCCCGCAGTTGGAGCACGGGTGCCTTGTCGCTCGTGACGACCACCACCACGCTGCGGCGCAGCCCCTCCGGGCCGAGCACATCCTCGATGAACTCGCGCACTTCCCGACCACGTTCACCGATAAGGGCGATCACGTTCACGTCGGCGCTGCTGCGCCGGGCGATCATGCCCATCAACGTGCTCTTGCCCACGCCGGAGCCGGCCATCAGGCCCACGCGCTGCCCGAGGCCGAGGGTGAGGAGCCCATCGAGGACGCGGACGCCCGTGGTGAGGGACTTTCGCACCAGGCTGCGGGACATGGCGTCGGGCGGCGGCGCATGCAGCGGGACGGACTGCAGGCCCACGATGGGCCCCTTTCCGTCGAGCGGCGCGCCGAAACCATCGATGACCCGGCCGCGGAGCGCTTCGCCCACCTGGGCGGTGGGTTGGGTCCCGGTGCCGTGAACGGTTGCGCCGTGGCGAACACCGTCGAGGGAGTCGAAGGGCATCAGCAGCACGCGCCCGTCCTTGAACCCGACGGTCTCGGCGAGCCCCACGCCAGACACGCGCGCCACCTCGCCGATCCGGGCTCCGGGAAGGTCGGCGGTGAGCAGGGTGCCTTGAACGGACACGACGCGGCCCGAGCGGGCGAAAGCGGGAGCGGCTTCCCAGCGCGCGCCGAGCGCGCCAAGGTTGAGGAGCGCGCTCATCCGGTGCGTCGCCAGGCCGCGAGCTCGTCGGCCAGCGTGGAGAGGCTGCCCGACATCGTGGCTTCCACGCGGGTTCCTTCACCTTCGGCGATGCAGCCGGCGTGCACCGACGCATCGGGGACGACGCGAACGCCGCCCGACACCGCCGCGGCCACCCGCTCCACATCCTCGGGGTTCACCCGCACGATCAGCGCGGTACCGCCGAGGGCGTCGACACATTCGTTCACCAGCCCCTCGAGCACGCCGGGGCTCACCTGCAGCGCGCGACCGGCGAGCCGTCGCGCGGCGGTGAGGACGATCTCGCCCGCTTCGGCTCGGAGCTCGCTGGCGGCCCGCTCGCGGAGGTGACCGAGCTCGCCGATCATGCGGCCGAACCGCTGGGAGTTGCTCGCCGCCGCAGTCTCGGCGGCGGTCGCGGACGCCAGCGCCATCTGGTGCTCGGTGTGTGCGAGGCGGAGCACCTCGTCGTGCTGCTTGCGTTGCTCCACGAGCGTGGCCTCGAGCTCGGCGATGCGGGCTTCGAGCTCGGCTTCGCGCCCCGCGGAGGGAACCCGTACCACGGGCGGCGTGGCTACTTCGGGCGCCTCGGCGGGCGCGGCGGCCTCCATCGGCGCCGACTCGATGTGCGTGGCCGCCACGGGCACCCCCGATACGAAGGCGCTGCGGCCCGGCGTCATCGGGACGAACTGGCGCTGGCCGCCGGGGCGCACAAACGCGCTGGGGGCGAAGCTGCCGCGGGAGGGCAGGGACTGGTACTCCGGGGCCGCGCGCTGCATGTTCCTTCATCGGTCGGCCCGTCCAGAGGTTGAGCGGTGTCCCCCAACTTCGTGCACGTCGTGCGAAAGCGAGCCCCGAAACGGCGACGCCCCGGCCGGCACGAGGCGCGGTCGGGGCGGTCGGACGGCCCGGCGGGGCTCAGTGTTCTTCTTCTTCCGGTCCGGTGATGAGCACGATCACGCCGTCGTCGTGGAGCCGCTGCGCCGCGGCGGTGACGTTCTCCTGGGCGGTGCGGAGCTGGGCCTTCCGCGGGTTGCCAAGCACGTCCATCTCGTCCTGGAGGTCTGCGGCCGCGCGGCTCGACAGGTTCTTCAGGAAACGGCCGCGCATCTCGGGCGAAGCCCCCTTGAGCGCCATGACGAGGTCGGCGCGCTCCACCACCCGCAGGAGCGCCTGGATGGCCCGATCGTCGAGGGTGACGAGGTCCTCGAACACCACCATGAGGCGCTGGAGCCGGTCGGCGAGCTCGTTGCCCTCGTCGCGGAGCCGCACGATGACGGTCTGGTTCTTCTCGCGCGGGAGGCGACCGAGGATGCGGGCGGTGGTCTGCGCGCCGCCGATCGGCAGCGGGTCGTCCTGGTCTTCCAGCGCCCGCCGAACCGAGTCCTCGACATCGTCCGCCAACGCGCCGCTCACCCGCTCGGCGCGGGCCATGCGAACGGTGAGGTCGTACTGCGCCTCCTCGGGGAGGATGGCCAGCACGCGGGAGGCGTTCTCGGGCCCCATGCGGAGGAGCGCCACGGCCTGGACCTGCGGGTGTTCGTCGCGCAACACCGATGCGATGGCGTTGGTGCTCTTGGCCTTGATGAAGGCTTCGAAGTCCCCGCCCACGCGGCGGCGGATCGCGCCGGCGACCACGTGGCGGCGCCCCTCGTCCACCAGCTCGGGCAGCACGTCTTGCGCGAAGTCGCGCCCGGTGATGGGCACGAGTGACACACTCTGGAGGCTCACGATGAAGTCGCCGACCACGCTCTCGATCACCCCGTCGGGAATGCTCTGGACCGAGGCGATCGCCATGCCGAGCTTCTTCACCTCGTCGTCGGACAGGAGCCGCAGCACCTCGCGAGCTGTCTCGCGCTGGAGGTACATCACGAGGATGGCGGCCTTCTCGATGCCGGTCAGGGCGCTGGCGTCCACACGGGGCGCGGCCTCGGGCGCGGGGGCAGGGGCGGACTGGCGGGCGGCGTTGGCCATCGGGGCTCCTAGCTGCGGACCCAGCGCCGGAGGACTTCCGCGCTGTGGCCGGTTTCACGATTCACGAGCTCGCTCACGTCGGCGGCGCTGACGTGCTTGAAGCTGTCCACCTGCTTGCGGAGGCGGGCCGCGAGGTCCACGACCTTGTCGTCGTCATCCCCTTCGGCGGCGGCTGCGTAGGCCGCGGCTCCCCGGAGGGCCGCACCGTTCGGGCGGGCGGTGACGGGCTGCCCGTCTTCCTGCACGAGCTCGCCCTCGGCATTGCGCCGGGTGCCGGCCTGCTGGGCCTGGAGCGTCCGTACCAGCGGGCGCACGAGCATGAGGAAGGTGAGCATCACGGCCACGAGGGCCACGCCGGCCGGGAGCAGCCGCTCCCAGGGGAACACGGCGGTGGCCGTGGCCTCGCTCAGGGTCTCCTCGGCGAAGGGCACGAAGCTCACCACCACCTGGTCGCCGCGGGTCGTGTCCGCGCCGATGGCGGCGAGGGCGGCCTTCTCGAGCGTGGCCTGGTAGGCCCCCGGGTCCATGCCGCCGGCGGTGGCGATGGCCGTCACGGCCGCGCTGTCGAGGAACACGGCCGCGCTCACCCGCTTCAACGAGCCCGCCGGCTTCGTGGTGGTGGTGCTGCTGGTCGTGTACTGGTACTGGGTGTCGGTCTCTTCGCGCTTGCGGGCCACACCCGTGGAGGTCGCGCCGATGGCCGACTGGGGCTGGTTGCTCTGCACGCCCGCTTCGCCGCCGTTGGTGGCGGTCGAGCCGCCCGAGCTGTTCTGGTCGGACTCCGACTTCTCGCGGAGCGCTGCGGCGCTGTCGGGGTCGACGGCGTTCACGGTGCTCTGGGTGCTCGTCTGGTCGAGCTCCACGGAAACGCTGACGCGAACCCGGTCGGGCGAGCCGAGCACCGCGGCGAGCGCGGCGGTGGCCTGTTCCTCGAGCCGCTTGGCCCGCTTGGTGGCGTCGTCGCCGCCGGTCGTCTCCGGGGTGCTGTCGCCGGACCAGATGAGCCGCCCGGTGCGCTGGTCCACCACGGTGACGTCCTGGTCGGTCATCCCCGCCACGCTGTGGCTCACGAGGAGGGCAATGGACTTGCCGAGGTCGCGGTTGAGGGTCACGCCGTCGTCGCTCTTCACGCTCACCGAGGCCGAGCTGCGGGCGGTGTCGCCGAGGAAGCCGTTGCCGGTGCGGAGGTTGAGGAGCACGCGGCTCGCGGCGATGCCGTCGATGCCGTTGATCTGGAGGATGAGCTCCTCCTGAAGCATCTTCTGCTTCTGGAGGCCTTCCTGGAAGGGGGTGATCCAGGGGTCGAGCTGGTCTACGCCGCTCAGGCCCACGAGCCCATGGCTGCCGGCCGCCTCCTTCTTGGCGGAGCCGAGGTCCTGGGCGAGCACTTCGAGGCTCTGGCCGTCGGTGCCCACGCGCCACTGCACGCCGGCGGTGGAGAGGCGGTCCTGCACCTGGGCGCGGGTGTCGGCGTCGGAGATGCGGGTCAGCGTCGTCCAGTCGGGCTGGCTGGCCCAGAAGCCGACCGCCACGAGGGAGAGGAGCGAGGCGCCGACCGCGCCGCCGAGGACGCGGCGCCGGGAGGCGTCGAGGCCGCTCCAGAAGGTCGCGAGTTGTTGGCGGTAGTCCTGCACGGGGTTCGTCTCTGGCCTGCCATCGGTCACCCCCGCCGGGGCTTGAGTCCGTCGATCGATCTTTTTCGCACGGCGGCGATACATCTGCGGGAGACGATGCAAGAAGCCCCACGAATGCTGCTTCCCGCGCCCCTGCCCCGGCGGGCGAAGCTCCTCGGCGGCGTGGCCCTGGCCGCGTTCCTGGTGGCGTTCGGGGCACTTCTTCGGGATGCCTGGCTCGGAAACGCCCTCGGACCGGCGGCCGGCTTCAGCGTGGGCATCGGCCTCAGTCTCCTGTGGGCGCTCGCGGATGCACCGCTCCGCTACGAGCTCACCGACGACGCCCTCGTGGTGGTGACCCGCCTGCGCCGCGTGCGTCGCCCGCGGCTCCCGTTGCGCTTCGTCGGCGCGCTCGGCCGCGACCGGTTCGCCATCAACGGGGGTTTCGGCTGGTACGGCTGGTTCCGCGGCGAAGGCGGCACGGTGCGGGCCTGGGTCACCGATCCGGCGTGCGTCTGGGTGATGGAAGGGGAGCACCCCACGGCGATTTCACCGGTGGAAGGGGCGATGTGCAGTGGCCTGTCCGCTGGGGTTCCGGGCCACCTCGGCACATCGCGCGCGCCCGGGGCGCCGCCGCCTGGCTAGGGGAGCGGCACCAGGTCGCGGTACTTGCCCTGCGAGTACACGAGCGGGATGCCCTCCCGGTGCCCCGCCGCCACGACCTGACCGACGAAGAGCGTGTGGTCGCCGGCGTCGTGAGCGGCGAAGGGCATGCACTCCACCCACGCGAGCGCGCCGGCGAGGTGGGGGGGGCCGCTCTGTTCGCCCTCCCAGCGAACCTCCGCTTCGCCGTAGCCGGCGAAGTGGCCGGAGAGCGCGGCCTGGTCGTGGGCGAGGATGCTGGCGGACCAGCGGGCGCCATGCAGCAGGTGCGCGTGCATGTGCGCCTTCTTCCCCACGCTCACGAGGACCAGCGGCGGGTCCAACGACACCGACAGGAAGGCGCTCGCGGTCATGCCGCGCTGCCCTTCGCCATCGTTGACGGCAATAACGGTGACGCCGGACGCGAACCGGCCGAGGGCCTGCTTGAAGTCTTGGGGGGAGAGGCTCATACGGCGCAACCTATCCGGAGCCCGACGGTTTGGGCTATCGTGGCGCATGCTCCTTCTCCCCATCGCGGCCGCGCTCGCGGTCGATGCCGATGTCCAGATCACCCTCCCCGACGAAGCGCGCGAGGCCGGCATGGACGAGGCCGAGCTGGAGGCGCAGCTCAAGAGCGCCATCGGCGAGGGGCTGCGCACCGCCGACATGGGCGCCTACATGACCCAGATGGCCGATGCCAATGTGCTCAGCGCGAAGGGCATGGGCGCCGACTACGGCTCGGACATGCAGCGTTTCGCGTTCGGCGGCGCGTTCGGCACGGCGGTGAGCGGGGCCGGCGCCGCGCTTGACGGTGGCACAGCGGAGGGTCTGCCCGAAACGGGGTTCGCGCTGCAGGTCGGGGCGATGGCGGGCCTCAATTTCGGCGCCTTCTCCGAGAAGGACAGCGCGCTGCGGAGGTTCAAGCTCTACGTGAACGGCATGAGCGCGAAGACCCAGCGCGCGCCGTTTTCGGCGACCTTCCTCAACTACGGCGCCCACCTGCAGATCAAGCTGGTGAAGGGCGGCGAAAAGACCGACGGCATCCGCTGGGGCGGTCTCGATCTGACCGGCGGTTACGAATACTCAAGCTACGAACTGGTGTTGGAGGAGAGCATGCCCATCTCCACCAACGGGCTCGAATGGGATGCCTCGGGGAGCTACACGTTGCGCGCCGTGGCGCAGAGCATCCCGGCCGAGCTCTCCACCAACCTGCACATCTTCGTGGTGACGGCGTTCGCGGGCGTGGGGCTCGACACGAACCTGTCGGGCTCGGCGGAGAGCGCCGTGAAGGTCGGCGGGCCCATCACGCTGGACTACGAAGGGCAGCAGGCCGACGTGGGCTCCGCCACGCTCTCGCTCACCGAAACGGGAGAGGCGGGCAAGTACAGCCCCCGGGCATTCGTTGGTGTGCAGGCCGACATTCTCGCGCTCAAGGTGTACGGCCAGCTCAACGTGACGCTCGACCAGAGCGTGGGTGGGCATGTGGGCGTGCGCTTCGTGCTGTAGTGAGACTTCTCCACGTGACCGACACGCACCTCGGGGTGGACCGGTGGTTCGTGGGTTCGCCGCGGGGCTGGCGCCGCGCCGACGATCACCTCGCATCGCTGCGGGCCGCTCTGGCGCCGGCGTTCGCGGGCGAGGTGAACCTCGTCGTGCACACCGGTGACCTGTTCGACCGGTCGCTGCCTCCCGCGCGCGCCATCGAGGAGGCGCGGGTGCTCCTCACCGAGCTCGGCCGGTGCGTGCCGGTGGTGGTCATGCCGGGAAACCACGACCGGCGGGGGCTCCTCGGCTCGGTGGGAAGCGGTATTTCCGGGGTGCAGGTGGTGGACGAGGCGGCGCGGGTCGAGGTGGCCGGCTTGCGGTTAGGGGTGGTTCCCTGGCTGGCGCTGGCGGCCGACTGGGCCAGCGCCGCGGCGCGCGCCTGCGCGGGTGGGGTGGACTTCCTGCTCGCGCACCAGGCGTTCGACGGGTGCCGCGTGAACCGGTTCACCTTCCGCGCCGGCCGCCACCCCGACACGGTCGGGCCCGAGCACCTCCCGAAGGGAGTCACCCGGGTTCTGTCGGGGCACATCCACCCGCGGCAGTCCCTCCGCTACGGCGAAGCCACGGTCGTCTTTCCGGGCTCGTCGGAGCGGACCTCCTTTACGGAGGCCGACGAGGTGAAGAGCACGGTGACGTGGGAGCTGGATCGCGAGGTGCGATGGGTATTCACGGCGCTCCCCGTGCGGCCGATGCAGGTGGTGGCGCATCCCTCGGCGTTGGGAACGATACAGGCTGATACACTCGTACGGCTCACGGGTGCGGCCCGGACCCGGGAGTTCGAGCGGGAGGTGGTTCGGGCCGGGGCCTGGGTGGAGCCATGGAAGGAGCCGGACCGGCAGGTGGCCCTGTTTTCGATGCGCTGACTGCTACCGGTAGCCCTCGGCCTGCAGCGAGAACAGGCGGGCGTACCTGCCATCGAGCGCCATCAACGAGGTGTGGTCGCCATCCTCCACCATCCTTCCCCCGTGAAGCACGATGATGCGGTCGGCCATGCGCACCGTGCTGAAGCGGTGCGAGATGAGCACGGCGATCTGGTCGTGGGTGAGCTCGCGCACCCGATCGAAGATCTGCGCCTCGGCCTCCGCGTCCATGGCGCTGGTGGGCTCGTCGAACACGAGCACGCGGGCGCCCTGACGCATGAACGCGCGGGCGAGCGCCACCTTCTGCCACTGTCCGATGGACAGCTCCCGTCCGTCCTTGAACCACTTGCCGAGCTGGCTCTTGAAGCCGGCCGGCATCTCGTCGATGAACGGTGTGGCCATCCCCTTGTCGGCGGCCACACGTTGCCCGGCTTCATCCTCCAGCCGCTCGCGGTCGCCCACCCCGATGTTCTCGCCCACCGTGAGCTGGTACTTCACGAAGTCCTGGAAGATGACGCCGAGGCGCTCGCGCAGCGCGTGCGGGTGCCACTCGCGGAGGTCCAGCCCCTCCAGCATCACCTGCCCCGAGGTCGGGGTGTAGAGCCCCGTCAGGAGCTTGATCAGCGTGGTTTTTCCGCTCCCGTTGTGGCCGACGATCGCGAGCCGCGTGCCGCTCGGCACGTGCAGGGTGAGGGACTCCACCGCGGCTGCGCTCGCGCCCGGGTAGGTGAAGCTCACGTTGTCGAAACGCACGCCGTCGTCGGGGAGGGGGCCGCTCCGGGCGGTGCCGGCCGGGCGGACGATCTTCATCGCGAGGAAGGCTTCGAGATCGGCCATGTAGAGGCTGTCCTCGTACACGCCGCCGATGGCCTGGAGGCTTGCCCCGAGGGCGGCCTGCCCCTGCTTGAAGACCAGCAGGTACATCGTCATCCCGCCGAGCGTGATGCTCCCGGTGATGGCCGAGGCCGCGATCCACCCGTAAGCGCCGTACAGCGCCAGCGTGGAGAGCGCACCGAGGAGCAATCCCCAGGCGCCCCGACGGAGCACGAGCGCCCGCTCCTCGGTGAAGATCTTGTGGAATATCCGGTCGTACCGCTCCACGAGGTCGGGGCCGATCCCGAGCAGCTTCACCTCCTTCGCGTGGTCCTCCCGGGCCACGACCACCTCGAGGTAGTTCTGCATGCGCACGTCGGCGCTGCGCCAGGAGAACAGGGCGTGGGATTGGCCGGCGAAACGGGTTTCCGCCAAGAAGGAGGGCAGCGCGGCGAGGGTGAGGCCCAGCACGGCGAGGGGGGAGAACGCCACGAGGATGGCGCCCTGGCTCACGAGGCTCACGACGTTCTGCACCAGCCCGAGCGCCTGGCGCACGAGCCCGAGCGGCCGCCGTGACGCCTCCCTGCGGGCGCGGGTCATGCGGTCGTAGGTGTCGCTGTCCTCGAAGTCGGGGAGCTCGAGCTCCAGCGCCTTCTTCAGGATCATGACGTTCACGGTGTTCCCGAGCACGGCACGCATCAGCGTGTCGCACATCTCCGCGCCGCGGCGCATGGCGGACAGAAGGATGATCAACCCGCCTTCGATGGCCACCCACCGCAGGGCGGCTTGCCGATCGGCTGCTGCGCCCGTCCGGGTTGCGAGGAGCACGCCATCCACGATCTGCTTGCCCACCCAGGCCAGCCCCGCGGGGACGAGGCCGGATGCCAACGTCAGCGCGGCGAGCGTGAGAAACAGCACGGGGCTCGTATTCCAAACGAGCCCGGCCGCCATGCGGGTGAGGCGGGCCACCTGACGGGCGCGCGCCCAGGCGCCCGACTTCGGAGGGCTCACCACGTCAATGGGAGCGACCGGCGTGGATATGCATCCGCGGGCCGCTCGAACGTTCGCGGAGGCGGCCGATCACGGCGTTGGCGAGGGCACCCTTGCGCTCCAGGTCCTCGAGCACGGCCGTGAGCCGATCGTCGGGGACGGCGAGGATGAGGCCGCCGGAGGTCTGCGGGTCGGCGAGGATCGGCTTCGCGAGCGCCGGGAGGTCCGGCGACCAAACGGCGTTCTTTCCGTAGTGCGCGAGGTTGCGGCCGGTCGCGCCGGGAAAGACGCCCGCCTCGATGTGCTCGCCCACACCGGGGAGCAACGGGAGGCTCCCGAACCACAGGTCGACGTCGAGGTCCGCGCCGACGGCCATCTCGTGCACGTGACCGAGGACGCCGAACCCCGTCACGTCGGTGGCGCAGCGGAGCCCGTGGGCCTGCGCAACCTCCGAAGGGATGCGGTTGAGGAAGGTCGCGACCCGCACGAACTCGGCGTACTGCTCGGGCGTGATGACCTCTCGTTTCACGGCGCTGGCGAGCGACCCGCTGCCCACGGGCTTGGTGAGCACCAGCCAATCCCCGGCGCGCCCGCGGTCGTTGCGGAGGATGCGATCGGGGTGCACGAGCCCGGTGACCGAGAGCCCGAACTTCATCTCCTCATCGTCGATGCTGTGGCCGCCCGCGATGGGAATACCGGCTTCGGCACACACCTCTGCGCCGCCCGCGAGCACTTCGCCCATCACCTCCGGGGCGACCTTCTTCAGCGGCAGGCCCACGATGGCGAGCGCGAGGATGGGCCGCCCGCCCATGGCGTACACATCCGAGATGCTGTTGGCCGCGGCGATGCGCCCGTAGTCCCGCGGGTCGTCCACCACCGGCATGAAGAAGTCGAGCGTCTGCACGATCGCCTGGTCCGCACTGATCCGGTAGACGGCGGCATCGTCGCTCGTCTGGATCCCCACGAGCAGCTCGGGGGGCACGGTGCGTGGCAATCGGGCCAGCATGCGTTCCAGGTCCGCCGGACCCAGCTTGCATCCTCAGCCACCACCATGCGAATACTGGGTGAGGCGGATGCGATCGGGCATGGAATGGCCCTATCGCGGGAGCCCCGACTCGTCCGCCGCCGGGGAGGCGCCGAGCACGTCCACAAGGGCGGCCTCCACCGCGCGGGTGAGCGTGTGGAGCTCGGGCGCCTCCATCACCAGCGGCGGCATGAGCATCACGGTGTCGCCGAGGTTGCGCACGATGGCGCCGTGCTTCCGGGCGGCCAGCGAGACCCGGTGCCCCACCCGCGCCTCGGCGGGAAAGCCGGAGCCGTCGGGCCCGCGGAGCACCAGGCCGCCCATCATCCCAAGGTGACGCCGCTCGTGGATGCAGGGGTGGGCGACTGCATCGAGCGCCCGGCGGAGCTCGGCGGCGCGCCCGGGGAGGCGCTCGACGAGCCGCGTTTCTTCGATGACGTCGAGCGTGGCGAGGGCGGCCGCCACGGCAAGCGGGTTCCCCGTGTAGGTGTGGCCGTGGAAGAAGGTGCGGTATTCCGGGTAGGGGCCGCGGAAGTGGTCGTAGACGGCGTTCGTGGTCAGCGTGGCGGCGAGGGGGAGGTATCCGCCCGTGATGGCCTTCGCGAGGCACAGGAAGTCCGGCCGCACCGATACCTGGTCGGCGGCGAAGAGCGTCCCGAGGCGGCCGAAGCCCGTGGCCACCTCGTCGAACACCACGTAGGCGCCGGCGGCTCGCGCGAGGGTGCCCAGCGCGTCGAGGAAGGCCACGCTGTGCCGGCGGAGGCCCGCCGCGCCTTGCACCAACGGCTCCACCACGAGGGCCGCCAGCTCGTGGCCATGCTGGGCGAAGAGCTCGCGCGCGCGTTCGAGGCAGGCCGCCTCCTCGGCGGCTTCGGCCCGCTCGGGCGAAGGCAGCCGCACCGCTTCGAAGAGAAGTGGGCGGTATACGGCATGAAACAGGTCGATCCCGCCGAGTGATACACTTCCGACTGTATCACCGTGGTAGGCCTCGTTGAGCGCGGCAAAGCGGGTCCGCTGGCGGTCCCCCCGCTGCTGGCAGGCCTGGAAGGCCATCTTCAGCGCCACCTCCACCGCCGTCGAACCACTGTCGCTGTAGAACACGCGGTCGAGCCCGGTGAGCGCGCAGAGCCGCTCGGCGTGTTCCACCGCGCCGGGGTGGGTGAGGCCGAGCAGGGTGGTGTGGGCGATACGGTCGAGCTGCGCGCGCACGGCGGCGTCGAGCTTCGGGTGGCGGTGCCCGAGGATGTTGCACCACAATGACGATGTGCCGTCCAGATAGCGCCGCCCCTCGGTGTCGATGAGCCAGACGCCCTCTCCCCGTTCGATCACCCGGTTCTGCTCCGCGCGCTCCCACTCGTCGGCCTGGGTGAAGGGGTGCCAGAGGTGGGCATAGTCGCGAGAAAGCCAGCGCATCCGGCGGGCTAACCCGTGGCGCCGACCTCCCGGGCGCGGTAGAAGCCGGCCGAATCCCCGAGAGATCATGGCCCTCGTTCCCGTTCATGGCGGTCTTTCCGCCCCCGTCGACCGCTTCCTCCGCTTCAACCAGAAGTCGGCCCTCCTCGCCGAGAGCGGTGGCATGGCGCGCATCGCCGTCACCGATGCCGACCTGTCGGTCGTGTACCGCATCGCGGATGGCACGCTCTCCCCGCTCACCGGGTTCATGGACGAGGCCACCTTCAACCGGGTGCTCGACGAGAAGAACATCGTTCGGAACGGCGTGAAGTACGCCTGGACCATCCCGATGGCCCTCCCGGTCACCGAGGACGAGGCCGCCGCGCTCAAGCCGGGCAGCCGCGCCGCGCTGGTGAACTCCGCGGGCGAGGTGTTCGGCACCATCGCCGTGTCGAGCGTTTTCGGGTGGGACAAGCAGCGCTACGTGGAGAAGGTCTACGGCACGAGCCGGCTCGATCACCCCGGCGCTTCCATCGCCACCGACGATGCGCGCGGCACCCTCGTGGGCGGCGACCTCAGCATCCTCCCCGCCAGCCGCAACCTCGAGTACGGCGATCTCCTCCTCTCGCCGGGCGCCACCCGCCAGATGATCGCCGAGCGCGGCTTCGAAGCGGCCCTCGCCTTCCAGACCCGCAACCCGCTCCACCGCGCCCACGAGTACGCGCTGGTGTACGGTGTGGAGCAGCTCACCCGCAGCGGCCTTTACGCCGGTGTGGTGCTCAACCCGCTCGTCGGCCAGCTCAAGAGCGACGACGTGGATGCCTCCACCCGCGTTCGCACCTACCGGATGCTGCGCAACCGCCGCCTGCTCGGCCAGGGCGACAGCGATCGCGACCTCTGGAGCAAGGTCGGCTACGACCTCAACGACGTGTTCGAGCTCGTCTGCCTCGACATGAAGATGTTCTACGGCGGCCCCTCCGAGGCGGTGATGCACAGCATCTACCGTCAGAACCACGGCTTCTCGCATATCGTCATCGGCCGCAAGCACGCGGATGCGCCCTACTTCGACAAGTCGGCCATCTGGGGCGACTTCGATGCGCAGACGATCTTCGAGGCGCTCCCCGGCGAGCTGCACACCCGCCCGGTGAAGGTGGGCTTTGCCGCCTTCTACGAGAGCGTGGACCGGGTGGACCTCATGGAGAACCACCCCGGCGAGAAGCCCTACAGCATCTCGGGCACCATCATGCGGGAGCAGCTCCTCGGCGGCGAGCGCCCCGATGCGCGCATCATCCGCGGCGATGTGGCCGACGTGCTCATCGAGGCCTACAAGGCCAAGGCCGGCCAGTAGGCGTTGGTGCTCCTGCCGGCCTCAGGCCGGCAGGCTGGCCAGCGCGCGCGCCACCTCGACCCGCAGCATCCGCTTCCGCCACGTGGAGGCCTGCTGGTGCGTGGGGAGGGGCTGCACCGCCTTGTGAACGGCGTCCGCCAGCGCTTCGCGCGTGGGCGCGGCGACCCGGATGGGCTGGGGGGCCACGGCCGAGATCACGGCTTCCCAACCCTCCGGGGTAGGGGCCACGGCGGTGAGGAGGAGGCCGTAGTCGATGGCAGCGCGCTGACGCAGCTTGCGGAAGGCCACGGCGCGCTGGGGGGCCGGTACCTCCACGCGCACCAGCACTGCGCCGGGGGGGCAGCGCGGGCCTTCCCGACCATCCTCGGGGTACAGCTCGCCTACCGCGATGGGAAGTTCGCCGTTGGGGGTGGCGAAGACCGCGGTGGCGCCGAGCAGCATCAGCACCGGCACCGTATCGGCGCTGTGGGCGGCGTAGCAGCCGGCTCCACGCGGAGCCACATGGCAGAGGGTGCCCTCACACTTGAGGCAGCCGCCCAGCGCGGCCCGCCAGCCGGAGGGCTGGTTGTAATACATGCACCGTGTATCGAGCATCAGGTTGCCACCCAGCGTGGCCATGCCCTGGATGGTGGGCGTGGCCACGCTGCCTAGCGCGAGGGCCAACGACGGAAAGTGCGTGCGCACCTCGGCGTGGCGCGCCAGCTCGCGCAGGGAGAGGGCGGCCCCGAGGCTCAGCGAGTGGTCGGCTCCCACCCGGAGCGTGCGGAGCTCCGGCACCCGCCGCGTGGACACGAGGGTGCCGGGGCGGAAGATCCGGTGCTTCATCGAGGGGAGCAGGTCGGTACCACCGGCGACGAGCCGGGCGCCCGGCTCGGCTGCGAGGCGAACCAGGTCGGGGAGCCGGTCGGGCGCCTCCCAGGAGAATCGGGGGAGTGGGAGCATCAGGGGGGGCCTCCGCGCGCCCGGGCATCGAGGGCCCGGAGCACCCGTTCGGGCGTGAACGGCGGCTGGTGCAACCACACGCCGCTGGCATCGAAGATCGCGTTGGCGATGGCGGGAACCGTGCTCAACTGGGGGCCTTCACCCGCCTCCTTCGCGCCCAGCGGACCCTCCGGATCGTGCGATTCGATCGCGAAGACGGTGACCTCGGGGCTCTCATGCACCGTTGGCAGCTTGTATTCGAGGATGCTGGGCGCCCGGATGAGCCCACCGGGGAGGTAGCGCTGCTCCTCGCAGAGGGCCTCGCCCACGCCCATGTACACGCAGCCTTCGATCTGGCCCTCCACCACCGCGAGGTTCAGCACCCGGCCGCAGTCATGGGCCACCCAGATGCGCTCCACCGCCACCATGCCCGTCTCCTCGTCCACCACCACCTCCGCGACCTGCGCGGTGAAGGAGTAGGCCGGGGAGGGGCCCACCGACTGGCGGCGGAACCGACTGCCGATCTTCGGCGGGGTGTAGCCACCTGCGTTCACGAGGGGGCCACTCTTCTCCTCGGCCAGCCAGACGGCATCCACCCATGACACATCGGATGTGTCGGTACCCACCCGAGGCCCATCACCGCGATCGGCGTGGCCCGGGCGACCGAACGACACCTCCGCGGGATCGCAGCCGAGCTTTTCGGCCACCGCCGCCACGATCCGCTCCCGGAGCGGGTTCACCGCGAGCAGGGCGGCGTTGCCCGCCATGAAGGTGACCCGGCTGGAGTAGCTGCCGAGGTCCACGGGGGTGAGCGACGTGTCCCCCTCCAGCACACGGATGTCGGCGGGGTGCAGGCCGAGCCGGTGGGCCACGAGGCCGGCGAGCATGTGGTTGCTGCCCTGGCCCACGTCGGCCGTGCCGCTGTAGACCACCACCTCGCCCGACCGATCGATCTTGATCTGGACCGTGCTGTGCGGCATCTCGTTCTGGTAGATGGGGTGCAGGGCGCCGCACATGTACGCGCTCGTGGCGATGCCCAGGCCGCGACCGGGCCCCAGCTTGCCACGCCGTTCAGTGTACCCGCTCGCCTGGACCACGGCATCGATGCAGGCCTGGATGCCTACCGAGGTGACGCGGAGCCCGTTGCAGGTTTCGCTGTTCGCTTCGACACAGTTGTCGCGGCGCATGGCGGCCGGATCGAGGCCGAGGCGACCCGCGGCGCGGTCGAGCAGGACCTCCAGCGCGAAGCGTGGCTGGATGGCGCCGTGCCCACGCTTCGGCCCGCACGGCGGCTTGTTGGTGTAAAGGCGGTGCGACTCGAACCGGTAGTTCTCAAGCTGGTAGGGAAGTGGCATGAAGACGCCCAGGTAGTAGCTCGTGACCACGCCGTAGCTGGCGTAGGCGCCGCCATCGGCCCAGGCCTTGAAGTCCACCGCGGTGATGCGGCCCTCCGCCGAGAACCCCATCTTGAGCCACATCCGGGTGGGGTGCCGCCCTCGGTGGGCCAGGAAGACCTCCTCGCGCTCGAGCACGATTCGCACCGGTCGGCCGAGCTTGCGGGCCAGGTGGGACGCGCAGATGTCCGAGCAGAAGGGGTCGCACTTTCCGCCGTAGCCGGCACCCACCGCGGGCTTGATCAGCCGCACGTCCTGGTCGCGGAGGCCCAGCACGCGGGCGACATCGCGGTGAACGTAGTGGGGGTTCTGGGTGCTGCTCCACAACGTGAGCTTCCCATCAGGCTCCACGCGCGCCAGCGCCGCGTGGCTCTCCAACGCGACGTGCGTGCTGCCCGGGTAGTCGAAGTTCTCTTCAAGCACCACCGCCGCCTCGGCGAAGCCCGCATCCACGTTGCCGTAGTTCTGGTGCACCCGGCGGAGGATGTTGCTGGGCTTGCGCGCGTATTCGTGGATGGTGGGGCGGGCCGGATCGAGCGCGGCCTCGATGGTGAGGATCGCCTCGATGTCCTCGTACTCCACTCGCACGGCCTCGCAGGCACGGTGGGCGGTTTCGGGGTCGAGCGCGGCGATACATACCACCGGCTCGCCGATGTATCGAACCTTCCCGACCGCGAGGGCCGTTTCATCCTGGGCGACCGGGATGACGCCGTAGCGACGCGGCAGTTCTTCCCCGACACAATGCCCCACCACGCCGGGGATGGCCAGGGCCGCATCGAGGTGGATGCGGACGATGCGCGCGTGGGCGCGGGTGGAACGCACGAACTTGGCGTGCACCATCCGCGGCAGCTTCAGGTCGGCGACGAAGAGGGCGGCGCCGCTGATGCGCTCGCGGCCATCGATCTTGGCGCCGTAGCTGCCGATGGGGTCGGGAACAGGGGTGGGCTGGCGCACGCTCACGCGGGGTTCCTCATGCGCGCCTGGGCATCCCGTGCGGCCGCGAGGATTTTCACATAGCCGGTACAACGGCAGATATTGCTCCCCAACGCGTGCCGGAGCGAGGCTTCGTCGGCCTCGGGTTCTTCGGTGAAGAGGTGGGTGAGGGTCATCACGAACCCCGGGGTGCAGTAGCCGCACTGGGCGGCAACATGGTGGTCGAACGCCGCCTGGATGGCGCTGGGCTGCCCGCCCACTGCCACGCCCTCGATGGTGTCCACGTGCTCGCCGGCACAATCGGCCGCCACCGTGATGCACGCCAGCCGGGGGAGGCCGTTCACCAGTACGGTGCAGGCCCCGCAGTCGCCCACGTCGCAGCCGTGTTTGGTGCCGGTCAGGCCGAGGTCCTCGCGCAGGAGCTCGAGGAGGGTGCGCGAGGCGGGAACGAGCGCCCGGGCGGGTTCGCCGTTCACGACGAGGTGCAGCACGAGCTCGTTCGACATGCGTGCAACTAACGCGGCGGGGGCGCCGGCACCCCGGCCGCTCGTCGCGGCGGACGCGTCGGTTACGCCGACGAAACAGGGAGGCAACTTGGTCGTACGTCCGCAGGCGTGGCTGTCGGTGGGAGGAGCCGATCCGGTGGCAATCTTCCCGGGGGGACTCATCGGGCGGTTGAACAGCGCCGAGGTCCGGGTGGCCGACCCGCGGGTACCCGAGGCCGCGGGGCTCGTTTCGCTTCGTGGTCGGGAGTTGTACCTCCTGAGCCTGCGGAACGCGCTGCTCGTGGACGGTGCGCCCGAGGACGACCTCCTGCTCACCGCCGGCCTGCGCTTTTCCCTCGCCGGTGCGGTGGAGGTGGAGGTGACGCGGGTGGACCTCCCCGCGCGTGTGCTCGCGCTCCGAATGCCCGGCCAGCTCCGGGAGCTCTGCTCCTCGGTCTACAGTTTTGTCGCCACGCCCGAGTTTGACATCGTCCCGGGGTTTCTCGACGATTCCCCCGGTCGCGTCTGGAGCACCGCGGAGGGTTGGATGATCGACCTCGGTCAGGGGCCGCGCGCCCTGAAGCTGGGGCAGTCCTTCGTGGTGGGGGAGCACCCGGTGGAGGTGACCGACGCGGCCGTGGAGGAGCTGGCCGTGCTCGCCACCCAAGCGCGCGTGCGTCCGCTGGTCATCACGGTGCGCACCACGTCGGCCGTGGTGTCCAGCGTGGGGCGAAGCCCACTGCCCATCGATGGCCTGCCGGCGGAGCTGCTCACCGAGCTCGCCCTCGCCGGTCAGCCGCTGGCGTGGGAACCGCTGGCGCAGGGCCTGTGGGGAAAGCGGCAGGGCAACACGCTGCGGATGAGCTGGGACCGCGCCCTTCGCCGCCTGCGTGAGCGGCTGCGCGAGGGAGGGGTGCGCGAGAACCTCATCCGCGCCGACGGGCGGGGCAACTTCGAGCTCTTCCTCCTCCCCGGCGACCGGGTGGTGGACGAGTCGGGCTAATCGCGCGCCAGCGCCTGACGGGCCTCGGCGGGGGAGACCTCACGGCCATCCAGCCAGACACGGTCCGCGGCCGCGTCCAGAAGCTCCACGGGTAGCATTCGACGATGGCACCACAGGAGCAACCGGAGGACCTCGCCATCCCGGCCGGTGCGCTCGATGCGCAGGCGGGCGCCGGGCGAGCTCACCACGGCGCGTTCGACCCGCTTGCGGGAGGCGGACACCGCCACCCGCCGCGGATCGTCGGCGGGGCCGAGATCGAGGAGCCGATCGAGCCGGGACCGCAGGCCCAACGAGTCAGACCGCCGGCGGGCGGACGTACTCGAACTCCACGGGGTTGCCGTGGATGCCACGCCGGGGAGCGGCGATCCAGTTCGCCATCTGGCCGGGGTCCTCCACACGGTGCATCAGGCTCGCGACGTAGGCGCGGTCCTCATCGGAGGGGAGCCATTCCGACAGGTGGCGCGCGTGCTCCGTGGCGTCCATCAACTGGCCCTGCGGGTTGAAGGGCAGGTTGGCGTAGATGCCCTGCCGGCGGAAGAAGCGGCTCGAGGGCAGCGTGATGCGCTCGGACACGCCCTCCTCTTCGAGCGCCTGGTTCCAGCGGCGCACCACGCGCTCGGTGTCCTTCATGTAGGCATCGCGGAGCACTTCGTTCATGGCATTGCGGAGGGGCACGTCCCTTTCCGTAAGCTTGCCCTGCTCCACCACGGCCATCTTGTGCCATTGGTTCAGCGCGGTGTGCTCCTCGTAGTCCTTGGCCTCCGCCCAGCGCCCCTTGAGGCCGGCGCCGAAGAAGTCGGCGGCGTTGGTGGAGATCTCGGAACCGAAGAGGTCGAGGCTGTAGCAGTACCAGTAGTTGATCCAGCGCTGCGTCATCGCGATGGGGATGCCGCCCTGCGCGCGGGCATCGCCGTTGCGGTCGACCTTGGCGAGCTGCGCGCCGCGGCGGAGCACACGTTCCACGCCGGTTTCACCCACGCTGAGGTGGTGCGCTTCTTCCGTGAGCATGAAGCGGCAGGTGCGCGAAAGCGGATCGAACCCCGACTCGGCGAGCGCGCCGAGCTGGTACTTCCCATCGCGGTCGGTGAAGCAGGTGAAACAGAAGAAGGTGAGCCAGTCCGGGCACGGCTGGTTGAACGCATCGAGGATGCGGGGCTTGTCGGCATCACCCGCCCGGCGGGCGAGCAGGTCGTCGGCCTCGTCGCGGCCATCCTTTCCGAAGTGGGCGTGCAGCAGATACACCATGGCCCACAGGTGCCGGCCTTCTTCGACGTTCACCTGGAAGAGGTTGCGCATGTCGTAGACGGACGGCGCGGTGAGGCCGAGCCAACGCTGCTGCTCCACGCTCGCCGGCTCGGTGTCGGCCTGCGTCACGATGATGCGGCGAAGCACGTTGCGGTACTCGCCAGGGACTTCCTGCCACACCGGCTCGCCCATGTGGTCGCCGAAGGGGATCCGGCGGTCGGCCACGGGATCGGCGAGGAAGATGCCCCAGCGATACTCCGGCATGCGGACGTAGCCGAACTGCGCCCAGCCGCCGGGCTCGGTGCTGACGGCGGTTCGCAGGTACACGTCGTGGAGCTGGAAGCTCTCCGGACCCATCTGGTTCCACCAGTCGAGGTACGCGGGCTGCCACTTCTCGAGGGCGCGCTGAAGGCGCTTGTCGGAGTCGAGGTTGACGTTGTTGGGGATCAGGCTCTGGTAGTCGATGTCGGCCATGACGAGGCTCCCGGTGGAGGTGGGTTCAGGTGCGCTTGTAGTCGTAGACAGGGCGCTCGGGGGCGCCGAACATCTTGAGGGCTCCGCGTTCGCCAACGGCGTTGGGGCGCTGGAAGATCCAGTTCTGCCAGGCGGTGAGCCGCCCGTAGATCTTGTTGTCCATGGACTCCGGGCCGCCGAAGCGGAGGTTCTGCTCCATGCCGGTGAGGGCATCGGGCGAGAGGCTGGCGCGCTCCTCGATGGCGATGCGCACCTCGTCTTCGTAGTCGATCTCGTCGGGAGTCAGGGTGACGAGGCCGAGCTCGCTCGCCATGTCAGCATCGATCTCGCCGCCACGTGCGAGCACGCGGCCGGGCGCCGAAGCATCCCCCGGGTAGCGCGCCTGGAGGCGGGTGAGACCCGAGTGCATCGGGAAGAGACCGCCCGATACATCCGTGACACACACGGCGTTATCCCCATCGTCATCCTCCAGCATGTAGCTACGATCCGCCGCGAGGACGATCTCGAACAGCGAGCCGGCGAAGGCGTTGCCCGGCTCGACGAGCGCGAAGATCGACTTGGCCATGTTGTCGAGGCGGCGGAGCACGCGCGCCTGGAAGCGCTGCACTTCGCGGCCGAACCAGCCCTGGCCGGCGAGCGCGGTGTCGGCCTCCACCACGGCCTTGCGGCTGCCGGTGGTCTTGAACACGAGGAGGCCGATGTCGAGGTTGTTCACCCGGAGCCGGAGCAGCGCATCATCGAGCTCGCGCCAGGCGCGGAGCGACCAGGTGGCGCTGGTGGTGGTGGGTGCGCTGTCGGGCGCGCGCATCGTGATGTGGGCGATGCGGGCCTCGCGGTCGAACCGCACGTTCACGTAGCGGTAGTCGAGGTTGTCCGCGTCGGTCCACGTGGGCTCGAGGGGCTCGAGCGGCACCGGCCGCGCGTCGGGCGCCATGGGATTCGCCGCGGCAACGGCGGTCGCGCGCTCATCGACCGAGGCCTGCCACTTGCTCCGGGGGAAGGCGGCATCGACAAACCCGAACTTCACGGCATCGCGTGCCTTGAAGCCTTCCGCCTTGGTGCAGAAGACGTCGGCCATGTCGCGCCGCACCTTCCGCTTGTCGGTGAGCCGGGTGAGGCCGCCGGTGCCCGGAAGCACGCCGAGCAGCGGAACCTCGGGCAGGGAAACGGCCGAGTTCCCATCGTCGATCAAGTAGATCTCCTTGCAGGCCATCGCGAGCTCGTAGCCCCCGCCGGAGGCCGTGCCGTTGAGGGCGGCGATGAACACCGCACCGTCCTGGGCGGTCGCCTCCTCGATGCCGCTGCGCGTCTCGTTGGTGAACTTGCAGAAGTTCACCTTGAACGCATGGCTCGACTGGGCGAGCATGCGGATGTTGGCGCCCGCGCAGAAGATCTTGTCGTAGCCGCCGGTGAGGACCACCGCGCGCACGCCGGGGTGTTCGAAACGAAGGCGCTGCACCGCGTCGGCCAGCTCCACATCCACCCCGAGGTCGTAGCTGTTCAGCTTCAGCTCGTACTTGCCGGGCCACATTCCGCCATCTTCCTGCACCTTCATGGTGAGGGTAGCCACGGCACCTTTCACGGCGAGCGACCAGTGAACGTACCGGGAGGGGTGGGTTTCGAAGTTCACGGTGGGGTACGCGATCTCAGCCATGGGTCCTGGGTCCGGGGTGCGGTAGTATACTGCACGTTCTATTCTTGCTCAAGCGGCGATGTGTGCAATATACTGCCTCACATGAGCGTGCTGTCGGGAGACGAGATGTTGCGTCGCGTGGGCGTGCGGGTGCGGGCGCTCCGGGAGCGCAGGGGCCTGACCCAGGCGGCGCTTTCCCGGCGTTCGGGCGTGAGCCTGCGCTTCCTCGCCGACGTGGAACGAGGTGGGGCGAACGCGAGCCTGCTCCGCATGGCCGAGCTGGCCGTGGCTCTGGAGGTGTCGCTGGCCGAGCTTGTGGCCACGGCGGGCCCCGTGCCCGACTCGGTGGCCCGGTTCGCACTCTTGAGCCCCGACGAGCGGGCCGAACGCCTCGGTCGGCCCCGTCAGGCGCTCGTGTTCGTGGGCATGCGGGGCGCGGGCAAATCCACGGTGGGTCGGGCGGTGGCCACGCGGATGGGCGCCCCGTTCGTGGAGGTGGACGAGGCGATCGAAGCCCGGGCGATGATGCCGTTGGGCACGCTGTTTTCCGAGCACGGCGTGGAGCGGTACCGGGCACTCGAGTCGATGGTGGTGGAGGAGCTCCTCGGAGGCGGCGATCGAGTGGTGCTCGCCACCGGCGGGTCGCTCGTTACGCAGCCGGAGCTGTGGGCGCTCGTGCGGCGCCAGTCGCGAACGGTGTGGCTGCGCGCCCGCCCGGAATCCCACCTGCGCCGGGTGGAGGCCCAGGGAGATTCGCGCCCCACGCACGGTCGGGCGGATGCGCTGGCGGAGCTCCGGCGGCTGCTCGCCGCGCGCGAACCCGCCTACGCCCAGGCCGATCTCACGATCGACACCGACCGTCTCGATCGACTGGAGACCGTGTGGGCGGTGCTCGGCTGGCTGGGAGAAGGGGAGGCGGGCGGGGAAGCCTGAATCCCGCCCGGGCCGCCTAGTCCTGGAGCGTGGCGGCGACGCTTACGAAGTCAAGCGGGTCGGGGTAGGTCCACCCCTCGACATCGAGCCCGTCGATCCGCGCGACGGACCGCTCCACGGCTTCGCCGGTGTTCGCCTCGGCTTGCCGCGGGGCCTGGTTCTCGCCCACCCCTGGCTCCTCGTTGCGCTCCGTGCCGGCGTCGAACAGGGAGAGCGGGATGGGGGCCACGCTGCCGTCGGGACGGAGCACACTCACCCCACCCGGCGGGGTGGAGACGAGCACGTCGTTGGACTGGCCGAACATGGCCACGTAGCTCAGGCGTTCGTCGCTACGCAGGGAGATGACTTGACTGGCGTGGCCGCCCGGACCCATGGCGGCGTTTTCGTAGGTGGCTTCGTCCTGCGCGGCGAGGACCACCACGGCGGACACCTCCGGCGTGTCGGCCAGCAGGGCAGCCAGCGCGTTGGGATCGCCATCCTCGGCGAGCGACTCGAGCGGGGTGCCGGCCACGGCATCGCCGGCATGGAAGAGGGTCCAGGCGGAATCGTGGACCACCAGTACGCCCGGTGCGATCACGATGTCCACCGCGCCCGCCGAGGTGGACAGCGCGCCCGGGGCCGAGATGTTGTCGAGAGAAACGAGGAGATCAGCGGAGGCGACCCCGCTGTCGGAGTCGGAATTGGTGCGGTCGCACGCCAGAAGCAGCAGGAGAACCATGCGCCCATGATGCCACGGCCCGGAGCCGCGTGCGCTACGTTCGGGGCATGGCTGGTTCAGCGTTGGAAACGCGCCTGCAGGCGCGCGCGGCGGATGATGCGGTGGTGCGTTCGGTGAGGGCGATCCTGCAGTGGTTGCCCGGCGATGGCGACCTCCCGGAGTGGTCGGACTTCGAGTCGGGCGTGGCCGCGCTCGGTCGGGGCGACGCCGCCAAGGCGCGGCAGCACGCCGACGACGAGGCGGCCTCCCGCGCGCTTCGCGCCACCGACGCACTCGATGAGGGCGAGGACATCGTCTCCATCGCGAGCGGCGTGGGATCGGCGCTGCGCCTTGCGTTCGCCGGCGGGAGCGCGAGCGTTCCCGGCGGTCTGGAGGCCATGCTGGTTCGCCAGCGGTCGGATGCGGCCGACAAGCTGCTGGGCGTGTCCGTGGCGCTCGGTCGTTGTTTCCCGGGAAATCCGGAGGAAGCGCTCGCGCGTACCCGCGCCCTCCCGAGCGGGGAGGTGCTGCTTCGCTGGCTGGCGGGCGTCGAGCTCTTCCTTCCCTTCGTCGGCGAGACGGTGCGCGCTGCGCCTGCCGACTGGCTCGAACGGGAGCGGACGGCCGCGCTCGCGCGGGTGGGTGGGGCGATGACCCCGGGCGAGCTCGCCGAAGCCGAGGCGATCCGTCCCCACCTGCTGGCGGAGCTGCTCCCGCGGGTGGAGCGGCTGGCCGAGACGCCGCTGGACGTCGCCCAGCTTGGGTTCAAGCACCTCCCCCGGCTGGCCGGGGTTGTGGACGGGGCAGGCGCCGTGGCCGCGGGGGCCGTGGACTTCCTGCCGGTGTACCGCCTCCTCGGCGAACGTTTCGTGGCCGAGGCCCTGCTCGATGGGGCGGGTTGGAGTCCGACGCTCGTCCCGCACCCCTTCGGCGCCGGCGACGATGCGGCTCCCCAGATGGAGTTCGTGGTGCCCCCCGAGCTGCGCACCAGCATGGGCGAGCCGCCCCCCGAAGTGGAGCCTTCCCCAGTCGTCGAGCCTCCCCCGCTCGTCGAGCCGCCCGCACCCGCTCCGGCGCCGCCACCCGCTCCTGTGCCTGCCGCCGTCCCCGCTCCGGTGCCGCCGCCCGCCCCCGCGCCGGCCGCGCGGACCGTGTCGGAGCCTCCCTCGGCCGCGGAGGCGCGTGAACAGCGCGTGGAACCTCCGGCCCGGCAGGCGGCACCGGCTGTTGAACGGAAGGCCCCGGCGCCCGCGCCGCCCCCGCCGAAGTCGAAGCCGGCGCGACACCCCGCCCTCCCGCCCACGCGCGAATCGTCCCGCGGCCCAGGGCTTTTCGGCCTCGGGGTGGGCGCGCTCGTCGTCCTCGGACTGCTGTGCGGGGGCGGGGCCGTGGCCCTCGGGGGTGCGTGGTGGTTGTCGGCCCAATCCGGCTCCAACCCGGCGCCCGTCCCGGCGCCCGTCCCGGTTCCCGTGGCAGCGCCGGCCCCGACCGCTCCGACGTACCCCTTGGTGCCGCCGGCCCCGGTTGCACCCCCTCCGGTCGTGCCCGCGCCCACGCCTCCGGCACCCGCGCCCGTTGCGGCTCCGGCGCCCGCTCCCACCCCGGCCCCGGCCCCGGCGCCGAAGCGGGGTTCCAAGAGCGGCAAGCCCTTCAAGCCGGGCAACAAGGACCGCCCCCGGCGCTGACCCCGCCGCCGGTCGCCGCGGGCGCCACCCCGGCGCGGCGCTCAGCCCAGCGGGACGAGCAGCAGCGGCGGCTGGAAGAAGGGGATCGCCACCGGTGGCCCGTTCTCGCCCGGCCGATACGCCTGCGCCTCCAGCTTCACGCCGCCCTTCGCCACCCGGTCACCCGGAGCAAGGCAGGCGCCCTCGATGAGATCGAGCGCCATGTGATGCACCAACGCGCGCACGGACTCCGCCCCCGCCGGGGCCACGAACGCGATGAGATCGGGGCGACCGAACTTGGTGAGGCCGAGGGTGTGGACCACCTCGATACCCTCCTCGCCGGTACCGTCGCGGTTCACGTTCCACGCGGCCGCCAACGCGGGCAGGGCGGGGTCGGCCGCGAGGGCTCCCGGCCCCGGGCTCCACCGCATCGCGAACGAGTCCCAGACGGCGAGCCCGCCGGCGCGGAGGATCACCCGCACGGCGGCCCAGGCCGACTGCAGCGCGGAGAAGTCGGCGCCGCTGGCGGTTTCGCCGCCCACCACGTACCAGGCCGAGGCCTCGTCGAGCCCGGGGGGCGCATCGGGGTCCGCGGCCAGGCCGTCGGCCCATTCGCCGAACTCCGGCGCGAGGAGGCGCTCGAACACCTGGACGGACAGGCCCTCCGCAAGCGCGGGCATCGGGGAGCCCTCGGCCAGGAGCGCGAACTCGAGCGCCACGGTGGACTTCGCGAAGACCACGAACTCGACGGTGGCCACACCACCGCCGGGAACAAAGAGCGGCCGGGGCCACGGAGGGAAGGGCATTCGCCCCGCTATCGCGCGCCCGCGGGGGGCAGCATGGGGCCGAGCCAGTCCGCCACGGCCTCGCCCACGACGACGTGGCCCTGCGGCGAGGGGTGCTCCCAATCCGAGGAGTCCGCCGCGAACCAGGCGCGCTCCGGCCCGGTGCGGAGCGCGGGGAGGGTGGAGAGGTAGGGGATGGACAGGGAGTCCAGCAGGCGCGATTGCCGCTCGGCCCGCTCCAGCGCGCTCGCACACCGGGCCGCGCCGCCCGCCCGGGCCTCGCAGGCAGCGAGATCGGGCTCGGCGAGGACATGCGGCACGAGCAGGACCACGAAGAGCGGCACGCCCGCCGTGGCCGTGGCCTCCTTCAGCGCGAGGAGCGCCGCCCGGTACCGGTCGGGAGCTTCCCGTTCTTCAAAGCCGCGGGTGCGCCAGGCCCCCTCCACGCGCCGCCACAGCGACCACCGGGTGCCGGGACCGTCTGGACCACCCACCCAGGCCGGCATCGCCGATCGCCCGACGGTGATGAGCTCGGTGGGCACGAGGTCGTTGCCGTAGGTGCCGAAAACCACGGCGTCGGGGCCGTAGCGCCAGCCGATGGCGCGGAGCGTGGCGAGGGACTGTTCAGCGTCGTATCCGTAGTGGGACAGGTTGACGGCTTCCCAGGGGGCACCGAGCCGCGCCTCCATCACGCGCGGCCACGCTTCGGCCGCGCTCCCCGTGCCCCACGTCATCGAATCGCCCAGCACCACGATTCGCCGCACGCCCGCGGGCGGCGCCTCGGGCAGCTCGCGCTCCAGGAACCCGCTCCGGTTGGTGCCGTGGGTGCCCCCGCGCGTGGAGAACCGGCGACCATCCGTGGGAAACTCGAGCGTGTCATCGGCGTACCGCGCAAGCGCCTCGGCGCCGCCAAGGGCGACGCCGAGGGAACTCACGGCCAGGAGGGCGCGTTGGAGCCGGGTTGACACAAGGCGGTGTATCACGGCGTCTCGCCCGCGCGGGCGTGCTGGGCGCCTTCGGGGCGCCGAGCCCGGAATAGGGGCGGCGATCCAAGCCCGGCGATGATACCGCGCCGCCCTCTGCGAGCGACCATGCCTTTCGAGACCGCCCACCCGCCCCTTGCTCGCGCGCTTGCCGCCAAGGGTTACGCCGAGCCCACGCCGGTGCAGGCCGCGATCCTGGATGCCAGCCACGGCTCGCGCGACCTGCTCGTCTCCGCACAGACCGGCTCCGGCAAGACCGTGGCCTTCGGCCTCGCGTTCGCCCCGACCCTGCTGGGGGCCGAGGAGAAGTTCGGCGCCGCCCGCGCCCCGCTCGCCCTGGTCATCGCGCCCACTCGCGAGCTGGCGCTGCAGGTTCAGCGGGAGCTCGGGTGGCTCTACGCCGGCACCGGCGCACGCGTCGTGGCCTGCGTGGGTGGCATGGATGTGCGCCGCGAGGCCTTCCAGCTCGAGCAGGGTGCCCACATCGTGGTGGGCACGCCGGGCCGGCTGTGCGACCACCTCGATCGCGGCCGCCTCAAGCTCGACAGTGTGGTGGCGCTCGTTCTCGACGAAGCCGACGAGATGCTCGACCTCGGCTTCCGCGACGAGCTCGAGCACTTGATGCAGGCCACCCCTCCCGACCGCCGAACGCTGATGTTCAGCGCCACGGTGCCGGAGGGGATCGAGGCCCTCGCTCGCCGCTACCAGCGTGATGCCGCGCGCGTGGCCGTGGCGATGGGCGAACAGCACGCCGACATCGAGTACCGCGCCGTCGTGGTGGTCCCTCGGGAGACCGAGCGCGTGGTCGTGAACATCCTCCGGTTCGTGGATGCCCCCGGCGCCCTCGTCTTCTGCCGCACCCGCGATGGCGTGAACCGTATGCACCAGGAGCTCGTGGAGCGCGGTTTTGCCGCGGTGGCGCTCTCCGGCGAGCTCGGTCAGGCCGAGCGAAACCGGGCGCTCCAGGCCCTTCGGGACCGTCGGGCGCGGGTCTGCGTGGCCACCGACGTGGCCGCTCGTGGCCTCGACCTCCCCGACCTCGGTCTCGTCGTTCACGTGGAGGTGCCCACCGACGCCGCCACGCTCACCCACCGCAGCGGCCGCACCGGCCGTGCCGGCCGCAAGGGCCTCGCCGTGGTACTCGTGCCGGGGGCGCGGCAGCGGTACGCCCAGCGCCTCTTCCACGATGCCAACGTGGAGCCCCGCTGGATGGGGCCCCCGAGCGCGGAGGACATCCGCCACCGCGATGAGGAGGCGCTCCGCAAGGGCGTGCAGGAGCTCGCGGCCGACGTGCCCGAGGAGGACCTCGTCGTGGCCCGGGAGCTGCTCACGAACGGCGATGCCGAACGGATGGTGGCGGCGCTCGTGCGCTTCCAGCGCGCCAAGCTCCCGGCCCCCGAGGAGGTGAGCGAGTGGAACCCGCCCGCGCCGCGCAAGGAACGCGCCCCGGGGGCGCCCCGCCCCACCACCAGCTACGAGGGCCCCCCCCGTGAGCCGGAGGACGACAACCTCCCGCCCGGCGCCTGGTTCCGCATCAACGTGGGGCACGCCCACCGCGCTGATCCCAAGTGGCTCTTGCCGATGCTGTGTCGTCGGGGCGGCATCCAGAAGCAGCACATCGGCGGCTTCCGCGTGCTCCGGCACGAAACCCGCGTGCTCATCCACCCCTCGGTGGCGGAGAAGTTCGCGCGGGCCGTGCAGCGACCCGATCCGGCCGATCCCAACATCCGGGTCGTGCCCTGGTTCGGTCAGGCCTGAGGCTTCGCCCGCAGCGTTTGGCTCGGGCTCAGAACCGGTGGTCGAGCATCGCCTTGAAGCTGCCGCCGCCCTCGCCGGCTTCGAAGGCGCAGGTGATGGTGGTGGTGGGCGAGCGCACCGTCACCCCGCCATCGCCACCGGAAACGTGCTCGATGTCGCCGAGCAGGATGGTCTGGGCCCCGGAAGCCGGGGAGAGGCGCACCACCTTGTCGCCCACGATCGCGCAGGCGGCGGTGCCGGAAGCATTCTCGGCGTGGAAGGCATCGGGCATCTCCTCGGTGCCGAGCAGGCCGGCCGCGCGGAGGGGGCGGAGCATCGCCGGGTCGACCAGGCCGCCGTAGCTCACGCGGTTCGGCGAGAGGCTCTGGCCGCCCACGACGAGGGAGTACCAGGAGATGCTCACGCCCACGACGCCCACCACGCAGATCAGCGCGAGGAGCGCCACATAGGCGGCGAGGCCCAGCCCGGGCAGCATCGGCGGGGAGGTTTCTGGCGCGTCGGGCATGGCACCAGGGGGTTATCCCGGCGCCGTGGGACTTTACACGGCGCTCTCGGTGGCGGGCTCGGATCCGGGCGGGGGCGCGGGCATCCAGGCCGATCTCAAGACCTTTCATGACCGTGGGGTGTACGGGATGGCCGCCATCACCGCCCTCACCGTGCAGAACACCCACGGCGTTCGGGAGATCGACGCCGTGTCGGGTCGGGTGGTGGGCGCGCAGGTGGCCGCGGTCTTCGACGACCTGCCGGTGCACGCCGTGAAGGTGGGCATGGTGTTGAGCGAGGATGTGATACATGAGCTGTGTCATGTGTTGGCTCGCCGGCCCGAGGGCGTGCCGGTCGTGGTTGATCCGGTGATGCTCGCCAAGGACGGCACGCCGCTCCTGGCCCCCTCCGCGCTTCGACTCTACGTAGACCGGCTCCTCCCCCTCGCTACACTCGTCACGCCCAACCTCCCGGAGCGCGCCGTGCTCGCCGCGATGGGCTGGCGCCCCTCCCGGGCGGTGCTCACCAAGGGTGGGCACGCCGAGGGTACCTGGGTGGTGGATGAGCTCGAAGCCGAAGGGCAGGTCCACCGGTGGCGGCATCGTCGCACGCCCTCGGCGCATACGCACGGCACGGGCTGCACGCTGAGCGCGGCCATCACGGCCGATCTGGCCCGGGGTGTGCCGCTGGTCGAGGCGGTCGGCCGCTCGATCCGCTACGTCTCGCGGCTCATTCGGGAGGCGAAGGCGGGCCTGGGGGGAGGGAAGGGCCCCCTGTGGCATGGGTTGCGGGACCGGTAGGGGCCACCGGCCACTGCGAACGCTGGGTGGCCAGCGCCGAGTCGTAGTCCGACTGCCGCTCCACCACGCCGCGGGGCTGGGCCAGCACGAGCGCGGGAGCGTTCGTGGCGAGCAGCATCTGCACCCCCGTGGTGGCATCGCGCAGGAGGTACACGGCGGCCTCGCGTGCGTGGGGCTCTGGCACCACCAGCCACATCTCCCGGGTTCGTTCGGGATCGATGCGCAGGTTTCCGCGCGGATCGTGCGTGAAGATCGCGGCCGGCCCCTCGTGGAAACAACGTTCGTCGAACGTGGAGGCGAACCGCATCAGGCGTCGGGGGCGAGCTGGATGAGCCAGATACTCAGGCCCACCACGCCGAGCACCGACAGGAGCCCTACGACGGTGGCGAGTACCATCGGCTACTTCACGCTCGAGCGCATCGTCGCCGGGCAGGAAGGCACGACGTCGACCTTGTAGTAGCCGATCTCATCGGCCCAGAACTCTCCTTCGAACGGCCACTCCTGCCAGCCCTTGCGAATCCGCTCGGTGCGCTTCACCGCCTTGGCGGCCTCGAGCTCCTTGCCGGTGAGGGCGGCCTGCTCGAACATCTGCTGCTTCATCCGCAGGATGTCGAGGATGAACATCTCGCTGTTGGCGAGCATCCCCTGCAGCTCGGACTGCTGCGCCGCGAAGCGCGCCTTCACGCGCTCGCCCTCGGCCTCGATGAGCGCATCCCGCCGGGTTTCGAGCCACGTACGCGCGCTGTCGGAGAAGGGGTTGCTCGCGATGGACTTCATCCGTTTGAGCTCGTCGTTGGCGGAGGCGACCGCCTCCACGCTTTTGCCGAAGCGTTCTTCGCTGGCCCAGGGGCGCCAGAGCATCTCGGGAAGGTCGCCCGTCTTGCCGTTGCGGCGGTAGGTGCGGGCCGCCTCGAAGGCCTCCGTGGCGCTCATCTTGTCCGCCGACTTGAGCGCGGTGTGCACCGGCTTGTACTTCTCCGCGAAGTGGGCCATCTGGGCCTCCGCCTCCGGGAACTTGCACAGGAGGAACATGCTGTAGATGCGCAGCAGGTCCGCTTCCGGGTAGTACCAGGTGGAGAAGAAGCCCGAGTCGAAGGGGAGGAGCTGGGCGAGCGAGCCGTTGAGATCATCCACCCGGAAGTGGGCCCACGCGCGCTCGAACTGCGCATCGGGCCAGTACTCGCTGGCGCGGGACACCCGGCTGTAGGACTCGATGGCCCGGGGATAGTTGCCAGCGCCGTACCACGTGCGGGCCGTGTTGATCTGCACGCTGTCGACCCAACGGGCATCCCGACCGCGGCCGCTGGACACGGCGGACTCGAAGGCCTTGAGCGCATCTTCGTGTCGGGCCTGCTGGTTGAGCACGATGCCCTCGAGCACCTTGGCATCGGCCCACAGCGGATCGCCCGCCTTGACCATCAGCAGGATGCCGCTCGCCGAGCCCCACTTGCCCTCGCGTACGTTCTCCTTGGCGGCGAGGTAGGCCATCTGGCCGCGCACATCGTCGGTGCGGGCGAGGCCGAGGTTGCCCGCGAAGGGCTTCTGGAGGATGCTCAGGTCGCCCACGCGGGAGGCGATCTCGATCGCCGTGGGCACCCGGAGGCTGACCTCGTTCACATTGGTGTCGGATGCGGTTTCGAAGGCCCGCGCGTAGGCGCACAGGGCCGCATAGGGCAACTTCATCTCGTTGAGGAGATCGCCGAGGCGCGCGTAGGCTTCGCCGTGGAACTCCGCGAGCGAGGCATCCTCCACGATGATCACGAGCGCATCGGCCGCGCGGGCCTTGCTGCCCGACGCCACCTCGCGGTCGTAGTCGGCGAAGGCCGTCCCGCGCTGTTTGGCCTCCTTCTTCGAGAGCTCCGCCGGCTCGGCCGCGCTGGGCTTCTCGGGCTCCTTCACGGGCTTCTTGTCCTTCGGGCCCGCCCACGCCGTGGCGCAGAAGAGGAGCCCCAACCAGAGGGGCGCCCGAGTCACTTGCTGCCCCCGCTCAGGAGGCTCAGCCCGAGGCCGATGCCCACGTTCTGCTTGAAGCCCCAGGTGTCGCTCTGGGAGCGGTGCTCCAGCATCATGCTGTCGCGCAGCTCGAGGCGAAGCAGCGAGGTCTTCGAGAGGTAGAGGCGCGTGCCGATACCCACGGGGAGCGTGGGGGAGACGGTGACATCGCCCGGCGGGAGGAGCGACTGCTCCAGCGTGGCCCCGAGGCCACCCAGCAGGTACACGTCGTGGTGAACGACCTTCTTCCCGCCGAGGTTCATCTTGGCGTAGGCGAGGGTGTACTGCACATCCACCTCGGCGCTCGCGAGGTAGCGATAGGCCTCGACGGCCACGCCGTACGTGGGGCCGGCCAGCTCGGTATACACGGCGTTCTCGAGGCCATAGCCGCCGGCGAGCTGAAGCTCGACGCCGACGGTGTCGGAGAAGTGCTTGGTGCCGGACAGCGCGAGCTGGGGCGCGATGGTGTAGCCATCGAAGGGCATCACGGCGAGCATGGCACCCAGCTCCAGCGTGCCATCCTTGCGGTAGAGCATCTTCTGCACGACCTTGACCTCGGAGTTCTTGAGCACTCCGATGTCGAGAGTGTCCTTGGCGACGTCCTTGGTGAGGTCGGCGGCGAGCGCGAGCGAAGCGGTGAGCAGCAGCATGGAAGGGAGGGCCTCGCCTAGATGGGGAGTTGGCGCGGAACGCCGCCGAGGGGGCGGTAGTAGATGCGCACGTCGGAGTTGTAGTCGGGGATGGCCGTGCCGTGGAAGGACACCGCGTTCTCGGAGGCGTCGTACGTCCAGCCATCGCCCCACACGGCGGTGCCGGCTTCGACCGTGCCGGACACCAGCGCCGACTCATCCACTTCCACGCTGTCGGTGAAGACGCGGATGGTGGAGACGTCGGGCACGCCCTGGAGCACGAAGGAGGTGAGCTGGTTGTTCAGCAGCTCGCCGAGCTTGGTGAGGTTGTCGCCCCAGTCGGTGGGGGCGCAGCCGTTTTCCTGGTCGCTGAGGTCGATGTAGCGGCCGGCGGTGGCGCTCGTGGCCAGCTGGTAGCGCTCCACCCCCCACGTCTGGGCGCCGTTGAGGCAGCTGCCATCGTTGTCGTGGTAGGCGGGGCCGATCACCGCGAAGCGGACCGGGTTGGGGAACTCGGCGAAGAGATCGAGGTACAGCGTGGGGTCGCTGTCGGCGGTCGGCACGCGGCGGCTGCCATCGCCTTCGTCGGTGACGATGACGACGAGGGTGTTGGCCTCGGGGCGGATGAAGTCGGCCACGGAGCCGGCATCGCCATCGGAGATCGGGGCATCCTCGGCCCAGCAGCCATCCGGGGGGTTCGGCGAGGCGCGGCAGAGCGTGTCGAGCGCGGCCTCGAGGCCCTCTTCGGTGCCGGCGCCCTCGTCGGTGACCCAGCCCGAGGGGCAGAGACACTCGAGGAACTCCCTCGGGATTTCATCGCCCTCGGGCAGCGGGCAGGAGCCATCCTCGGCCGCCGCGTAGCCCGGTTCGGTGGAGAGGTCCGACTCCTTCCAGTAGACCGTGTTGCACACCAGGTTGGTGCGGAAGCTGGTGGCCACATCGGCATCGCCGCGCTTCACGACCGACGGGCTGCCCGTGAGGGTGCCGGCCTCGCCATCATCGACGCCCGCCGTGGGGCCGGTGGCGTAGTTCGCGCTCGTGGTGGTGATGGCGAGCTGGTAGTCGATGATCGAGCCGTTCTCGGTGCTTTCCCGCACGTAGTTGTCGACGGCATCGCCCAGGGTTTCGCGCGGGACTTCGGAGCCTTCGGCGCTCGTGAGCTGGCCGAGGAAGGTTTCGAAGTTCAGCGCGAGCGCGCTCGACTCCTCCTTCATGGACCCCGAGGAGTCGATCACGAAGAGGATGTCGGCGTTGTTGTTGAACGTGGCCTGTTCGAAACCCGTGACCCGGAACAGCTCGTAGCTGTTGCAACCGGTCAGAAGCGTGAGAGGCAGCAAGAGCGACATGCTCTGCACTCCGAGGTGAGGCGCATCCTACCGCCTTCGCGACCGCCACGGCAACCGGGACGGCCGACGGCGGCCTGCAGTCACATCTTCTTGACCAGCGAGTTCACCGCGTTGAAGGTCGTGGTGACCTGGTGGTGGATGCGGATTCCCTTCTTCTGGTGGTACTTCAACAGTTCCGACCAGATGTTGGTGATCTCCGCGCGCACCTCGGCGTAGCTGCGCGACTCGACCAGCGCACGAAGACGCTCGACGGCCGGGGGAAGCTCGGCCTCGGCGTAGCAGTCGACGATGCGCTGCACCGTATGGGCGAGCTGGTCGTGCATCGGGTGTTCGGCGGCGCCCGAGAGCGGATCGCTGTCCGGAACCGCCTCGACCGGCGGGGGGGGCGCGGCCACCTCGACCACGACGGGCATGCTGACCGACGTCGGCATCTCCACCATGGGCTCCCAGCTGGTGGGGGCGGACACGTACTCGGGTGCGGCGCGCGCGGGGGCCACGGCGGCCGGCGCGGGGCCGGCGGGTTCGCTCTCGGCATCCACGGTCGGCGCCGCGTAGACCGGCACTTCGGGCGCGGCCTCGACGGCGGCCTCGACGACCGGCTCCGGAGCGGCCTCTACCACCGGCTCGGGCTCGGGTTCGGGTTCCGGCGCGGGTTCGGGCTCCACGACATGCACCGGCGCGGCACGAACGGCCCGGTGGTGCCGCTCCGCGGGCGCGACGCGCGGCGCTTCCTCCGTTTCCTCCGGCGCGGCGGCGCCGGCGCGCCCCCCGCCGATCTGGGCGGCGGGATCGAGCGGGCTGAGGCCGCGGTCGGCGAGGAAGCCATCGGCGCTGCCGAACATCTCCGCGTACTCGGTGAGGCGGAAGCCGCCCTTCACGGAGCTCGCGGCGAGCTCGTTGAGGCTCTCGATCACCGCGGCTCGACCGCTGGTGGTCGGGCTGAGGTGCACTTCGGGCGCCACGACGGCATCCACTTGCAGCCGGACCTCGCCGACCGTGATCCGGGTGTCCGCCTGTACGCCCTTCGCGGTGAGGGTGCCGCCGTTGAACCGGAGGGTGCGGGCGCGCAGCACGCCGGCGCTGACATCGCCGTGGAACAGCGCATCGCCGCCGAGAGTGGGCGTCTGGAGCTGGGCGGCGCCCTCGACCGAGAGGTTGCCCCCCACCCGCAGGGTGGGCACGGAAAGGCCGCGCGCCGCGTGCAGGTTGCCACCGACCTCCAAGGAGGCCACGTCGATCTCGCCGCCCACGTGCACCGAGCCGCCAGCCCGAACGTACGCGGCACGGAGGTCGCCCGCCACGCGAACGTTGCCGTGCGCCTCGACGTGGCCTACCGACTCGCCGCTGGCCAACGAGACGTTGCCGCCGTGGCTCACCACCCGACGAATCGGGCGACCACCAATGGAGGCTGGCAGCACAATGTCGCCGGCGAATTCGATGCTCACGCCATCGTCGTCGACCTTCAGGTCGACGTCTTCGGGGAACACAAAGGATTGGGCCATGGGGTCTCCGCCGGGAGCGCCGAACGTAGGGCGCCCGGGCGGACCCGTCAACCGTTCAGGGGCGCTCGTCCTCGCATGACGCGTGCTTTACGAGGCGAGCCGTCGCTCGAGGGGGTGCGCTTCCGCGCGCGCCCCGATGGGCGGCACCCCGCCAGGAATGCCGGAGGTTCCCTCGGCCCTCGCCCTTCTGTCGGCCCTCGCCCCGGGCGCAACCGCCCGCTTGGGCTTGCGTTCCGGCCGCCGACTTGGCACACTGCCGGTGCTCAAGGTTGCCCCATGCTGTCGTTCCTCCTCCTTCTCGCCGCCTGTCCCACCGACGTCCCCGAAGCCGGGGTGCCCGCCGCCACCGATGCGCCCGTCGGCCAGCCCCCCGCCGACGGGAGCCCCGCCGGCTCGCCCGGTGATCCCGGCTCGCCCTCCCCCTCCGGCAACACCGAGCCGCTGAAGGTGGAGCCCGGCCAGGGTGTGAAGCTCACGGGCACCGCCACGTTCGAGGGCACCGCCGAGGGCACCGTGCGCCTCGACGTGCTCAAGCAGGGCACCTCGATGCCGGAGCTGGTGTATTCGACCACCCTCGAGAAGCTCGGTCCCTTCGAGGTGGAGCTCCCCAAGAACTTCGGCAGCGTGCAGGTCACCGTCTTCGTGGACACCACGGGGGATGGCCCCACGGTGGGCGAGCCGATGGCCGCCAGCGGCTTCATCGAGATCGGCGAAACGCCCCCCGCCCCGCTTGCGCTCGCGCTCGGCAAGCTCGAAGCCGGTACGGGTGGTCCGCCGCCGCCGGGCGTGCCCCCGGGGGGTGGTGAAGGGGCGCCTCCCGGTGGCGCTCCGCCCGCAGGCGCGCCTCCGGCCGGCGGCGCGGTGGAGGGCGGTCCCCCTCCGGGCGCAATGCCCCCCGCGGGCGCTCCTGGCACGCCCCCGGCCGCGCCCGGGTAGTTCGCGAACGGGGAGGGCGCTTCGGAATCGCGCCCTCCCTCCCGCTCAGTCGGCGTCGGCCCCGAGGGGCGCGTACGCCGCCTTGTAGAAGTAGTAGCTGCTGCCGTCATCGCAGCTCACCTGGCCGCCGTGCCATTCCGGGTCGCGGAACGTGCTCTGCTCGCCGGCGGTGCAAATCTTCCCGATCATGGTGGCGCGGTCGGCGTAGTAGGCGTCGTCCGTCGCGATGTCGGCGATCTTGAAGCGCCGGCCCGCGCGGATGGAGCGCTTGATGTGGCGACCGGGGAGGGCGCCCGCGTCGGGAGCGACCGCCGCGGCCCCGCCGCCACTGCCGAGCACGGTGTAGGCGGCCTTGTAGAAGTAATAGCTCTCCCCGCCGCAGTGGGCCGGCCCGCCGTGCCAGCTGCCGTCCTTGAACGAGCTCTCCTCGTCGAGCGTGCAGATCTTGCCGATGATGGAGCTGCGCGTGCTGTAGTAGGCATCCTCGCTGTGGATGTCGGCGATCTTCACCCGGCTGCCCGACGGCACCGGGTAGGTGGCCACCCCGGCCACCCCGGCCGCCGCGGCCGCGCCGCCCCCGCCGGCCGGCCGCGCGGCGGCAACCTGCTCCTCGTACGCCGCCTTGTAGAAGTAGTAGGTCGAGCCATCGTCGCACGACACGCCGCCGCCGTGCCATTCGGCATCCTTGAACGAGCTCTCCTCGGTGAGGGTACACAGCTTGCCGAGCATCGTGCTCCGGTCGCTGTAGTAGGCATCGTCGGCGTGGATGTCGAGCACCTTGACTCGCGTGCCGTTCGGCAGCGCGCGGGTGGCACGGAGGCCGGGGATGGCGGGCACGAGCGAGCCGGTGGGAACGGCGACCGCGGGGGCGGCGCCGAGATCGACGTAGGCGGCCTTGTAGAAGTAGTAGGTGGAGCCGTTGCCGCAGTCCTTGACCGAGCCGCCCTGCCAGCCATCGCCGTTGTAGGTGCTCGCGCCGTCCGTCACGCAGATCTGGCCTTCGATGCTGGCGCGGTCGGCGTAGTAGGCATCCTCCGAGCTGATCTCCGAGACGCGGACCTGGTGGCCGGCCGCAACCGCGAACATCGCGCGCCCATCGGCCGGAGGGGTGGACAGGCCCGGGTCGATCCCGGCTTCCTTGAGCACTTTTTCGAAGTCGCCGCCGCAGCAGCAGAAGCCGGCGGCGAGGAGGACGGTGGCAACGGGCAGAAGGAGCTTCACGGAAACATCCGGGGGGAGGGGTTGGCTTTATCGCGTCCATTCGGTGTCGGCGATATCCGACGGCGCACCGTGGTAGGTTGGGCGCCCATGCTGCTGCTGCTGGCCTGCCAGACGTCGGATCCGCCACCGCCGCCCGACTTCGACGAGGCGGTACACCTCGCCTTCCGCACCTTCGAGTCGGGTACCGATGCGGAGCTGGGCGCCCTCGTGCTGGTCATGGAGAGCGAGATCGACGCCGAGCTCGACCTGGCGGGTGATGTGAACAGCCGCTACTTCCTGCCCTCGCCGCTCGCCGCCGCCGACCTCGAGGGCCTCGAGGTCCCCGATCGTGACCCGGCGCTCGCGCTGACGAGCGCCGTGGCCAGGCTCAGCAGCTTTCCCCGCGAACGGCACGTGCCGCTCGCCCTGTTCGAGGACCAGACGCCGTTGGAACCGCAGTGTCCCAGCCACTACGTCCGCTCGTTCGAGGAAGGGGAGGACTGCTGGCCGGACTGCATGCTCCGCACGGAGAACGACCTCACCAAGGAGAGCGGCATCTTCGTGGCCGACTACGTGCTCCCCAAGCTCTACCGTCCCATCCCGCTGGAGGATGGCCGCACCGCCACCATCACCCGCACCTGGACCCGCGACACGGTGGTGGCCCGCGAGGACGCCGCACGGATCGAGCAGAGCGAGAGCTTCGAGTTCTTCCTCGACCGGCCCGATGGCAGCGGGGCGCTGCGCATGATGGCCGTGTGGTCGGAGACCATCTTCGTGGACCTGGAGCTCGAGGACTGGGTGGTGGAGGGGACCATCCGCGCCGGCACCGACTCCATCTTCGTGCGCCAGGACGAGTGGCTGGCCGCCCAGCCCTGAGCGCGCTCAGGAGGTGGCGGGCCCCCACAGGCGGCCGCTGAGCATGTAGCGGTACATCCGGTAGTCGCCGCGGAGCGACCACAGGGGGTGGCGGAAGGTGGCCGGCCGGTTCTTCTCCACGAGAAAGTGGCCCGCCCACGCGAACCCGTAGCCGGCGACCGGGCAGGCGAGGAGCCAACGGGCATCCAGCGCCGCGATCGCGCCCAGCAGGATGAGGTTCACGAGCGTGGTGCCCACGAAGTGCAGGCGCCGGTTGAGCACGTTGCGGTGCTCGGAGAGGTAGTAGGGCCAGAACTCCTCGAAGTTCTTGAAGTCGGCGGTTTGCATCGGGGCGACGTAGCGCGCCGGAGGGTGCGGGAACAGCGCCCGGCGCGCCGAGGACCGATAGGAGCGCGGATGCCCTCCCGCGTTCGCGTCGTCGGACTCCTCTTCGCGAGCACCCTCCTGGCGCTGGTCGCCGCCGAGGCCGGCTTCCGTTTGGCCGACGACGGCGCCTTCCCTCACCTCAACGTGTACGAGCCGGACGCCGCGCTCGGCACGCGGCTCAAGCCGGGCGCATCCCAGCGGGTGTCGTTCCACGGCAATCCGGTGACCGACGTACGCATCAACGCCTCCGGCTTCCGAGGGGCGGACTGGCCGGTGCCTGCCGCGGGGGAGATCGTCGTCGTAGGCGACTCGCAGGCCTTCGGACTCGGCGTGGCCGAGGGGGAGAGCATCCCGGCGGGCATCGCCACCGCCACGGGGCGCCCCACGCTCAACGCCGGCGTGCCCACTTACGGGCCGCAGGAGTACCTCGCGGTGATCACGCGGCTGCTCGCCGAACGCAAGCCTGCCACGGTGGTCCTCCTCGTGAATGTGGCCAACGACTTCTTCGAGCTCGCCCGTCCGAACGCCGAGCGTCACCGGGTGTGGGACGGTTGGGCCGTGCGCGCGGAGACGATGCCGCGAGAGGTGGTGGACTTCCCCGGTCGCCAACTCCTGTTTCGGGACTCGCACCTCGTCTTCGCCTTGCGCCGGGTGCTCTCCACGCCACCCGAAGGCGCAGGGCGCGGGCTGCCGTCCGAAGGTTCGGCCGAGGATGTCCTCGGGGTGGAGAGCGTACCGGGAGGCGCCTCCGCGTCGGAGCTGCACTCCCTCGTGGCCGGCTCCGGCTCGGCACCCGAGTCGCCGATCCTCCTGGCCGGCTCGGCGCGTGGGGCTGCCGAGGCCCGGGAGGAGGCCTGGCAGGCGCTCTTCTGGGAGCGGGAGCATTTCCTTCCCGGCTGGAGCCCCGACGACCCGCTCGCGCTGCAGGCTGTGGCCCAGCACAACCGTCCGGGGGACATCGTCGTCGAGGCGGACGCGGAGAGCGGACGTTCGGTTCCGGTCACGGCGGAGCTCCTCCGGAAGGCCGTGTCCATGCAGCGGACGCTCGTGGACGAGGCGCGCAAGTGGCTGGCGGCCCACCCCGGCGATGCCGAAGCCGGCGCGGTCCGGGAGAAGCTCGCGGCCTACGACAAGGCCGAGGCCGAGCGGATCGCGCTCGCTTCGCGCCTGCCCGGCGGCCTCGAGGCCTCGCCCCTCGCCGGTTTCGTGATCGCGGCCCGCGACCGGTGCGAGGCGGCGGGCGCGGAGCTGGTGGTGGCGGCGCTCCCGCTCGACGTGCAGGTGTCGCCCGGCGAGTGGGCCAAGTACGGGGCCCCCCCGCAGGACATGACGGAGACGCGAGCGCTCCTCACCGACCTCGTTTCGGCCTCGCACCACGCCGGCGTTCGGGCGGTGGACCTCACCGATGCCCTCGCCGCCGCCGAGCCCGGCGCCTTCCTCGACGGCGACCTCCACCTCTCTCCGAAGGGCACGGCGGCGGTGTCGGCGGCCCTCTCGCGCACGCTCGCCGAGCCGGCGCCGCTCGCCCGCCCCGCCGGCGGTCTCCCCGAGGGGCGTTCGCGTCTCCCCAGCCCCGCCGAGTTCACGCTCGACACGGAGATCACGGTGAAGGGCTCTACGCGCAATCGCTGCTCCACGCGGCGCGTGCGGGAGTGGTTGTACGTGGAGTGTGTCGGGCTTCCGGAGGGCTACGGCGGCTGGGTGGAGGGCACGCCGCCCACCGTGGCGGTGCTCGAAGGCCCCCTCGAACGGGCCACCGCGCGGGACCGGGAGTCGGCCCGGCTGCTCCTGCCCCTCCTGCCCGGCCGGAACGCGCGCGTGGCCTTCACGTGGTCGGTCGCGGGGATGGCTGCCCCTGCCGAGGGCGACGACCCCCCCTGGGCGAAGGGGCGCCGGGAGCAGCTCGTGGTGGGCTGGGAAGGCCAGGAGCCGACGATCGGTTTTGTGCCGCTCGCGGAGCCCGCCGAGACGGCGCCGATCCCGCCGGGCGCCGCGAGGTGCCTCGATGAGCTGTGGACGCTCCCGCGCTGGACGAACGCCACCCTCGGCTGCGCCGACGCCTACCCCGACACCTGCACGGCCCTCCTCGACTGCGCGCTCGGTCTGGGCACCTCTCCGCCGGTCTGCCCGGAAACCAGCGCCGCCGCGGGCTCCTCGGGCTGGTGCTACGCCCTCTGCGATGCCCACACGCCCTGCGCCGTCGGCGTGTGCACCCCCTGGCAGGGCGGGCACCTGTGCATGTGAGCCGCGCGCAGGTGTGGGCGGTCCTGATCCCGGTCGGGCTCGTCTTCACCTGCGCCGGGGTCTTGTTCGTACTGGAGCGGCTGCGGGGCGCCGGCGGGTACGCCGCGTTCTGACACCGCTCACAGCCCTTCGATCTGGACCTTGTACCGATCGATCTGCCGCTGCATGGCCTCCGGCTCGCCGATGAGCGTGAGCGCCGCGTTGGGGCATACCCACCAGCAGTAGAGACACTGCACGCAGTCCGGAAGGTCGATTTTGACGCCGATCTCCTCCACGCGCAGGCCCGTGGGGCAGAAGTCCTCGCATTTCCGGCACGTCCCGCACGCCGAGGGGTTTCGCGACACGAGTTGGAGGGTGTCGTCCTCGAGCGAGTACACGTCCTGGGTGATGCGCGCGCGGTAGGCCAGCTCCGCCACCGCCGGCTGCGAAACGATGGGGCGAACGGCCTTCTTCAGCCAGAGGAGCCGCGGGGACTCCGACAGCTCCGCGAGGCGGCTCCGGGGGGGTGCCAGCTCGATCGCGGCGATCCGAGGCACCTCGCGGGACACGCGCTCCAGGAGATCGGCAGACACCACCCCCGCCGTGAGCGCGTGCTGGAGGTAGGGCACCCGCGCCGTCGGCATCCCCACGAGCTGCGCCATGACGCAATCGTTGAGGAAGGGATCGTCGGCCATGGCGAGGAGCCCCACCCGCACCGGCGAACCGTCCCCCGGGCCGTTCCCCTCCATCCCCACGAGGCCGTCCACGAGGATCAGATCGGCCTGCACCACCTCGCTCAGCGCGAAGATGTTGCGACCGAGGTTCTGGTGCATGTGTCGTTTGTCCTGCCCGACACAGATGCCCACCCAGTTCTTCATCGCGCAGGAGAGACCGGCCTCCGCGTGGGTCTTGATCTTGGGGACGGAGATGAGGAAGTCCGCGTCGAGCACGGTGGTGGCCACGAGCGGCTCGGCGCCATCGTGCAGCACGATGCGCCGCCCTTCATCGCGGTTGAGATCGACCGTGCGGACCGAGTAGCGGCTCGCGAGGCGATCGAGCCGCAGGCGCCGAAACGTGGAGATGTTCCGCCGTTCGATGCCCACGTTGCTGCCGTCGGCCACGGTGAGGTCGGTGTACCCCCTCGCCCGCAGCGCCTCGATCAGCGCGGCGAGCACGCGCAGATCGGCGCAGTTGCCGGTGAGCGCCACCAGGTCGTTGTTGAGGTTGGGCTTGATGACCACCCGGGCGTGCTTGTTGGCCGGGAGCTTCGTTTCCCACTCGCCGAGCAGGGCCTCCACCGAGGCGAAGACCTCCGCCCGCGTCCACGCCGGGCGCACGGACACGCGGCCCCGCGAGTGGACGAATTCGAGCGGAAGCGCGGCGGGCGGAGCGGTCACGCCCGGAGCTTAGCCGCCGGGCGCGGGGTCGGCTCAGCGAACCGAAGCGGCGGGAGCCAAGGAAAGGGGGCGAGGCGCCGCGACCGTTCGCTGGGGGAGCGTGCCCGCCTGCGCCTCGCGCTGCGATACGGGGCGCGGCATCGTGCCTGTCGCGCTTTCCCCCACCATCGATGCTCCCGGCATCCACCTCCTGCACAAGCCCTCGGGGCCGAGCAGCAAGGCCGTGCTGGACGGCGTGCGCGGCCGCGTCACGCTGAGCCACGGCGGGGCGCTCGACCCCTTCGCCGAGGGCCTGCTCCTCGCGCTCGCGGGCGAGGCCACGCGGTTGTTTCCCTACCTGCACGGCATTCCCAAGGTGTACGAGGCGGAGGTGCGCTGGGGGCGGGAAACGGACACGGGAGATCCGCACGGTGTCACTGTCGCGGAGGGGTCGGCGGCCACGCTCACGCCGGCGGCGGCCGAGGCGGCGCTCACCGCGTTCGTGGGCTGGCAGGAGCAGGTGCCGCCGGCCACGAGCAACAAGCGCGTGGATGGCGAGCGCGCCTGGGTGCGCGCGCATCGGGGCGAGGCGGTGGTGGTCCCGCCCTCCCGGGTGTACCTGCACGCGGCGGAGTGGCTGGCACACGAGCTGCCCGACCGGAGCCGCCTGCGCCTCGTGGTGGCCGGCGGCTTCTACGTGCGGAGCCTCGTGCGCGACCTCGGGCGTGCGCTGGGGGTGCCGGCCCATCTCGGCGGCCTCGTGCGAACGGCGATCGGTCCCTGGGGGTGTCCGTCGCCCGGCGCGCCCCTCCAGCGCATCCAGGGCGAAGCCCTCCTCCCGTGGTGCGCCTCCCGGCGGCTGACCGCCGCCGAACGGCGCACCGCCCTCGCCTCCGGCCCGCTGCCCGGCGGGGGCCTCCGGCCGCCTCCCTGGCCGCTCGCCTCCGGCTTCCCGGAGCCCCCCGTCCGCCTCCTCTGCGAAGGCCGGCTCGTGGCGCTCGCCCACGCCGGCGACCCGCTGGTGCCCCACACGGTCTTCTCCCGCGGGCTGTGAGCGGGCGGGGGAGGGGTTCGCCCCATCCGGCGATGAAAACGCGATGCCGACTCGCTCAGCTCGACAGCACCGACTCGAGGCGGGCGTAGGAGGCCTCCATGCCGCCTACCATGCCCGTACCGAGCACCATGTCGCGCAGCTCCTTCGAGGGGTAGGTGATCACGAGCGTGATGCGGGTGCGTTCGCCGGGGAGAGGCGCCAGCACGAGCTCGTTCACCGTGCCCGGCCCCTCCATGCCGATCATCGTTTCGGTGCTCACGGCGCGACGGGGCGGCTCGACTTCGCGGAGCTCGCCCATGAAGCCGAACCGGGCGCTTCCATCGGTGGCTTCCCACTCGTACCGGTAGGTCTGCCCCACGAGGGTGGCCACCTCGCACACCGGCATCGTCCAACCCTCGGGACCGAGCATCCACCGCTGGAGGAGGGCCGCCTCGTGGTGGGCGCGCCACACCTGCTGGAGGCTGCCGCGCACCTCGCGGGTGATGCGTACGTGGGTGTCGTCGAGCACTTCCAGCGCAGTATTGGCGACGCTGGCGCGGAGGTCGGCCACCACGCCGTCCATCTGTGCGAGCGCCGCGCGCATGCCCTCCATCATGCCCATGGCCACGAGGCGCTCCATCGCCTCGACGCTCGGGAAGCGGGTCAAGAGCACGAAGCGGGAGCCCGAGGGAATGGCTTCGAAGCGCGCCTGCATCGTGCAGCCGGGCAGGTCGCGATTGGGGGTGCCGTCGGGGTTGCAGAAGCCATCCTCGACCTCGAAGCCGCGGCCCGGGTCCACCGAGAGAAAACTCCAGTAGCCCACGCTGGACTCGCCGTTCGGGCCGGTCATGCGGTACGGGGTACTCGCCCACCACGGTGAGCGTGAGGGCGGCGGGGTCGGACGAGACGGACACGATGGGCACGGACTACTCCTTGGCGGGGACGAGGATGGAATCGAGCTGGCTGAAGCGGGCTTCCCAGAGGCGTTCGAGCTCGACCAGCACGGCGCGCGCGCGCGCAACCTGCGCGGGCTCCGCGCGCACGAGGCGCTCGCGACCCTGCGCGGTCTTGCGCACGAGCCCGGCCGCTTCGAGCACGGCCACGTGCTTCTGCACGGCGGCAAAGGACATCTCGTAGCGTTCGGCGAGCTCGCTCACCGACGCGGGCGCCGACAGCGTGCGCCGCAGGATGTCCCGGCGGCTCGGATCGGCGAGCGCGCGGAACAGGCGGTCGAGGGCGGGGTCGGCGAGTTCTACAACCATATGGTTGTACGTTAGTGCGGGGGGCCGCGGCGCGCAAGTCGCCGCCTGCGCCCCCTCAGCGCCGCGCGCACCGGGCGAGGGCATCGATCGGCAGCGGCGCATCGGTGCGGAGCTGCACGAGGGAGCGCGCGAGGAGCGCCGCTTCGCGCCCGGCGGCGAGGCGCGCCGGCAGCGAACGGGCGCCGCGCAGGGGGAGGGCCGCGACGGCGTCGGGTTCGGCGAGCATGTGGTCGAGGCTGCCGAGCACGCCGAGCAGCGCTGCGGCGGTGCGGGCGCCGATGCCGGGCACCCCCCGCACGCCATCGCTGGCATCGCCGACGAGCGCGAGGAAGTCGACGACCTGGTGCGGGTGGACGCCGAGGCGCACGAAGACATCGGCGGCATCGACGTTCCACTGGCGGCTCGAGTCCACCACGCGCACGGCGGGCGGGGCGTCGGTGACGAGCTGGAAGAGGTCCTTGTCGGCGGCGTGGATCACGACGGGGAGCCCCTCGCCGCGGGCGAGGCCGGTGAGGGTGGCGGCGAAGTCGTCGGCCTCGAAGCGGGGGTGGCCGAAGACGGCGATGCCGCTCGCTTCGGCGCGGTCGGCGAAGTCGTCGAAGATCGCGATGAGGTCGTGGTCGGCGGCCACGCGGTGGGCCTTGTAGAGCGGGTCGAGGTCACGACGGAAGGTGTCGAGGCTCCGGTCCATCACCACGGCGGCGTGGCTGGAGGCGGCCACGAGGCGCACGAGCTGCCGGTGGGCCGTGGGGCCCGCGTTGGGGACACCGGCGAACCACGGACGCAGGACCAGCGCGGTGCCATCGACGATCAGGAGCTCGGGGCGCACCGGCGCTACCGCAGCGCCGTGGTGAGCGTCCACCACGCGCGCGGGTGCCAGCCGAGGAGGCGCGCGCTCACGAACAGCACGCAGGGCGCCTCGGCCGGCGGCGGGCTCTGGAGCACGGCCTCGGGGGCGCCGGTCGTGGTGCGCTCCTCGGGCCGCGTGAGCGAGGCGCACACCACGAGCTCGCAGCGGAGCCAGCGCATGCGGGCGAGGCGTTCGGCCAGCTCCACCACGTCGGCGCCGGTGCTGAGGAGCGCGACGGCGTGCTCGCGGATGGAGAGCCGCTCGATCCACCCGAGCGCCTCGCGGAGCTTGCGCTCGCGCTGTTCGGGCGGCGCGGTGGTGACCCCGAGGAAGGTGACCCGGTCGAGCTCCAGGCCGGAGGCGAGGAGCGCGGCGCCGATCACCGACGTACCGCCGAGGGAGCGGACAGGAACGTCCGGGCGGGTTTCGCGCACCGCACGCACCACGGCGGCGCCCGGGTCGGCATAGCCGGGGATGCCCTCGTCGACGCCGAAGAGCAGCACGGTGCCGCCTTCATCGAGGGTAGCGAGGATGCGGGCGGAGGCCTCCGCCGGCAGGGGGCCGGTGGGGATGAAGGCCACGGGACGGACCGGGAGCGACAGCCGCGCCTGCACGTGGGCGAGGCCGTGCTCGGAGCCCGCCTCCACCACGAGGAGCGCCGCGGTGCGCAGGGCCTCCACGACCCGCAGGGAGAGGTCGTTCGGCTCGCCGAGGTGCCCGGGCCCGAGCAGCAGTCGGCCGCCGGCGGGACGCGCAGGAGCGGACTGGGCCATGCTCACGAACTAACCGACGGCGAGGGCCCCGGCCGCGCCGCAATCCGCGGCGACGCCCCTCGCCCCATGGCAACGGGGAACCGCGGATTGCCCCCCCAGCCCTCTGCTACACGCACACCGCCGGGCGACGGCCGATCCAGGGACGGGCCCGTTCGAGCTGGCCGGCGAGCTGGAAGAGCAGGCCATCGCGCCCCAGGCCGCTCGCGAACTGCATTCCGATGGGCAGGCCGCCCGTGGACATCCCCAGCGGGACGGACATGGCGGGCACACCGGTCATGTTGAAGAGCTGGGTGTTGGGGACGCGCTCGAGGCTCTTGTCGGCGAGGTCGTGGAGGAGCTTGAGCATCACCGGGCGGACCGGGGCGGAGCGGAGCACGCCGAGGCCGAAACGTTCGACGGGCTTGAGCGCGCCCTCGCCGAGCCGGGCGGGCGGGTGCGCCATGGTGGGGAGGAGGATGACGTCGAAACGCTGGAAGAAGGCGGCCAGTTCACGGCCCGCGGTCTGGGCGATGTCGCGGCTCCGCTGCAGGTCGGCGGCGGAGAGCATGTGGCCCAGCTGGTGGAGGAACCAGGTGGGCGGCTCGAATTCCGCGGGGTCGAGGGGGCGGCCGGCGAGCTTCGGGAGGCGCTCCAGGGTGGCGGCCACGCTCGCGGCGACCTGGCTGAGGTAGGCGAGCACGAGGGCGTCGCGGTCGAAGGCGGGGCGCGCGACCTCGACGTGGTGACCGAGCCCGGTGAGGAGCGCGGCGGTTTCTTCGAGGGTGGCGGCGCAGTCGGGGTGCGTGGTGCGGCCGAAGAGGCTCTCGCGGCAGAGGGCGATGCGGAGCGGGGCGGGATCGGAGGCCAGCTCCTTCACGAAGGGGCGCGCGGGCGTGGGGCCGCAGTACGGGTCGCCCGCGGCCGGGCCGCGGAGGGCGTCGAGGATGGCGGCGCTGTCGCGGACGGAGCGGGTGAGGGCGCCCGGGGAGACAAAACCGCCCCAGCCCTCGCCGGCATCGGGGCCCACGGGCAGGAGGCCGCGACTGGCCTTCATCCCGAACAGTCCGCAAGCGGCGGCCGGAATCCGGATGGACCCACCGCCATCGCCCGCATGGCCCACCGGGATGGCACGGGCGGCGACGAGGGCGGCGCTCCCGCCGCTGGAGCCGCCGGGGGTGTGCGCCACGTTCCAGGGGTTGTGGGTGGCGCCGCGCCACTCGGGCTCGGTGGTGCCGAGGATTCCCAGCTCCGGACAGTTGGTCTTGGCCACGGGGATGAAGCCGGCGCGCTTGAAGCGGGCGATGAGCTCGCCATCCCGGGGCGCCACGTAGTGTCGCAGAAAGCGCGTGCCCATCGTGTAGGGCGCGTCGGCGAGCGCGCCGTCGAGGTCCTTCACCACCATGGGCACCCCGCGGAAGGGGCCCTCCGGGAGCTCGGCGAGCGCCGTGTTCCTCGCGCTCTCGTGGGTGGCGTGGACGACGGCGTGGAGGGCCGGATCGACCGCCGCGATGGCCTCGATGGCGGCTTCCACCAGGGCACCCGGCGAAACCTCTCCCTTCCGGATGAGCTCGGCGAGCCCGGTGGCGTCATGTTCGGCAAACTGGTTGGGGGTCATGCCGGCGAAGCTAACGGGCGGGATGAGGCCTGCGTGCGTGGGCCTGGGCGCTCGTGGCCTGTGGGCGAGGCGAGGGGACGATGCCACCCCCTTGCCGCGACGGCGCGCGACCCGATGCGTGCTGCCCGGCGGTCAGGGCGGCGTGAGTTTCGTGTAGTAGATGTCGGTCTTGCCGCGGGTGCCCTGCGCCCAGACCACGTGGAAGTTGCCCTTGCTGTCGGCCGCCATGGAGGGCAGCTCTGGCGTTCCCGAGCCGATGGCGGCTGCCCGGCGCGGAGGATCCCAGCCGTTCCCGCGGTTGAAGCTGTACAGAAGCTCGCCGGTGGTGCTGCCCTGCCACCCCCAGACGATGCACACCACGTTTCCGGCCGCGGCGAGGAAGGGGTCGTAGTGGTAGCCGCCGAAGCCGCTGGCGAGATCGACGGACTCGCCCCAGGCGCCGGGCTTGCCCGCGCGGGCGTACACGTGCCGCGGAAAGCCACGGACCTTGTGGAACCAGGTGAGCCAGTCGCGGCCATCCGCGGTGAAGGCGAAGTGCACCCGCTCGCCCGGGTGGGAGGTGGCGGAGATGTTCTCGGGTGCGGAGAAGGTGCCGTTGCGTCCCTCCGATACGAACACGGTCGTCTCCGACTGCCCGGCGCCTTCGTCCCATCCCGCCAGCACCGAGCCATCGGGGCGCGACATCACGTTGGTGTGCCAGGCGTCGGTGGTGGGGTTGCTGACGGCCACGGGCTCGCTCCAGGTGCCGTCCTTGCGCCACCGCCAGTTGGCGATGAACCGGTACTGGGGGCCGAGCTGCTTGCCGATGTAGTTGAAGGCGACATCGTCGTTGCCGGCCCAGGCGATGTGCCCGGAGCCGCTCTCGTGGTCGCCGTCGGGAGTGAGGGCGACCGGCGCCTCCCAGACGCCGGCGGCGCTGCGCTCGCGGAACCACGTCTGGCTGCGGAAGTCGGCGCCGGCGTGGTCGTAGCTGACCCACACCCGCCCGTCGGGCCGGACCACGACGTCGGGCCCCCAGTTGCGACCCTCCAGCGGGGAGACCGCCTCGGGGGCCGACCAGGCGTTGCCGTCGGTGCTGGTCTGGTACCGGACGACATCCCCCGCTTCCTGATGGTCGTAGTACACGGCGTGGAGGGTGTCGCCGGGACCCACCTCGATCTGGGCGCGGAACCCTCCCGTCACCCCGTTGCTGACGCGGACGGCAGGGCTCGCCGCGGCGCCCATCTCGGGCGCGGGCCCCGGAGGGGGAGGGGTGTCGTGGAACACGGGGTAGCCGGTGGGGTCCTGGAGCGCGCCGCCCGAGCCGGGCGGGGCGCCGGCACCCGGCTGCCCAGCCAGCGGCGGTCCGACCGGGCCCTGGCCAGGTGGCGGGGCGGGCTTCGGGGCGGGTTCGTTCTGGCAGGCGAGCAGGGCGATGGCGAGGAGCATGGGAGGACTCGTCGGGAAGCGGGGAGGGGCCCCGGAGGATGGGTTGCCGTGGGTGGCCGAGCGGAAGCCGGACGACTTCCGGCGCAGCCTGGGGAGGAACGCGTTTCGGCCGCCAGCCGCCCAGTGGTGGACCTCGCCCCGGCCTTCATGTCGTGCCGCACCACGGCGGGAGGGATGTGCACCACGTCGGGACCCACCTTGGAGCTTCGGGTGGGGAGCGTAACGCTCCCGGGCAGCGGCTCCTCCCCGCAGGCGAGGTGGCGCACCCACCGACAGGGGCTCAGCGGATCGGTAGCGGCTCGCCCTGCGGAAAGACCATCGCCTCCCACACCACGTACACCCGGCGCTCGGGCGAGGGCTCCGTGGCCGCGCCGATGCTCAGGTGCGTGCACTCCTTGCAGAGCACGTTCGCGAGGTGACCGGGGGAGGCGAGGAGCGCTTCCCAGGCCTCGGCGGTGGTGTCGGCGACCGCGAGGTTCTCGTAGTAGTGGCCCCGCGGGTACCAGCTTTGGGTGGCTCGGCCCGGCACGCCGGGGCAGGCCCGGGAGTCGTGGGCCACGATGCCGGCCACCGAAAGGCAGGCCGCCTGCTCACGCACGAGCGGCTCGAAGGTGGTGAAGCGGGTGAGCGGCGCGAGCCCGTTGGCCCTGCGGAGCCCGTTGACCGAGGCGTAGAGGCTGTCCACCACCGTGAGCGGATCCTCGCGCGGTGGCTTTGTGGGGAGCGGCGCGAGCATCGGGGCGTCGCCACCTACGAACACGCCGAAGAGGAGCTCCACGCGGTCGCCATCCACCACCTCGAACCGGTGCTCGCCGGGCTCGTCGAGGTCGCCCACCCAGCGGGTTTCGCCGGGGGCGAGCGCGAGCGCTCGCCACGCCCCGGAGGGAGAGACCACGAAGAGCCGAGCGTTCTTCGCGCCCTCCACGCGGAGGCCCACGCCCTTGCCGGGGTCCACGCGGGAGGGGAGCGGGTCGGGGTTGACGCGCCGCGGGCTCCAGCCGAGCACCCACCAGCGCTGGCCATCGGCGAAGTCCCGCCAGGCCCATCCGACATCCACGGGCTCTCCGCGCGGCACCCCCTCGAGCAACGCGGCCGGGAGCTCGGTGCCGCCGAGGACCCGGACGAACCGGGCCGCGCCCGGGTAGCGCCCCGCCGCCAGCGCACCCCGCACGGCGGCGGTGGTGAGGCGGGCCTCGGGGCTGGTTGCGGCGGCCGCGAGCACTTCGGCGGCGGCGGTGAGGCCGCGGTCCTGACGGGCATCGGGACCGAGGGCGGGGAGGGGGGCGCCCGGACGCCAGCGGATCAGGGTGTCGGCCGGCGGGACGGGCGGCGGGACCTTCGGCGCGCAGGCGAGCGCGAAGAGCAGCAGCACGCTCAGCCCACCCGGACTTCGGCGTGGACGGGCGCGTGGTCGGAGAGCGCGGCTTCCCGCTCGATCCACACGCGCTCCACGTTCACGCCGCGGGTGGCCCAGATGTGGTCGATGCGCCACCCCACGTCGTTCGCGCGGGCGTTGCCGCGCTGGCTCCACCAACTGTAGGCCTGCGAGGTGGGGTTTGCCTCACGGAAGATGTCGCGCCAGCCCATCGCCACCATCTGATCGAGCCAGGCCCGCTCCTCGGGGAGGAAGCCGGAGTTCTTCTGGTTCGACTTTGCGTTTCGGATGTCCAACGGCGTGTGGGCGATGTTGAGGTCGCCGCACACCAGCGCCGGACGCCCGCTGGCCGCGAGCTGGGTGAGCCAAGGGAAGATGTGCTCCATGTACTCGAACTTCCACGCCTGCCGGTCCGGGCCGCTGCTGCCGGAGGGCAGGTACATCGACCACACGTCGAGCTCGGGCAGGTGTACGCCCACCACGCGACCCTCGGAGTCGCCGCGGGGGTGGCCGGTGCCGGCGGTGAAGCGCGCGCCGGACTGCCCCCGCGCCCACACGGCGGTGCCGGAGTAGCCCTTCTTCTCGGCGGGGTGCCAGCGGGCTTCGTAGCCGGCCGGGTTCCACAGGTCGGCGGGAACGTCGGCCTGCTCGGCCCGTACCTCCTGCAGGCAGAGCACGTCGGGGCTGGCGCGCGCGAGCCACTCCGCGAAGCCTTTCCTGGTGGCAGCCCGGAGCCCGTTGCAGTTGAGGGTGGTGATCCGCATCGTGCGCGAGAGCTATCCGCGTGCGTTGGGGCCGGCCCTACAATAGGCGGCGCGGATGGCGATCGACACCCTGCTGACCGGCGAGAACGCGGCCTACCTGGAGGAGCTGTACCTCCGCTTCCGCGAGGACCCTGCGGGGGTGGATGAAGCCTCCCGCCGCCTCTTCGGCGACCTCAACGGCGCACCGCCGCGCGGCCCCTCCAGCTCGCCGCGCGGGTTGTTCGAAGGCGGCGGTCGCGCCGCGGCCCCCGTCACCGACTTCGCGGCCGCCGACCGGCAGGCCAAGGTGGCCCGGCTCATCAACGCCTACCGCGTTCGTGGGCACGAGGGCGCCCACATCGATCCGCTCGCGCTCGAGAGCGTGGGGCAGCACCCGGAGCTCGTGCCGGCCTCCTTCGGCCTCGCCGAAGCCGACATGGACGTGGTGGTGAGCACCTTCCCGATGTTCGGGATGCCGGCCCACGCCACCGTCCGCTCGATCATCGCCCGCCTGCGCGAGGTGTACTGCGGCAGCGTGGGCGCCGAGTACATGAACATCCGCGACGTGGGCCAGAAGGCCTGGGTGGTGGAACGGTTCGAGGTGCGCGGGCAGGGCGGCCTGAGTCAGGAACGCGAGCGTCGTGTGCTCGACGCGCTCACCCGCGCCGACGGCTTCGAGCGCTTCCTCGGGGTGAAGTTCCAGGGCAACAAGCGTTTCTCCCTCGAAGGTGGCGAATCCCTGATCCCCGCGTTGGAGCTCATCATCGAGCGGTCGGCCGACGAGGGTGTGCGCGAGGTGGTCATCGGCATGGCGCACCGCGGGCGCCTCAACGTGCTGCTGAACATCCTCAAGAAGCCCGCCGGCAAGATGCTCGCGGAGTTCGCCGGTCATCACGAGGATGTGGGCGAGGGTTCGGGCGACGTGAAGTACCACCTCGGCTACAGCTCCGACGTGGTCACGGCGAACGGCAAGCCCGTTCACCTTTCGTTGTGCTTCAACCCCTCCCACCTCGAAGCCGTCAACCCGGTGTGCGAGGGTCGCTGCCGCGCCAAGCAGGACCGCTACGGCGATGACGCGCGCTCGGTGCTCCTCCCGCTGCTCCTCCACGGCGATGCCGCCTTTGCCGGCCAGGGCGTGGTGCCGGAAACGCTGAACCTCTCCGACCTCGATGGCTACCGCACCGGTGGCACCATCCACGTGGTCGTGAACAACCAGATCGGGTTCACCACCACCCCCACGGAGGGGCGCTCCACCCCCTACTCCACCGACGTGGCGCGGATGCTCGGGGTGCCGATCTTCCACGTGAACGGCGAGGACCCCGACGCCGTGGCCGAGGTCGTGGCCATCGCGGTGGACTGGCGGCAGCGCTTCCACCGCGACGTGGTGATCGACCTGTATTGCTTCCGGCGGCACGGCCACAACGAGATGGACGAGCCCTCCTACACCCAGCCGCTGATGTACCGCCGCATCGCGGAACACCCCGGCGTGCGCGAGGTGTACCTGCGCCGCCTCATCGAGCGGGGCACCATCACCCGGGCCGAGGCCGACCAGATGGAGGCCCGGTTCCGCGCCGAGCTCGACGTGGCCCTGAACACCGTCCGGGAGAAGAACGGCAAGGGCGTGCACACGCCGAGCCCGCTCCGGGGCCTCTGGGACAAGTACCACAGCGGGCGGCCCGAGCCCGTGCCCACGGGCGTGCCCGTGGCCCGGCTCTCCGAGCTCCTGATGAAGCTCACGGAGGTGCCCGGCGGCTTCAACCTGCACCCCAAGCTCTCAAAGAGCGTCTTTCGGGCACGCAAGGAGCAGGCGGCGGGCAAGCGCGCGGTGGACTGGGCGGGGGCGGAGCTCCTCGCGTACGCCACGCTCGTCACGGAGGGCTACCGGGTGCGGCTCAGCGGGCAGGACGCGAGCCGCGGCACATTCAGCCACCGCCACGCCGTGGTGCGGGACCAGACGACCGGCCAGAGCTGGTGCGCGCTCGACCACCTCTCGCCCGACCAGGCGCGCTTCGAGGTGTACAACTCGCTCCTCTCGGAGACGGCCGTGCTCGGCTTCGAGTACGGGTACTCGCTCGACTACCCCGATGCCCTCGTGATCTGGGAGGCCCAGTTCGGCGACTTCGCCAACGGGGCGCAGATCATCATCGACAACTTCATCACCTCCGGCGAGGCGAAGTGGAACCGCCTCAGCGGCCTCGTGATGCTCCTCCCCCACGGCTACGAAGGGCAGGGGCCGGAACATTCGAGCGCCCGCATGGAGCGGTTCCTCCAGATGGCGGCGGAGGGCAACGTGCAGTGCGTGAACTGCAGCACACCGGCGCAGATCTTCCACCTTCTGCGCCGCCAGATGCTCCGCTCGGTGCGCGACCCGCTCATCGTCTTCACGCCCAAGTCGCTCCTGCGGAGCGCCTCCTCCACCATCGGCGAGCTCGCCGAGGGCCAGTTCCAGGAGCTCATCGGCGACGGGGCCGGCGCGAGCCGGGTGGTGCTGTGCTCCGGCAAGGTGTACTACGACCTCCTCGCGGCGCGCGGCGACCGCAAGGACGTGGCGCTGGTGCGGGTGGAGCAGCTCTACCCCTTCCCACTCGCCGAGCTCACGGCCGAGCTGGCGCGGCACCCCGGCGCGGAGGTGGTTTGGTGCCAGGAGGAGTCGAAGAACATGGGCGCGTGGTCCTTCGTGGTCCTCCTGCTCCTCGAAGCCGGCATCCTGCCCCGCTACGCCGGTCGACGTGCGAGCGCGGCCCCGGCCACCGGGTTCCACGATCGCCACGCCGCCGAGCAGGCCGCGCTGGTGGCCGAAGCCCTCGGCTGAGCGTCAGGGCTTCGCGAAGATGGCGTAGTCGGCCTGCCCATGGCCCGCGGCGATGGCCGCATCCATGCGTTCGGCGATCGCCGGGAGCACGAGCGCGCCTTCGCCGGCGGTTTCGAGCATCAGGCGCACGTCCTTCCGCGCCATCTCCAACGCGAAGCTGGTGGGGTCGGCGCCGGCCCGCGCGATGCGCTGTGTGGCGAACGGCAGCATCCCCGCCGGGTTGAAGTGCTGGAACAGCGTGGCGACGGCCTCCGCGTCGAGCCCCGAGGCGGCGCCCACGCGGAGCGTGTCGCCGAGCACCCCGGTGAGGCCGATGAGCACGCCGTTTCCGAGGAGCTTGTAGACCGCCGCGAGGTCGGGGCGCTCGCCGACGTTCCAGAGCTTCCCCGTCATCGTCAGCAGGATGGGCTCGGCGTCGGCCACCTCCTGGGCGGGACCGGCGGCCAGCATCAGCCCCGTGCCGTTCCGGGCGTTGGCGGGCCCCATGAAGACCGGGCAATGCAGGTAGCGTACGCCTTCCGCCCGAAGCGTGCTGTAGCGGCTGGCGACGCGCGTGGGGAGGTTGGTGGAGTGATCGTAGATCGGCGCGCCGGCCGGCAGCGAGGGCCGGAGGGCGGCGATCACCTCGTCCACCGCGTCGTCGGCGCTCAGGACGAGGTGCACCCGCTCCACGCCCGCCACGGCCTCGGCGGGGCTTTCTGCCGCCACCGCGCCGAGCGCCACGAGGGGGGCGAGCTTGCCGGGGGAGCGGTTCCAGACCCGCACCTCCACGCCGCGCTGCCGGAGATTGCCCACCATGCCCGCGCCGAGGAGCCCAGCTCCGAGGATCGCCACCACACCCATCGTTCACCTCGGCTGCAGAGGTAGCCACCCGGGCCGCCCCCGCAAGCGGGTGCGCGCGGGTTTCAGGCCTGCTGGAGGAGCTCGAGCGCGGCGTCGAGCGTTTCGTTGCGCTTGCAGAACGCGAAGCGCACCCAGGTTCGGCCGTGCTCGGGGTTGAGGTAGAAGCCGCTCGGCGGGATCACGGCCACCCCGCGGGTCGCGATCAGGTGGCGCACGAACTGGAGGTCGTCGTCGAAGCCGAAGCGCGAGAAGCCGGCGGCGATGAAGTAGGTGCCCTCGGGCCAGTACACGTCGAACCCGGCGGCCTCGAGGCCCGACGCGAGGCGGTGGCGACGCGCGCGGTACTGGGCGAGGAGCTCGGCGTAGTAGGCGGGGCCGGCCTCCACGGCGGCCACGGCCCCCCACTGCAGCGGGGTGGCGGTGGCGAAGGTGATGAACTGGTGGGCGGCGCGGACGGCGACGCTGAGGTCGGGCGGGGCGCACACCCAGCCGATCTTCCAGCCGGTGAGCGAGAAGGTCTTGCCCAGGGATGAGATGGTGACGGTTCGCTCCCGCATGCCGGGGAGCGTGGAGATCGGCACATGCGCGCCCTCGTACACGAGGTGTTCGTACACCTCGTCGCTCACCACCACGAGGTCGTGTTCGATGGCGAGGTCGGCGATGAGCTGCAGCTCCGCACGGGTGAACACCTTTCCGGTGGGGTTGTGGGGGGAGTTGAGCAGGATGAGGCGCGTGCGGTCGCTGATGGCGCGCCGGAGCTGATCCGGGTCGAACGCCCAGCCGGGGGCGAGCTGCCCCGGAGCGCGAATGGTGACGGCCCGCGGCGTGGCGCCGGCGGCGTGCACGGCGGCCCGGTAGCTGTCGTAGAAGGGCTCGAAGAGCACGACCTCGTCGCCCACATCGCAGAGCGCGCCGATGGCGGCCCACAGCGCCTCCGTGGCACCGCTGGTGATGGTGATCTCCGTGTCCGGGTTCCAATCCATCGCGTAGTCGCGGCGGTACTTGGCCGAGAGCGCGCGGGTGAGCGGCAGGATGCCGGCCATACGGGCGTACTGCCCGTGGCCGGCGCCGATCGCGGCGACGGCCGCTTCCTTCACGAACGCCGGGCCATCGAAGTCCGGGAAGCCCTGCCCCAGGTTCACGGCCTGGGCCTCGTTGGCCAACCGGGTGATCTCGGTAAAGACGGAGGTTCCGAACCCGGCGAGTCGGCGGGTGAGACGAGGGCGCATCCGCGACCGTAGCCGGCGGGCACGTCGGCGGGTATGCCAGCGCGCATGTCGGATCTCTCGTTTCTCGACTTCGATGCGCTCGTGCTCCGCGCCGCCGACGATCCGGCCGCCGAGCGTGAGGTCCATCGGCGCTTCGGCACGGTCGGGGCCATCCTCGTCGTCGACTTCACGGGCATGGTCGGGCGCACGGATGCCCGCGGGATCGTGTACGCCCTCGGGCGCGCGCGGCGAGCGGATGCTGCGCTGCGGTTGCGAGGCACGCGGGTGAAGCGCGTGGCCGACACCGTTTTCGCCGTGTACGAGCGGGCCCAGGATGCGCTCGCCGATGCGCTCGATGCCCACCTGAACCTGCGCGCGGGGCTCGACCACGGCGAGGACCCCATCCACGCTTGCATCGGCCTCGGCTTCGGCCCCATGCTGGTCATCCCGGGGGAGGACTGCTTCGGCAGCGAGGTGAACCGGGCCTTCGTGCTGGGGGAGGACGTGGCCGTGGGGGGCGAAACGCTGTGCACGCCGGCGTTCCTAGCGGCGTTGGGCTCGCTGCCGGCGGGCGTCGGCGCCTACCGGGCCCCGGAGGAGCGGGAGGCCGCCCCGCGCTTCGCGTTCCACGTCTTGTCGGACTACCGCTGACCGTCGGCGGGGAGCGCGTTAGACGGGCCGCATGTCTGAATCCGAAGAGAAGAAGCCCGCGGCCCCCACGGTGATCGCGCCCCCGTCCATCCTCTCCAAGCCGACCGATTCGGCGATCCGCCCCGGGTTTCGCAACCCGGTCAACAAGGGCTCGCGGGCCCAGCAGGCGCCCAAGAAGAAGAAGTAGTCGGTTCGAGCCGGGGGTTTGCGGTCGGCGTCGCCGGCAGCGCTCCCGGGCTTGACACGAAACGCCCGCCCGCATAAACGGCTGGCGCCTCGGGTGTGTAACTCAGCGGCAGAGTACTACCTTCACACGGTAGGAGCCGCAGGTTCAAATCCTGCCACACCCACCACTTCAGGAACGCCGACTTTCGCGATGAGCGGGGGTCGGCGTTCTTGCTTTTGTCAACCTCGAAATACGGACGGTGGAGTTCAAGTCCTTCCTGACGGTCGAGGAATGCGAACGCGGCGAGGACGTCGGGGATACAGATGCGGATAGCTCGGCGTCGGACTTCCGATGACGTGTCCCCAGCACCGCTCGAGCGAGTGACGGCGTTGCTCACTGTTGGGCTCGTCGTCGCGCCGGAAGCGGAGACGGTGTCCACCAATGAGGCCAACCAGCTTCTCATCTCCCCGCACACCATGGCGCTGCTTCGCGCCGCTGGCGTCCGACAGGCCCTGGGGGACCTGATCCACGCTGGGACGGCGATTGAGGACTTCGAGTCGCTCCTACCGGACCAGCGGAGTGCCGCGCTTACGAAGCTGCGAGAGGACGCGTTGGCGTGCCTGGCGTCCTGCGAACCCTAAGACTTCAATGCGGAGAAGTGGATGGCGCAGCTCATCCGTGCTCCGCGACCACGAGGTTCTGAACCGCGCTGAGGCGGAGACTCGGCGGGACGGAATTGCCCACGCATCGCAGCGCCAGCCTACTCCGAAGCGCGGCGGTCGCGCTTCAGCCAGTAGCCAGGTTCCCTGCTGGTGTGCGCGATCGCGACGAACTCGATCGCGTCCGACCGGACCTCGTAGATCAGGATGTAGGGGAACCGCTCCATGACCCGACGCCGGAAGCGCTTGCTTCCGGGCCAGGGAGCCGCGGCCAAAGGCATGCTCGCGGCTGCGCTCATCGCGTGCTCCACCGCGCCCACGAACTCCGAGCCGAGGCCGGGTCGCCCGGACTCGTACCACTCCGCCGCCTCGAGAAGCTCCTCCGCCGTCTCGGGGAGCAGGACCTGCCGAAGGCTCATCGCTCGGCGAGCCGCCTCAAGACCCCTGCCCGCACGTCCGACCAGGCGATCCCTCGTGGCTCACCGCGCATTTCCCGTGCATCCGCGGCGGCGGCTCGCCGGTCGAGTTCGGCGCTCCACGCCCGCTCCCAACCGGGATCCGCGGGGCCCTCCACGCTGTCGATCAGCTCGGCAGCCAGCCGGAGCCGGTCAGCCTCTCCGAGGTTGAGGGCCTCGATCGCTACGGTGTGGAAGCTGGATGCCATGACGGACAGTATAGTCGCGCCGGCCGCGGATGACGACGGCAACGCCGCCACGGGCCTCACGTCCCGTGCGCCAACCCCCGGCCCACCCGCGCCCCGAGCCGCGAAGGCACGCCTGCGCTCGGCGCCCTCCAACCGGCATCACGGTCCCGTTGGGAAGGGATGGCTGGGCGCGCCGTCGACGACGCCCTTCCCACGAGGCACACCTCGGGCGCATCGGGTATCTTGAGCGAGTGAAAGCGCCCGCTCCGCCCCTGCGCGACGCCAACGGCGTCGATCTGACGCAACCTTTCGAACTGGCCCCGCTCTTCGGCGTTCGGAGCGAGGCAAAGAGTTCGAACCTGTTCTAACAACCCCCACCACGTCAGGAACGCCGACTTTCGCGATGAGCGGGGGTCGGCGTTTCGCTTTTTGTCGTCGCGTTGGCCTGGTCGGGGGCCGGCAGGTGGATCGCGGAGGCTCCGCGCCCCCCCCCCTGCCCTACCCCTCGCTGCCGATGGCGATGAACTGGCCGCTTTCGGGGTGGAATTCGAGCACTTCGGCCTCGGCGAGGTCGAACCACCAGGCGTGCAGGCGCACCTCGCCGCTCTCCAGGCGGTCCCGCACGCTGGGGTAGCTCTTCAGGTTGTCGATCTGCTGGAGCACGCTGAGCTGCGAGAGGCGATTGAGCGGGGAGAGGTTCGGGTCGAGCGTGGCCAGATCGGGCCGGTCGAGCACGGCGCTGGCGGCATCGAGCCAATCGGTGAGGTTGGGGGAGGCCGGCGGGCGGAACCCGGTGGAGATCGCGCGGACGGCGCCGCACTCCGAGTGCCCGCACACCACGATGTCCTTCACCGTGAGGAAGTTGGTCGCGAACTCGATGGCGGCGCCCTCGGAGTGGTCGGTGGCCACCCGGCCATCGGCGCCGCAGGGGGGAACCATGTTGCCCACGTTGCGAACGACGAAGAGATCGCCGGGCTCGGTAGAGGCGAAGAGGTTGGGAACGACGCGGCTGTCGGAGCAGGCGATGAGCAGACTGTCGGGGGATTGGCCGAGGGCCAGACGGGCGAAGCGCTCACGATAGGAAGGTCGGATATTCCTGTGAAAGTCGATGATGCCGGCGCGTAGCTTGAGCAATGCGGTCTCCGCGAACGCTCCTGCTATCGTCCTTCGACGGATCCGGTGCCCCATCGGTGCAAGGGTGGTGCAGGGGGGCGGTGTTCGGGGAGGGCGGGGTTAGCGTTCGGGCATGCGGCATCTCCTCCTCCTGGCGTGGTCGGTGGCACTCTGCGCGGGCGCTGCGTTCGTCCGGCTGGGCTACCCCCAGCGGCATTCGAGGCTGTTCTCGGAGGTGCTCGCGGCCGAATCGGCGCACGTGATCGCCCACCTCGGACTCTATGGCACCTTTGCGGCCCTCCTCGCCGTGCGGAGCCCGCCGTGGCGGGTGCTCGGGCTCACGCTCGGCCTCGGCGTCGCCCAGGAGCTGGTGCAGGTGGCCGGGCGACGCGAGTTCGGTTCGCCGGAGTGGTTCGACCTGGCCGTCGATTCCGCTGCGGCTACGCTGGTGCTGGTCGGGTGCGCCATCGGTCGTGCGAGACGCGGGCACGTTACCGGGATGCGACCGCACGAGGGGTGACCTTGGAACCTGGACGTCGGTCTCCGATCACCCCGGAGCAGTTCGCAGCGCTCCCCGCCAAGGCTTTTGACTGGATGACGGTGGAGCAGCGCGTCCGGCTCTTCCAGTTCTTCATACAGAACGAGTTCGAAGCTCGGGAGTTCATCTGCGGGGTGGACAACCACGAGCCGCCGGATGGCATGTACCTCGTGTGTTCGGGCGAGGTACGCCTCACCTACCGGCCCAACAACGGGCGCACCCGTCCCATCGAGGTGCGCGGTCCCGGCGAGGTCTTCGGCTTCGATCCCCGGGACAGGGAGGCCGGTCCGTTCCGGGCCCGGGCCTCCTTTCGCACGCGGGTGCTGTTCCTCGCGCAGGGAACCGCGGCCCAGATTGCCCGCACGATGCCGGACATCGCGATGGGAATACGGCGCGTCATGCTGCAGTTGCGTTTCGGCTCGACGCTCCTCGCCGCGATCCAGCACACCCCGGTCTTCCGGAACGCCACCGCGCAGACGGTCGAGTTCCTGATGCGCGACGCGGAGGAGCGGACCCTCCCGGAAGGCCCGTACGTGCGGGCCGGCGAGGCCCCGCGCGGGCTGTGCTTCGTCGTTTCCGGCGAGCTGGAGCGCTCCCTCCCGTCGGCCGCGGGGGGGCGCTTCGTGGACGTGCGCGGCCCCGGTGGGATCCTCGGCGAGGCCGCCATCTTCGAGGCACTCTTTTCGGGGGCCGCCGCTGCGACCACGCTCACGGTGCACCGGGTCGTCGAGGCGGGGTCGGGAGCGCCGGCGTCCGAACCCCTCGACGTGGATGTTCGTGGTGAGGCCCACGTCATCGAGGTGCCGCTGGAGACTTGTCTCGGGGTGCTGCGTCGGTTCCCGTTTCTTCACGACACGCGGGTATCGGCCGAGCGGGCGCGCGAGTGCGAGCTCATCGTTTTCACCCACGACGGGCAGGAGCCGATGGGGAAGCTCCTCGAGCTGCTCGCCCGCACCGCGGCGCGCGAACACTTTGATCGGGTGGCGATCATCGAGCTGGCGGAGCTGCCCGCGGGGCACGCCGAGGCGCCCCCTCGCGTGGAGCTCATCGAGGAGGGCGTGAAGCGCATCACCATCCGGGGAAACAGCTCGCTCACCCAGGCGTCGCGCGACGGCATGATGGTGTCGGCCTTCGATGCCTTCGACTACGTCCTGATCAACGGGCACGGACTGCCCGCCGTGGCGCTGGCCGGCCTCGCCCAGACCACGCGCGTCCGGCGGGCCTGCCACCTCACCCGCGACACGTTCGCGCCGCTCCCCGTGGGGCTCCCGGGGATGGAGTCCATCCTCTACGCCACGCTGCTCCGCGACACCCGTCCCGCCGCCGAGGGGCCGGCCTTTCGGCCGGGTACGGTGCGGTTGGGCTTTCGCCCCGGGTCGCTCGCGGGCGCCACGCTCGAAGGCCTCGACGCCGACGCGCGCGCGGACTTGAAGCGCTGGGTGCGGGCCATCACGCGCCGCCGGGTGGGCGTGGCGCTCGGGGGCGGCGGCGCCTGGGGCTTCGCGCACGTTCCCTTCCTCAGGGAGCTGCTCGCGCGGGGGATCCCGATCGACGTCGTCACCGGCGCCAGCTTCGGCTCCGTGGCCGGAGCGTACTTCGCCTCCGCCGCCGGCACCGCGGCGGGCGGATGGGGGGCGCGCGGGCTGGAGCAGCTCGTGGCGGACCGGGTGCCCCTCTCGCAGGCCGTCTCGAAGGCGATGTTCTCCTCCAGGTTCCTGCGCGAGGCCATCGACGGCGCAACCGGCCACCACGCCCGTCACCTCGAAGGCCTCGCGCCCGAAGGCGCCGCGGTTCCGGGAGACGAGGCCGAGGTCGGCGATCACCGGCGTGTCATCCGCGCGGACGAAGACGTTCGCCGGCTTCAGGTCGCGGTGGACGATGCCGTAGGCGTGGAGCGCGGCGAGCGAGCGGCAGAGGCCGTGGAAGAGGTCGAGCACCTCCTGGAGATGGCCATTGGCCGCCCGGCCGCGCACCGTCGGGGCGCCGAGCACCGACGGGGGGTTGGTGGAGGGCGGAGCTTCCGCGTCGGCGCCATCGAACGCGAAGGTGTCGGCCGTGGAGGTTTCGGCCCGACCCCCGGCCCAGTACCCCGCGAGGCGAGCGTGGAGCGTTCCGGTTTCGAAGAGCTCCATGGCGTACCAGGGCTCGCCCCGGTCAGACCCCTGGGCGATGACCCGCACGACACCGGGGTCCCGCACCCGCGCGAGCGCGCGCGCTTCCGCGCGGATCGCCATCATCCGCCCGCAGGCCGGGGCGGGAGGTCTTCACCGCCACCGACGCACCGTTGTCGCGATGGGTGGCCCGGTACACGATCGCCATCCCGCCTTCGCCCAACGTGGTGCTCGTCACGAAGGGTCCGAACTGCAACTGCATGATGCCTCTCGGCCGAGGGCCGGCGGGGGGAAGGGATTGGCGTGTTAGGGTGCACCATGTTGTACGTTCAGGTCAACCCCGGCCGGACAGATGGACGCAGCTACGTTCTTGGGGAAAAACCGCTCTCAATCGGCCGAGACGTTGAAAACGACATCGTAACGCCGCAAGGAACGATGTCGCGCGTGCACGCGAGGGTCACGGCAGAGGGTGTTTCGGCCTGGGTGGAGGACCTCGACAGCCGGCAGGGCACCTGGGTCAACGGCGTACGCGTGCGGCGCGCGCGCATCGAAGTGGGCGAGACCTTCCAGTGCGGCGTGATCGAAATGAAGCTCGTGGGCGCGCCCTCAGGGGAGTACGCGAGCTTCACCCACCCGGTGGGCGCCAGTCCCCGGGACATCATCGGCCTGGCCCAGAGCTGGCGGTCGAACAAGCAGTACGCGGAGCCCGATCGTCTCGAGATACTGCTCACCGTGGCCGGTCTCCTCGCCCCGCCGATCGATGTCGATGCGTTGTGTGCCCGAGTGGTGGAGCTCACCGGCGCGGTGTTCGACCTCGATCGGTGTGTCCTCGTGCTCCGGTCCGGCCACGAGCTCACCGTTGCGGCGCAGAACCAGTGCGCGGTGAGCCCCGATGGGGGGCCGCCCTACAGCCGCAGCATCGTGAACCAGGTGGCCGAAGCCGGTGTCGGCGCGCTCTTCCCCGAAACGCTGGGCGATGATCGGCTCCTCGGCGCTGCCTCCGTGCGGGTGAGCGGCATCCGCTCCGTGATGGCCGCGCCGCTCGTGGGGCGGTCTGGCGCCCTCGGTGTCCTCTATGTCGACCATCTCGCGGCCCCCGAGCGGTACACCGATGCCGACCTCCGGCTGCTGTGCGCCTTCGCCAACCAGGCCGCGATGGCGCTGGAGAACGCCCGGCTGGTCGAGACCGCGCGCCACGAAGAGGGCGTACGCGCCACGCTCGAACGGTTCTTCCCGCCCGCCACGCTGCGTCGCGTGGTGGAGGTCGGCCCCATCGAGACGACCGAGTGCGAGGTCACCGCGGTCTTCTGCGATCTGGTGGGGTACACCTCGATCTCGTCGGAGCTCGCCCCGCACGCCGTGATGGCGCTCTTGAAGGTCTTCCTCCCCACGATGGCCGACCTCGTCTTCCGGCACGAGGGCACCCTCGAGAAGTACATCGGCGATGCGCTCCTCGCCGTCTGGGGCGCGCCCTACAGCCGCGAAGATGACGCCGAGCAGGCCCTCCGCTGCGCGCTGGCCATGCGTGAGGCCATGCCCCGGCTCAATGAACGGCTCGCCGAGGCCGGCATCGTGCTCCCCGGCCCGCTCGCCATCCACATCGGGCTGCACAGCGGTCGCGTGGCGGCAGGCAACCTCGGCACCGACCGCTACGTGCAGTACGCCACCATCGGCGATGCCACCAACGTGGCCAGCCGGGTGTGCAACCTCGCCGGGCCGAACGAGATCGTCTACTCCGCGGCCACTCGTGCCGGACTCGCCTCGCTACGTGTGGAGAGCGAGTCGCTGGGGCCGGTCCTCCTCAAGGGGAAGCGCGAACCGCTCGAGCTCTGGCGCATCGCCGCGCCTGGCTGAGCGTGCTGGCCGCGGGCGTTATGCGGCCGCATGCTCACGCTGCTCCTCGGAGGCTGTCTCCCGCTGCCGCTGCCGGACTTCCGGCGGCCGGCCACGCTCATCGTGTTCAAGGGCGAGGCGTCGCCGGCGCTGTCGGTGCAGGCGTGCACCTGGTCCACCCGGTTCCCGCTCTCTGAAGGGTGCGACAACATCACGGCGGGGATGCCGGCCCTCGATGGCATCGGCATTCCCGAGTACGACGAGTTCCCGCTGGTGCTCGGGCTCGACTCGCCCCTGTGGGGCGATCTGTTCGTGGCCTGCGAGGGCCCGAAGCCGCGCGGGGTCACCCTGCGGCTCCCCGACCTCGCCGTGAAGTGGGATGCGGCGGTGGAAATCCTGCTGGACGCGCCCTCCACGCGCTGGGGCGAACAGGCCCGCAACCCGATCGCGGAGGCCGACGTCCAGGCGATGGCGGCGGCGCTGTGCGGCGGCACGGCGCGGTTGCGGACCGCCGAGTGACTTTCGAATAGGAGGGCGTCATGGCCAGCTTCGAGGTCGTCACGTCCATCGCCGCCCCACCCGAACGCGCGTGGGCGGTCCTCGCCGATGTGGACCGATGGCCCGAGTGGGCGCCTACGGTCACGGAGGTCAAGGCGCTCGGCAACGCCGGCCTGATCCTGGGGGCGGAGTACCGGCTCGTCCAGCCGAAGATCGAGCCCGCGGTGTGGAAGGTCGCGTCCCTCGACGACGGCCGGAGCTTCAGCTGGGCAAGCACGGCGCCGGGCGTGAAGACGCTCGCGCACCACCTCGTCGAGCCGGCCGAGGGGGGCACCCGCCTCACGCTCCGCATCGAGATGTCGGGGGCGATGGCGTGGCTCGGCGGCCTCGTGGCCGGCCGGGTCATCCGCTCCTACCTGGAGCAGGAGGCCCAGGCGCTCAAGGCGCGCGTCGAGGGGTGAGGCGGGGTCAGTCGAGGCGGGCGGCGAAGGTGTAGACCGCCGCGTTGGCCGGATCGCCGATGAGCAGGCCGGCTTCGCTCCCCTCGGGTGCCCACCACGCGAGGGCCGCACCGGCGTCGGATGCGGACGGCCCGACGAACTCCGCGAGGTTGTCGCGGTAGGCCACCGCGCCGACCAGGGGCAGCGCGAAGAGCGCCACCCGCCCCTCGTAGTCGGGCTCGGCGGGCTGCCCCACCCACACGGCGGCCGAGCCATCGCGGAGCTGTGGCACGACGGCGAGGGCGCTGCCCGCGAGACTCGGCGCGCCCTTGCCCGATACGCTCCCGCTCGCCTCGGCCTCCGTTTGCGATCCTGCGAAGGACAGGAACTGAAAGACGGCCCCATCGCGGGCGCCCGTCCCCGCCCATCCCGGCGCCCCGACCAGCAGCTCAGCCGTGCCGTCGCCGTCCGAGTCGGACACCGCGGCCAGGGTGTTGCCGAAGCCACCGTCCGGCTGGGAGGCGCGCACGCTGAAGTCGGCGTTCGCAGCGGTGTGGGCGCCTCCCGAGAGGTTCCAGCCCAGTACGACGCCGGTGTCCGCGAAGCCCAGCCACACCTCGTCGGCACCATCGCCGTCGGCGTCAAGGAGGGCGGCGGCCGAAGCCGGAGACCCCCCGGACAGGCTCCAGCTGGCGTTTCCAGGCAAGGGCGCGCGCCACCCGTTGGCGCCGTCGTTGGTGGAGCAGATCAGCCACGCCTCGCTGGCGGCGAGCGGCGCGATGGCACCCGCCCGGGTGGGGCCGGGCGCCAGGGTTCCGGTGCTGTCGACGTCCACGAGTGCAAAGCCGCCCTCCACGGGCACCACCACCTCGTCTGCACCGTCACCATCGAGATCGTCGGCCAGCAGTGGCGCGCCGGTCACACCGCTCAGGCTGAGGGTCGCTCCCTGCTGGTCGCCCGCGAGGAAGGGGTCGGCGAAGAGGTAGGCATGGTCGGCCGCGCCGATCGCCACACGGTCGAACGGACTGCGGACGCTCACGGTCTGTCCGAAGCCCGACGGCCCCGTCCGCACGGCGCTCACCGAAGCGAGCGTCACCTGATCCGCGGCCCCCCCGCTCTCACAGTCGTTCGTCACGCCGTCGATGCGTTCGGGGGCGCCGGGGAAGACCCAGTCGCGCGTGTCGTCGCAGTCGTCGTCGTTGGCCACGAGGCCCGCGGTGTCGCAGCGAATGGCCGGGGCGGCGGGATCGCCGAACCCGTCGCCGTCGGCATCCTGAAAGCCAGCGGTGGCATCCACCGAGTCGTTGTCGAGGGCCCGGTCGCAGTCCTCGTCGCGCCCGTCGCAGGTCTCGTCGGCGCCCGGAAACACGCTCGCGTCGGTGTCGTCGCAATCGGAGCTGTCGGCCACACCGCTTGGGGTGCAGCCGGCCAGCGGCGTCAGGAGGTCGCCAAAGCCGTCGCCGTCGGCGTCGGCGTAGCCGGTCACGTCGGTGATGCCCTCGTCCACATCGCCGTCACAGTCGTTGTCGGCCTCATCACACCGCTCGTCGGCGCCGGGGAACCGGTCGGGGTCCGTGTCATCGCAGTCGCCGGCGTCGCTGGACCAGCCATCAGCGTCGTCGTCGTCGAGTTCGTCGAGCCGGGCTTGATACACTTCGGGCGCGAACAGGCAGCCGCTGAGCAGGAGGGCGAGGCACCGCACGTCGGCAGCTTAACGCGCCGCGGCGGGAGAACCCGGCCGGCGCCGAGCCGCGCGCCGGAACGCGGCACCCCCGAGGTGGGTCGCGGCGCGGCTTCCTTCCTGCCCCCCTCCCGCTCAACCCTCCCGCCAGATCGGCAACTCCCCGCCTACTTCCGGCGCTGCCACGATGCCGTTCTCGATGGGGCCGTCGTCGCTCTCGGGCTCGCAGAGGTACACGGCCACCGCGCCGTGGGGCCCGTCGGTGCGCACGCGGACCCACCCGGGAGGAACTTCCCGTGCGCCGGTGTGCCACGACACCCGGACATCGCCGGTGCCCGCGGCCTCGAGGATGTGGCGCCCGGCGAGCTCGCCGTAGCCCTCCACGCGCGCCGTGGAGACCTCCACCCTCCCGCTCGCGGCCTCGGCACGGAGGCCGTGGATGGCGAGTCGGGCGGCGGACTCTGCCGGCATCAGGTAGGCGCGCGGGCGCTGCACCGTGAGCGTGGACATGAAGCGCGCGAGGTGGGGGAGGCGCACCGTGGTGGGCGACCCCTCCAACGTCCGCGGCGAGCGTGTGCGGATTTCTACCGCCTCCTTGCGGGTGTCGAGGCGGTAGCGGACGGCGACCTGCTCCGGCGGCGACTCGGCCGCGATCACGAGGTCGCGAACCTGCTCGGGCCGCTCGGCGACCCATGCCAGCGCGTGCCGCATCCAGGCGCCGGCCACCCGCACCCGGTCGGCGAAGGGGATGTAGGCGTAGGCTTCGAGCAGCAGGTCCATGCGTCCGCAGAGCCCGCGGTAGTTGGCGCCGAAGCGGGGGTGGTGCGGGTAGGTCATCCAGCCCTCGCCCACGGTGCTGCCGGGGTCCACGTCGCGCTCGGCGTCGAGGCAGCGCTCATCCTCCACGAAGTTGCCGTACCAGCCGGAGTCGAGCCCCTCGCTCCGCCGCACGGCCTCGATGACCCAGGGCACGAGCTCCTCCCGCACACACTCGATCGGCGCGCGCTGGCCGCTCTCGGGCACGTGCGGCACATCCACCGTCATGGCCATGCGGTGCACCGAGCCGTTGGTGGCGTGGTTGTCGAGGGTGAGGTGGGGGCGCCACGCTTGCCACACGTGCGGGTGCCAGAGCCGCATCTCGGCGGAGTCGGCGCGCAGGTAGTCGCGGTTGAGGTTGATCCTGGCCGCGTTGGTGCGCGTGCCCACGCCCGAGTCGGGGCCGAGCTGCCCGAAGAGCTTCGGGAGGTGCAGCGCCCGGTTGCCGGGGTCGATGCGGTCGTTGCCATCGGGGTTGAAGAGCGGCAGGAGCACCACCGTGAGCCGCTCCAGCAGCGCACCGCGGGGGCCGCCGAGCAGCTCACGGGCCAGCGCGAGCCCGGCTTCCTTGCCCTCGACCTCGCCGGGGTGGATGCCGCACTGGAGGAGCACCACCGGCCGGCCGGAGGCGTGGGCTGCCTCGGGGGTGGCAAAACCCTCGCTGGAGAGCACGAGGAGCGGAATGTCGCGCCCCTCGGCGCTCGTGCCGATCGAGCCCACACGGAGGCGCGGGTCGTTCCGGTCGCGGAGGGTCGCCACGAAGGCCATCACGTCGGCGTGGAGGCTCGTTTCGGTGAACTGGCTGGCTTCGGCGCGGGTGATCGGGGTCATGGGCGTCCGGGCGGTGCGCCGGGCCCGGTAACTCGTCGAACGTGGGCTCCGGCGCACCGCGGCGCGGTCGTGAGGGTGGCCCCGTGCGCCCGGCAGCCCCACCGACCGTGGGTTGGTTTCCCATGCCGCCGTGCCGCCGGCTCCCCGAGCCATGAAACCTCCGGGCGGCCTGGGAAACGCCCGGGTGGGGGAGAGGCGCTCGCTGGGCGGGTTACTCAACCCGCCCGGCGCCGCAGGCCGGAAAGCGAAGCTTGGAGGCCGGAGGGTAGGCGCCGGTAGGGGGAGGACGCGGCGAGCGTCCTCCCCCGTTTCGGGTTAGCGCGGCGTCCTCCTGGAGCCGTCCATGTTCTTCAGCCTGATCTTCGCGTGCGCCACCCCCGAGGCCCCCGCGCCTGCCCCCCCGGCCGCCGCGCCCGCGGCCGAGCCGGCGCCCGCTGGCGCCGCGGTCAACCCCAACGTGAACCTCGGCCCCGCGCCCGACGTCGCCGCGGCCATCGGCATCGACGAGGTCCTGGCGAACGCGGCGCAGTACGAGGGCAAGCCGGTGGTGGTGAAGGCCACGGTCACCACCGTGTGCCAGAAGAAGGGATGCTGGCACCGGCTGGGCACCGCCAACCCCGACGTCACGGTCATGTGCAAGGACAAGGAGTACGAGATCTTCCTGCCCTTCGATGCCGAGGGCAAGACGGCCGTGGTGTCGGGCGTGTTCGCGCAGGAAACCCTCTCGTTGGCCGACGCCAAGCACTTCGCCGAGGATGCGGGGAAGGACCCCGCCACGGTCACGGAGCCGCTCACGCAGTACAGCATCGAGCTGGCGGGCGTGACTTTCCTGTAGGGGCGGGGACCGTCCAGCCGGCGTTCACCCTTCCGGCGGGCGCGGCGGGGCCTCCATGCGGAAGGTGTGGGTGTCGTCATCGACCGGGTCGGGAGGCGGGGGGCCGAGGTCGGCGTTCGAGCCCGCCAGGGGCCCGAGCCCCTGCACCCGGGTGATCGTGTTCAGCGCGCCGCCGATTGTCCGCCGTCGCTCCTCCTCCTCGGGCGACTTGGCAGGTTTGAACGCAAGCAGGGCCGCACCAACCCACCAGACGCCCACCAGCAACATGATCAGCGCGAACGCGGTGCCGATGTCCATGCAGGCATCGTACCGCAGCCGCGGCGCCAGAAGGGCTGGGGCGTGCTGGGCCGCCCCCCCCCCGTTCACCAGCGGTCGGAGACCAGCAGCGCGCCGCCATCGACCATGGGCACCAGACCGACCTGCACGGGTGCCGGGTCCTTGCCGACAATCACCCCCACCACCAGGGCGCCGAGGCCGAGCGCGGCTGCCGAAGCGCCCACGCCCGCCACGCTGAGCGAATCCTTGTACAGCCGGTTGCGCCACTCGTAGGTGCCGTCGGGCTCGTCGGCCTCCGCCTTGTTCGCTTCGCCGCTGGTCACGAAACCCCCGACGACACCGAGCCCACCGAGGACCGTGAGCGCGGCGCCCCCTCCGACCAGCGCACCCGACAGCCGGGCGCGGTCCGCGCTGGGTGGTTTCGGCGCCGGGGGCGCCACCGGGACCCGCAAGGGCTCCCAGGTGTCCCCCACGCGCCAGACGATCTCGCCGGCGAGCACGACGACCTTGGCATCCGCGCCGAGGCTGCGTTCGATCGCGGCCTCGAGCACGCCGCGTTGGGCTTCGTCGCTCGCCAGGGTGAGCGCCTGGTCCCGCGCGGCCGGCGCGCTCACCAGCGCCACCGGGTTCCTGGCGCGGATCTGCACGATCCAGGTGTTCACGGTGGGCTGAAGGGTCTGCACGAGGTGGACCCCCTCGGGGAGCTGGACCGAGCCTGCGGGCGAGATCACCCGGCCGTCGATCGCCCAGACGGTGCCGAGCGTTTGCGAGGCCGGACCGAAGTGCAGGGTGCCGCGGGGGCCGCCGCCGGCCGCGAGGGCATCGAAGGCCGCACGGCCCGCGCCGGCGAACTTGTCGTCCCACCGCATGCCGGGATCCCAGGCCAGCGCGCGCGCGAACGCAGCGCTGGCCGCCGTGCTGTCGCCCATCTCCGCCGCGGCGTAGCCCTCGAGGAACGCGAGGCGCGCCAGCTGCGAAGGTTCGGCGCCCTCCGCGAGGCACGCCACCTGGGCGTTCGCCTCGGCCGCTCTCGCCCGGACCTCGCTCCATGACTGGCGCAGCAGCAACTTCTCCGCCAACCCGGCGACCTCACGGAGGCGGGCGTTGGTCACGGGAGGTCCCGCACAGGGGGCGGGCTGGCCGGCCCCGACGAGCAGGGCTCCCTCCCCCGGAAACAGCTCCGACACGCCCACCGGCCGAAGCTCCCACAGGGGCAAGCCCGCGGCGACGCTCGCGGTCTGCACGGCGCGGGTCGGGTCGCCCACGTGGATGACCGGGGTGGCGGCGAGGGCGGCGGCGGCGAACATCAGTTGCATGTGGATCCCAGGTCGAAGTCCCAGCAGAAGTACCCGCCTTCTCCCTCACGCACCTCCACGGAGCGCGTGATTTCACCCGCGCTCCCGGCGCAGGTGACCGAGTGTCGTCCCAACGACACCTCGCGGCGGGCCATGCCACGCTTCGGCTCGGCTTTGCCATCGATGCTCACCGCAGCGCCCGCACACGTCACCACCAACGGGGCGGTCGCGCCCACGGGCGCGGTGACTTCCGGGCGCGGGGGAGGGGGCGAGCCTGGAGGTTTCTTCTGGACCTGGACCGCGCGGTCGGGGGTGGGCACGACCGGAGCAGCGGTGCCCTGCGCGCCCGGCGCTGGCGTGGGAACTGCGGACGGGATCGCATCCGCAGTCGGAGTCGCCCCCGATGGCGCCGGGCTCTCGCGCTCTGGCGTGATGACCGGCTCCGCTGGCGGCACCTCCGGCGGGGGCTCGGGCCAGAACGCGGCCGCTGCCGAGCTGACCGCGGCGACCACGCCGAGACCGAAGGCCAACCGGCGCCAACTGGCGGCGCGCGCCTCGGGCCGGCGCGGCGGGGAGGCGATCTCGGCTTCCACGAGGGTGGGCGACGCCACCGGGCCGTCCCCGATGGACATCATGGAGTCGACGGGCGGGCGGGTGGCGTTCGGAGCCGGGGTGAGCGTGGGCAGCGCGGCCGCACGGGGAGCTGCCGCCACCTCCAGACCCAACGCGGCTGCCGGCGACTCGTGCGGCTCCGGCGGCCCTTCCGCCTCTTCGTCGGACCAGGTGCCCGAGCTCACGGCCCCCGGTCGGGCGGCGGCGCGCGACGCGGTGACCACGGCCACATCAGCGGATATCGAATCGGCAAGCTCGCCTGAGTGCCAGGTGGTCCGGTGGCCGTCGAGCACTTCCTGCATCACGGCGCAGCTCGGAATCCGGCGCTCCCTGTCCACCTCGAGCGCACCCTGGATGGCGAGCTGGACTGCGGCGGGCAGGTGGGTCAGGGGCTCGTAGCGCCCCGCGGCCACGGCGTTGAATACCCCGAGGAGGTCGTCGCCATCGAACGGCCGGCGGCCGCTCATCAACTCGTACAGGATGCAGCCGAGGGAGAAGAGGTCGGCGCGGTGGTCCACGTGCCGCGCGCTGCGGATCTGCTCGGGGGCCATGTAAGCGGGCGTGCCCATGGCGGAACCCGAGCGCGTGCGGTGGGCGCCGGCCCCCTCCTCCTCCATCAAGAGCTTCGCCAGCCCGAAGTCCGCCACCTTCGGCACGAGCCCGCGCAGGGTGGTGGCCACCAGCACGTTGGCCGGCTTCAGGTCGCGGTGAACGAGGCCCGCGGCGTGCGCTTCGGCCACGCCGGCGAGCACGCCGCGGAACAGGTGCAACGCCTGCGCCTGATCCGGTGGCGTCCGTTCGATGAACGCATCGAGCGAGGGGCCGTCGACGAACTCCATCAGCAGCCCCGGGGCGCCATTAACGTCGAGGACGTCGGTCACCGCCAGCACGTTCGGATGGCGCATCTGGGCCTGCACCTGCCCCTCGCCGATGAGGCGTTCGCGGATGCGCGCGCTCGCGAGCATCGAGGACCTTGAGCGCGTGCGCCGTCTTCAACGTGCGATGACGGACCTTGTACACCTCGGCCATGGCGCCGCGACCGAGGAGCGACTCCACCTGGTACCGCTCGATGATGTCGCCGACCTGAAGATTCATCGCGCGCCAAACTTAGCCGGTTTCGCACCACCGGACCGGATGTGTGTTTGGCCGCCCAGGTACCTTCTGGCTTCCCATCCTCGGTTAACCTGCGTCGATGATGCTCCTCCTCCTGACCCTTGCCTGCCAGGATGCCGCCCGCGACACCTCGTCCGCCGACACCGGCGTGGGCGACACCGGCTCCGTCCACGAGAGCGGCGATTCTGCCGACACGAACTGCGCGTCGGACTGGTACTACGATGGGGACGGCGATGGCTTCGGTCTCACCGAGGCGGCGGTCTCGGCGTGCACGCAGCCCGTGGGCTAAACCGCCGAACCGGGCGATTGTGACGACACGACGATGAGCGTGAACCCCGACGCGCCCGAGCAGTGCAACAACGTCGACGACAATTGCAACGGCGTGCCCGACGACAACCCGGAAGACCCCCCGGTGTGGGTGCGCGATGAGGATGGCGACGGCCATGGCGCTGAAGCGAGCGGCACGCTGGCCGCGTGCGATCAGCCTGCCGGCACCAGCGCCGCGACCGACCCCCAGGACTGCGACGATGCGGACGAGCAGGTGTTCCCGGGCGCCGCGGAGGACTGCGGTCCGGTGGATCGTGACTGCGACGGTGACCCCAGCGCCGGCGCCGTCGACCCGGAGACCTTTTACGCCGACGTCGATGGCGACGGATTTGGCGACGTCGAGAGCCCCGGCTACGCGTGCGAGCCGGGCGCCGGCCTCGTGGATGACGACAACGACTGCGACGACCTCGATCCCGACGTGCACCCGGACGCCGAGGAGCTCTGCAACGAGGTCGACGACGACTGCGACGACAACGTGGACTTCGGCGCCGTCGATCGCGGCACCTACTTCCTCGACACCGACAGCGATGGGTACGGGGTGGACACCAGCACGGTCCTCGCCTGCTCCCTGCCCTCCGGCTACGCGGCCACCGCCGGGGACTGCAACGACAGCGCCTTGGCCACCAACCCCGGGGCTGCCGAGACTTGCGGCGGAGCCGATGAGAACTGCGATGGCAGCGTGGACGAGCCCACCGCCGCCGATGCCACCGTCTGGTACGCCGACGCCGACGGGGACACGTTCGGCGAGCCGGCCACGAGCCAGGCCGCGTGCACCCAGCCCAGCGGCTACGTGCTGGACAACACCGACTGTGACGACAGCTCCAGCGCGGTGAGCCCGGTCGACCCCGAGGTGTGCGGGGGCTCGGACGAGAACTGCGACGGCGCCACGGATGAGAGCACGGCCGCCGACGCCGTGGACCATTACGACGACCTCGATGGCGACACCTACGGCGATGTCGCCACCCTCACCCACGGCTGCCTCCCCGCCGGCCGGGTGACGGACGGCTCCGACTGCGATGACGGCAACGCCGACGCGAACCCCGGCGAGCTCGAGGTCTGCGGAGATGGCGTCGATGAGGACTGCGATGGGCTCGCCGCCGCCTGCTTCCTCGGCACCTACACCACGGCCGACGCCGACGCGGTCATCACCAACTCCACCGCCTCCGAAGCGTTCGGATGGACCGCCGCCGCGGGCGACCTCACGGGGGATGGCCAGGACGACCTCGTGGTGCTGGCCAACTCCTCCGACGAGCTGCACTTGTTCGCCGGCCCCGTCACGTCAACGAGCACGGCCGCGGCCGCTGCCACCTACACCGACGCCGGGGCGGTCGATACCTACTGGACACGCGGGCTCTGGGCCGATCAGGACTTCAACGGTGATGGTCAGGACGACCTGGCGATGTACCCCTGCGAAGGCACCTACAGCAGCTACTACGACAACAACATCTGCGTGGCGTTCGGTCCGGTCGATCCCGGGGACCTGTTCTATCCCCGCTTCTCCCCGCAGTCGGGCCACTCCCAGCCCGATGCCGACGTGGGCGACATCGATGGCAATGGCATCCCCGAGGTGCTCACCATCCTCGACACCTCCATGCTCTACGCCTACGAACCCGCCGACGGCGCGTTCACCTACAGCAACGTGTGGTTGGGCACGGGCCCTTACATCGCCACGATCGCCGGGAGCTTCGGCGGGGTTGCGAGCGGCGCCGACTTCAATGGCGATGGCGCCGACGAGGTGGCGCTCGACGTGGCGGGCGCCTTCTACGTGCACGACACCCTGTTCCTGGGCGGCCACTACATCTACGATGCCGCCGCGGTCCACGGGGTCCCCGGGGCCAACCTCGCCACCGAAATGGTGGGCGACCTCGACGGCGACGGCCTCGACGACCTGCTTCACGCCGCCCTCTCCAGCTCGCCCGAGGCGGTCTACGTCCTCACGGACCCGCTCACCTCGGGCGACGTCACCGCCGTGGCCGCGGCCTCGATCACCTCGAGCTCGAGCAGCAGCTTCCCGCAGTCGATGGAGACCGCCGACCTCAACGGCGACGGCGTTCACGACCTGCTGCTGGGCACCTTCGACGACGCCAACGGCGCCGCCTACGTGTTCTACGGGCCGCTCAGCGGCAGCTACGTGGCCGAGACCGACGCCGACGCCGCGCTCTTGAATCCCACCGCCTCCCCTTCGAGCTACGTCTACACCATGCTCCTGCCCGTGGGCGATGTGCTGGGCTTCGGCACGGAGACCCTGCTCCTCGGCGCGCCCGACGAGTCTGCCGGCGCCGGCGGGGCGTGGCTGTTCGGGATGTAGGGTGGCCGCGCCGCAGGACAGCATCGAGCGGGAAGGCGTGAAGTTCCCGTAGGCGCCCCCGAGCGCCGGATACGGTGCCACGATGGGCCTCCTCCGCCGAGCTCGCACACCCGCGCTCCTCGCGCTCGGCCTCGCCGCGTGCGACACCGCCTCGCCCGACACGTCGCCCGAGCCACGCGACACCGATCTCGCCGACACCGCCGACTCCGCCGCGCCCGAACGCTGGTCGGTGCAGGTTCGCGTGACCCTCGATGGCGCGCCCGTGGCCGGTGCGCGGGTGATGCAGGGCGGCGGGGTGGAAACGTGGGCCACCGACGCCGAAGGCCTCGCCACCGTGGAGATCGACGCCCGCATCCCTGGCGACCTCGCCGTGGTGGCTTCGCACCCCGAAGCGCGCATCTGGTGGGCACCCGCAGACGAAGGGCCCTACCAGGAGATTGCGCTCACGCGCTTCGACCCCGCCGACAACCCCGACGCCCCCTTCGCCGACCCCGGCGGCGCCGACGTTTCGCAGAGCACGAGCGAGCAGTGCAGCCACTGCCACGTCACGATCCATGCCTCCTGGTACGCCTCGCCGCACCGGAGCGCGGCCTCGAACACCGTCGTCCAGGACGTGTACGGCGGGGCCGCCAGCGCGTTCACCACCGCCGACGCCTGCGCGATGGCGGGCGGGCGCTGGGAGCCCACGCGCTCGCCCGGCACCGGCGAATGGGGAGAGGGCTGCCGCTTCGGGGAGGATGTCCTCGGCGGCACGGGCGGCAGCGGCGGCTGCGCCGACTGCCATGCTCCCGGCATCGACGGCGCGCTCGGCGGGCACGATCTGCTCGATGCCACCGGCGTTGCCTACGAGGCCGGCGTGCATTGCGACGTCTGCCACCACGTGGAGTCCGTGGACATGAGCGCGCCGCCCGGTGTGGGCGGGCGGCTGCACATCGTGCGGTCGTCCGAGCGCGCCACTTCGCCGGGCATGGGCGACTGGCAGCCGATCACCTTCGGTCCCTACGCCGACGTCCCCAACCTGCGAATGGGGGCCGTGCAGCGCGACTTGTTCCACTCCGCCGAGCTTTGCGGGGGCTGCCACGAGTCCGCCCAGCCAGTCCTCGTACCGGGTGCGGAGGCCGACCTCTCCCGCTGGCCCGACGGTCTCCTGCCCATCCACACCACGTTCTCGGAGTGGGAGGTCGGGCCGATGAACCCGGCGGCCCCGTGCCAGAGCTGCCACATGCCGCCGCGCGCCGACGTGGGCAACTCGGCGGACCTCGGCAACGTCTTCACCGATATCGAGCCCGGGGTTGCGGCCGGGTGGGAGCGGGCGGCGGGCGAGGTGCGGGAGCATGCCTGGTGGGGGCCGCGGCAGCGGGCGTCGCGCATGCTGGAGCTCGCGGCGTCGTTGACGCTCGACACGTCGGTGGCCGACGGCATCCTCACCGCCCGGGCCACCGTGAAGAACGTCGGCCCGGGGCACGCCATCCCCACCGGCGAGCCCTTGCGTTCGGTGGTGCTGCGGGTGGAGGCGCTGTGCGAGGGGGTCGCGCTGGAGGCCACCGGCGGCTCGGCGATCCCCGACTTCGGCGGCTGGCTCGATCGCCACGAGGCCGGCGAGGACTGGTCGATCTGGCCGGGAGCGCGGGTGGGCGAGGTGGTGCGCGTGGTGCGCAGCACGGGGCGGTGGCTCGACTATGCGGGCCATGGCCCCTTCGGGGATGGGACCTTCGATGCCGAGGCGAAGGGCATGCCGGAGGAGGAGGTCGCCGGCTTCGCCACCATCGTGTCGGTGGCGGGCGACCGCGTGACCTTCGACCGCGCGCTCCCGACCGGGGATGTCGCCTACCGGGGCTCGGCGGCGGAGCTCCCGGCCGACGGGGATGAGGCGCGCGCGGTGGCCGGCGCGCCCGGTTTTGCGTTCGCGCGCGTGCTCGTCGGCGCCGACGGCGCGCGCATGGTGCCGCACTTCCAGGCGGTCGACGTGGCGAGCGACAACCGCCTGCTCCCTCAAGCCGCGTGGACCAGCACGCACACCTTCGCCGCCCCCTGTGCCGATCCGGAGGTGCGGGCCGTGCTGGTGCACCGGGCGTGGCCGCTCGCGTTGGCGAACGAGCGCGGCTGGCCGCTCACCGAGTCGGTGATGGCGGAGGCCACACGATGATCCTGCTCGCCCTCGCCTGCGTGGAGCCCGTCGACACGGCCGGGCCGGGAGAAGCCGACACCGCGCCGCCGGCGGACACGGGCGACTCCGCTGCCCCGCTCCTCCCCCAGCCTGCACCCGCAGAGGACCTCGACCCCGACGAGTCTGTCGTGCATGTGGCGCTCGAAGCCTCACCCCTCAGCTTCGAGGTGAACGGCCGCACCGTGGAGGGGTTCGCCTACAACGGACAGGTGCCCGGCCCGCTCATCCGCGCGCAGGTGGGCGACACCGTGGTCGTCGACTTCACCAACCACCTCGACGCCCCCACCACCGTGCACTGGCACGGCCTCGCCGTTCCGGCCGCGATGGATGGGGTCACCTGGCTCCAGGACCCCATCCAGCCGGGGCTCGGCTTCCGCTTCGAGTTCACCGTCACCGAGGCCGGCACCTTCTGGTACCACCCCCACCTCGACTCCGACCACCAGGTCGACCTCGGCCTGTACGGCGTGCTCCTCGTGGAAGACCCGGCCGAGCCCGCGGTGGAGCAGGACCTCGTGGTGGTTTGGGATGCCTGGGGGGAGGACCCGGAGGCCGACACGCACACGGCCCCCGACCCGTCCAGCGTGGTGTGGACGGCCAACGGCGTCGTGGAGCCCCGCCTCGAGCTGGCGGCCGGAGAGCGGGTGCGCCTCCGCATGCTCAACGTGGCCAACCTCTCCTACCTCGACCTTGCCTGGCCCGGGCTCCGCCAGATCGCCGGCGACCAGGGCCGCCTCGCTGCGCTCGCTGCGCCCGAGAGCGTGCTGCTCGCGCCCGGCGACCGCGCGGAGTTCGAGCTCCTGCCCACCGCCAGCCTCACCGTGGAGACCGCGCTCCACACGGCGTCGGGGGGCGCCGTACCCGGGGCGGCCCTCCCGCTCCTCCAGGTGGTGCTCCCCGCCGAGCAGCCGGCGCCCGAGGCGGCCGACTGGCCCTTCGCGGGCGGCGCCGTGGCCCCGGATCCCGGCACCACCGATGCGATCTACGTCTTCAGCGGCGGCGGCGGCGATGCCTGGCTCATCAACGGCGAGGTGTACCCCGACGTGACCGTGCAGACGCTCGCGCTCGGCCGCAGCTCGGTCGTGGAGGTTCGCAACCTCTCCTCCACCGAGCACCCCTTCCACCTGCACGGCCACGCCTTCGAGGTGCTCTCCCAGAACGGCGAGGCGCCGGCGGCGCGGGAGGTCGAGGACACCGTGAACGTGGGCATCCGCGAGTCGGTCCGCCTGCTCGTGCACGCCGACAACCCCGGCGACTGGATGGCGCACTGCCACCTCCTGCCGCACGCCGAGGGGGGGATGATGGCGGTGCTGCGGGTGGAGTAGGGGTAGACTGCGGAATGCTCGCCCTCGCGCTCCTCGCCTGCCAGTCGTCCCCTGCTCTCCGGCTCGTCTCGCCCGAGAAGGGCGCCCGGTTCGCCGTGGGCGAGTCGGCGCCCATCACGGTGGGCGTGACGCCAGCGGATGCCATCGGCGAGCTGGAGCTCCGCTTCGAGCTCGATGGTGTGGAGCTTTCCGGAACCCCCTCGCGCGATGAGGCCCGCGGCGAGGCCACCCTCTCGCTCGAAGGGCTCGCCGCGGGCGAGCACGAGATCGTGGTGGTGGGCGAGCTCGAGGGGGGCTCCGACCGGGTGGAGGGCAGCTTCTCGGTGTTCCAGAACCAGCCCCCCGTCGTGACCTTCCTCACCCCGCCGGAGGGCGGCTTCGTGCTGGAGAACGCCACCTTCGAGCTGGTGGTCCAGGTGGAGGACGCCGACGCGGTGCCCGGCCGGACCGGCATCACGCTCTCCTGGGCGGGCGTGGCGGCGGGCGTGGTGGCGGCGCCCGGATCGATGTCGGCGTCGGGCGAGGTGCGCTTCGTGGCAGGCCCGCTTGTGCCCGGAGACTACACGGTGGGGCTCGTGGCCACCGACGCCCATGGCGCCGCCGGGGAGGGGTCCGCCGCCTTCTCCACCACCACGGGGGACGCCGACCACGACGGCTTTGCCGACGCCGCGCTCGGCGGTGATGACTGCGACGATCACGATGCCGCCGTGAATCCGGAGGCCGAGGAGCGCTGCAACGGCGTGGACGACGACTGCTCCGGCGCAGTGGACGACAACGCGGTGGACGCCGCTGCCTGGTACACCGACAGCGATGGCGACGGGTACGGCACCGATGCCAGCGCGGTCGTGGGCTGCGACGACGGCACCCGCGTGGCGAACGGCGGCGACTGCGATGACGCGGACCCCGCCCGCAGCCCCGGCGCGGTGGAGGAGTGCGAGACCGGCATCGACGAGGACTGCGATGGCATCGTCGACACCGACGCCGCCGCGAGCTTCCCGCTCTACACCGACGCCGACGGCGACGGGTACGGCGGGGCCGCCGCGGGGTCGGACTGCAGCGTGCCGGACGGCAAAAGCGCCGTGCCGGGCGACTGCAACGACACCACCGCGGCCATCTCCCCCGGCGCGCGCGAGGCCTGCGACGGCGCCAACGTGGATGAGGACTGCGATGGCCTCGCCGACGACAAGGACGCCGGCCCCACCGGCACCAGCACCTTCTACGCCGACACCGATGGCGATGGGTACGGCGATGCCGGCTCCACCACCTCCCGCTGCGATGCCGGTGGCGGGTGGGTGGCGAACACCGGCGACTGCGACGACGACGCGTCGCTCGCCTGGACCGGCGCCACCGAGAGCTGCGAGGATGGCGTGGACAACGACTGCTGGGGGGGCGATGGGCTCTGCGCGCTCGCCGGGAGCCTCTCGCTCTCCACCGCCGACGTGAAGCTCACCGGTTCGGCGGCCGCCACGGCCGGCTCGGCCGTGGCCTCCGCCGGCGACCGCGATGGGGACGGCGTGACCGACCTCCTCGTGGCCGCGCCGCTCCTCGGCACGGGCGGCACGGTGTACCTCGTGGATGGCGCCTCCCTGGCCAGCGGTGCGCTCTCGGGCAGCGCGAGCGTGACGGCGGAGGCTGCCAGCGATGGGCTCGGCACGGCGCTCGCCGGCTGCGGGGATGCTACCGGCGATGGCCGCTCCGACGTGGTGCTCGGCGCCTACGCGGCCTCGAGCGGCGCCGGTGCCATCTACCTCTGGTCGGGGAGCAAGGGCTCCGGCGGGGCCTCCACCGCCACCGACGAGGTGAACGGCGCCTCGGGCGACCAGCTTGGCTACGCGCTCGATTGCGGCGCCGACGTGAACGACGATGGCAAGATCGACGTGCTCGCCGGCTCCCCCGGTGGCGGCCTCGCCACGCTCTACGACGCCGCCACCCTCACCCGCTTCTCCAAGCTCGCGGGCGGCTCGGGCTCCGCCACCAGCGTGGCCTTCGTGGACGATCACGACGGCGATGGCATCGACGATGTGCTCGTGGGCGACGAAGCCGGCGAGAAAGCGTACCTCGTGGTGGGCCGCTCCGGGTTCGGCAACCTCACGCTCTCCTCCGGCGCCGACGCGATCTTCAGCGCCGAGGCCGCGGGCGATGAGTCGGCGGCTGCGGTGGCCGGCGCCGGCGACCTCAACGGCGATGGGTACGCCGACCTCGCGGTGGGCGCGCCGGAGAACGACAACGCCGGCGCCTCCGCGGGCAGCGCCTACGTGATCTTCGGCCAGGCCGCCCCGGCCTCGATGGGCCTCGGCTCGGCCGATGCGGTGCTCCGCGGCGGCGACGCCGCCGACTACGCGGGCAGCGCCCTCGCCGGGGCCGGCGATGCCGACGGCGATGGTTACGCCGACCTGCTGGTGGGCGCCTTCTACGATGAAACGGCCGGCGCCGGTGCCGGCGCGAGCTACCTCCTCTACGGGTCGGCCGGCTTCGCCGACCTCTCGCTCACCGCGGCCGACGCCATCCTCCTCGGCGAGGGCGCGCGCGACAGCTCGGGCGACAGCCTCGCCTTCGTGCCCGACCTCGATGGGGATGGCACCGACGAGCTCCTCATCGGCGCGCCCAGCGAAAGCAGCGGCGGCGGCGGCGCAGGTGCCGCCTACCTGTTGTTCGGCGGCGCGTACTGAGGCGCGTGACGGCAGGCCCGCTCGGGGCCGCCGACTACTTCACCTGGTAGGCGGCCTTGTAGAAGTAGTAGCTGTCCGTGCCGCAGTGCACCGGGCCGCCGTGCCACTCGCCATCCTTGAAGGAGCTGTTCTCATCGAGCGTGCAGGTCTTGCCGATGATGTTGGCCTTGTCGGAGAAGTAGGCATCCTCGGAGTGGATGTCGACGATGAGGACCGTGGTGCCAGCGGGCACTTCGGCGGTGGCGCGGGCGCCGGTCACCACCGGAGCGGCGGGGGCGGCCGCGGCGCTCACCACCTCGTAGGCGGCCTTGTAGAAGTAGTAGGAGTCGGTGCCGCAGGTGACCGAGCCGCCGTGCCACTCGCCGTCCTTGAAGGAGCTGTCTTCCTGCAGGGTGCAGGTCTTGCCGATGATGTTGGCCTTGTCGGAGAAGTAGGCATCCTCGGAGTGGATGTCGACGACCTTGACCACGCTGCCCTTGGTGACCAGCTGCGTGGCCCGCACGCCGGTCGAAACCACGGGGGTGCCGAGCTCGGAGGGCACGTCGATGCCCTGCTTCTCAAGCATCTCCTGCATGTCGGAGCCGCAGCAGCAGCAGGCGGAGGCGGCGAGAACGATGAAGGAGGCGGGGAGGAAGAGCTTCACGACGGGTCCGGGAGTGGCCGCGTGCTAACGCACGTGTCGAAATTCAGCGACGAGAAACCGAAACGTAGGCGAAGTACCAGTACTGTCCGCCGCAGGTGAGGCCGCCCCCGTAGAACAAGCCGTCGTTGCGGTGCAGGTCGCCCTTCACGGTGCAGGCCTGGCCGATGTAGTCGCCGCGGTTGTCGTAGTAGAGGTCTCCCGTGCGGAGGTCGCGGATGGTCACCCGCGTGCCGTCGGCCACCTTCTCGCCGAGGTCCTGGCCTGCGGTGCCCGCGCTCGCGCCGCCGCCCACGCTGGTGAGCGCCGCCTTGTAGAAGTAGTAGCTGCTGCCATCCGTGCAGGCGAAGGGCCCGCCGTGCCAGCCGCCCGTGTAGTAGGTGGAGGCTTCGCCGGGGGCGCACGTCTTGCCGATGATGCCGCTCCGGTCGGCGTAGTAGGCATCCTCGCTGGAGATGTCCTTGATGACCACGGGGGTGCCGGCGGGAACGGAGGCGGTGAGGTCACGCGCGCCCGCCGTGGCGGGCGCCGACGCCGCACCGGTGCTGATCCCCACCTTGTAGAAGTAGTAGTCGCTGCCGTCCTCGCAGGCGATGGGGCCGCCGTACCAGCCGCCGCCGTGGTCGGTGAGCGCATCGGTGGCGGTGCAGGACTTGCCGACGATCCCGGCCTTGTCGGCGTAGTAGGCATCCTCCGAGGAGAGGTCGACCAGCTTCACCTTGGCGCCCTTCGCCACCGGTCCGCTCGCACGGCCGGCCGAGCTGACCGGTGCGGCCGGGGCAGGCGCCTTCGTGGCCGCCGGTGCCGCCGACCCGCGCGCGACCTGCACCTTGTAGAAGTACATGCTCCCGCCGGGGCAGTCCATCCCGCCGCCGTACCAGAGGCCGTCGTTGCGGTGGAGGTCGCCCGAAACGGTGCAGTTGAGGCCGATGTAGCTCCCCTTCGAGCCCACGTAGGCATCGTCGGCGTGGATGTCCACGATGGTCACGCCGGTGCCGTTGGCCACCTTGTCGCCGAGGTCCTGCGCGGAGCCCGACGCCGTGCCGGTGGCGACGCTGCTGTCGGCCGCCACCAGCGCGGCCTTGTAGAAGTAGTACGCCCCGCCGTCGTCGCAGACCATGGGCCCACCGTGGAAGCCGCCGCCGTTGTGGCTCATCCCCTGGCCGGTGGTGCAGATGAGGCCGATCATCTCCTTGCCCGGGTAGTACGCATCCTCCGGGGAGATTTCGGTGATGCGAACCTCGACGTCCGCGGGCAGGTCGTAGGTCAGCGCACCGCCGGTGCTCGTCGTGGCGCGCGGAGCGGCCTTGGGGGGTGTGGCGGCCGCCCCGGCCATCGGGATGAGCGCCGCCTTGTAGAAGTAGTAGTCGCCGCCGCCGCAGCTGGCGGGGCCGCCGTGCCAGCCTTCCCCGTTGTGGTTGGTGTCGGTGGTGACGGTGCAGGTGAGACCCACCATCTCGTCGGAGGAGCTGTAGTAGGCATCCTCGGGCGAGAGCGCATCGAGGCGCACGGTCGTGCCCGCGGGGATCGGGGCGAAGATCCGGGCGCCGGCCGTGGGCGCGCTCTTCGGGGCGGCGGCGGCCAGCGTGGCGCGGTCGGCCTCCTCCAGCCAGGCACGCGCCTCGGTGACCTGCGGCACCGGCACCACGATCACGGTGTCGTCCACCGAAACGGTGGCCTCGCCGTAGGTGGACAGGTAGGTCTCGACCACCCGCCGGGTGGCGCTGCCGCCGCCCTTGAGCACGCCCTTCACGGCCGTCCAGTCCTTCGTCGCCTGATCGAGCAAGGCAGTACGTGCCGCATCGGTCCGCTTGCTGCGCTCGGACTCCAGCGTCTTCTTCATCGAATCCGCCCGCTCTGCCGCGGCCTTGGCCTCCGCGTCGGCCCGCGCGGCCTCGGCCGCCATGGCGGCGAAGTCGGTGCCGCGCGTGCTCACGCTCGCCACGGGGGCGCGCACCGGGGGGGGCTCGGGCACCACCTCGCGGGAGCGCAGGTCGGGGGCCGGCTCCTTGGCGCCCTTCACCAGCTTCCAAGCGGAGGCGGAGTCGGTGGTGAGCTGCGGGGTCTGGGCGGTGATGCCCATGGCGCCTAAGGATTCGGTGATGAACTCGTGCGACTCCTCGGCGGTGATCACGCCGTCCTTCTTGCCGTCGAGCTGACCGTCGGCCCAGCCTCGACCGGCGCCCACCCAGAAGTAGGTGAAGGCGCCGTGACCGGTGCCGGGGAGGGGGCGGGCGAGCTGGTCGGGACCCGCCGCGTTCCACTCCGCGATGCCCTTGACTTGCTGGATCGCCGCGGAGGGCACCACGAAGCGGGTGCCGCCTTCGAGCACGCTGCCGCCCTGGCGGGTGCCGCCGTTGTAACAGGCGTCGATCACCATCATCAGCTGGCCCGCCCCCGTCTTGCCGACCTTGCGGATCTCGGACACGGTCACGGAGCGGGCGCGCAGGGCCTCCGGCGCGGTGGGAACGTCATCGCCGAGGAGGAGACGCTCGCCGTCGGGGGAGGCGCCGCCGTGGCCGGCGAAATAGAACCAGAGGGTGCCACCGGCGCCCACCTGGTGCGCCATGTCCTGCAGCGCGCCGAGGATCACCTCGCGCGAGGCGCCCGCCGTGAGCAGGCGCACGCGGCCCGGGGAGACGCCGCGGGTGTACACGAGGAAGTCGCGCACGAGCTTGGCATCGGCCACCGCGCCGGGCACGTCGGCCACCCGGAGGTAGTCCTCCACCCCGATGACGACGGCGGCATCCTCGGGGCTCGCCTGACCCGTCTTCAGCGGGGCGCCATCGAGGACCGGCAGCGCATCGAACGCGAGGGTCGGCGCCGAGAGGAGGGCGGCCAGCGTGAGCAGAGTGGGGAGCATTGCCCAATTTGTCGCGATCACCCGGAGGCGGCAACCGAAGGGGCTATTTCAGATCGACTTGTACCTTGTAGAAGTAGTAGTACTTCTTCTTGCAGGTGAGGCCGCCGCCGAACCACTTGCCGTCCTGCTGGGGGTGGAGGTCGCCCGTGACTCGGCACTCCTTGCCGATGAAGTCGGCGCGGTCGGCGTAGAAGGCATCCTCCTCGGAGACACCGCGGATCACCACGGCGGTGCCGTCGGCGAGCGTGCCGGGCAGCTCGGGGAGCGCCGAGGGGTCTTCAGTGAGCAGATCGCTTGTGGAGGGCGCGCCCGGCGTGGGCCGCAGGAGGTCCTGGCTCGCGTGCGTGGGGTCGCTCGCGAGGGCCACCATGAAGAAGTAGTAGTTCTCGCCATCCCAGCAGCGCATCGGCCCGCCGTGCCAGCCTTCGGCGTTCTGCGTGAGGTCGTCGGTGGGGTAGCAGGCCTTGCCGATCACCGCACCACGGTCGGGGTAGTAGGCATCCTCGGAGGAGAGGCCCACGATCCGCACGGCCTCGCCCGCGCGAATGCTTCGACGCAGGGCCTCCGGGGGCGCCGGCTCGCCCGACCGCCCGGGCCACGCCCGCGGCTCCGCTGCTGCTGCGGCGGCGGCCGCTCCACCCGCTCCAGCCGTTCCCCCCGCGGGCGCTCCACTGGTACCGAAGCGGATGCCCTTGCCGATCTGCTGGGCAATCGTGGCGGCAGAGACCGAGCGGGGCTGCGCCGCCGTGCCCGGCACGGTGACCGCCACGGCGTTGGGGCTGTACGACGCGCCGTTCGCGCATTGCAGGGAACCCTTCCACCAGCCGTCCCCGCTCGAGGTGAGCGCCGTGGTGCCCACTGCGCAGACCTCGCCGAGCAGGGTTGCCCGGTCCCGCGCGAGGGGGTCGGCCGGGCCGACGTCGGTGACGACCACGACGGTTCCGGTGCCGAGCGTGAGGCTGCCCGCCTGCACGAGGCCCACGAGGAGGAGGGGAAGCAGCATCAGCGGTCTCCTGGGGCCAGTCGGGTGCGCCACACCTCGCCGAAGGGCAAGGTGATCACCAGCTCGTCTATCGTGCAGCCGCCGTCGAGGCCGACGGTCAGCGCGGTGTCGTGTTGCATGCCCCAGAGCCCGTAGCCGCCCGACACCTCGAAGGTCTGGATCATTCCGCTCGCCGCCACGTCTACCCGGGTGCCGGCGGGGAGCCCGTCGAGGCGGAGCGAGGAGCCGCCGAGGCCGTTCTCGTACAGATGGAGGGCGTGCTCCGACCAGGGAGAGCCGTCGCGTGCGTTGGAGCTGGCCGTCACCACGTCGAGGTCGCCGTCACGATCGAAGTCGGCCACTGCGAGGCCGTGCGGCCAGGGCTGGTCGAGGCCGCTGGCCTCGCTCACGTCGAGCCAGGTCCCGTCGCCCTCGTTGTGCCAGAGCCGGAGGTGGGTTCCCGGGTAGTCCGAGTCCATCACCAGGAGGTCCTTCCACCCGTCGAGGTCGAAGTCGATGAGCGCCGCCTGCATGTCGCCTTCGTTCCAGTCGGAGTCGGGAGGGCGGGGGCGCGCGAGCCCGATGGCCGCGTTGTCCTGGCGGGCGAAGGTGCCCCGTCCGTCGTTGAGCAGGAGCTGGGAGGAGTCGGCGCCCTCGCCGGTCCAGTCGTGGTGGATCTCGCCGTGGAAGAGGTCGAGGTCCCCGTCGTTGTCGGCGTCGGCGCACACGGTGGTGAAGGTGTTGCCGGCGAGCCGACCCCGTTGGTCGCTGAACCCCGGGGTCCAGTAGGTGGTGGCCATGTGGCCATCGCAGGTGACGGTCGGCGCCGGATCGCAGCGCTGGGTGGTGCACCAGCACGCGTACTGCATGTCGGCGCGGTAGTCGTCGTTGTCGTCGGCGTCGATGCCGGCGGCCTGGCCGGACTCGACCCAGATGCCGGTGGCGCGGGTGAAGAGCAGGTTCCAGGTGCGCGCGTAGCTGGACTGGATGAGCTCGGGAACGCCGTCGGCGTCGACATCGCAGGCGGTGGCGCCGTAGCCGGGCCGGCGGTGGCCGCGGTCGAGCCAGTCGGCGTGGGTGCGGGTGGGCAGGAGGTCCATGCCCGTGCCGCGGGTCACGTCGAAGAAGGTGCCGTCCCCCCGGCCCTGGAACACGTGCGGGCCGCTGGCATCGAGCTCGCCGTACTCCCGATACCAGCCCACCACCCAAAGGTCGGGGATGCCGTCACCGTTCCACTCCGTGAACGCGGCCGCCGCCGTGCTGGTGGCGATGGGCTCCTCCACGCCGCTCGCCCGAACGCGGGTGTAGTGCCCTTGGCCGTCGTTGAGGAAGATGGCGCTCCGGTCGCCTGTGGGGTCGGGGTGGCCCTCGTCGTGGTAGCGACCGGCGAACAGATCGAGGTCGCCGTCGAGGTCCACGTCGGCGCCCACGTAGAGGCTGTGGCTGCTGCCGACCTTGCCGTCGCGGCCCACGAGGAGGCCGCTCTCCACGGTCTCGTCCACAAAGGTGCGCCGACCGTCCACCTCCCGGTTCATCAGCACGGCGTGGTGCAGGATGCCGGCAGCCGGGTCGTCGCGCGTGTCGTGCGGACTGCCGCTGGCGAGCAGGTCCGTCCACCCATCCCCATCGAGGTCGAGCGCGACGGCGTTCGTCGCCGTGAGGTCGGAGAGCCCCCAGCCGCGCGTGGCCTCCGTGTAGGCGGGGCGGGCGGCGTGCCAGAGGGCGCCCGGCCCGCCGCAGTTGAGCGCGGCGCGCACGCCTCCAGGGCCAGCTCCCGACGCGGGCGTTCGGCCTTCCCCGGCGATCAGCTGGTGAACGAGGAGGGCGAGCAGCATCGGGCGTAGGGTATGATGGGCAGCATGTGGTTGTCCGTTCTGGTGGCGTGCACGGGGGAGGTGATCCACCACCCCGACACGGCGGGAGAGTCGCCCGTTGCGGGCTTTTCGATTTCCGGCGTCGACCCGTCGAGCGGGCCGGAGTCGGGAGGAACCTTCGTGCGGATTGCCGGAAGCGGATTTTCCACCGCCACGGCGGTCAAGGTGGGGGGCCAGCCCTGCGCCTCCACCACGCTCCTGTCCTCGACCGAAATATTCTGCACCACGCCGCCCGGTGCGGTGGGCGAGGTTGCGCTCACCGCGGTCGATGGCACCGACGAGGCGAGCGCCACCTTCACCTACCTCCCCGCGGAGCCCGACACCGGCGATACCGGCGAGGCTTCGCCCGTGATCACGGACTGCCTCCTCGAGGAGCCGCTCGCGCTGTCCGACGAGGAGTACCAGTACACCGAAGGCGTGCTCGGGCGGGTCACGGTTCCCGGCCGCACCGGGTTCGACTCGGTGCCGCTCGGGGTGGAAGCCGAGGCGGGCTGGGGCCCCGCGGCCGACGACCCCGACCTGTGGACGTGGTCGGAGATGGCCTTCCTCGCCGCCGCCGGCGAAGCCTCGGAGTACTCGGGCGGTCTCGCGCTTGAGGGCCGGGGCACCTACGCCTTCGCGGTGCGCTTCCGGGTGGACCACGGCCCCTGGTCGCTCTGCCGCTCCGCCGCGGGCAGCTTCGGCGCCGTGGAGGTGGTGCCCGACACCGTGGAGGAGCCTGTCGACTATTGCCACATGCAGTGGCCGTGCGACATGACCGCCCCGGCCGGCGAAACCTCGCCCGAGGTGTACGCCTGGATCTACGAGGGCGGGGTCAGCCAGGGCGCCGGCCAGGGCGTGGGCGTGCTCTTCGACGTGGGCGTGGGCAACGCGGGGAGCGATCCCGAGTCCGACGCGAGCTGGCGCTGGTTCCCGATGGACTACTTCGCCGACAAGGATGGCCTCTCCGCCGGCGACCTCGCGAACGACGAGTATGTCGGCACCTTCGCGGTGCCCGGCACCCCCGGCACTTACGCCTACACCGCCCGGGCCAGCGCCGACGATGGCCTCACCTGGACGCTCTGCGACCTCGGCGGGGACAGCTGCAACCTCGGCGGCTCCAGTGATGGGTACGACGACCCCGGCGTGTGCATCGCCGAGTAGCGGCGCGGCCCCTGTTTCGTGATAGCGCCCGCGCCCATGTCGAAGCTCGGAAGACTCGCGAAGCTCGGCTCCCTCACCACGAGGGTCACGGGCAGCTACCTCGGCCAGCAGCTGGCCGGGCTCATGCAGAACGAGGAGCAGCGCAAGGAGGCCGTGGGGAAGCTCCACGTCGAGAACGCCGGTCGCATCGTGCAGAACCTCGGCGCGCTCAAGGGCGCGGCCATGAAGGTGGGGCAGGCGGTGGCGCAGGTGGTGGACACGCTCGACATGCCGGCCGAGGCCAAGGCGGTGCTCGGCAAGCTCCACGACAAGGCGGAGCCGGTGGCGTGGGAGGTCGTGAAGGCCCGGATCGAGGCGGAGCTCGGCGGCCCGGTGGCGAGCCTGTTCGCGGAGATCGACCCCAGCCCGCTCGGCACCGCCTCTCTCGGCCAGGTGCACGCCGCGCGGCTGCCCGATGGCAGCGACGTGGTGGTGAAGGTGCTGCATGCCGGCGTGGAGGAGGCCGTTCACAGCGATCTCTCCGCGCTGAAGAACATGCTCGTCGGCGGGCGCTTCCTTCGCCGGAGCAAGGCGGAGATCGATGCGTGGTTCGAGGAGATCGACGCGCGCCTCGCCGAGGAGATCGACTACACCAACGAAGCCGGCAACCTGCAGGCCTTCCGCCGGGTGCTCCTCAACGACCCCGACGTGATCGTGCCGCGGGTGTACGAGGGCTGGAGCACGAGCAAGGTGCTCACGATGGAGCGCCTGCACGGCAAGCCGCTCGCCTCGTTCGTGGCCACGGGCACTCCCGAGGCCAGGCAGCGCGCGGGCACGGCGCTCGGCCGCACCTTCTTCGACCTGTTCTACGGCCATCGGATGATCCACGCCGATCCGCATCCGGGCAACTTCCTCTTCCAGCCCGACGGTCGCCTCGGCCTCCTCGACTTCGGCTGCGTGCGCACCTTCGATCTGGAGTGGGTGGCCGACTACGGCGCCTGCGCCATCTACACCCGGCGCAACCAGCGCGAGCTGATGATGCGCCACGCCGTCGCGCTGGGCGCCCTCTCCGAGCGCAACGCCGCCTCGGAAGAAACGTTGTGGACGCTCGGCCGCGCCATCGGCATCCCCTTCCGCGGCGGTGCGTTCACCACCGGCGGCCCCGAGGATGACGCGCACGAGCACATCGCCCGCATCATGCCGAAGGTGATGATCGACTCCCGGCTGCGCGCCCCGAAGGAGCTGGTGTTCCTGCACCGGGCGCTCGGCGGCATCTACTCGATCAACAAGCAGCTCCAGCCCCGCACCGACTGGGGGCTCGTGATCGAGGCGGCCTACGCGCGCACCCTCAAGGACGCCGGGCGAACGCTCGAAGGCTAGGCGATCGGGGCGGTGCGGGAATCCCGTCACCGGGGTGGGCGTGGGCAGGCCCGCACCGCGGCGCCGGGGGCAAGATTGCTCCCCCACGGCGGGTTGCATGGCGGCAGACCCACCGCCGGAGCGTACGCCCGCTCGGGTCGGCTGGGCAAGCCTGTGGGCGGCGAAAAGCGCGATGATCCGCGTCCGAAAGTGAGCTTCGCGCGCACCTCCGTTCCCGGCCCCGTTCACGCGCTCGCGTGAACCCCCCGGTCGTCGCCGCCGGAGAAGGGCCGGGGCGGCCCAGTGGAGCGAAGCAGGCTCGTGGTGATCGTCAACGCGCTGGGTGAGCCCTCGGGAACCGTCCGCAGGCGCATGTTCTTTCCACAGTCGGCCGGGGTCGCGCTCGACCACTGCCAGCCGTCAACACCGAATACCCTCTTTAGAAGCTCGGCCCACCCCAGCGGCGCGTTGTCGGGGAGCTTGTCCCGGCCGCGTTTGCCGTCGCGCTTGACCAGGCGCAGCGCGGCTCGCGCTTCCTGGTTCGCCTCGTCGGAGCTCGGCACCCTGGGGACCACCTCGCTCCGCCAAGCGGCGTTGCCCGCGAGCACGCCCGCGTAGGGCTCGATTTCGGAAGTGCCATCGCTCCACGTTCTCTTCATGGCCACGCGAACCCGCCCATCCGGCAATCGCTCGATCCGGTCGGCGGCGAGCGGCGGACGCAGGATGTACCGGCACAGTCGCCCCAACCCGCCCCGATCGTGCGCCGCGAGCGACACATTGGCGTGGACATTATAGCCGTTGAAGCTGGCACACCGCGGCCCCAGCGCGTACTCCTTGCCCCCGAGGGTCACCACCTTTCGTACGCGCTTCCCGGCTCGCTCCCCGAGCGCGACGAGGTTTTTGAGCGACGCCATCTGCAGCCCGCCCTGCGCGTCTTCGTCGTCCGCCTGCTTCGCGAGCCAGCGCTCGGCGGCGCGGGCGATGTCCTCGACAAGGCGATCCACCACCTCGGTCGAGGGCAGAGACGTTGTGGACGCTCGGCCACCGGCGGCGCCGAGGATGATGCCCACGAGCCGCACCGACTGGGGGCTCGTGATCGAGGCGGCCTACGCTCGCACGCTGAAGGACGCCGGGCGAACGCTCGAAGGCTAGCGGGTCGGGGCGGTGCGGGAATCCCGTCACCGGGGTGGGCGTGGGCAGGCCCGCACCGCGGCGCCGGCGGCAAGATTGCTCCCCCACGGCGGGTTGCAGGAGGGATAGGGGCGCCCGCCATGCTTCCGCTACCCGGTCTGTTCCTCTCCGCTGCCCTCGCTGCCGCGCCCGCCGCGCCCACGCCCGCCGTCGAGGCGCCCGTGCCGCCCCCCAACCCCGACTACGAAGCCGGCGTGGCCGCCCTGAAGCAGAAGGACGCCACGGCCGCCGCGGTGGCGTTCTCCCGATGCGCGCCCGCGGTGCAGGCGTGCGCCTGGGAGCTCGGCTGGGCGCGCTGGCTCACCCGCGACTGGCGCGGCGTGGTCGAGGCCTGGGCGCCGCTCCCGGAGGACTGGCCCGACCGCAAGGCGAGCCTCGCCATCGCGCACGGGCAGCTCACCGCGCGGCAGCTCGCCGAGGAGCTCAAGCGCACCGCGCCCGCCACCTTTGTGAGCACGGCGCCGCCGGGCGCGTCGGTGCGGCTGCGCGCCACGGGCGACCTCATGATCGGCACCGCCTTCCCGGCGGGCTACCTCCCGCCGGATGCCGGCGCCTCCACGTTCGCCGGCGTCACCGCCGCGCTCTCCGACGCGGACTTCACTTTCGGCAACCTCGAAGGCCCCCTCTGCGACGAGGAGGTGGAGAGCACCAAGTGCAACCCGGAGGGCAAGGCCGGGAGCTGCTACGCCTTCCGCACACCCACGAGCTACGCGCCGCTCTACAAGGCGGCCGGCTTCGACGTGATGAGCACCGCGAACAACCACGCCGCCGACTTCGGCGACGTGTGCCGCGACCAGACGGCCGCCGCCCTCGATGCCCAGGGCATCCTGCACACCGGGCGCCCCGGCACCGTGGCCACCTTCACGCGCAACGGCTTGCGCATCGCGGTCATCGGGTTCCACACCAACCCCTCCTGCCACGACCTGAACGACACGGCCGGTGCCGTGGCCCTCGTGTCGGGGCTCGCCGCGCAGAACGACGTCGTGATCGTGAGCTTCCACGGCGGCGCCGAGGGCAGCAAGGCACAGCACGTGCTCGAAGGCCACGAGAGCTTCTACGGCGAGGACCGCGGCGACCTCCGCAGCTTCACGCGCGCCGTGATCGGCGCGGGGGCCGACCTCGTCCTCGGCCATGGTCCCCACGTGCTGCGGGGGATGGAGGTGGTCGACGGTCGGCTCGTGGTGTACTCGATGGGCAACTTCGCCACCTACGGCCGCTTCAACCTCACCGGTCCGCAAGCGGTGGGCATGATCGTGGAGGTCACGCTTGCGGCTGATGGGCGGTTCGCCGGCGGGCGCATCCTCGGCACCGCCCAGGTGGGGGAGGGGATACCCACGCTCGACCCGGTGAACGAAGGCGCCGACCTCGTGCGGATGCTCTCCGCGCAGGACTTCCCCACCACGGGCGTCACCGTGGCGCAGGACGGCACGTTGGGCGCGCCCCGCCCGCCCGGCTAAGCCCGGGTGCAACACAGGGAGGCCCGATGGGCAGCAGTTCCGGACGTCACGTTGTCATCACCGGCGCCGGTACCGGCATCGGCCGCGCCATCGCGCTTCAGCTCGCCGGAGAGGGCGCACGCGTGAGCCTGCTCGGGCGGCGCGTGGGGCTCCTCGAGGAGACCGCCGCGGCCTGCCCGGCTGGCTCGGCGTTCGTGGCGGCCTGCGATGTGGCCGATGCCGCCGCGGTGGCGGGCGCGTTCGCGGCGGCCTCGGGCGCCCACGGTCCGATCCATGCGCTCGTGGCGGCGGCCGGGGTCGGCGGGGCCAACCAGCCGGGCGAGGGCGATCGTTTCGATCTGCTCGTCGACACCAACCTCCGCGGCTCCTACCACTGCCTCCGCGCGGCCCAACGCCACCTCGCGGCGGGCCCCGAGCCGCGGCAGCTCGTGGTGATCGCGAGCATCCTCGCCCGCTTCGGGGTGCCCGGGTACACCGGCTACTGCGCCTCGAAGGCGGCGCTCCTCGGGCTCACCCGCGCGCTCGCCCTCGAGGTGGCCGCGGAGGGCATCACCGTGAACGCGATCTGCCCCGGGTGGGTGGATACCGCGATGGCCTGGGAGGGGATCGAGGGCATGGCGGCCGGCATGGGCATCTCCCGCGATGCGGCCTACCGCATGGCGATGGGCGCCGTTCCGCAGGGCCGGATGGGCAAGCCGGAGGAGGTCGCGGGGCTCGTGTCCTGGCTGCTGAGCCCGGCCGCGGCGAACATGACGGGGCAGGGCATCGACATCAACGGTGGCGCGTGGATGGGGTAGCCGCCGGGGTGCCGGCGTGAACGCGCTGCACCGCCTGCGAGTCCACGCGCTGGTGCAACTCCTCCAGTCGCCCGAGCCAGTGCTCCGGCGGCTGGCGAGGGTGCCGGCGGAGATCGACGGCCAGCGCCTCGACGTGCACACCCGCGCCTTCCTCACGCTCCTGCGGCTCGACGGTGTGGCCCACCACGCCTTGCCCGTGGCCGCCCAGCGCGCCGAGATCGAGTTCGTGGAGCGGGCCTTCGCCAGTGATCCGCGCCCGCTCCGCTCGGAGTGGCTGGAGATGCGGCTGCCGGGGCGCACGTTGCGGGCGCTGCGGTGGCGTGCCCCGGGGGCCGGTCCCCGGCCGGCGCTGCTCTACCTGCACGGCGGCGGTTTTGTGACGGGCTCGCCGGAGAGCTACGCGCCGCCCGCCTCGCGGCTCGCCGAGGGCCTCGACTGCGACGTGATCGTCCCCGACTACCGCCTCGCGCCCGAGCACCCCTTCCCGGCGGCGGTGGAGGATGCGCTCGATGCCTTCCGGTGGCTGCGCGCCCACGCGGTGGAGCTTGGCCTCGACCCCGACTGCCTCGCCATCGGTGGCGACTCCGCCGGCGGCAACCTGAGCGCGGTGGCTTGCAACACGCTGCCGGCGGGGGAGCGCCCCGCCTGGCAGCTCCTCCTGTTCCCGGGGGTTGAGCCGGAGATCGACACGGCCTCGCGTCGCAGGTTCGCCGAGGGCTACTACCTCACGATGCCGCTCGTGGAGTTCTACTTCACGACCTACCTCCCGCGCCCCGAGGATCGTCGTGATCCCCGCGCGGCACCGCTGCTCGCGCCCGCGCTCGCGCCCGTCCCCGCGCTCGTCGTCATCGCCGGCCTCGATCCCCTCGCGGATGAGGGCCGCCTCTACGCCTCCCGGCTCGAGGCAGCCGGCGCCCGCGTGGAGCGCCTCGAGGTGGAGGGGATGGTGCACGGTTTCGTCAGTCTCGATCGCATACTGCCCGCCGCTGAGGCGGCTATTTCGGAGACAATTTCGCGGATTCGCTCCGCCGGGTGGGTTAGCCGCTGAAACCTCGCCGTGCCCCCCGGCATCGGTGGGGGGAACCCCTTATCCCTGGAGTGCCCCGTGAAGTCTTCCTCCCTCCTCTTCGCCGCCATGACCGGCGTCCTCGCCGGCGCCTGCGCCTCTGAAGCCCCCAAGGCCCCCGAGGCCCCCGCCGCCCCCCCGCCGGCCGCCGCGCCCGCGCCCGAGGCGGCCCCCGCCCCCGCGGCCGATGCCACCATGACGGCCACCGCCGATGCCGGCGCCGCGGGCGAGAAGCACGCATGCAAGGGCATGAACAGCTGCAAGGGCAAGGGCGGCTGCAAGACCGACAAGAACGAGTGCGCCACCCACAACGAGTGCAAGGGCCAGGGTGGCTGCGCCACCGCCAAGCACGACTGCGCGGGCAAGAACGAGTGCAAGGGCCAGGGCGGCTGCAAGACGGCGAAGAACGATTGCGCCGGCAAGAACGAGTGCAAGGGCCAGGGCGGCTGCAAGTCCCCGAAGGTGATGTAGTCTCCCCTCCGTGAGCTCCGCCGCGCAGCCTCGCCTTGGTTTCCCCGATCTGGGCATCGGGGTGGGGCTGCGTACGGCTCACTACCGTGAAATCCTCGACCACTGGCCCGAGATGGCCTGGTTCGAGGTGCTCACGGACAACTACCTGCAGACGCAGGGCCGGCCGCTGATGGTGCTCGATGCCATCGCGGCCCGGTACCCGGTGGCCCTGCATGGCGTGGGGCTCTCCATCGGGAGCACCGATCCGCTCGATGTGGCCTATGTGCGCGAGGTGGCGGCGCTCCAGGCGCGGGTGGGCGCCCGGTGGGTGAGTGATCACCTCTGCTGGACCGGCGTGCTCGGCCGCAACAGCCACGATCTGCTCCCCATGCCGCTCACCGACGCCGCGCTCGACCACGTCGTGGGCCGGGTGCGCGCCGTACAGGACATCCTCGGCCAGCCGCTCGTGCTCGAGAACCCCTCCACCTACGTGGGCTTCCGGGCCGACACCTGGCACGAGGCCGACTTCCTCGCCGAGCTCTCGGTGCGGAGCGGGTGCGGGCTCCTCCTCGATGTGAACAACGTCTACGTGTCCAGCCGCAACCACGGCTGGAACCCGTCGGACTACCTCGACCGGCTCCCGCTGGACCGTGTGGTGCAGGTGCACGTCGCCGGCCACACCGACATGGGCACCCACTGTGTGGACACCCACATCGGCCCGGTCGTGGAGCCGGTGTGGGCGGTGCTCCGCGAGGCCTGGCGCCTCGGCGTGCGGGCGAGCATCCTGCTCGAATGGGATGCCGAGATTCCTTCGTTCGCGGAGGTGGCTGCCGAGGCGGCCCGCTCCGCGACCGCGCTGGGGCCCCGATGAAGGGCGGAGCGGGGCCGGTGGCGGAGGAAGGGGGGGCCGTGGAGCTCCTGGCGACCGAGCGGGTGAGCGCCACGCAGGCGCGCGCGCTCCCGTTCCGCCCGCCGCGCCTGCCGCGCAAGGTCGCCCCAGCCGAGCTCTCCCTCGCCGACACGCAGGCCTGGTTCTTCGAAGCGGTGAGCGCGCCCGGCACCCTCACGGGCGGCCTCCGCGCGCTCCGCAAGGCGAGCGGCCTGCCCGCCGAGGCCGTGCTCACCGCCGGTCCGGCGCTCGGGGCGAAGGACCGCCTCGCGGTGTACCACTTCGCCTACCGCGCGCGCCTCGTCGATGCGCTCGCCGATGACTTCCCCGCGGTGCGGTATGCGATGGGCGCCGCGGCGTTCCAGCGGCTCGCCGACCGCGTCATCACCGCGCACCCCTCGCGGCACCCGAACCTCAACCGGTACGGCGTGGTGCTCGTGGAGGCGTTGGCGAACGCCCCGCGGCTGCCGAACCGCGGCTTCCTGCTCGACCTCGCGCGGCTGGAGTGGGCCCTGGTGGAAACCATCCACGCACCCGCGCCCCCCCGGCTCGACCCCGCGGTGCTCGGCGCCATTGCGCCCGAAGCCTGGGGCTCGGTGCGGTTCCGGCCGAACCCCGCGCTCCAGGTGCTCGATTCGGCCTGGCCCGTGAACCGCTTCTTCTCGGCCTGGCGGCGCGGCGAGGAGCCGGCGCTACCGGCCCGGGAGCGGAGCGCCACCGTGGTGTACCGCGTGGAATTCACGCTCTGGCGGATGGACCTGAGCCCGCTCACGCGGGGCCTGCTCGGCGCGCTGCTGGCCGGCGTGCCGCTGGGCGAAGCGCTCGCGCCCATCGAGGGCAGGGCGGGCGCGGAGCGGGTGATGGAGTGGTTCAGCGCCTGGGTGCGCGGCGGCTTCTTTGCCGGCCTGGCCTGAGCCTCAGTACTCGCACACGAAGGGGTAGGTGGAGGCGCAGGACACATCCACCCAGGAGCCGCGGCGGCCCCCGTTGTTGGTGATGGCGCAGTCCGCCGAGGCGGAGGAGCTCGGGTATCCAGAGGCCCAGCTGTCGTACCCCACGGCGTAGCCGTCGGTCCAGACCCAGTCGCCCTCCACGTCGAGGTCGCTCGCGCCGATCCAGGTGCTCCGCACGGCGAGCGCGGCCACGTCGTCGTTCTCCGACGAGCTCGAGATGGTCACGAGGTAGCCGCCGAAGGCCTCGCAGGCGCCCTGGGCGGTTTCCCAGTCGGCGCTGGTGGTGCACAGGTCGTAGTCGCCGGTGCGGGTGCAGGTGTAGCACTCGCGCATCTCATCCACGTAGCCATCGCAGTCGTTGTCTACGCCATCGCAGGACTCGGTGCCGCCGGGGAGGGCGGCCGCGCTCTCGTCGTTGCAATCGCCCGTGCAGAGGGAGTAGCCATCGCCATCGCGATCGCCCGCTTCGTCGTTGGCGGCGTCGCAGTCGTTGTCCACGCCGTCACAGACCTCCTCGGCGTCGGGGTACACGGTGGCGTTGTGGTCGTCGCAGTCGCCCTCGCAGGTGGGCACACCGTCGGCGTCGATGTCGTTGTCCTCGTCCACCCGGCCATCACAGTCGTTGTCCACGCCATCGCAGGGGTCGCGCACGCCGGGGGTGATCTCCGGGTCGTCGTCCTCGCAGTCGCCTTGGCAGGAGGAGAAGCCGTCGCCATCGAAGTCCCAGAGCTCGTCGATGTCGCCGTCGCAGTCGTTGTCCATGCCGTCGCAGGCTTCGGCGGCGCTGGAGTTCACGAACGAATCGCTGTCGTCGCAGTCGAGGCACACGTCCTCGCCATCACCGTCGTAGTCGCCGTTGTCGATGGTGCCGTCGCAGTTCTCGTCGATGTAGTCGCAGGTTTCGCGCGCGCCGGGGAAGACGTTCGGGTTCTGGTCGTTGCAGTCCCAGTTTCCGCTCAGGTGGTAGCAGGCGGCGGCATCGTTGTAGCCATCATCGTCGGCGTCGTAGTTGTCCTCATCCACATCGCCGTCGCAGTCGTTGTCCACCCCATCGCACTCCTCGGGTGCGCCGGGATGGAAGTCGCTGTCGTAGGGCTCGCAATCGCTGGCATCGACCGTGCCGTCGTGGTCGGCGTCGTTTAGGAGAGGATCGATCTCGGGGCTTCCCTCGACCTTCCGCTCGGTGGTGGTCGATACCTGGGTATCGATACAGGCAAGCAACAGGAGTGCAACGAACATCGCGAGCAGTGTAGCCCAAACCCACCGCGTCCACCTGCTCGATCTCAACGACGGGGTGACGAATCTGGGCGTCGCGGCGCTGCAGTTGCTCGTTTCGCGGGAGGGGTTCGCGCCCACTACCTGGGATGTGCGCCAGGCCCACCAGCTCCCCCCCGACGACGCCACGCCGTGGGTCCTCACCGGCGGTCCGGGGTCGCCGCTCAGCGAAGGGCCCTGGCGTGCCCCCCTGCTCGCCGCGCTCGCAGCCCGGATCCGGGGCGCGCGCCCCACGCTCGGCATCTGCTATGGCTTCGAACTGATGGCGTTGGTGGCGGGTGGTGAGCTGCGCCTCCTCCGGGCCCCCCGGCAGGGCACCTACCCGCTGGCGCTCCTCGGCCCGGACCCCTGGCTCGCCGACCTGCACGCCGCGTGCGCCTACGAGAGCCGCTCGTGGGGGGCCTTCGGGGGCGAGGGCGAGGTGCTCGCCACGGGCCCCGAGGGCGATGTGGCGGCCATGCGATTCGGGCCCGGCGTGTGCGGGGTCATCTTCCACCCGGAAGCCGACATCGGCCCGGACACGCGGCGGGTGTACGCGAGCGTGCTGCCGCGCTACCTCGCGAACCTCCGCTGACCGGGCCCCCATGAAGAAGTTTCCGCTGACCGCCGACACCGTGGGGCCCGTGGCGCGTGGCCACCCTTGGGTGTACCACGATGGGGTCCGGGGCAAGGCCGAGCCGGGCGACGCGGTCGAGCTCCTCGACGGCCGGGGCAAGCGGGTGGCCTGGGGGGTCTGGGATGAAGGCACCATCGCCGTGCGCGTGCTCGGGCGCGATCCGCTCCCCATCCCGCAGCACCTCGCTCGGGCGTTGCCGGCCGCGGCGCGCCGTCGCCAGCTGGTCGGCGGAGAGACCAACGCCTACCGGCTCTGCAACGGCGAGGGCGATGGCCTCGGCGGCCTCGTGGTGGACCGGTACGACGACGTCCTCGTCGTCCGCCTCTACAGCAAGGCCTGGGAGCGGCACCTCGGCACCATCTGCGACGTGCTCATGCCGCTCACGGGCTGCCGCACCATCTTCCGCCGCTTCGGCGTGGGCCGGGTGGATGACAAGCAGGGCGGGCAGACCCTCCGCGGCCCCGATCCCGCCGAGGTCTTCCCCGTGGTCGAGAACGGAATGAAGCTGCTCGTGCGGGTGCGCGATGGCCAGAAGACCGGCCTCTTCCTCGACCAGCGGGAGCACCGGAAGCTCATCCGCGGGTGGGCCGCCGGGCGCACGGTGGTGAACCTGTTCTCCTACAACGGGGGCTTCTCGGTGGCCGCGGCTCTCGGCGGTGCCAAGCGGGTCACGTCGGTCGATGTGGCGGCTGGCGCCATCGAGGATGCCCGCGAGAACTTCCGCATCAACGGCCTCGATCCGTCGGCGCACGCCTTCCACGCCGAGGATGCCTTCGCGTTCGCGGGCGAGCCCTCCGACCTCGTGGTGGTCGACCCCCCTTCGCTCACCCACGCCGCGAAGGCCGACCAGGCCGCGCGAGGGGCCTACAAGGCGCTGCACCGGCACGTGGGCACCTACGCCACCGACCTCGTGGCGAGCAGCAGCTGCACCGCCCGCCTCAGCTTCGAGCGCTGGGAGGAGGCGGTGCGCGAGGGGCTCGGAGGGGCCTGGGCGGGCCTCCACCGCTCGGCCGAACCCTGCGACCACCCCGTGGCGGTGGGGCACCCGGAGGGCCGGTACCTGAAGTTCGCGCTGTACGGGCGGCTCGGCGGCAGCTGAAGCAATGGGATAGGGCGGGCCCGTGCGTGACCCGGTCGTCATCGATGAACGCTGGGTACTCGGGCCGCTGCTCGGCACCGGGGGGAGCGGGCGGGTGTGGCGGGCCACGGACCGCGTCACCGGCGAGGAAGTGGCGCTCAAGATGGTGCGTGTGGTGTCTGCGGCGCACCGGCTGCGGGTGGCTCGCGAAATCCGGGCGATGCAGGCCCTCCAGATCGCGGGCGTCGTCCAGCTTCGGGCCGTGGGCGAGCACGGGGGGGATCCCTTCCTCGTGATGGAGCTGCTCGGGGGCAGCCGCTTTCCGGGTGCGAGCGCCACCGGAGGCTGGCGGGCCATCGCCCAGCCCTTCATCGCGCTCCTGCAGGTGCTCGCGCAGGTGCACGCCGCGGGCTTCGTTCACCGCGACCTGAAGCCCGACAACGCCCTCGTGAGCTCGGATGGGCACGTCACCCTGCTCGACTTCGGCCTGGCGCGCGAGATGGTGGGCGAGGCCTCCGTGACCGGGGATGGCGGGGGCCCCCTCGGCACCCCCGGGTACCTCGCCCCCGAGCAGCTCCTGGGCCTCAAGGCGGATGCGCGCGCCGACCTCTTCGCCGTGGGGGTGATGCTCTTCGAGGCGCTCACGGGGCGGCTCCCCCACGACGACGCAAACTTCTGGGCCCAGGTGACCAGCCGCCGGGTGCCCCGCTGTCCGCCCCTCGCGACCGTCGTGCCGGGGGTGGATCCGGCCCTCGCCGCGGCGGTGGATGCGCTGCTCGCCATCGAGCCGGCGGGGCGCCCCGCGAACGCTCCGGCCGCGCTCGCGCTGTTGCGCGGGGTCGACGAGGCGGAGACGGTGGGCCGCCCCGTGCAGCTCCCCTTCCTCGGCCGCGAGGTGGAGCTGCGCGCACTCATGGACAGCGCCCGCCGTGGCCGCTCGCGCGACCTCTGGGGGGCTCCCGGGAGTGGTCGCCGCCGCCTGCTCCACGAAGTGGCCCACCGCCTCGGGGCCGAAGGCGTGGAGGTGGCGTGGCCTCGTTCGGGGGTGCGTCCGCTCTCGTCGCTGCTCGACCTCCTCGGCGCGCCGACCGGCGAGGATGCCATGCGGGAGCTCGGCGCCCGTCTCCAGGACCGGATGGCCACGGGCCTGGTCCTCGCGGTCGACCAGCCCGCGGCGCTCGATCTGCACAGTCGGGAGCTCATCGAGGCGGCCCGTTCCTGGGGAAGCGTGCTGCGCATCGCCGATGGCACGGAAGCCATCCACCTCGAGCCGCTCACCCCCGAGGCGCTGCGTCCGCTGTTCCACGGACCGGATCGGGTGTTCCACCTGCGGGAGGATGCGGCCGAGGAGCTGCACGTCCGGGTGGGCGGCCTCCCGGAGCGCGTGGCGGGCGAGCTGCAGGGGTGGATCACGGCTCGGCTCTGCGCGTGGGATGCCGGTCGGGTCCGCATCGACCGCGTCGCGCTCGATCGGCTGCAGGCGGGCCTGCGCGTGGGCAGTGGCATCGCGTGGTCGCCCGGTCCGCCGGCGCCCCTCGACCCGGAGGGTGGCGAGCTCCTCGCGTGGATCGTCGTGGGTGCGGGGAGCCTCGACGTGGCCGCGTTGGCGCGGCTGGTGGGCCGCCCCACGTGGGAGGTGCGCACGCGCGTGCAGGTGATGGAGCGTGCGAGCGTGGTGCGGCAGCGGCCGGATGGCCGACTCGACGCGATGATGGTGTCTGCCGAGCACACGGAGCTCGATGAAGCCGCCCTGACCGAGCGCCACCGGGCGGTCGCCACGGTCTTGCCGTACGGAAGCGAGGAGCGGCTGCGCCAGTGGCTCATGGCCGGCGCGGAGGAGAGGGTGGCGGAGGAGGCCACTGCCGTGGCCGAGTCGCTCTCCGTGACGGGACGGGCCGCGCGGGCGTCGGCCACGCTGGCGGCGGCCTGGCCGGCCACCCGGGCCCTCTCCACATCCCACCGGTACGCCTTCGCGCAGGCGTGGGCCTCCTGCGCGATCGACGCCGGCGATGTCGCCGCGGCGGCCGATGCCTTGACCAGTCGGGCCACGTTCGCGGAGCCGAAGGTCCGGGCCGTCGGGGAGCTGCTCCAGGCCTGTCGGGATGCCGCTTCCGGCCTCGCGCACGACGCGGCCGAGCGGGCCGAAACGTTGGGGCCGTTCGACCATCCGGAGCTGGAGCTGCACCGGGTTTCGTTGTGGATCCGGGCCGCGGTGGAGCGTGGAGCGTCGATCGAGCCCATCCTCGCCGAGAACCCGCCCGCGGACTCCACCCTCGTGGCCGAGCGGCATGCCGGCTGGCGAGGACTGGCCGCATACCAGCGGGGGGATTTTGCGGCTGCGGCCGCCAGCCATGCGCGCGCCGCCACCCTGAGCGCCTCGCCGCGGCGTCGCCTCGTGGCCGTGGTGAACGAAGCGTCGGCGCGGCTGGACATCGATGACGTGGCCGGCGCGCGCGCGCTGGTCGATTCGCTGGTCGCCGAGGCGGAAGCCCGTCGGTTCGCCGATATCGAGGCCTGGGCCTACGGGCTTCTGCGGACCGCCGAGTACCGCGCCGGGCGGGAGCTCCAGCCCGAGCCGGAGTGGGTGGAGGTGTCACGCGCCGTCGGCCCGCTCCAGCGGCACGCCCACGCCTGCCTGATCGAAGCGGCGGTTCGGTGTCGCCGCGGGCAGGGCGTCGAGGCTGCCGAGCTCGCGGCCGAATCGGCGTTCGCCTTCCGGAAGGTGGCGCGGAACGACCTCGGCGTGCTCCCGGAAGCGCTGCGGCGGCTCAACGGGGGCGAACTGCCCGCCGGTGACGACGCGGCGTTTGTCGCGGAGGTAGCCGCCCGCCGGTCGCCGCGTTTTGCGGAGCAGGCCGCGCGCATCCTGGAGGCGCTGTCGCGAGTCGGGGGCGACCTTCCGGGCGCTTCCGCAGATTTGTGGCGGCGAGAACGCGCAGGTGCCCTGCGTCGGGACGTGTTGGCGATCGAGTAGGCGAGCGATAGGTTTTCGGAGGAGGTTCCATGTTCCTGCTTTCCGTCCTTTGTCTCTCCTCCGCTTCCCAGGCCGCGCCCCAAGGCATGGGCGGTATCTACAATGTCGTCATCACCCGAGGCACAACCACCTGGAATGCTTCCCGCAGCATCTACGGGCCGACGGCGCCGGATGCGGCCGCCGCCCCGCGGGGGGGCCTGGAGGGCATGTGCCTTGCCGGCGGTGATTTCCCGTACAAGCCGGCCACGGGCGATGCCACCAAGTGGACGATCTCGCAATCCGGCGATGTCACCAACCCCGTCGAGGTCGCGGTGCCCTGCGCCGGCGGTCAGCCGCCCCGCCAGCTCTTCTCCACGCTCCCGTGCGACCAGGCGGGGCAGTACGGGTGTCCGGTCCAGTCGCCGGGGATCAGCACGCACGCCTACAACACCTTCCTGTCGCCCGGTGTCTATTCCGTCACCTCCACCGCCAAGAACGGCGCGGCCGACGTCACGGGGAGCGCGGTCGTGATCGTGCGCCCCGTGGAGGACACGCTGAGCCAGCGCGTGGAGACCTGGTGCTACACCGCCAACTTCGCTTTCGCGAAGTCCGGGTCGCAGACCACCGCCGGCGGCACCACGGTCACCCTCGCCACCAACGTGATGGAGATGACCTCGTCGGTGGTGAGCTGCAGCGATGGCGCCGGCGGGCAGACCGCCTGCAATGCCGGCCAGGCGGCGCTGGACTGTTCGGCGAACGGGGCGCCCAACGGCACCTACCCCAACAAGGTGCGTTTCCACGTGGTTCGGACGAGCGCGAAGTAGGCCACGGCCCAAGGACATCCGTCATGTTGAACCCGGGCGCCGTCGTTGACGGCTACCTCGTGGAGTCGGTCGTCGGCCGTGGCGCGATGGCCACCGTGTACCGCGTCTTCCACCTCGAGCGGCAGAGCGTGCATGCGTTGAAGGTGCTGCACGTGGGCGATGCCAGCCTGTCCGACCGTTTCGCGCGGGAGGTGCAGGCCCAGCGGCGGCTGCTCCACCCGAACGTCGTTCGGGTGGACGGCCTCACCGAGGTCGATGGCCTGCCGGGGCTCCTCATGGAGCTCGTTCCGGGGAACACGCTGCTCACCGTCATTTCGGGCCGCTCCCTTGATCTGGCCTCCGTCGATGCGCTCTTCGCGCAGGTCTGCGATGGGGTGGAGGCCGCCCATGCCCTCCGCATCGTGCACCGAGATCTGAAGCCGGGGAACGTGCTCGTGGCGGTGCAGGAGGGTCGACTGGTGGCGAAGGTCTCCGACTTTGGCATGGTGAAGGTGCTGGGCGACTCCTTCACCGGGCCAGCGCTCACGCGGTCGCAAAGCGGTCTGGGCACCCCGGGGTACATGTCCCCGGAGCAGGTGTTCGACGCCAAGCGGGTGGACGAGCGAACCGACATCTTCGCCCTCGGCTGCTTGCTCTTCCGGATGCTGTGCGGCCGGGCTCCCTTCAGCGGTGAGCTGAGGGAGGTGCTGCAGAACGCCGCGAAGGGCGAGTACCCCGATCCGCTCTCGCTCCGGCGCGATCTCGCGGTTCGGCATGTCGAGACGATCCGGGCCTGCCTCCAGCCCAACCGCGATCGCCGCCCCCCCGACATCGCGGCGCTGCGCGCGTTGCACTCGGCGGGCCTTCCTCAACGATAGGCTCCCGCGTGAGCCTCCTCTGGTTGATGCTGGTGCATGCCGCGCCGGGGGCCGCCCCGCCGCCGATCGTGGGGGGCGAGCCCGTCGATTCGGGCGCGGTGGTGCTCCTGGTCGTGAGCAACGAAACCGCCGATCTCACGGCGGTGTGCTCCGGCTCCCGCCTCGACGCGTGGACGGTGCTGACGGCCGCCCACTGCGTCTTGCCCGGCGGCGGGCTCGAGCCGGCGCGCGTGCAGGTGGTGGCGGCCGCATCGCGCAACGACGCCACCGGATCGAACACGGTCGAGGCGGAGAGCTGGTCGGTCCACCCGGACTACGACGCCGACTCCGCCACGTTCGACGTGGCCCTCCTCCTGCTCGCCGAGCCCTCGGAAGGGGAGACCGTGGCGCTCTTGCGGGATGCCCCCCGCGAGGGCGATGTCGGCGCGCCCCTCCAGCTCGTCGGCTTCGGGGCCACGGCGGATGCCGACGACAACGAGAACCCCACCCGCCGGGCGGCCAGCGTGCCCCTCTACGAGTTCGACTCCGCCTCGCTGTTCACGTGGGACCCGGCGGGCGAGATGAACGCCTGCTTCGGCGACTCCGGCGGCGCGATGTTCGCCCCCGACGGGAAGGGTGAGCCGGCGCTCGCGGGGGTCATCGGCTTCGTGAGCCTGTGCGAAGGTGGCAGCGCCGGCGGCGCCCGGAGTGACAAGGTGCTCCCCTGGCTCCGCGAGACCGTGGCGGTGGAGGACACCACGCGCGCGCCGCTGGACGACGATACGGGCATCACGAGCCCCGGCGAGTGCGGCTGCGCGACCTCGGGCAGCCCCCACGGCCTCGCACCGGTCGCCCTCTTCCTGCGCCTCGGCCGCCGGCGCAACCGCCGCCGCTGACGGCCCCCGCGGGCGTGCTATCGTCGCCGCATGTGGCTGATGCTGGTCCTGCAGGCGTGGGCCGTCGACGTGGACGTGACCGTGCGCCCCCCGCACGCCGCCCCCTTTTCCGTTCGCCTCCTCGACGTGGAGCCCGGCCCCGTCGGCGGTTCGCTGGTGATGCCCTGGTTCGACCGCGACACCGTAGTGGTGGACCTCGAACTGTACAGGAAGAAGGGCGTCTACCGCCTCAACGTCATCCTGACGCAGCTCCTCCGGACCGAGAGCGGGGGCCTGCGCCCGGCGCCCGTCAAGACCGAGATGCTCGACATGCTCCCCGACAAACGCGCGAGCCTGAGCCTCCGCCGCGGCGCCCCGACGGCGGCCGATCCCGATCTCGAGGACGTCTGGATCCTCGAGGCGAACCTCACCCAGGTGCCCGACCCGCCTCCCTCGGACCCCGGCGCCCCCGTGCCGTGACGTGCCGCGGTCGTCCCGCGTCCGCCACCGTCGACCCCGCGCCCAGGGTCGCCGCGTCCTGCCCGGCCGGTCAGGCCGGTGCAGCCAGACCATCGCGGGCCGGCGGTGTGTGGCGCTCTCCGCCCTCGGCGCCCCCCGGTCCCGATGACGAGCCGGGTGACGGTGCGGTCCGCGGCGACCGAGGCCCGCTTCGGGCCGACGGAGCGGTGGACTGCGCCGGCAGGCCCCCACACCAACGCCCGGTCGTCCCCGCCGCCGTCCCGCGTCCGCCCGCCGCCGACCCCGCGCCCACGGTCGCCGCGTCCTGCCCGGCCGGCTCGGAGCGCCGCCGGTCGGGCAGTGAGCGCCGGACCGCCCGTCAGAACCGATAAAGCGCTCGCTCGCCGTCCTCCTCCGCCAGAAACGCTCCCCCAGCCACCAGCGCTGCTTCGAGCCGGGCAGCCCGCTCGGGACCGTAGAGATCGCGGTGGACCATCGCCTGGTGCACCCCCGCATCCCGCGCCCCCACGAGGTCGGGCGCGATCGGCTCGACGCCAAGGGCACGATCCCAGCTCCGGAAGGAGTCGAGCCAGGCGGCGTCACCATCGTGGGCGATGCCGTTGAAGTCCAGCGTCCACGGGGAAGCCGCGCCGGTCTGGAGCTGCGCGTAGAGGAACCAGCGCGCCCGGGGACGCGAGGGGTTCGGCACCCCCGGCGGGAGCGCCAACGGACCGGGGAGCTCCAGCAGGACCGTGGGCGTGACAGCCTCGTAGACGGTGGGCAGCTCACGGGGCGCGCCGGGAACGACGGGGTGGATCGGCCCCAGCAGGAGCCCCTCCAGCCAGGGGAGGAAGAGCCACACCGCACGCACCTCCATCGCAGAGACCAGCGCCGCGAGGCAGAGGAGCGTGCCGGCGTGCCAGCGGTAGGGGAAGCGCACCATCTCCAGCACGGGCAGGTGCCACCACGGCCCTCGCCCCGTGCTCAGGACGAGGCAGAGGAGCGCGCCCGCCACGAACACCGGGGAGCGGTGGCGCGCGAGGACCCCGATCACCACCGCGCTCACGCCCACGAAGGTGTTGAGCGCGAACGGGGTGCCCCCGAGGAACCAGGGGGTGGCGAAGCCGAAGGGGGCGCCCATGGCGGCGCGGAGCGTGTCGTCGAGGGGGGCGTTGCCGCCGAAGGCGCCGTGGAAGGCGCTGAAGGCCACGGGGGCCACGAGGAAGCCGAGGAGGCTCCATCGCGCGGTGGGCAGGCGCAACGCGGCGAGGGCGGCGAGCGCGCACGCCACCATGCCGAGGTACCAGCTCGCGAGGATGCAGAGGCCGAGGGCGAAGGCGGCCGCTACCGGGCGGCGGGCGCTCACCATCCAGGCCCAGAGGGCCAGCGCCCATCCGTCCGTCCCCTCCACGATGCCCTCGGCGGCGTAGCCGTGAAAGAAGGGCGAGGCGCCGAACAGCAGAGCGCCCGCCAGCGCGGGGATCGGCGGGCGGCCGAGGTCGACCAGCCACTCCCAGCAGAACCAGACCGTGGCGGCGCGGGCGACGACCAGCGTGGCCACGTAGGCGGCATCGGGCCCGGCGAGCGCGTGCACGGGCCAGCCGAGGAGGCCGTGCAGGGGGCTGGAGTAGTAGAAGCCGATGCCCCCGGGAGCGCCCATCCGGGTGGTGTGGGTGACGAGACCGGGGAGGCCGGAGGTGAAGACGTCGAGGCCCCAGACGGAGGGGTACAGGTCCGTGTAGGGCGAGCCCGGCAGCTCACCGCGCAGGAGCGCCGGCAGCAGGGGCAGGATCGCCCACAGCACGGCGACGAGCACGACGACGGGACGCAGCGAGGAGATGCGCAAGCACGCCAGCATACGCCGGCACGGCGCGAAGTTCCTGCCCCGCTGGCGCGGGCGGCATAGGCGGCCGTCCATGACCCTCCCCGAACTGCTGCCCTGGGGCAGCGAGGCCGAAGCGGCGGCCCTCCTCCACCTCGACCAGCTCACCAAGCCGCCGGGCAGCCTCGGCCGCATCGAACGCCTCGGCAGCTGGTGGTGTGGCGCCACGAGCACCTTCCCGGCCCGTCGCCCGGAGCGGGCCCGTCTGTACACGTTCGCGGGCGATCACGGCGTCACGGCCGAGGGGGTCTCCCCCTACCCGAGCGCCGTCACGGGGCAGATGGTGCACAACTTCCTTGCGGGTGGCGCCGCGGTGAACGTGTTCGCGCGGCAGTACGGCGTGGAGCTCGCGGTGGTCGACGTGGGGGTGGCCGGCGGGCTCGAAGGCGCGGCCAGCTCCAGCCACGCCGCGTTCCTCGCGCGTCGCGTGCGGAGCGGCACGGGCAACATGGCGCGTGAGCTGGCCATGACGCGGGAGGAGGCGGAAGCGGCGGTGGCGGTCGGCGTCGCGTGTGCACGTGAGGCGGCCAGCGAGGGCGTCTCCATCCTCGGCGCCGGCGAGATGGGCATCGGAAACACCACGGCGGCGGCGGCCTGCCTCGCCGCCACGGCGGGCATGCCCGGCAAGCTCGTGGCTGGCCGCGGCACCGGGGTGGACGACGCGGGGCTCGCCCGGAAGGTGGCCACCATCGACCGCGCCATCGCGCTGCACCGGCCCGATCGTTTCGATGGCATGGGCATCCTCTCCGCGGTGGGCGGGCTCGAGATCGCGGCCATCGCTGGCCTGTGCATCGGGGGCGCCTCCCTGGGCATTCCCGTCGTGCTCGATGGCTTCATCAGCACCGCAGGCGGCATGATCGCGAACCTGCTCGTCCCGGGGGTGAGCGCCTGGTTCCAGGTGAGCCACAAGAGCGCGGAGAACGCGCACTGGGCGATGAGTCGGATGCTCGGCAAGGACCCGGTGCACGACCTCGAGCTCCGGCTCGGGGAGGGGACGGGCGCGATCCTCGGAATCGACACCGTCCGCCTCGCCACGCGCGTGATGGCAGAGATGGCTACGTTCACGAGCGCCGGGGTAGGGAACAAAGCGTGAGGGAGGCGGCTTGATGGGGGTTGGCTCGCTGCTCCGACTCCTCGCCTGCACCGCGAGCCAGGCCATCGCCATCGGCGGCGACTCATCCGCGCCGGTCGACACGGGGAGCGATCCGGCCGAGCTCCTCCCCGCGCCCGATCCCACGGAGGAGCCGGCGCTCACGGCCCCCGCCCCGGTGGAGGTGGCCTGCCCCGGTCCCATCCCCGTGGACGCCGACATCCCCTGCACCATCCGCTTCCTCCTGCCCGACGGCACGGAAACATGGAGCGGCGCGGTGGATGTGCACCAACGCGGGCGCAGCTCGGCCGGCTTTCCGAAGCCGCAGTACCGCCTCACGCTCCGCGGCGAGGATGGCGAGGAGGCCGCGCCCGATCTGTACGGCATGGGCGGCGAAGCCGACTGGGTGCTCAACGGCATGTGGATCGACCGCGCCCTGATCCGCAACAAGCTCGCCTACGACCTGTTCCGCGCGCTCTCCGACGGCGCCGACTGGGCGCCGGAGTCGGTGTACGTGGAGCTCACCCTCGATGGCGGGTACCAGGGCGTCTACCTGCTCAACGAGGTGGTGGATCGTGATGCGACCCGCCTCGATTTCGCGGCCGACGACGGGACCGGCGCACGCTTCATCGTCGCGGCAGACGAGTCGGGTTTCGCGAGCACCGTGCAGTATGCGAGCTGGCGCATCGACTCCCCTTCCGGGCAGGCGCTCACCCGCCAGGCCGAAGCCGGGGTGAAGGCGGAGGTGGCCGCGTGGGAGTCCTCGCTTCGGGCGGGGGATGGTTTCGACCACATGGAGCTCGACAGCTTCGTGCGTTTCGTGATCATCGAGGAGTTCATGAAGAACAACGACGCCTACTTCCTCAGCCACCGTGTGTGGCGGGGCGACGAGGGGCGGCTACGGATGGTCCCCTGGGACCTCGACCTCACCCTCGGCCAGCCCAACTACAACGAGAACTGGCGGACGGACACGTGGATCGCCTACCGGCCCGAGCTGGTGTCGCTCCCCGCGGAGCAGGAGGCCTTCCGCGCGCGCCTCGTGGCGCTCTGGCAGGAGGCCCGCGAGGGGCCGCTGGCCACCGACGCCGTGCTGGCCCGCATCGCGGCGCAGCGGGCCGTCCTCGGCGATGCGGTGGATCGAAACTGGGAGCGCTGGGACATCACCACCGTGGACTTCGGCGGCGAGCTGTACGCGGTGGGCTCCGCCGAGGAGGAGTACGCGCGCGTCGAGGCCTGGGTCGTGGCGCGGCTCGCCTGGATGGACGCCCAGATCGCCCGCTACTGACCGGCCCGCCCGCGACATGAACTTGCGGGTGTGCAACGCGGAGAGCCGCGCGGCTTCGTCGTCGATGCCCAGGCGGGGTGCGGTGTGCATGGCTGGGTCGGGCCGGCGCGGCGCGACCGGCAGCTCGGCGCGCGTGGGCAGGACCGCGCCGGGCTCGCCAACTGTGCGTTCACCCCGTTCTTTCCAAGCCACGAAGGTGCGTTGTTCGCGACTCGCAGGCGAACCCCTCGCGAAGTCCTCACCTGGTCGGTAGACCTGACGTACAGGAGTGCCGTACATGTCCGCAGCACCGCTCGCCCGGATTGAAATGCGAGTCGGCACCGAACTCAAGGAGCGGGTCCGCCGGGCCGCCGAGCTGCGGGGGGTCAGCTTCACGCGGTTTGCCCTCGATGCCCTGGCCAGGGCGGCCACCGACGTGCTGGAGCCAAAACCCGACGGGAAGCCGCGCTTGCTGGGATGGGCGGTGGGAACGGCCAGCGAGGGCGAGGACATCGTGTCCCCCGCAACCTCCCTCGACGACTGGAATGCGCTCCGCGAATGAAGCTCCTGCTCGATACGCATGTGTGGTTCTGGGCCGCCGTCCGACCCGATTCGCTCTCCGGGCCCGCCGCCGAGGCCATCGCCGACCCCGCCAACCAGCTCGGTCTGTCCGCGATCACGCTCTGGGAGCTGCTCGTGCTCGCCAGGAACGGGAGAATCGACCTCGGAGCAGACCGACAGGCTTGGGTGCGGAAGCACATCGTGGAATCGCCGATTCCAAAGGATACCTTCCCGCTCACGTTGGCGATCGCCGCCCGAGGCGAGCACCTGCCCGACTACGAAAATCCGGATCCGGCCGACCGATTCCTTGCCGCCACTGCGCTGGAGCACGACCTCACGCTCGTGACCGCCGACCGGTCGCTACGCGAATACGGTCGACTCCGCACCCTCTGGTAGGCCCACTACTTCCCCTTCTGCTTGGCCGCCGGCGTTTCAATCATCCGCACCGGCCCACCACGAGGTCCACGTGGCGGTTCTTCGACTGGTCCGCCGCGTTCTTCTCCTTCACCAGCGGCTTGCTCTCGCCATGGCCCGTGGCCTCCAGTCGCCCTGACGCTGGCCACCGACGCCGTGCTCGCCCGCTCCTGACCGGCCCGCCCGCTACATGAAGTTGCGGGTGTGCAGCGCGGAGAGCCTTGCGGCTTCGTCGTCGCCGAACCCGAGGGTCTCGAGCCGCACCCGCCGGCCGTGGTCCATCTCGGCCACGAGCCGGGCCACCGCATCCCACCCGCGGGCGAGCGCTCCGGGCGCGAAGGAGCCGGCGGCGAGCACCACGAGGCTGTCGAAGACGTCGGCGTTGAGCCCGGCGGTGTCGCGGAGCGCGTCGTGCCGGCCCTCCACGGCGGCCACGAGCCGGGCGCGGAGGGCGGGGTCGGCGCGGAGGTGGGCCTGGAGGTGGGAGAGCCCGAACGCCACGTGGCGGGCCTCGTCCTGGGCGGCCAGGCGCGTGATCGTGCGGGTGAGCGGGTCGCCGTGTTCGGCGAGGAAGCGGAGGAGCGAGAGGAAGCTCCCCTCGCCGAGGACGGCGAGCAGGAAGCCGGCGAGCGCGAAGTCGGGCTCGGCGAGGAGCGTGCCGAGCGAGGCCTGCCCGCTCGCCGTGGAGCTGCCGAGGAGCGGGCTCCGCAGCGCCGCCCGGCGAGTGAACACCTCGATGTGCCGCGCCTCGTCGGCCACCTGGATGGCCAGCACCTGCGCCACCTCGCGGAAGTGGGGGTGCAGCTGGCCGAGGAACCGCGCCGGCACGAGCAGCGCCGCCGTCTCGTTCTCGATGAGGTAGGTGAACACCTGCACGACGGCCGCTTCCACCTCGGGGTCGAGCCCGGGGTCCTCCCACGGGATGCTCGCCGGGTCCCACTGGGCGGCGGCGGCCTGCGCGTAGAGCCGCGCGGCGTCGTCGGTCCAGACCTCGTCGCGGGCGTGGAGCGCGAACGGCTGCGGCGCCGTGCCCGCCTCCACGAGCGCGCCACGGGCCGCGAAGCCCCACGACGCCTCGGGGTGGGCCACCACGCCGTCGGGCGCGGCCGTCCCCGCCCGCGTGGCGCCCGTCCACCGATCGGCCCTCCCCCGCGTGACCGTGTGCCCGTCGAGCGCATGCCCCTGCGACCGCGCCCAGGCCCGGAGGTGGGGCAGGAGCTCGGGGTGGGTGCCGCGCACGTGCACCTGCCCGCTCGCCGCGAGCGCCCGCTTCACGAGGAGGTGGGCGCCCCGGTCGAAGCCGAGGCTGCCGAGGTCGAGCTCGGTGGCCATCACCGACTCAGACGCCCAGCGGCGGGAGCCCGAACCGGCGGCAGGCGCGCTCCAGCGGCGCGTAGCCGTGGGTGCGGCCGGGAACCCACGCCTTCAAGCCCTCCAGATCAAGCAGCGGACGCAGCGCCGGGTCGTTGTACGACATGGCGAGCAGCAGCTCGGCGAAGCGGCGGTGGGCCGCGGTGGGGGCGTCGAGCACGGTGAAGTTGCAGTGGTCGTAGGGTTCCGTCACGGCGATGAGCCGCGTGCTGCCGGCGGGGAGGGTGCCCTCCTTGCCGAACAGGAGGTGGTTGCCGTCGATCATGCAGGCCGCATCGACCTCGCCGCGCATGAGCGCCTTCGCGGCATCCCGCTCGCCGCCGATGTGATCACCGTGCTTGCCGAGGAGCACGTCGTGGCGCACCGCCTCGACCTTCACGCCGATGCCGGCGAGCAGCTCGAGCGGGATCATCGTGGCCTGCGGGGAGTCGGCCGCCCCCACGCCCACCCGTTTGCCGGCGAGGTCCTCCAGCGTGTGGATGGGGCTGTCGGCGCGCACGGCGATGACCGAGGTGAGGTCGCAGTCGGTGTCGCGCATCACGATGGCATGCGCCTCGCGACCGGCGGCCGCGGCGGCGGCCTTCGCCTGGAGCCAGGCGAGCGGCGAGTTCCACGCCACGTTGATGTCGCCACGCAGGTGCGCCGCCACCTGCCGTTCGTAGGTGGTGTAGAGCACGTAGTCGAACTCGAGGCCCGCCTCGGCGAAGAAGCGAGCGAAGCCGTCCCAGATGGTGACGACCTTGGGGTCGTAGGCGACCGCGCCGAGGAGGATGCCCATGAGAACTCCTAGAAGAGGGGGAGGCCGCAGGCGGCCTTCCCGAGGAAGTCGAACAGCTGGTCGGAGGTGGGCGCCATCACGCTCGAAGCCTGGGCGTCGCGGAAGGCGCGCTCCACGCCGACCTCCTGCCGGTAGGCGGCGCCGCCGCACACCCGCATCGCGGTGGCCGTGACCTCCAGCGCGGCTTCACCGGCGCTGGCCTTGCACTGCAACACCCGGATCATCGCGTCGGCGCGGCCCGTGGCGAGCGCGGTGATCGTGTCCTGCGCGAGGGTGCGCGCCTGGTCGGCCCGCAAGGCCGAGCGAGCGATGTACGCGCGGATCGTGGGCAGGTCGGCGAGGGAGGTGCCGAGGTGCTCGTGGCGGGTGGCGCCGCACCAGGCGGAGGCGCCGGCGATCGCGCGGTCCATCGCGCCGAGCGAGCCCGCCGAGTTGAGCACCGAGAACGTGGGAAGCACCACGCCCATCATGAGGTCGAAGCCGCCGCCATCGGCGCCGAGGCGGTTGCCGGCGGGCACCCGCACGCCCGAGGCGTTCACCGGCGAGCTGTCGTTGCCGCGGAGGCCGAGGCCCACGTAGGGGCGCGGCACGCTCAGGCCGGGGGCGTTCGCCGGCACGAGCCAGAGCGTGGACGGGCCCTCGGCGGCCGTCGGGCGGCTCGACCAGACGTACGCCGTGGCGTGCGAGGCGGAGGTGATCCAGCTTTTGCGGGCCTCCATGACCACCTCGTCGCCCTCGACGGTGGCGGTCGAGGAGGGGGCCCAGAAGTGGGAGCGGGAGCTCGCTTCCGAGAACGCGAGGGTGGACAGGTGGCGGCCTTCGGCCACCGCGCGGCGCACGTCGAGGGCGCCGGTCTTCTCCAGCACGGCGGCGCCGCAGTAGTGCATGCACGCGACCATGCTGGAAGAGCCGCACACGGTGCCCAGCGCGTGCACCACGGTGAAGGCATCGGCGAGCGTGCCGCCGAGGCCGCCGACTTCGGTGGCGGAGAGGAGGCCGAGGAGCCCCTCGGCGCGGAGCGCATCCACCGCCTCCTTGGGGAAGCGCCCGCCGTCTACGGATTCGGCGTGGGCGGCGGCGATGGCAGTGACACGAGCAAGAGACGAGGTCAGGTCGAAGGACATGGGACTCCGGGGGCAGGCGGGCAGCCTGCCGCCGGAGCGTCAGGAGCCCAGGGGTGGAGGTCCGCGCACGGCGGACCACACGGTCAGTCAGCGGGCGAAGGTTCGCACGTGAAGCTCCTTGCGCGGGATGCGCGCCGGGAGTGTAACGCCGCGGCCGTGGCGCGCGATCCGGCCAGCGAAATCGGCTGCGTGCCGCAGGCCCCGCCGCGCGGCGCTCAGCGGCGGCGGCGGCGCAGTGCGGCCAGCCCCAGGACCAGGGCGCCGGCCGCGGTGGGCGCGCCAGCACCGTTGCACCCGCAGCCGTCGGCCTCGTCGCCCCCTCCCGGCGGGTTCGCCTCCGTGTCCCCGCCGGCGGTGTCGGCCGCGGTGTCCCCGCTGTCCTCCCCGGCCACCGTGGTGGTGAGCACGAGGTCGTCCAGCTCCGCGGTGCCTTCGGCGTACACGCGGAGCGGGGTGGAGCCGTTGGTGGCGAGCGTCATGTCCGCGCCGTGCACCGTCGCGGTGAGCGTGGTGCCATCCCATCGCAGCCCCACGTCGAGCCACCCGCCGGGCTGGGCGTGGGCCTCCGCCGTGCCGATGCGCTCCTGCGCGGGCTCCGTGTAGGTGTAGCCGTTGAACCACATCTTCCAGGTGGTGTCCTTCACCCACACCGACGGCGCCTGGATGTAGCCGTCGTTCCAACTCGCCCAGCCCTTGGTGAGGACGACCCCGCCGTCGGTCCAGACCGAGGGATCGGCCTTGGAGGCCGTGGCCATGCGGAAGTAGTCGTCCTTGTTGTGGAAGGACACGAGCCCGTAGGGGGAAGCCCACACGCTGAGCCCTTGGAGGGCGTCGGCCGCGGGGAGGATCGCGCCGTGCTTCGTCCACGTGGTGCCGTCCGGGCTCGTGGCGTAGCCGGTGGGGCCGTAGTGCTCGTCGGGGAGCGTGCCGTCGTACCACATGTGCCAGGTGCCGCCGTCGTCGATCCACACGTCGGGCATCCGGAGGCTGCCGCTGTCGAACTCGCCGGCCGCGCCGTGGTCGAGCACCACGCCGAGCGGATCCCACAGGATGCCTTCGCGCGAGGTGGCGTGGCAGATGCGGTTGCCGACGTTGTTCTGGTAGCAGGCGTAGAACATGTGCCAGGTGCCCGACGCTTCCCGCACCACGGTGGGCATGTGCACGTGGATGCCATCCACCGTGGTGGTGTCGTAGTCGATGCTGAGGACGGGGTTGCCGGGGTAGGCCGTCCACGTCACGCCGTCGGTGGAGGTGGCCACGCCGATCTCGCGGTAGGGGTAGCCGTCCTTCATCTCGCCGGTCCAGTACATGAACCAGGTGGCCGTCTCGTCGTCGTAGAAGACCTCGGTGTGCAGTACGTTGCCGCCGTCCCAGTAGTCGTCGCCCCGTTCGCGCACCGGGTCGGCCTGTCCCGCCCACGCCACGTGCTCGGGCGGGAGCGGCCAGCGCGTCTCGCCGAACAACACCGCGCCCGGACCGCTGAATTCGAGCTGCAGCGGCTGCCCGCCCGCCTCGAGGTTCAGCCGCCCCTCGGTCGTCATCCGCACGCGCAGCGTGGCCGTGAAGCTGGTGACCGCGCCCACGTCGAGCACGGCGGGCCCGTCGGCGACACGAAGCACGCCGTCCACGACGGTGCCGCCCGTCCACAGGCCCTGATCGGTGGAGAAGTCGTCGCTCAGGTCGGCCGCGAGCGCCGGGAGGAGGAGAAGAAGCATTCCTCCGCCTATCGTTCACGCGCGGCGGCGACGACGCCCGCCCGCCAGCAGGACCGCGAGGGCCCCGATTCCGGCCACCGGCACGCCCGGCGCGCTCGCGCAGCCGCTCCCCGCGCCGCCGGCGAGCGCGAGCTCACCCTTGCCGTCCTCTCCGCCCTCCTCGGGGAGCGGATCGATCATGCACACATTCTCGATGCACGCGTTCTGCTCGACGTTGTCGGCGAAGGTGGTCACCCGCGACTCGAGGATGCCGCTCGCGTAGAGCACGAGGTCCTGCGTGGCCTGCTCGGGCGTGTAGCGCGAGTGGATGCGCGTGAGGTGGTGCTCCTCGGGGTTGCCGGTGAAGCCGAGCGCCGCGATGTCCTCGGCGGTGATCGAGGTGCCGGAGCAGGGGTTGCAGTCGTTCCAGAGGCCGGCGTACTCCACGGTCCAGCCGGCGTCGCTCACGGCCTCCCAGTCGTCAGTGAACGCCAGCTCGTAGAAGTTCGCGAAGTCGTCGTTGCCGTCGGGGTCGATCCAGCGGCACTTGTCGGCCACGGTGAACTCCGGGTAGTTGGCGATGCCCACGCGCCCGCCGGTGCCCTCGTCGTCGCTCGTGATCGCGTAGATCACCATGTCCTGCTCGCCGGGAGAGTTGAGCGTGGCGAGGCGGAGCGGGATGGTGAAGCCATCGCTCTCGTAGGACACCTGCAAGGGCGAGAGGGAGGAGCCATCGGCGAGCGCGGCGCCATCGGCCACCTTGGCGGCGAGGAAGTAGCTGCCCATCTCGATGTACTCTGCGAGGCGCGCATCGGCGCCGTCGGGCAGGTGGTAGCCGTTGCTGGAGAGCCAGGCCTCGAGCGAGAGCGACTCCTCGGCCGAGAGGATCACCACCTGGTACTCGCCCACGAGGTAGCTGGCCTCCACGTCCACGGCGCCGTTCTCGTCGGTGCCACCATCCTCCGAGCTGTCGCTCTGCGTGCCCCCGCCGCTGTTTCCGCACCCGGCGTCGTCCACGTGCCGCGGGCCGGTGTAGCCGTCGAGCCGGGCGAAGATCGTGGGGTCGAGCGTGCGCACCTCTTCCTGCTTCAGCACGGTGGGAACGGGGAGCACGAGGGCGAAGGACTGCGGATCACCCGCCGGGTTGATCGAGACCGAGAACGTGGTCCGCTGGCCCTCACGCACGATGGCCACCTGCGCGGTGTCGAAGGACAGCGGCGCGATCGTGCCGGTGGCGATGGTGGGGCAGGCGTGGGCGAACGCGGCGAGGAGGGCGAGCATGGACGATCCCGAGGCTTCGCGGACTATAGCCTCAGCTTTTGCCTTCCGACGACTCCGCGAGTGGAACTGGCGGCTCGTGGGCCGTCATTTGCCGCCGCATGTGCGCGGCATTGAGGCCCTCACGCCACCAGAAGAAGGCGCCGACCGTGGTGATCGGCAGGAAAGAAACCCCCCAGAAGACGACCGCGAAGGCCTGGGCGGGCCCCGGGTCCTGGCCCCAGAGCACGAGCGTCTTTTCGATCGCCACGTGGAAAACGCCGAAGAAACCCGGGGCCTGCGGGAGCGCCACCGTGAGCGCGATGGCCACGGTGGTGAAGCAGGCCGCGGCAAAGGGCAGCTGGATGTCGAAGGCGTGCATGAGCGCGAAGATGCTGAGCGCGCCGTTGAGCCAGTGGAGCATCGAGAGGCCCGCGCTCACCACGAGGGCGCGGGTAGAGCGCACGCTGGAGAGCCCTCCCACGAAACCATCGAAGAGCTGGAGGAACCGCGGACGCATCGGTGGCGGCGCGAGGTTGAGCAGCCGCACGTAGAGGCCGCGGGCGCGCGTTTCGTGCGCCGCGAGCGTGAGGAAGGTGCCGAGGCCCACCACGCCGACCACGCCGAACAGGGTGCCGTACCGTTTGAGGTTGCTCACCAGCTCGCCGTGATCATCGGCAGAGACGGGGAGCACCACGAGCATCAGCAGGAAAACACTCAGCAGGCCGAGGATGTCGAAAACGCGCTCAATGACGGCCACCGTGACGAGCGGGAGCATGGGCGTTCCCGTTTCGCGGGAGCCGAGCCAGGGGCGCGCGAAATCGCCCGCTCGGAAGGGCAGCACGACGTTGAGCGCCATGCCGATCGTGGTGGCGATGAAGAGCCGGCCGAAGCGGGCGGTCGGGGCGATCTGCCAGAGGAGCTGTTTCCAACGCAGCGCGCGGATCACGAACTCCGTGAACAACACCACCACGCTCAGCGCGAGCCAGCCAAGGTGGACGCCGGAGAGCGCCTCCCCGAACTCCCCCCAATGGGCGCGGGAGAGGAACCACACCGTGAACCCACCGCTCACGACGATGCCGGGCGCGAGCTGGAGGAGGCGTGACCGCACGGCCGGAGCGTAGCACGGGGCACCGGCACGAGGCCCACGGGTTCCGCCGCGCGTCGATTGCGTTAGAGGCCGCCCGCCCCCCCTGGAGCTTTCGTGGCATACGACGTCGTCGGCCTTGGCAATGCGATCATGGATGCGTTGGTGAAGATCGAGGACGACAGCGTCCTCGCCTCACTGGGGCTCGTCCGCGGGCAGATGCACCCGGTGGATCACGAGCGCTGGGTCGAGGTGCTCGGCAAGGTGCGCCACCTCGGCGTGGAGTTCCACTCCGGCGGCAGCTGCGCGAACACCGTCGCCACCATCGGCCTCTGCGGCGGCAACGTGATCTACGGCGGCCAGGTCGGGGCCGACGAGTTCGGGGCCCGCTACAGCCAGTCGCTCGAAGCGGCCTGCGGGCGGCACGCCCTCCACATTGATCCGAAGCTCCCCACCGGGAAGTGCCTCTCGCTCATCTCGCAGAGTGATGGCGAGCGCACCATGCTCACCGACCTCGGCGCGGCCATCCATCTGGATGGTCTGGGCGTGATCCAGGAGCACATCACCCGCGCGCGGCTCTTCCACACCACCGGCTACAAGTTCCTCGGGGGCGCCATGCGGGAAACCGCCTTCGCCGCCGTGCAGACGGCCGAGGCCCACAACGTGCCCATCAGCTTCGACGTGGCCGACCCCTTCGTGGCCCGCACCATCGGCGCCGACGTGGAGGCGCTCATCAAGGACCACGTCACCGTGGCCTTCCTCAACCGGGAGGAGGCGGAGATCGTCACCGGCAAGCCCATCGAGGCGGCCATCGAGGAGCTCGCCGGCTGGGCGGAAACGGTGGTCGTGAAGCTCGGCGGGAAAGGCTCCGTGGTGCTCCACGGAGGCCAGCGCTACGCCATCCCCGTCTTCCCCGTCAAGGTGGCCGACACCACCGGCGCCGGCGACACGTACGCGGGCGGCTTCCTCTACGGCTGGCTCCACGGGCTCTCCCCCGCGGCTTGCGGCGAGCTCGGCTCGCGCATGGCGGCCCTCACCGTCGGCCAGGTCGGCGCGGTGGTGCGCAACCGGGAGCAGATCGCGGCCGTGAAGTCGCTCGTGGGGCTCGGTTGAACCTCCCGGTCGAGGTGATCGAGGCGGTCCGCGAGGACCGCTGTGTGGTGTTCCTCGGCAACCGCGCCTCGATGGAGGCCGCGGAGCTCAAGGACCGCGCCTACCCGGAGCAGAAGGCGCTCGCGCGGCAGCTCGGGTGGCGCAAGCCCACCGGCGCCGTGGGCAAGAAGGGCACCATCGCCTCCGTGGAGGAGGGCGCCGCCTCGTTCGAGCGGGCGAACGGCCGGCCGGCCCTGCTCGCGCTCCTCGAGGCGGAGCTGGGTGGCGTGGTCGAGCCGAGCGCGGCCCACAACGCGGTCGTGCGTCGCTTCCCGCTCGTGTTCACCACCAACTACGACGATCTCCTCGAGCGCGCCGCCCGCGAGGCCGGCATCGCCGTGGATGTGCTCGGCCGCAGCTCGCCCATCCCCGACCCGGAGCCGGGCCGCTGCGTGCTGTTCCACCTTCGGGGTGAGCTCTCTCGCCCCGACACGATGACAGTCACCGCGCAGGACCACGCCTCGCATCCGCTCGGCGCCGACCTCAAACGCCAGCTCCGCCTCCTCCTCCGCAAGAAGGTGGTGCTTTTTGTGGGCTACCGCCCCGACGAGGAGGAGTTCGAGCGCCTCTTCGCCGAGCTCTCGGATGCGTACGGCGGCGAGCTGCCCCGCTGCCACCTCAGCGTGGCGCAGGGCCCGATCGATGACTTCCTCTGGCAGAAGTGGGTGTGGCGCGGCTTGCTGATGTTCACGGCCGACCCGATAGAATGCTTCGAACAGCTCGAGGCCCATCTGAAATGACCAGGTACGTGCGCATCGAGGTCAACGGCGTCGAGTACTTCGCGCGCGCCGAAGGGCACGGCTTCCACCTGCTCACCGGGCCGCCCTGGGCCGGCGGGCGGGATGTCGGCGAGATCGTGAGCAACGGGCGCATGCTCGCGCCGGTCGTTCCCTCCAAGATCGTGTGCGTCGGGTCGAACTACCGCGACCACGCCGCGGAGATGGGCAAGCCGGTGCCCGCCAAGCCCAAGCTCTTCTTCAAGCCGCCGAGCGCCATCATCGGCCCGGGCATGCCCATCGAGATTCCGCCCGACACCACCCGGGTCGACCACGAAGCCGAGTTGGGCGTGATCATCGGGGCCCGCTGCCGGCGGGCCTGGCCCGAGGATGCGCTGGAGTACGTGTTCGGGTACACGGTCTGCAACGACGTGACCGCCCGCGACTTCCAGACGGAGGATGGGGTCTTCGCCCGCGCCAAGGGCTTCGACAGCTTCCTGCCCGTGGGCCCGCACGTGGTCACCGGCTTGAGCCCCGAGCGCCTCGCGGTGGGCTGCGATGTCAACCGCAAGATCCGGCAGCAGGGCAACACCCGCGACATGGTCTTCTCCGTGGCCGAGCTCATCGCGTTCATCAGCAACGTGATGACGCTCGAACCGGGCGACCTCATCCTCACCGGCACGCCCGCCGGCGTGGGTCCGATCGTGGCGGGCGACCGGGTGACCGTGAGCGTGGAGGGCATCGGCGCGATGACGAACCCGGTCGTTGATCGCAGCGACCGATGACCGAGCTGTACCCCGCGGCGCGCGTCCTCCTCGTGATGGGCGGACTCGGCGTCGTCGGGCTCGGGCTGGCGAACGCGCGCGGGGCCTGGGCGTGGCTGGGGCTGTGGGTGCTGCTGGCCACGGGTTTTGCGTGGAAGCAGGAGGCCCTCGCCTGGCGGGTGGTGGGCGAGTCGCTCCGGTTCGACATCGCCTGGCCCGTGGTGGGGCTGCTCGCAGTATGGGCGCTGTTCGGAGCCTCCGGCGTGGTGCGCCCGGCCAGCTTTTTGGGCGTGGTGGCCGCATCGGCGCTCTTCGGGAGCATGGGTGCGTGGGTCGGGGTGGCGCTCGCGGAGCCGGATGACGGGCGACGCGCTCGCCTCGTGGTGGCGGCAACCGGAGCGGCGCTCCTCACCCCCTGGGCCTCGCCGGCCTCCCTCTCGCTCGGGGGCGCCTCGCTCGGCGTCACCGCGCTCGGCGCGCTCCTCGCCCTCGTCGGCTTCGCGTCGGGGGGCAGGAACACCGTGGCCGCGCCGCGTTGGGGGGAGGTGGCGCGGGCCGGCCTCCTCCTCACCTGGCTGGTCCTCCTCGTCTGGCTCCTTCGGCAGGGCGGCGTGCCCGACTTCATCGCGACGGGCCTCGAAGCCCTCCCGCCGCGCCTCCCCGGCCACTCCACCCTCTGGCTCGGCACGGTGGCCACCATCGTGGGGAGCCTCCTGCACCCGGCCGGCGCGGCCCTCCTCGCGGGCGTGGTCCTCGAACACGCCACGCAGCTCCGCGGCGAGTGGGCCCAGGAGGCCCTGCGCGTGGGCCTCACCGTGGGCGCCGGCCTCCCCGCGCTCCTGCTCACGCGCGCCCGGATCACCGTGGGCCTGCCCCTCTGGGTGCTCCAGGTGCTCCTCGCCCTCGCCTACCTCGCCTGGCGCCACACCCCCTGAGGCCCCCGATGTTGCTGCTCCTGTTGGCGTGCGCACCGCATCCGAGGGTGAACGACCGCGATCCGCACCCCGTCCGGTTCGACGGCAGCCTGCCCGTGGCGGGCGCCGTAGCCGCCGACCAGCCGCTCGCGAGCGAGGCGGGCGCCGAGGTGCTCCGCGCCGGGGGCAACGCGGTAGACGCCGCCATCGCCGCCGCCCTGGCCAGCGGCGTGGTGCAGCCCAGCGGTAGCGGCCTCGGGGGGGGCGGCTTCGCGGTGGTGGTGCCGCCCCAGGGGGAGGCGATGGCGCTCGACTTCCGCGAGGTGGCGCCCGCCGCCGCGAGCATGGAGCGGTACGCGGCCGGGGCTTCCAGCACGCTCGGTGGCGCCGCCGTGGCGGTGCCCACCCAGGCCATCGGCCTCGTCGACCTGCACAAGCGTTACGGTCGGGCTTCGCTCACCACGATTGCTGCGCCGGCCATCCGGCTCGCCGAGGAGGGCTTTCCCACCGGCACCTGGCTGGCCAGCTCGCTGCTCACCTCGCCGGAGATGTCGGCGCTGTTCCTCGGCGACAACCGCCAGCCGCGGCTGGCGGAGGCGCTCCGGGCCTGGGCCACCACCGAAGGCGAGGCCATGCGCACCGGCTGGGTGGCCGAGGACTTCGTGGAGACGGTGCGGCGCAACGGGGGCATCCTCACCATGGCCGACCTCGCGGCCTACAAGGTGGAGCCGCGCACGCCGCTCCGCGGCACCTTCGCCGGCCATGCCCTCCTCACCATGCCCCCGCCGAGCTCGGGTGGCATCGCGCTGCTCCAGATGGCGGGCGCGGTCACCCCCCAGACCTCGCTCCACTGCGAGGTGGAGGCCGCAAAACACGCCATGGCGGACCGCGCGAGCCAGGGCGGTGATCCCTCCTTCACCCCGGTGCCCGTGGCCGCACTCCTGGCACCGGCCCGCCTCGCCGCCGTGCGCGCGGACTGCGGCGAGCGCACGTTCCCGCCCGAGCACTACGCGCGCCCCGTCGCGCCCCCCGAGGACCACGGTACGCTGCACATCAGCGCGATGGACGCGGAGGGGTGGGCCATCGCCCTCACCACCACCATCAACACCTCCTTCGGCAGCAAGCTCATCTCGGCCCGCTCCGGCATCGTGCTCAACAACGAGATGGACGACTTCGCCACGCGCCTCGGCGAGCCCAACGCCTTCGGCCTCGTGCAGGGCGCCCAGAACGCGGTGCAGCCGGGCAAGCGCCCGCTCTCCTCGATGACGCCCACCGTGGTGCTCGATGGCAACGGCCGCGCCGAGCTCGTGGTGGGGGCGAGCGGCGGCCCGTTCATCATTACGGGTACCTGGCAGGTGCTCCGCAGCATGCTGGTGAACGGCACCCCCGCGCAGGAAGCGGTGGCGGCCCCCCGATGGCACCACCAGTGGCTGCCCGATGCGGTGCTCAGCGAGACGGCCTTCGCGGGCAACGACGCCCTGCGCGCGGCGGGCCACGACGTGCGGATCGTGGGCACGCCGTTCTCGGCGGTCCAGGCGGTCCGTCGCACCGACGCGGGCTTCGAGGCGGGGAGCGATCCGCGCAAGGGCGGGGCCCCGGCGTTCTCGAAGGGGCCCTGAGGCCCGCGGTGGCCCGCCATGTGCACCGCGTTCGCCTCGACGCCTCCGTCGAGGCGGTGGGTGCGCTGCTCGATGCGCTCGGCTCCGAACACGACCGCGTCTGGCCCGCCGATCGCTGGCCGCCCATGCGCCTCGAAGGGCCGCCGGCTCCGGGCGTGCGGGGCTCGCACGGCCCCGTGCGCTACACCACCGAGGCGTTCGAGCCGGGCCGGCGGCTCTGTTTCCGCTTCACCGCTCCCGCGGGCTTCGTGGGCAGCCACCAGTTCCTCGTGATTCCCGAGGGGGAAGGCGTCTGGTTCGTGCACGAGCTGGAGATCACCCCGCGAGGGCTGGCCCGCCTGCTCTGGCCGCTGGTCTTCGGCCCGCTGCACGACGCCCTCGCACGCGACGCGATCGCGCGCGTGGTGCGGGCGTCGGGGGGAGAGGCGGAACCCGCACCCTGGAGCGCGTGGGTGCGCCTCCTGCGGCTCGCTGCGCGCTAGGCGGCTACCCAGGGCAGGGCCGGCGCGGGACCGGTGGGGAGGCGCTCCACGCGAGGGTCGAACGCCGCGGCGGCGGCGGCGCCCGCCTGCACGGCCGCTTCGAGGCTGGCCGTGAAGTAGGGCGCGGTGCCAGCGATGCTGGTGGCGAGGTACACGGGCGCGCCTTCTGCCCGGGCGCGCAGCGGGCCATGATGCACGATCTGGGTGGCGTCGGAGAGGCCATGCACCTCGGCGCGGGTGGCCGGCGGCAGGGAGGGGTCGACGAGGCGCTCGTCCTCCCACAGGATCTCTGCCAGCTCGGCGGGGGCGTGCGCGCGGGCGAGGGTGCCGAGGCGGGGGTGGCGGAAGTCGGTGTCGAGGCTGAGCGAGCCCACCACCACGGTGGCCGTGCCGGGGCGCAGCGCGGGGCCGTACTGCGCGTGTTGTACGAGGATCGGGTGCCAGCCGCGGCGGACGTTGTGGCCACCGAGCGGGAGCTCGTTCGGCAGCGGCCGGTCGAAGTGCCAGGTGATGCCGAGGTGTTCGTACCGGGAGGCGTCGAGCCGCTCGGCCAGCGCCTCGGGGGGGCAGCCGAACGCGGCCTGCAGGGCGGGGCTGCTGCGGCCGAGCACGGCGGCGAGCGCCCGGGGCGGCAGGGCGAGGAAGGCCGCCTCTACGCGCAGCTCGCCGGCCTCGCCGGTGTGCACGAGCGCCACGCCCGCACCGTCGGCCGCGATGGCCTGCACCTCCACCCCCGTCCGCACCTCCACGCCGGCCTCCGCGAGCGCGCGGGTCCATTGGGTGAGGAAGCCTTCGGGATCGTCGGGCGGGCGGCGGTTCCAGTAGAGGGTGCCGCCGCTGCCGCTCACGATGGAGCCCACGTTGCCCTGGAGGCGGTAGAACAGCTCCCACATCGTCATCTGCAGCGTGCCGGTGACGCCGCCCAGCGCCGTGGCGCGGAGCCAGTCGCGGCAGGGCTCCCCGATCCCCTGCTCGTCGAGCCACTCGGCCACCGAGACCTCGCGCAGCCGCGGGTCGCCCCGGCGGAAGCGGACGTAGGCGCGCGCGATCTTCGCGAGATCGAGGACCGAGCTGTCGCGCACGAAGGGGCGGAGCCAGTCGCGGCTCAGGTCGTGCCGGGCCACGAAGTGCTCCTCCCAGCGGGTGCCGAGCAGCGCGAAGAGGGCGGGGGTGGTGTGGTACGACGCCTGGTACACCTTGCAGGAGTTCTCGCTCTGGTAGAAGCCGTCGGGGTCGCGGCGCGTGGCCCAGAGCCCGCCCAGGGTGGCGCCGCGTTCGAGCAGGGTCACGCCGTGGCCGGCGCGCGCGAGCAGCAGCGCGCAGGCAAGGCCGGCGGGGCCGCCACCGATCACGGCCACGTCGGAGGGGTGGTTCATCCGAGGTGGCCCGGCGCTCGGCGCGCACCCGGGGCATCAAGGGAAAAATCGGCGCGTTGCACGCCCGCAGCCTAGCACGGGCCGGCGGCGGCGGCGGGCGCCGGCTCCGGCCCCCCGACCGCCGCGCTACATGCGGCCGATGGTGCGTGTGCCCTTCGAGCTCCTCGCCACGGCGCCGGGTTCGGCCGCGCGGCTGGGCCGCCTGCAAACCGCCCACGGCCGCATCGATACGCCCCAGTTCATGCCGGTCGGCACCGCGGGAACGGTGCGGGCCCAGCGCACGGAGTCGCTCGCCCCGGCGGGGGCCACGATGCTGCTCGCCAACACCTGGCACCTCGTGCAGAAGCCCGGGCTCGAGGTGCTGCAGGCCTTCGGCGGGCTCCATCGGTTCATGGGCTGGGAGGGCGCGCTCCTCACCGACTCCGGCGGCTTCCAGGTGTTCTCGCTCGGCGAGCACGCCAAGGTGGACGACGACGGGATGGACCTCCGCCACCCCCTCTCCGGGCGGTCGAGCCGGCTCACGCCCGAGTCGAGCGTGCAGGCCCAGATCACGATCGGCAGCGACATCGGCATGGTGCTCGACCATTGCGTGGCGAGCACGGTGAGCGAGGCGGTGGCCCGCGAAGCGATGGAGCGGACCCACCGCTGGGCCGAACGCTCGCTCGCGGCGCGCGGCGAGGCCCCGATGGGGCTCTTCGGGATCGTGCAAGGCGCCTGCTTCGCGCACCTGCGCGCGGAGAGCGCCCGGGCGCTGAGCGGGCTCCCGTTCGACGGGTTCGCCATCGGGGGCCTCGCTGTCGGGGAAGGGAAGGCCGAGCGCGAGCTCCACACCGCGGCCGTCGCCGCCCGCCTGCCCGTGGACCGCCCCCGCTACCTGATGGGCGTGGGCACGCCGCTCGACCTGCTGGAGGCCGTGCACCGGGGGGTGGACCTCTTCGACTGCATCCTGCCCACCAGCCTGGCCCAGCGCGGGCGGGCCTACACCCGCACCGGCAAGGTGGAGCTGCGGCGCGGGGCGTACCGCCTGCAGGAGGGGCCGCTCGACCCCGCCTGTAGCTGCGAGGCCTGCCGGCGCTACTCCCGCGCCTACCTGCGCCACCTCATCCTCGCGGGCGAGCCCCTCGGCTGGACGCTCGTGGGCCTCCACAACCTCCAGTTCTGGCTCGACCTGATGGCCCGCATCCGCGCCGCCTTGCGCGAGGGCCGCTTCCTTCCGCTCTACGAAGCCGAGCGCGAGTGGCTCGATCGCGCCGATGCCGACACCCCGGTCGTGCCCCCGCGGCCGAAGCGGCGCCGCGCGCCGCCCCCCGAGGCGCTGGGCCGCTGGACGGTGCACCGCTCCCCCGGCTTCGAGGGCGCGCCGCCCTTCGTGAGCATCCGCGATGGGCAGTCGGGCGAGGTGATGCACAGCGTGACGGCGCCCCACGAGGAGGCCCGCGCCCTCTACGTGGAGCAGCCGGGGCTCGTGCGGCTCGCGGCGCTCGGCGGCGCGCGGCCGCTGGTGGTGTGGGATGTGGGGCTCGGCGCCGGCACCAACGCGATGGAGGTGGTGCACGCGTGGGAGGCTGCCGCAGGCCCGCGGGCCCTGCACCTCGTGAGCTTCGAGCGCGACCTCGATGCGCTCGGCCTCGCCCTCGCCCACCACGCCGACTTCCCCCGGCTGCGCCACGGCGGCCCGGCGGGCCTGCTCGCGAGCGGCGAGTGGTCCTCCTCGCGCGCCGACATCCGCTGGCAGCTCCTCCACGGCGACGCCCTCGATCAGCTCGACGTCGCCCCGCTCCCCGACGTGATCCTCTGGGACCCGTTCTCCTTCCGGGTGGATGCGCCGCTCTGGCACCGCTCCACGTTTGCGCGCCTGCGGGCGCGCCTCGGGGCACACCCGGCGGCGCTCTACACGTACAGCAACTCCACCGCCGTCCGCCTCGCGCTCCTGGGCGCCGGGTGGTTCGTGGGGCCGGGCGCGCCGACGGGCCCCAAGGAGGCCACGACGGTGGCGTGGTCCACGGCGCCGGAGGGCCCCTGCTTCGGCCGCGAGTGGTTGGAGAAGTGGGCGCGTTCGAGCCAGCGCTGGCCGGCCGACCTCCCCGAAGCGGAGCGGCCCGCGTTCGAAGCGGCCTTGCGGGGCCACCCGCAGTTCGCCGACGGCTAGCGGTCGGCGCCGCGGTGCGGGGCGAGGATGCCCGCCCCGAGGTGGGTCGCGCCGCATCCGCCCCGCTCCCTCGCGCCGGCGTTCATCCAGTTCCCGCCTTGAGGGCTCACAGCTCGGCGGCGATCCGCTCGGCCTCGAACGCCAGGACCGCGTCGACGGCGGAGAGCTGGGTGGCATGCCCCGACAGATCGTTCACGGCCGCGTCGATCTGCGAGATGCCGGCGGACGCCCCGCTGGCGCCCGATCGACCGTTCCTCCTCCTCCTCCGCCCCCCACCGCGGAGGTCCGGAGATTCGGGGGCGAGCGCGGGCCGCCGAGGTGCACGCCGCGAAAGCCGAGGGCCGCTCGCCGTCGCGGAGCCACTGGCGCGAGGCCGCAGCAGCGACGCCCGCAGTGGAAGTGGTCTTCTCCGCCGAGGCCGCGGCCGTGCTCGCCGCCGAAGCCCCCGCCGCGACGGAGGCCACGGCGCCAGCGACGACGGACACCACGGCGACGACGGACACCACGGCAACGACGGACGCTACGACGGCACCCTCGGATCCGGCGGTGGAAACGCCTGCGACGACCTGAGGCGCCCCCCCCCGGCCTTCCGGATCCCATCCCAGCCCCGGGCACAGCCACACGCTTCCGGCGTTGCTGGTGGGCGCGTCGTAGGCCTGGGTCGTAGGCCTGGCTGGCCACCGCGAAGTCGCCGCCGGTGTTCGGTGTCGGCGGCTGGCGAGGCTCGCGCGCGACCCCGGCGTGGCCCACCGCCACCTTCATCGCGCCGGGCCGAGACGTTGGCCGTGCCCGCCTCCTCGGCATTGGGGCCGCCGCGGAAGCAGCCCGCTCAGTCGACGAGGGAGTGTCCCACACCGGCGGCGCCGCGGTGCGGGGCGACCGCGCCCCACCCGAGGTGGGTCGCGCCGCATCCGCCCCGGCTCAGTCGCCCAGCCAGGCGGCCAGCGCCCGGGCCACCCGCGCACACCGCCCCGCTTCGGGCACCACAAGGCGGAAGGGCACGAACGCCTCCGTGAGCAGGTCGCGCCGCACCTCGATGCAGGCCACGCGCCCGGGGAAGGCGTGGACCGCCGCCCACGCCGTGGTGACGGGGTGCATCGGGTAGGTCTCGCCGTCGGCGAGCGTGAGCCCCTCGGCGGCGAACGCGGCGCCGAGCGCGGCGGCCGAGGCCTCGGAGACGGTGCGGACGCCTTCGGGCGTGCGGTGGATGAGGTCCACCTCGGGGCGGAGCGGCCAGCGCTCCACGGTGCCCGGCGCGTAGGCGGCGTGCAGGTCGGTGACGATGTCGGGGCTCACCTCCACGTCCACCGTGCGCGGCGCGTAGGTGTGCAGGAGCAGCACGCGGCCGCCCGCGGTGCCCACGGTGGCCAGCGCCTCCTGCACCACGCGCTGGTAGGCGTCGTAGCGACCCACGAGGAAGGCGTGGTCGGTGGGATCGGTCACCCACGGCGGCACGCCGGGCGTGACCCCGCCCGAGCGGTAGGCCTCGCGCGAGGCGCCGAGCACGCGGTTGCAGTCGATGAAGGTGCGCGGGATGCACGAGCGCAGCACGCCGACCCACGACACCCGCCCCGCGGCGCACAGGAGCGCGGCCGTGGCCTCGGCCACCTCGAAGGCGCCGGCGTCGGTGTTCACGTGGAAGAAGTCGATGAGATCGGCGGGGAGCACGCTCTTGAGCTGGTCGGCCACGGCCGCGTACTCGGCGTTGCCTGCGGCGCCGTGCGGCACCTCGATGAGGAGCGGCAGCGCGCCGGGGAGGGGGGCGGGCGCGCGGTGGAGGCGCACCTCCACGACGTCGGGGATGGAAGCAGGGAGGGTCACGCCCCAACTTGGCCGTTCGGCGTCGCCTCCGCAAGGCGCCACGGGCTCAACGCCGCGCTTCGAGCGACTCCCATCGCACCCACGAACGTTCGATCTCGCCGGTGAGCTCGGCGAGCCGTTTGCCCTCCTCGGCGCCCTGGCCCGCCTTCCACGTGGCGGGGTCGGCGAGCCGCGCCTCGACGGCGGCCCGATCCGCTTCCATCGATTCGAGGCGCGCCGGGAGCCCCTCCAGCTCCTTGGCCTCCTTCCAGGTCAGCCGCGGCCCGCCGCCCGGGCGGCCCGCCTCCGCGGGGCGCCCGCTCGCCAGGCGGGCGTCGTTGGCGCTCGCCCGCGCCGCTTCGGCCGCCGCGGCTTCGGCCGCCCGGGTCTCGGCTTCGAGGGCGGCGAGCCACTGGGTGCGGCTCGCGTAGCGCACGATCCGGCCATCGCCGTGGAAGGCGAGCACCGCGGTGCACACGCGGTCGAGGAAGGCGCGGTCGTGGGTCACGATGAAGGCGGCACCGTCAAAACCGAGCAGCGCCTCCTCGAGCACGCGGAGCGTGGTGAGATCGAGGTCGTTGGTGGGCTCGTCGAGCAGCAGAAGGTGGCTGCCCTGGAGCATCAGCCGCGCGAGGAGGAGCCGCGCGCGCTCGCCGCCCGAGAGGCCGGCCACCTTCTGGTCGAGCATCTCGCGCGGAAACAGGAAACGTTTGAGGAAGCTCGCGACGTGGAGCGTCTCTTCCCCGACCACCACACGATCGTTGCCGCCGCCGGCCGCGTCGAAGACCGTGTCGGAGTCGGTGAGCCCGGTGCGCTCCTGGTCGAGCACCGCCACCTTCACGCGCGGCGCGCGGGTGAGCGTGCCCCGGTCGGGCGCGAGCGTGCCCGCCACCATCTGAAGGAGCGTGCTCTTGCCGATGCCGTTGGGGCCGACGATGCCGATGCGATCGCCGGGGCCCATGTCGAGGTCGAGGTCCCACACCATGCGGCGCCCATCCCACGACTTGCGGAGCCCACGGGCATCGAGGAAAGTGCGGCCGAACTTGGTGCCGGTGCGCAGCTCGAAGCTGAAGGTGCCCTGGCGCTTCGGGCCCTCCACGGCCTGCAGGGCCGCGAGGCGCTCCAGCCGGGCCTTCTGCTTGGTGCTCCGCGCGGCCGGCGACTTCGCCGCCCACGCCGCCTCGCGCTCGATGAGCGACTGGCGGTCCTCCTCGTTGCGCTGGAGCCGCGACTGCCGTTCGGCGCGCTCGATGAGGTAGTCGCCGTAGCTGCCCTCGTAGGACACGAGCCGCCCCTCCTCCACCTCCACGATGCGCGTGGCCACGGCTTCGAGGAGGTAGCGGTCGTGGGTGACGAGCACGACGCCGCCGCGGAAGCTCTGCAGGAAGCCCTCCAGCCACGCGACCGTTTCGGCGTCGAGGTGGTTGGTGGGCTCGTCGAGGAGCAGGAGGTCGGGCGAGGAGAGGAGCGCGCGGGCGAGGGCCACCCGGCGGCGCTCGCCGCCGGAGAGGGGGCCCACGTCGGCATCCCCGGGGGGAGCGCGGAGGCGGGTGAGCACGGCATCCACCTGGTGCTCGACATCCCACCCCACGAGGTCGAGCACGCCCTGCAGGCGGCCCATCTCCGCGTCGTCGCCCCGGGAGACTGCGGCTTCCCAGTCGGCCACGAGCTTGCCGTGCCAGGCGAGTGCCTGCCGCGCCACGCTGTTCACCGTACCGGCGGGGAGCGTGGGCTCCTGGCCGAGGTGCCCGACGGCGCTGTTGCGGATGACCTCGCCGTGGTCGGGCTCGTCCTCCCCCGCGAGGATGGAGAGCAGCGTGGACTTGCCGCAGCCGTTGGCGCCGACGAGGCCGATGCGGTCGCCATCCTTCACCACGAGGTCGCAGCCCCGGAGGATGTGGCGATCGCCCCACCCCCTCTCGATTCCGGTCGCCGACAGCAGCACGCTTCCCCCTCGCGGAGGCGGGGCTAACGCGCCCCGGCACCGCCGCGGGGTGGGAACGCCGCGCGCGCGCACCGGTGTCTCAAGTCGGCGAGTCGGGTGCCGACACAGGCGGGTGTCCGCGAGCGACCGGAGGTGTCCAATCTGTCCGGAAAGTGCAAAACCCCCAAATGGCCGTCCAGCTACGGAATGGCTTGGCATACACTGGAAGCAGGGCCGCGTCGGCCCGCACTCCCGGCGAGCAAACGCCGGAATTGGAGGGATCATGCTGTTTCAAGTGATCGCGATCGCGGGGCTCGGATGCGCCCCCGAAGGTGAGATGAGCGGCCTCGAAGGCGAGCAGGATCCGGCCGGGGGCTCGCTCGCGGGCGATCTGCGGGCGGAGACCCCGCGGGACTACGCGAACCCCGACCTCGGCGGCGGCGGGTGGGGGTTCGTGGGAATCCCCGTGGAGGAGGAGCCAGAGCTGCTCGCGGACAGCGTGGCGGAGTACGGCCCGGTTCAGGGCGAGCGCGGGTGGAGCTACGGCTACCTCGAGCCGGACGGGGCGGGCACCTTCGTGCAGATGCCCACCTACGTGGAAGGCGGAGCGGATCCGGGCTGGTACGCGGGTGTGGGCGGGGTGTACTGGACGATGATGGACGCCGAGAGCGCCCACCCGAACGGCGAGACGACCACCGGCGGCCGCGAGCCTGTGGAACAGTGGGCGGTGCGCCGCTGGACCAGCGATGTGGCCGGCGAGATCGACGTGACCGGCGCCTTCGCGAAGGTGTCGGTGGATGGCGAGAGCAACGGCGTGGCCGCGTACATCTACGTGGACGACGTGCTGAGCTGGGCCTGGTTCCTCGAGGGCTGGGACAACACGGGCATCACCTACACCAAGCGCTTCACCGTGTCGGAAGGCAGCACGGTGGACTTCGTGATCGACCCCTGGCAGGCCGACGACCGTTCCGATCGGTCGCGGCTCACCGCCCAGGTGTGGAGCGTGGTGGAGTAGGCGAGCGGCCGCCTAGTAGAACGCGGCGCCCGGGCCTTCGTTCGGGCGCCCGTCGATGCTCTCGAGCACCGCCACGGCCGCCGCCGCGGCACACTTGATCTCCTCCTCATCGCCCCCGAGGTAGAGTCGGCCGAAGGCGCCGAAGCTCACGACCTCGAGGATGTCGACCTTGGCGGCCTTCTCCGCTTCATTGGCGGCGATGAGGGCGTAGCCGGCGGGGTGGCACTCGAGCACGTAGAGGGTGCGGCCCTCCTCGATGAAGTTGCCGTGCCGCATCCGGTTGGTCATCTGGGCGTGGTAGCCGTGGATGCCCGTGATGGTCTGCGCGCTCACCACGCGGGGGCGGAGGCGGTCGGTTTCTTTCAGGCCCAGCGTGTCGAGCACGGCCTCACCGGCGGCGCGGATCTGACCCTGGTCGAAGTGCTGGAGCTGGAGGCAGCCGAACTGACGCTCCACGATCTGCATGCCCGGCGTGCACGACGTACGCTTCAGGGCGATGTCGGTGACGAGGTTCACATCCATTCCCGGGGCGACCTCGAAGAAGACCGCCGCCTGGCGCTCCAGCGGCATGTACCCGCGGCTCACCGTGGCGAGGAACGAGGCGGTCTGCGGCTGGAGGACGTCGATGTACGTGAAGCAGCGAAGCTCGATGGCCATGGCAGCCGCTTATCGCGGATGAAGCGAGAGCGCCGCCGAGGGGCATGCGTCGATGCACGCGGGCGCGTGGCCCAGCGGCGCGCAGGAGTCGCACTTGTACGCCAGATCCAAGGCGCTCACGCGACGGATGGCCCCGTAGGTGCAGGCCGCGATGCAGTGCCCGCAGCCAGTGCAGCGGGATTCGAGGAGGTCCACCCGCCCGTTGGGGCGCACGAGCAGGGCGTGGTGGGGGCACACCGCCACGCACGGCCGCTCCGCGCAATCCACGCACACATCGAGCGTGGGCACGTCGGCCACCACCCGGATGCGCAGGCGGCGCCGCTCCAGCACGAGCACATCGTCGGGCAAGAGGTCCATGAGGCCCGTCCGCGCGCTCACGCACGCCACCTCGCACGCCCCGCAAGGCACGCATCGGGAGGCATCGAGGGCCGGGTGCAGTGCAGGGACCATGCCGGCTGGCTATCGCCGTGGTACAACGACAGCATCCCGAGTCCCGTATGTTGGCCCTCTCCCTCCTCTTTGCTGCCTGCGACGCCGACTGCGAGAATCCCGGCCGCCTCAACGGCAGCTACGCCGTCCTCCACACCGCCCTGAACGTGGTCGGCGAGCCCGACGACACCGGGGAAGACACCGGCGAGGACACGGGTGAAGAGGCGGGCAAGGCGGCCGGCGGGAGCGTGGTGGGTACGCCCACCGACTACGACGATGTGAGCTACTCCGTGTTCGTGAACGGCTGGTCCAAGTGGGACCTCACCTGGGCCGCGAGCAGCGGGCAGCTGAAGGCCAAGGTGCGGGATGCCAAGGAGCGCATGGGCGATCCGGGCGAGGTGAGCGGGCTGGAGAGCACCTGGTCGGGCGAGCTGACCGCCGCCGACGACAACTGCAACGCCTTCCAGTTGAAGCTGCGCGGCCAGTTCACCACCCCCCAGGAAACCGAGCACCTCTTCACCTACACGGCCGATGTCGTCTGGCAGGGCGATGGCCTCGCCGGCACCTTCCAGTACTCCGACACCTTCAGCGGCCCCACGGTGGCTGGTGGGCTCGCCAACGCGCAGGGCGAGGTGGTGTTCGTGGCCCAGCCCGCCGGTGGCTTCGACACCGGCTTCTGACCGCGACCGGCCTTGCACGCCCCCCGGTGCGGGATACCGCGCCGGCCATGTACAACCTCCTCATCGCGGGTGGCGCGGCGCTGGTGGCCTACGCCGTCGGGGCCCTGGCCGTGAGCTGGGTGGCCGGTTTCGTGCCGGCGTTGCTCGTGTTCGTCGGCGCATGGTTCTTCCTCGCCCGGCGCACTGGCCGCCAGGTGGAGGTCATCGCGAAAGCCGCGATGGCCCACATGCAGGAAGGGCGCCTCCCCGCCGCGCGCGACACGCTGCGGAGCGCCCTGCCGCTCGGCCGCTGGCAGCTCCTCGTGGAGTCGCAGCTCCACGGTCAGATCGGCGCCATCGACTACCTCGAGGCCTGCTCGCTCGTGATGCAGCGGCAGGTCTCCGCCAGCAAGCCGAAGTTCGAGGAGGCCCGGGCTTCCCTGTCGAAGTCCTGGTCGCGCGACTGGCGTTCGCGCACGCTGCTCGCCTGCGTGCAGCACCGGGCCGGCGAGGTCGATGCCGCGGTCGCCACGCTGAAGGCCGCCGAGTCGTCGGGCTCGGGCGAGTCTATCTTCTGGGCGGTTTTCGCCTACGTGCTCAACGAAGCGAAGCGGCGTGAGGAGGCGCTTCAGGTGCTGGGCCGCGCGCTCTCGGCGCTCCCGAAGAACGCCGGCCTGCTCGCGGTGCAGGAGGCGCTCAGCAACCGCAAGCGCCCCGACTTCAAGATCTTCGGCGACGCGTGGTACCAGTTCTTCCCCGACCAGATTCCGCAGGAAGTGCTCATCGAGCAGGCCCGGGCCGCGGGCAAGCTGCCCCAGCAGGCCGCCAACCGCAGCATGATGACCTGGCCGCAGCCCCGGCGCTGAGGGGTGGAGGGGGCGATTCGGCGCGACCGTCCGCTCGTCGGGCACGCGCCGCCCCGAATCGCGGCGCCGGTGGGGATTGCCGCTTCCCGCTCGTGCCGAGTCAACCGCAAACGTCGTCCACGCCATACACGTCGAGGGGGCTGCAGATCGAGTAGAAGCGCACCCCGCAGTCGATGGGCGTATCGCGCCAGAGGGTGAGGCAGCGGCCGGCCTCGGCGGCGTCGTAGCGGCCGTTGCACACCAGCTTCCACTGCTGGTCCGGCTGCAGGCCGTCGAGAAAGTCCTTCGTACACTCCTTGCGGGGGCGATCCAGAATCCCGCACTCATCCGCCCATCGGCAGGCGAGGGCCGCGTGCGAGGCAGCGAACTCCTCCTCGCTCGGCAGGAGGGGGAATACGGCCGTGTCCCCTGGGCCGGCGCAGCCGGCGAGGGTGAGCCAGTACGCTACATGCACCCTTCCTCCGAGAGGTAGCAGGTGATGGAGATTTTGCAGGAGTCCTGATACCACTCCATCTGTGTGCACAGCACAGTTCCCCACTCGCAGCTGCCGCCGGAATTCTCGGAAAAGTCGAGACAAGCGGCCGCTTGGATGGGGGAGTATGTGGCCTCAGGGCAAATATCCGCGAGGGCCGACTTTCCGGCCTCCCAGAACGCGATTATGGTCTCAACGCACGCCTCCTCGGAATCGTGCCCGAAGTCTCCAAGTGTCCCGCACCGCGCCTCGCGGCGACACGTACGCGTGGCATACCGGAGGTTGAACTCCGCTTCATCGAGCTCTACGAGCGGTTCGGGCGTGGGTGGTGCGCAACCCAGAATCGCGACCAGCAGAAGTGGCATCACGCCACTGTACACGGCGTCGCCTCGAACTCGAAGCTCGCGTTCACCTTGCAGTGCGATTCCGGGTCGCAAATGCGCTGGTACCTGCTTTCCTGGTTCTCTCCGTCGCCGGTGGGCGATTCCTCCCCACAAAGGTGTTGCTCGATGTCCAAGGTGGGCGTGGCACAGGAGTAATACTCTCGGTCGGGCAGACCCAGCCGGGCCCGGATGCCGCAACTGAAGTGGCTCGCCGAGATATCGAAGTAACATTGCGGTGATCGCCGGTCTTCGTCGCCGTCACTTCGGATGCAGTGCCCGCCGATTCCGAACTGCACGTGGCCGAGCTCGTGGATGATGACGCCGAGTTGGGAGACCACGTGCACCTGTCCTGCCCGCGCGTACACAGCCGCTGCGGCCAAAGCCGGGAAGTCCGCCTCATCGTACGCGTATTGGAGCGCCGCCCGGGCCCAGAACAGGCTGAAGTCAAGGGCGTAGGCGCGGAATGCCACCACGTTCGCGGGCAGGTTCACCGCAAATTGAGTAGGCCGAGCGTAACCGCCGTAGAGTCCCGTGGTAGGCTGCCGTTCGAACGCATTGTCCTCGGTCGGGACCACCAGCATGTAGATCGGGGTAGCGTTGGCGGTGGGCAAGCGCGTCAACGACGCGGACCAGCAGTCGAATGAACCGGCCGCGAAGGTGTCGGTGTAATTGCAGTTGGTGTCCGCCTGATTCCCGAGACAGTTGTTTTCGACCGACCGGTCCCCCAGGAACGAGTGATGGGAGCGCACCCGCATCGTCAGCGTGCACCGATTTTCGTTGTCGTAGTTTCCTACCTCCTTGCCATCCAGCGCGTTGGCCACCCACTCGTCGAAGCGGGCGGCGAGGGTGTTTCCCGACCAGTGGTCCTTGATGAGGTCCACGTTTCGCCGAACCAGGTCGAGCGCGAGGTAGAAGTAGTTGATGGGGGCGTGCCCACCGTCAAAGAACATGGAGTAGGTCCGCCCTGTGCGATCGCGGCTCGTATCGATCATCCAGCAGTCGAGCAGCGCCTTGGCTCGGCCGGTATCCAGGGGGGTGCCATGCGAGCGCGGGGTGCTCCAGAGTGTTGACAAGGCCTCGGACTCCGACAGCCAGTCGTCGGCATCCACCCGCGCCACGAACCAGTCCATGGGCAGGCAAAGCCGCGAACCGGCGTAGTCGATGACCACCTTCTCGGCGAGGGCGCACTCGTACGTGCCCTCGCAGCCACAGGGGTCGGTGAGCCAGTCCGGCAACTCGGCGGCGGTCGGCGCGAGAGCCGGGTCGTCGGCAGGCAGGACGTACGCCAACAACGGCACGGGCCCCCCGACTGGCTGGGGCGCTGCCGGCGGCCGGACCCCCATCCCCTGAGCCATCGCGCGGAAGGCTGGTGGCAGCGAGGCCCACCACGCCGCCGGTGCGACCCTCGCCGCCGGACTCGATCGTTGCCCCCGGACGCGCCGGCCGGGCAGCAGCGCGGTCTGCGCATCAGGTTGCAGGCAGGTGGCGGGGTTGGGGACCAGGCGGCCGGTAGGACCGTTCCGAGCGCGCTGCCGGTACTGTTCGACGACCGAAAACCAATCGAGGGTGTTCGGCTGGCCGGGCACGATCGGCACGGCGCCGAACGGGGTCAGGTGCCACCCGAACTGCGGCAGGAGCTTCGAGGCGGGAACCTGGGCGGCGGCGGGGAGGAAGCCCCGGTCCGGTGCGTCCGTGCCGCACCAATGCTGGGGGCCGCCATGCAGGGGCTGGTTCTGCTTCGGCGAGCCGCGCGACGGGCGCAGGGGTGTAGCCCCGCTACGGGCGGGCTTGCAGCCGCAACCGGACTCGCCGCCTGTCTGCGCCACAGCAACAGGTGCGGGGCCTTGGCACCCGCAGTCGCTCATCCGCCCTTCGCCACGCCGTCGATCACGACGTCGGGGGAGCCCGCCACGTCGCTGCTGGTGCGCCACCTCACGTAGCGCAGGAAGGTTGCCACGGTCGTCATTGCCGCTGCGTTGTTCACCGGAAAGGTGTGTACATCGCGCCAGGTGCCTGGCTCCTTCGTTGCCGACGTCTCGATGATCACGCTGCCCGCGGATCCCGTCTTGAGCACGCGCGGGTCCAGCACCAACACGCTGTACGCGCCGAGATCCAGGATCGTGCTCGAATCGCTGGATTCGTTGGGGCCGAGGGTGCGGGCGTCCATGAGACGAAATTGCTGACTCGCCATGCGAAACTCCATTGTCGCTCGGGGATGGTATGCGATGGCGATGGCGACGGCGACGGCGACGGCGATGGCGTACATTTGTAATGTAGATTACATTTCTCGCGCGTCTCTCCAACCACCATCGCACCACGAGCAGCAGTGCACAGCGAACGGGAACGCACCCTTCGAGCCTCCATCCCGGCTCGCCACCGGCTGGCGTCGTTGCGACCGGCTCAGGCCACCTCGTCCACCAGCTGCCGCATCGCCTCCACCCAGACCTCGCCGGCCCCGGCGAGCGCGCGGGGCGCGTCCACTCGTTCGGCGCACAGCCCCGCGGCCTCCGCCGCTTCCATGGCCCGCTGGGCATGGAGGAGGTTCTCGCCGTGCACGTGGTCGGGCCGGCCCTGCCACCGCACGTAGCGCGGGGGGGAGGGGAGGGCCGCGAGGGCCGGCAGGAGCGCCACCAGCTCGCGCCCTACCCAGGCCTCGTCGTCGTGCACGGGGAGCCCCCGCCACTCTGCGTGGGACCGCGGCTTGACGAGCGACATCCGGTCCACAGGCCCCTCCACGTCCACGAACGCCACCACCCGCGCCGCCAGCTCGGGGTTCGAGCGCGCGAGGGCGAGGAGGCCCCGCGCCGCCGCCACGCAGCCGCCGCTCCACGAAAGCATCACCACCGGACGCTCAGCGGCCGCCGCCGCGAAGACCAACCGCGCCTCCTCGGCGTGGGCGGGGTTGCCCGGCGCCGCCCACCCGGCGGGCTGGCGGGCGTACAGCCAGACGTCCGCGAAGGGCGCGAAGGCCGCGTCGGGGAGGCCCAGGAAGGCGAGACGCTCGCGCAGCCCGCCGCTCCCGGCGTGAACGCCCACCACGGCAATGCGGGCGGCCGCCGACCGCACGACGGCATGCGGAGGGAGCGCCTCGACGGGCGGCCCGGCGGCCAGTTGGCCGCC
>CAISIK010000193.1 GCA_903885375.1 uncultured Pseudomonadota bacterium
CCACTTGGCGGCGCTCCGGTTGGAGGTGATCACCATGGAGCGGCGCTCGTACCGTAGCCGGATGATCTCGTAGAGGTCGGCCGGCTCGTCGCCGCGGAGCGGCATCAGGCCGAGGTCGTCGATGATGAGCACGGCGACGTCGCAGTAGCGGGCAAGGCGGCGCTCGTAGGTGCCGTCTCCCCGGCCCGAGCGCAGCTCGGCGAACAGGCGCTTGGCGGTGACGAAGATGGCGCTGGGGCCGGCCCCGGTCCCGACCAACGGGCGCCCCCGGGGCAGCCAGTCGGCCACCGTCGACACCTCCTGCGGGGGCGGCCGGGCGGGGAGCGCCGCCTTGATCACCTCCAGCTCCGGCAGGTCCGCCGGCGCACCGTCGAGCACGTTCGCCGACGTCAGCGCGATCACGTAGCTGCGAACCGTGTTTCGACTCATCTGAAGGAGGCGCGCGATGTCGCGCGCGCTGCGCCCCTGCCGGTGCAGGTGCACCAGTTCCTGAAGCTTGTGCATGTCGGTCCTTCTCGCGGTCATCGAGGCCTCTCCGGGGTGGCGGAGGGCCTCTACTCGACGGGATGGGGGTGGATCAGCTTGGCCGTACCGGAGGTGGATCACCTGGGCCGGTCTGTGACACAAACCAGAACGAAATCCCAGGGATTGACGATGACCGCACCGGTCCCCTCGAAGTCGGTAACGTTTCTGGTCGCGATCGCGAGTTGGTAGCGAATGGCAGTCGCCGCGAGGAGGCTGTCCACCGGCGGCCGAATCCTTCCTGAGCGCTTGGCGATGGCGCTGATCGCGCCCCAGCGCAGAGCCACGTCCTGATCCACAGGGAGGATGCGGTCGCCGAACGTCTTGAACAGGCCCTCCAGCCAATCCTCGACACGGGTCCGACGCGGGCCCGGTTCGAGCAGATCGGCCCCCTTCCGGATCTCCCCAAGTGTGAGAACGCTCACCCGAAGCCCGTCGTCAGGTACCGACGTCATCCAAGCGACGACCGACGCGTCGGGCACCGGCTTGGCGAACTCCGAGAGGACGCACGTGTCCAGGAGAATCAAGGGAGCACGACATCGGCCCGCTCGCCCACGTCGCGCGTAAGGTCGAGCCCCTCCAACGGAGCCGTCCGCAGGTAGTCCTTGAAGCTCGGGCTGGGCTCCGACAAGCGCCTCCACGTCTCGATGGCCACGACGACCACGACGGGCTCACCCCGGCGCGTCACCGTCTGAGGCCCCACGTGCAGCGCCTCTTCCACGACTTCGCTGAAGCGGTTCTTCGCCTCCTGAAGCTGCCATGCGGTCGACATCATTTCCTCCTGTCCAGACAGTCTAGACGATAGCCGCGACCGCCGACACCGTCAAGCCTTCCGTTAGCCACTCGAGCCCGCTACGCGCATCGCGACGCGTCGGGGGCGGCCTGTCGCAACGCGGGGCGCACCGGGCGCGGGCGAACCACCGCCTCCCTCCGAGACCGCGAGGCATGCGCGCCGACCAGGCCCCCCCTTGTCACCCAGCCGGGGGTCGAGCATGCGGGTCTACGCGCCCGTGGACGGCCCATGTCCCCGTACCTGATCGAGCGCTGGGACGTCGCGACAAGACCTGGAGCAAGTCGGCGGAGAACTGGCCGACGTGCCGCGGCGCCCGCGGGAACGCGGGCTTGGTCCGGTCGAGGACGCCCGGACACATGGCCTGCCCGCCCCGAGCGGCGGTCACCGCGCGCGGGGACGCGCGCTGGCCACGTCCGCAACCGTCTACGCGTTCACCGAAAGTGGCCGGTTCCTCGGCCAACCCCGCGGGCACATCCAGCACAAGACGGCCTCTCGCTTCCACGCGGCCAGGGCGGCCGCGACTCGCCCATCTTCCCGCGACGCTCGCTCGAGTCCGCTGCCGCCGGCATCCTCAGGCACGACAACCGCACAGATGGCCTCCTGACGGGGGGACGGTGCGGCGCGACCCGTCGTGATCGGCAACGCGCGCTGAAGTGCCCTCCGTCGGGACGGACCACCTCGATACTCAGCTCAAGGGTCTCGGCCTGAGCGACGCCGAAGAGCGCCGGTGCGCACGCGGTTGGAGTCATGGTCGAACCGCCGCCGGCAGCCTGCCACGCGGCGCCAAGCATGGGGGCGCGCTTCGTCGGAATCTGCGTAGATGGCTATGATGATGTACATCTTGGAGCCCTCATGCCGCGCGCCTACTCGATCGCCGAAGCCCGCGACCAGCTTCCCTCGCTCGTGCACGACGCCGAGCAAGGCGGGCGGTCTCCCTTACCCGAAGGGGGAAGCCCGTGGCCGTGCTCATCTCCGTGTCCGAGTATGACCGCCTGACGGCTGGGCGCACGGACTTCCTCGGAGCTCTCGTCGACTTCCGGGCGCGCAACGATCTGGCCGTGCTCGACCTCGGGGATGTTTTCGATGACACCCGCGACCGCTCCCCTGGACGGGAGGTCGACTGCGGATGATCCGCTTCCTGCTCGACACCAACGCGCTCTCCGAGCCCATTCGCCCCAAGCCGGACCCGCGCTTCCTGGAGCTTCTCGAAGCACACCGGGACGAGTGCGCCATCACCTCCGTCACATGGCACGAGGCGGTCTACGGACTCGGCCGCCTCCGGAGCGGGCGCCGTCGAGACGTGCTGCATGACTACCTGCATGGTGTGGTGCGAACTTCACTCCCGATACTCCCGTACGATGGCGCGGCCGCAGAGTGGCACGGGCGGGAGCGTGCCCGACTTGTCGCCGTGGGCCGCACACCGTCGTTTCCCGACGGCCAGATCGCCGCCATCGCCCGCACCCAGGGGCTCGTGGTCGTCACCGCGAATCACGACGACTTCGAGCACTTCGACGGGCTCGAGCTTCGATCCTGGCGCGACTGATGTGCGGACACGGCCGGCGAGACCGGCCCCGCCCGCTACGACGCCCCCCCCGCCCACCAACGTCAGGCCGGTGCAGCCAGACCTTCGCGGGCCGGCGGTGTGCGGCGCGCCCCGCCCTCGGCGCTCCCGGGTCGCGGTGACAAGCCGGGTGACCGTGCGGTCCGCCGCGACCGAGGCCCGCTTCGGGCCGACGGAGCGGTGGACTGCGCGGGCAGGCCCCCCCACCAACGCCCCGGTCGTCCCCGTCCTGCTCCCGCGCCCCGCACGGCCGACCCCGTGCTCAAGGTCGCCGCGTCGTGCCCGGCCGGCTCCGGAGCGGCGTGGTGCCCGGTTGGCTCGTCGCCGCATCATCCCCGCCCGCCCCGAGCCAAGGCGAGAGCCGCTTCCGCATCACGGCCACGGCATCGGCGCTCGCATCGATGAGCATCGCATGCCTCCCGTGCCGCGCCGCAGCCTCCCCCAGGGTGCCGCTGCCCGCAAAGAAGTCGAGCAGGTGGTCCCCGGGGTTGGAGTGCACCCGCACGATGCGCTCCACGATCGCGAGCGGCTTCTGCGTGGGGTAGCCGGTCTTCTCCTTGCCGTTGGGGCTCACGATGGTGTGCCACCAGGAGTCCGTCGGGGTCTTGCCGCGGGCGGCCTTCTCGGCGCCCACGAGCCGCGGCGCCATGTAGGGCACCCGATCGATGTCCTCGTAGCGGAAGGTGTAGCGGCGCGGGTTCTTCGCATACCAAAGGATCGTGTCGTGCTTGGGCGACCAGCGCTGCCGGCTCCGCCCGCCATAGTCGTAGGACCAGATGATCTCGTTGATGAACCCCGCCCGGCCGAAGATCTGGTCGAGCAGCACCTTGGCGTAGTGCACCTCGCGGAAGTCGAGGTGGAGGAAGAAGCTGCCCTCGGGGCGCAAGAGCCGGTGCGCCGCCACGAGGCTCGGCTCGAGGAAGGCGAGGTAGTCGTCAAAACTGTCAGCGAAGGAGCGCGTGCCCACCTTCACCGTGCGGTAGCGGGCGCCGTGGAAGCCGAGGCGGTCGCCCTCGGCGTCGCGCACGGTGGAGATCTGCGTGCGGGTTTGCGGGCGGCCGGTGTTGAAGGGCGGGTCGATGTAGATGAGGTCGAAGCTCGCGTCGGCCATCCCCGGGAGGCAATCTTCGTTGCGGGCGTGCACGATCTCTATGGACACGGCCCGCTCGTATCGCGGGGTGCGCGCCGGCGGCGCCGCGATGCCGGGCGAGGGAAAGGCCCCCGAGGTGGGTCGCGCGGCATCGCCCCGCCGTGCTCGGCAGGCACGAGGCCACGCGCTACGCTCGGCCGGTGAACGCCCCCCGAAAGCCCCTGATGGCCTTGTGTTTCGCCTGCCAGGCCTGCGAGCCCGCCGCCCCCGTGGTGGAGCCCGACCCGATGCCCGACCCCGCGGACTGGTCGCTCGCCGGCCCCGGCGGTCCCCGCGCTTCGTTCGCGCCCGAGTCGCTCGACCAGCCCTGCGCGGCCCTCACGGGCGGGCCCGAGGATGTGGAGCACCACAACCTCGTGGGGATGTACGACGGCTGGCTGGTGCTGCCCTGGGCGCCCGAGTCCGGCGGAGGCGGGGTCAGCCTGTTCGAGTTCGATGATCCGTGCGCGCCCGTCAAGATCGGCGAGGCGTGGAGCCCCACGATGCGCGAGAGCCACACGCTCGCCATCGCCGAGGTGGAGGGGCGCACGCTCCTCGCGGTGGACATGCACGTGGACGGCGATCACGGCGGCATCGGCTTCTGGGACCTCACCGACCCCACGGCCCCGGTGTGGCTGAGCCAGCTGGAGCTGCCGGGCTACGACTACCCCGACGCCTACTTCCGGGTGGCGCTCTCCACGTTCTGGCAGGGCGACCGGCTGTACGTCTCCGCCGGGTTCCTCGGCGTCTTCGTGGTGGACGTGTCCGACCCCGCCAACCCCGTGATCCTCGACAACTTCACCGAGGTGGCCTTCCTCGCCGGCAGCTTCCACGTGATCGGCAACGTGGCCCTCGCCAGCTCGGCGGGGCTCCTGAAGACGATGACCCTCGACATCGGCGACCCCGACGACTGGCAGATCCTCTCCACCTGGGACACGGCCGACGCCACCGGCAAGTTCCACCCCTACTACTTTGCGACGGTTGGCGGCCGGTACGCGCTCTTTGCCCGCAAGGACACCGGCGGCGGCCCGATGGTGTACGATCTGCTCGATCCGGCCCATCCCACGCTCGTGGGCGGGGTGGAGAACCCCGAGGCCGACGGCGGCTACGTGTACCGCCAGCACGACGTGCTCTTCCAGGGCGAGAGCAACTTCGGGTCGCGGTACGACTTCACCGACCCCGCCGCCCCCGAGGAGGTCGCCCGCATCGACATCTCCGGCGATTTCGACACGCTCACGCCCATCGGCAACGTGGCGGTGGCCAGCGTGGACGCGGGGGCCGATCCGGGGCTGGCCACCGTGGTGTTCCCTTGGGCCTCCGAGCCCGACACCCGCGGCCCCACTGCCGAGCTCGTGAACCCCGCCGATGGGGCCGTGTGGGTGCCCGAGACCGGTCGCGTGGGCCTGAGCTTCGACGAGTTCGTGGAGCCGGGTAGCGTGCACGCCGGCTCCTTCCGGGTGTGGAACGAAGCGGGCGAGGCGGTTCCGGGGCGCTTCTACGCCCAGGAGCACATCGTGAACTTCGTGCCCGACGCGCTGGACCCCGACACCACCTACTTCGTGGAGGTGCCCGCGGGCGGCATCGCCGACGTGAGCGGGAACCCGACCGCGGCCGCGCTGCGGTTCAGCTTCTCCACGGGCCCGTCGGTGCGGGCGCGCCCGTGGTGAGGGCGCTGCTGCTGGCGGGGCTGTGGGGGTGTGCGGAGCCGCCGGTTGATTCGGGGATGGCCGCCGAGCCCGAGGCCTTCATCCATCCGGGCGAGGTGGCCTTCGTGGGCGAGCCCGTGGCGTTCAATGGCGGCGGGAGTGTGGGGGAGTCGTTCGCCTGGGACTTTGGCGATGGCGGCGCGGCCGAGGGGAGGACCGTCGAGCACACCTGGGCCGAGCCGGGACGGTTCGACGTTCGGCTCGTGGCCGGGAGCGGCGATGGGCGAACCGACGTGGCCACGCTCACGCAGGTGGTCGTGCGCCGTCCGCTTGCCGAGCCGCCGTCCGAGGGGCGCCGGCTCCTGCTCGCGGGCGAGCGCCTGTACGCGGTGCTGCCCGACGAGGACGTCGTCGTGGTCGTGGAGGGCGAGGCGGTGGTGGCGCGCTGGTCTACTTGCGAGGAGCCCGTTTCCCTCGCCGTGCGCGGCGAGCGGATGCTGGTCGCCTGCCGCATGGATGCCGTGCAGGAGTGGGACCTCGCCTCGGGCACGCTCACGCGCGAGGAGGCCACCGGGTGGGGGTCGCGGCCCGAGGCCGTGGCCTTCGTCGGCGAGGAGGCCTGGGTGGCGCTGGGGGGCAGCCAGCGCCTCGCCGCCGTGAGCGCGGAGGGGGCGGTGTACCCGGCGCCGGACCCGCGCGCGCTCGCCGCATCGGAGGGGGCGCTCTGGGCCCCGCGCTTTCGCTCCGACCCCACCGGCGGCACGCTGCAGCGCCTCGCCGACGCCGAGCTCGAGGGGTTCCCGCTCCTCCCCGACCCCGGCCCCGACTCCGACACCGATGCCCGCGGCGTGCCCACGCTGCTCGGTGCCGTGGCGGTGAGCCCCGACGGCCGCACTGTGGTCGTGGGCGGCAGCAAGGCCAACCTCGACCGGGGCCTGCGCCGCGATGGCCTCGCGCTCACCCCCGAAACCGCCACCCGGGCCGCCCTCCGGCTCCTCGACAGCGCCACCGGCGAGCCCCTCGCCCGCGCCCTCTTCGACAACCGCGATCTCGTGGGGGCCGTGGCCTTCACCCCGCTCGGCGACGAGCTGCTCGTGGCGCACCTCGGCGCCGGCATGGTGGATGTGCTCGACCCGCTCACGCTCACCCGGCTCGGCGGCTTCCAGAGCGTGGGCGCGGGCCTCGATGGCCTCGCCACCGACGGCCTCACCGTGTGGGTGCTGGCCTCGGCCGAAAAGGTGCTGGTGGCCTTCGACCTCCGTTCGCAGAACGCCGAGCCCATCGCGCGGATCACGCTCTCCGAGGTGGGCCCCGACCCCGGCGCCCTCGTGTACTTCGGGGCCGGGGACCCCCGCATGAGCCAGGACGGCTACCTCTCCTGCGCGAGCTGCCACCCCGACGGCGGCCACGACGCGCAGACGTGGGACTTCTCCGACCGCGGCGAGGGCTTCCGCGACACCCAGGCCCTCTTCTCCCTCCCCGCCGCCGGCCCCTTCCACTGGAGCGCCAACTTCGACGAGCTGCAGGACTTCGAGAACGCCATCCGCGCCCACCAGGGCGGCACCGGTTTCCTCGACGACGCCCTCCTCACCGACCCGCTCGGGGCGCCCAAGGCGGGCCTCTCCCCCGAGCTCGACGCGCTCGCCGCCTACGTGCGGGCCTTCTCGCCCCCGCGGTCGCCGTGGCGGGAGGCCGACGGGCAACCGACCGCGGAGGGCGCGGCGGGCCGGGCGCTGTTTCTCGCCGAGGGCTGCGAGGGGTGCCACGCCGGCCCCGAAATGACCGACGCGGGCTGGAACGAGGATGGCAGCCCCGTGCTGCACGACGTGGGCACGCTCGTGGAGCACAGCGGGCAACGCGCGGGCGGCGCGCTCACCGGCCTGCGCACGCCGAGCCTCCTCGGCCTCCACGCCACAGCACCCTACCTGCACGATGGCCGCGCCCCCACGGTGGAGGCGGCGCTGGAGGCGCACGGTGTCTCCACCGACCCGGCGCTCGTGCGCTACCTGCTGGAGCTCGAAGGCGAGCCGTGAGGGGCGAGGCGGGGTTCCCCACCTCGCACCGCGAGCGGGCCGCGCCGCCTCGCGGCGCCGCCGGGGCGTCGCATGCTACCCTGCACGGATGCTCGCGCTCGTGGTGCTCGCCGGGGTGGCCCTCGCGGCCGACCCCGCTCCGTCGGAGGTGCCGCCCCCGCCCGTCGAGCCCGCGCACCTCGACCCGGTGTCGGGGCTGCCCTTTTCGCTCCTGCGGGCCCGGCTCGCCAACGGGTTCGAGTTGTACGTACAGCCGCGCCCGGACTCCACGAGCGCCACGGGCTACCTCGTGTTTCGCGCGGGCGGGCGCTACGAGTCTCCGGCGGAGAGCGGCGCCTCGCACCTGCTCGAACACCTGCTGTTCACCGGCACCGAGCGGTGGACGGAGGAGCAGGTGCGCGCCACCATCGACCTCGCCGGCGGACGCTACAACGGCTTCACCGGCGCCGAGCAGGTCGGGTACTGGGCGCAGGTGCCGGCCGGCCGCACGCCGGAGCTCCTCGACTGGCTGGGGCAGGTGGCCTTTCACCCCAAACTCGACCCGGCCAAGCTCGACACCGTGCGAAACGTGGTGTTCGAGGAGCGGGGTGGCCGCCAGGGCTGGACGGTGCGGACGGCGAAATGGTTGGGGCTCGGGCGCGACTACCGCGAGGAGATCACCACGGCGCTCTTCCCCGGATCGTCGCGGGGGCAACCCATCATCGGCGACGACGAGAGCCTCGACGCCGCCACCATCGACACCCTGCGCACGTTTTACGGCCGGCACTACCACGCCGGCAACGCGTCGCTCGTGTACGTGGGCCCGACCGATCCCGGCGAGGTGCTCGCCGCGGTGGAGTCCGTCTTCGGGAGCCTGCCCGGCGGCGAGCGGCTCCACCCCCCGGACGATGCGGGGCCGGCCGACCACGCCACGGAGGTCCGCGCGGTGTGGAGGAACGCCGTCCTCGATCGCTGCACCGTGACGCTCGCCGCGCGCGGTCCGGGCCTCGCCGACGCCGACCGCTGGCCGGGGGAGGTGCTCCTGAAGTACCTCGAGATCGAGCTTTTTGAGACCTTGCGGATGGAGCAGGGCCTCACGTACGGCGTTTCGGCGTGGAACGAAACCAACTCCGATGGGGGCCAGATCGCGATCGACAGCACGACCGACTGCGCGAACGTGGGGGTGGTGGCCGACACCTTCGTCGCCGCAGTGGCAAGGGTCGGCGCCGGCACGGTCGATGTCTCGCGCCTCGAGCGGGCCAAGGGTGCCGTGTCGGGCCGGTGGGCGCTCAGCCTCGAGAACAACATCACCCGGGCAAGCTGGGTGGCGGACCTCAGCATGGTGGAAGGCGGCCTCGCCCTGGCCGACGCCCACCAGCTCGTGCCGCGCGTTGGCCCCGACGACCTCACGCGCCTTGCCTCCACCTGGCTCCCCCCCGGAAGACGGTCCTTGTGGGTGAGCCAGCCGATCGCTACCGTCGGCGAAGCGTGGCTGGCCGCAGCGCTCGCCGTGGCGGTCGGCGGGGGGCTGCTCGCGCTGCTACGATGGCGACGCCGTCGGGCGTGAGGCCGCCGCCGCGCCCCAGCCGAGCAGGAAGCCGCCGAGGGCCTCGCCGGCGCGGGCGAGCATCCACACGTCGGGCAGGTCGAGCCCGGGAGCGCCGGTGAGGTCCAGCACCCGGAGGGTGGGCAGGAGCGCGGCACCAACGAGCGCCGTGAGCGCCCGGAAGACCCACGCGCCGCGCCGATCGCGCGGCACCTCGCGCCACGCTTCGCGCGCGGCGAGGCCGGCCGCGAGGAGCACCACGAAGGCGAGGGCGAGCGCGGCGGCGCTCTGGGCGCCGGGCCGCCCGCCCGCGTAGCGGATGGCGAGCGCCGGCGCGGCGAAGAGCAGCGTGAACCGCCGCCCGAAGGCGAAGAGCAGCGCTACGAGCCAGGAACGGGAGGTCGCCACGGCCGCGCCCGAGGCCCAGGAGGCCGCGGCCATCACGCCGGCGGCGGCGAGGAGCGGCAGGCCGAGCGTATCGAGCCAACCGAGGTTGTAGAGCAGCGCCACGAGGTTGGTGCCCACGGTGAGGACCGACATCGCCGCGAGGCCCATCACGAACCAGAAGAGCCGCCAGACGGAGGGCGCCTCGGGCGCGGGGGCCGGGCCCGCGAGCGCGCGGAGGAGCGGCACCGTGAGCACGAGGCCCACGCCGCGGAGCACGAGGTCCTGATCGGTGTACCGGTTGCGGAGGAGCTCCTCGATGACGCAGAGCACCACCGTGTGGCTCACGCACATCATCACGCCGATCGGCCCGGCCGCGATCTGCCGGGCCACGCCCCGGTCCACGAGCCGGGCCACGCCGAGGTAGGCGAGCACCGCGAAGGGCAGCTCGAGCACGGCCTGCACGCGAAACGCGCTGGGCGCGAGCCAGCGGGCATCGGGGATGGCGGCCTCGAGCGCCACCACGGCGGCGTGATGGGGGGCGAGCCGGGCGAAGAAGGCGGCGGGGAACTCGCGGCCGAGGAAGTCGGTGCGGCCGTGGTGAACGGCGTGCACCCAGGCGTTGAACGCCACCTGGTTCATCCAGAGGAGCAGGAGCACGGCGGCGAGGGCGAGGCTGAAGCGGTCCGCCCGCGGGGCCGGTGCGGAGCCGGTTGCCGGGCGCGAGAACGCCGCGCCCGCCAGCGCCGAGAGGACCGCGGTTGCTGCCACGATGGACCACATCGGTCGCGGCTATCTCACTCCTCGATGGAGCCAGACGCCCGATGGCTCCTACGTGGCGGACCCCGAGGCGGGCACCTTCACCTCGGAGTGGGCGAGCGACGAGGGCGTGGCCCAGGCCCACAAGGCCATCTTCGACGCCGGGGGCACCGAGACCTGGACCATCGTCGAAACGCTCACGCCCACCTCCGAGGAGGAGTTCGCGGCGGCGCCGAGGGCTACGGGGCGGGCCTCTCCACCACGTTCGCGTCGAGGGTGACCTCCGTCTGCGCGAGCAGCCGGCCGTGCACGGAGGCGCCGGTGGCCAGCGTGGCCGCCGTCTGCGCGAGCACGATTCCTTCGAGGTGGGCGGTGCTCCCGATCGTCACGGAGCCCGACACCTGCCAGAAGACGTTCTCCGGAACGGCGCCGCCCGTGAGCGCGACCGAGGTGGCGCTCGCCACCGTGAGGTCCTGTGCGATCTCGAAGATCCACACGTCGGTGGCGCTCCCGTGCAGGGTCATGTCGGTGGGGATGAGCACACCGGTCCCCCACTTGTACACACCTGGCGCGAGGGTGAGGCCGCCGATGTCGCCCGCCGCGAGCTCGGTGTAGTCGGGCGCCCGGCTGGCCGCGTCGGTGAGCGCCGCCTCCATCGCGCTCACGGCCTCCGTGAGCATGGCCGGGGTGGGGTTGGCGTAATCCGCGGCGTACACCCGACCGGTCACCTGCGCCGAGGTGGCGAACTCGTTGGAGGCGTCGGCCACCAGCGAGAAGCCCGTGATGTAGGTGGCCGCCGCCGGGCTGACGCCGATGTTGCCCGTGATCGTGGACCCGGGCACGGTGGAGATGCCGCTCTTGGCGAGCACCACGAACAGGCCGGCCCCGCCGAGCTCCACGGGCAGCGCGGGGGTGTCGGCGCAGGAGCCGGCATCGTCGGGATGGTCGGCGGCGTCGTGGTCGTTGCAGTCCTCGTCGTAGGGGTAGCCGTCGCCGTCGGCGTCGAAGTCGTCGTTGTCGGCGCAGTCGCTGTCCACGCCGTCGTACCAGGCGTCGTCGGCGCCGGGAAAGACGTCGGCGTCGTGGTCGTTGCAGTCGTCGGGCAGCGAGGCGCCGTCGCCGTCGGCGTCCGTTCCCGACCCTGCGCCGGTGTCGTTGTCGCCCGGGCAGCCGGCGGCGGCGAGCAGGGTGAAGAAGGCGAGGGAACGAAAGGCGGGAATGTGGACCAAGGCGTGCTCCTGCTGGGGGCCCGGAATTCGGGCGCGTCAGGCAAGCGGGCTGCAAGGAGCGGGCCGGCGCGCTCTGCTTGTGAATCCGGCCGATTGCGCGGTCCACCCTGGGGCCGGTTCCATCGAATCGAAGGACCGGCTCCATCGATCTGATGGGGCCGCGGCGGCGGCGCCGCGATGCCGGGCGGGCGTGGGGCCCCCCGGGGCCGGTCGCGCGGCATCGCCCCATCCCCGACTCCCCCGCCGCGCTACGCTTGGCGGGTGACTCTCGATCTCGAACGGCTCGCCGCCGCCCTCCCCGAGCTCGACGCCGGTGAGCTGGCGGGCCTCCACCGGGCCTGGGAGCGTCGCGGGCCCGATGAGCCCTCGGACTTCGTGAGCTGGCTGCACGCGCGGGGAGCGCTCGCCGATGCCACCCTCCTCCGCCTGGCCCGCTCGGCGCGCGCGCCGGTGCAGGTGACCGACTCCGGACACCTCGCCCCCGACCAGGGCCTGCGCGTGGTGGGGGAGGTCGGTCGCGGCGCCATGGGCGAGGTGCTGCTCGCCCGGGATGAGCGGCTGGGGCGGACCGTGGCGCTCAAGCGGCTCGACGCCCGCTACGTGGACGATCCTGGCCTCGTGCACCGCTTCCTCGTGGAAGCCCAGCTCACCGCCCAGCTCGACCACCCCGGCATCGTGCCGGTGCACGGCATCCGCACCGATGCCGGCGAACCGCCCGCCTACTCGATGAAGCTCGTTCGGGGGCGCACGCTGAAGGCGTTCATGACCGAGGCCCGCGAGGCGGTGGAGCAGGGGAAGGTGGTCCCGCGGGCGCTCCGGCTGCCCGCGCGGCTCGAGCTGTTCTGCCAGATCTGCGAGCCGGTGGCCTACGCGCACGCCCGCGGCGTGCTCCACCGGGACCTCAAGCCCGACAACATCATGGTGGGCGCGTTCGGCGCGGTGTTCGTGATGGACTGGGGCGTGGCGCGTGTGCGGGTGGGGGCCGAGGGCGCGGCTGGCGCGGTGGTGGCGACGGCGGGCGGCACCCTCGCGGGCGATGTCGTGGGCACGCCCGCGTACATGTCGCCGGAGCAGGCGCGCGGCGAGAACGCCACGCTCACGCCGGCGAGCGACCAGTTCGCGCTGGGCGTGATCCTCCACGAGCTGGTTTCACTCCGGCGCGCGCGGGCGAGCATCCGCGGCGGGGCGGTGCCGATGGTGATGGCGGCGGCGCGCGGGCACGTGGACCCCTTGCAGCCGCTGGCCGAGCCCCTCGGTCGCGAGCTCCGCGCCGTGATCTGCAAGGCCACCGCGCGCGACCCCGCCCGGCGCTACGCCGACGTGGGCGCGTTCGCCGAGGACGTGCGCCGGGTGATCCGGGGCGAGGCGGTAGAGGCCCTGCCCGACTCGCCGCTGCAGCGGCTCGGCCGCCTCGTGGTGCGGCACCGCGAGCGCGTGGCGGTGGGGATCGTGGGCGTGGGGCTCCTCGCGCTGGCGGCGGTCGGGCTCACGGTGGCCGGGGCGCTGGGGGTGCGCGAGCTCGATCGGGAGGCGGCGGCGGCGCGGGAGGCGCGCAAGCTCGCGATCGGGGAGCTGGTGAGCACCCGGGCGCGTGGCCTCGACCTTGCGTTCCTGCACCACGAAGGCCGGCTGCGCGGGCTGGCTGCGGCGGCCGAGCGGGCGCTGCAGGGGTCGGCCACGGGGCCGGTGTACCTCGCCGCCGACTTCAAGGATGCGGAGCGGGCCCCGCCCGACCTGGCGCACAGCGCGGCGTACCGGGGCCCGGCGAGCTTCGACCACCCGGACATTCCCGTGGCCCCCGGGTTCGACCTCGTGGCCGGGGCCGCGCGGCTCGGCGCGCTGGCGTCGCTGCGGCCCGAGCTGGCCGACGTACTCCTCGGAAGCGTGGATGCGCCCCCGGCCGACCCGGGCGCATCGCGCTCGCTGGTCCTCACCCACGGCACGCCCGTGGTGTGGGCCTACGTGGCCACGGCCGATGGCGCCATGGTGGCCTTCCCCGGCACCGGCAACTACCCACCCGAGTACGACCCGCGCACCACCCCCTGGTACACCGCAGGAATCCTGCGCGCGTCGCCGGGTTGGAGCCGCCCCTACCTCGACGAGAGCGGCATGGGCCTGCTCATCGGCTGCGGCTTGGCCCTGCGCGACGCCGCCGGCCACCCCGCGGGCGTGGTGGGCCTCGACGTGGGCGTGCCGGCCCTCGTGGAGGACTGGATCACCCCCGGCGACCTCGACGCGGAGGGCTTCCTCGTGGGCGACGACGGCGCCGTGCTCGTGCGCTCGCGCGGGGGCAACACGCCCACCGCAGAGCCCGCGCCCTTCCCGTGGCCCGACGTGCTCGAGGTGGTGCGCGGCACCCCCGGCGGTCAGGCGCGGGTGGGCGACCAGTTCGCCGCCTGGTCGCGCCTCGGCGCCGTGGACTGGACCTACGTGGTGGTCGGCCCGCTCGCCATCGCCGAGGGGCCGCGGGATACAACGCCGGGATGAGCCCCTCGGACCCGATCGACCGCCCTCGCGCCACACCGATTCCGGAGCCGGTGGAGGAGGCGCCGTGGTGGCGGCGGGTTTTCGGGCCGTTCATCGCGGGCGTGTGGGCGGTGGTGAAGTTCGGCGCCCCGGTGCTCAAGTTCCTGCCCGCCATCTTCAAGACGGGCGGCTCGATGCTGCTCTCGATCGGGGCCTACGCGCTCCTGTACGGCTGGAAGTTCGCCGCCGGGTTCGTGCTCCTGATCTTCGTGCACGAAGCGGGGCACCTCGTGGCCGCGCGGTTGTGCGGGCTGAAGGTGGGGGCTCCGGTCTTCATCCCCTTCCTCGGCGCGCGGATCGCGCTGCAGGATGCCCCGAAGAACGCGTGGGTGGAGGCCGTCGTGGGCATCGGCGGACCGCTGTTCGGCACCCTCGGCGGGGTGGCGTGCGTGGTGCTGGGCATCGTGTTCCAGAGCCCGCTCATGCTGGCGTTGGCGAGCGCCACGTTCTTCCTGCAGCTCTTCAACCTCATGCCGATCATCCCGCTCGATGGCGGCCGCGTGGTGGCGGCCATCTCGCCCTGGCTGTGGATCGCCGGGCTAGCGCTGCTCGTGCCCTTCATCCTCGTGAGCCTCAGCGGCCCGGGCATCTACATCCTCATCATCGTGGCCATGAGCCTGCCGCGGGTCTGGCGGAGCTTCCGCGACCGGAACGATCCCGAGGTCCGTCGCTACTTCGAAGCGAAGCCGTGGCAGCGGGGGCTCATCGCCGCGAGCTACTTCGGGTTGCTCGCCTTCCTCGGCGTGGCCTGGCTCGGCAGCCACGCGGTGCTCGAAACGATCAGCGTGTAGGGCGCCGGCTGTAGAGGATGGCCTCGGCGGTGCGCTCGCGGGCGAGCGAGGCGGCGCTCTCCTCGGTGTCGAGGATGGCCTTGGCGAGCCGCTGCGCCGCCCGGTCGCGCTGGGCGATGGCGGCGGCCCAGGCGAGCGCCTCGGCCAGGGGGTCTTCGGCGAGGCGGTTCGCGAGGCCCGATGCGAGCGCCGTGGGCGCGTCGATCCGGTCGCCGCCGAGGATGAGCGCCTTGGCCCGCGACACGCCCACGAGCCGGGCGAGACGGGTGGTGCCGCCCGCGCTCGGCAGGATGCCGAGGCTCGTCTCCGGCAGCGACAAGGACGCGCGGGGGCCGACCACACGGAGGTCGCAGGCCAGCGCCAGCTCGCAGCCGCCCGCCACTGCGGGGCCCTGGATGGCGGCGATCACGACGCAGGGCAGGCGAGCGAGGGCGGTGAAGACGTGCTGGCTCCGCAGGTCGAGCGCATCGAGCGGCGTGGCGGCGGGCATGGCCTGCAGGTCGGCGCCGCCGCAGAAGGCGCGCTGCCCCGTGCTGGAGAGGACGACCACCGCGCACTCGGCGGCGAGCGCGGCGGCACCGGCGAGGAGCGCGGTGAGCATGTCGGCATCGTAGGCGTGGGCCTTGCTGGGGCGGTCGAGGATGAGCTGCCCGACGAGGCCTTCACGGGAGGTGAGCACGCTCATTCGGCTACTCCGGCAGGCTGGAGCAGTCTTCGGCCAGCTCGTCGATCTTCCAGTAGTACACCCGGTCGGCCGCGAGGCTCACGCCCTCGAGCACCGCGCAGGCATCCTCGGCGTCGAGCGCCTGGAACGACCACGCGCCGACCGAGAGCGTCCACGTGACGGTTTCCTTGTCGGGGAGGCCGGCGCCGCCGAGGGGATCGCTGGCCTCGCCCTGGGGGCTCACCGCGCGGGCGCGCACGATGGGCTGCCCGGAGAAGTTCGATACCTCGAGCTGCGGGGCGGCCGGGTCGGCGTCGGTGTCGGTGTCGGTGTCCGAGTCGGCGTCGGTGTCCGCGTCGGTGTCCGAGTCGGCGTCGGTGTCGGTGTCCGAGTCGGCTTCGGCGTTCGGGTCGGCCTCGCGCTCGCCGGTGCCACAGCCACAGAGGGGGAGGGCGAGCAGGAGGAGCCGGAGGGGGAGGGCGCGGATGGGGATGCCGGGACTGTCCCGACGGTATCCCGGTGAGGGTGGCCGGCAAGCCGGGGGTGGGCGAACACCCGTTCAGTCGCACCGCGCGTGGTAGCCTTGCCGCTATGCTTGGACCCTCGACATGCCCGACAGCCGCCAGCGAAGACTCTTCCGCCTCCAGCTTGCCTTACGCACGACAGGGAAGATGGCCACGCGCGACGCCGCCGCGCTGCTCGGGGTGGAGCCGGAGGTGGCGCGGCGCGACCTCGCGGCGGTCGTAGCCGCCTGCGACGACTTCCGCTTCACCGGCACGGGCCGGCATCGACGGGTGGAGTGCGTGGGCCGGGCGGGCATCGCCGTGACCTTCGGCGAGCGTCTCGCGCTGCACTTCGGCCGGCAGCTCATGGAGTTCGTGGGGGGCACGACGCTCCCCACCTGGCTGGACGAGCTCGCGGAGAAGCTCGAGCCCGCCACTGGCGTGAACGCTCGGCGCGACTCCGACCGCCTGCGGCGCCGCTTCCGCTTCGTCTCCGAGCCCTACCGCCCCTACGAGCCGCACAGCGACGTGATCGACGAGATATTCACCGCGCTGCTGCACGACCGGGAGCTGCGCCTGGAGTACGCCGGCGGAAGGGTGTACGCGCGGGTGCACCCCTACACCCTCGTGGTGTACCGCCGGGCGTTGTACCTGATCTGTCGCGTGATCGGGCGCCCGGGAACCGTGACCCTCGCCGTGGACCGTATGCAGCGGGCAGTCCGCCTCGCCGACTCCTTTCGTCTCCCGGCTTCCTACGACCCTGATCTGGCCCTCGGCTCGCGGTTCGGCATCTGGGCCAACCCGGCGGCGGAGACGGTGCGCCTCCGTTTCGCCGCCGACCGTTGGGACCTCGTCTGCGCCCGTGTGTGGCACCCTGGCGCGCGCTTCGAGCCGCTGCCCGACGGACGCGGCGATCTCGTGATGCACGCCGGCGGCCAGGAGCTGGTGCGTCTGGTGCTGGAGTGGGGCCCCAAGTGCGAGGTCATCGAGCCGGCATGGCTGCGCAAGGCGGTGGCCGACGAGCTCGAAGCTGCCCTGCGGCTCTACCGCACGCCGGAGGGCTGACTGTTTTCGGGGGGCGGATCGACCGAAGGTCTTTTGTTTTCTGTTTGTGCCCCGGTCGACCCGCCCTCCCTTTGCCGTTCAACGCCCGCGCCGCGGTGGGCGGGCGCGGCGGGCGGCGGGCGG
>CAISIK010000194.1 GCA_903885375.1 uncultured Pseudomonadota bacterium
CCGCGATGCGGGGTCGGACGCATGGCGCTTCTCCACCTTCGTCCTCCGCAACCGGCACGACCTCCGGCTGCGCCACCGTGCCCACGCTCACCCCCTCCCACGCCACCGGCCCGGCCGCCCAGAGCGTCCCCGCCCCGCGGCGCTCGGCAGCATCGGCCTCGGCGCGGGCGCGAACAGGATCAAGCATCGCCGTCCCACCCCGGGATGTGGACGGCGGACGCGGCAGCGGACGCCAGCGTCGGCAGCGTCGTGTTCGGGCGGACGCGCGCCCATGCCGCGCCAGCCAGCGACTCGACGCCCTGTATGAACTCGCGCGTGGGTCCGCGCCGAGGGAGCGTCCAAACGGACTGCCCGCGGTTCAGCGCCTCCCGGACCTCGTCGGTGCGCGGGAGCGGGCCAGGGAGGTAGGAGCCTCCGGCATGGTTCGAAGCATCGTGGATCGTCGTCGCGTCGCGCTCCCACTCCTTCTTCGGGACGGCGTCGATGCGGACGAGCACGACGTCGGTGTTCGCGGGCGTCGCGCGCAGCATCCTGATCAGGTTCGCCGAGGCGTCGTCGCCGTCGGTCGGGGCGATGAGCAGGACGCCGGGCAGGCAGCCGCCCTTCTTGACCGGCGGGGTGTCCACGATGATCGCGTCGAACTTCCCGAAGCGGCCCGGCCCGGAGCGGTAGAGCACGTCCACGGCGTGCGCTCCAGCGAGACCGACGACGGTGACGCTCCCGGAGCCGCGCTGCACCCGGGCGACATCCGGGTCCGACTCCGAGATGCCCAGCCGCCGGCGCGCGTCGAGCTGGTCGTCCGTGACCAGGTAGAGCACGTCCAGCCCGGCGAACGCGAGCCGCTCGGCAATGCTGGCGGAGATGCACGTCTTCCAGACGCCGCCCTTCCACGAGGAGACGACGGTGGTGGGGAGCCGCGGGACGGCCGTGTCGCTGGCGGCCTCGGCCGGGATCGGCAAGGTCTCGATGGCGCGGGGAGGGGTGGTGGAAGGGCGGGTGATATGACGGTCATGGGTGCTGGACATGGTGATCCTCGGGTGAGTAAGCGGGTTTTCGGGTGGGTCATGGGTCGATCATATGGAGGCCATATGAGCAGGGTTCAGGCGGCTTTCTCGCCGGGCGGAGGGGAAGGGTCGTTGGCCGGGGTCTCCGGCACGCGGGTTTTGCAGGGTGCGGCGGCGGCGCTCGCGGCGCGTAGGAGCACATCGGCGACCCGCCGTCGCGCGTCGGCTGCACCCGCCCCGGCGGGGACGAACACGACGCGGACGGCGAGCCGCGCGCTACGCGCCACGGGCCACCTCCCCTTCGGGTTCCTCGGGCGGTTCGCGCCATAGGTCGTCAGGCGAGAGCTCCGAGAAGGGCGCGTTGGTGAGCAGCCGTCGCCGGACCTTCGGGGAGAGCGACCGGCGACCGGCGAGGAGCTGCGAGAAGTACGAGCGGGATACGCCCAGCTTCTGCGCGCCTTCGGTGATCGTCAGGTTGCGGCGGCCGAGCAGCGCGCGGACGCGGTTGCCGCGGAGGAACCAGGCGGGGCGGGAGGGGTTTAGACATGAAGTGGTAATCATGTGTCCTATGTTGCACATCGTTTCCGACCCGTCCACCGAATTGAGACGACGCGCGATGAAGATGTGTACTTTTCAGTGACCGCGGGGTAAAGTGGCCCATGCCCACCCGTTCCCCGACCGAGATCGTCCTGAAGAACGCGCCGCCCGACGCGCAGCCCGTCGGCGTCGCAGCCATCACCTGGGAGAAACGCGCATCGTTCGGCCCCTACTTGCGGGGCCTGCGCGACGCTGCCCGCTTCTCGCTCCGCGCCGCGTCGGAAGCCAGCGGTGTCTCCTTCAGCTACCTCGCGAAGCTGGAGACGGGCGAGAAGCCCACGCCTCCCACGCTCAAGGTGCTCCAGCGGATTGCGAACGTCTACGGCCGGGATCTGCGGGAGATCATGCACGAGGCGGGGTTCCGCTTCGAGACCCCAGCCGAGATCGACGCGATGGAGGAGAGCCTCGACGCACGCTTCCTCCGGCTTGTCACCCACCCGGACCTCCGCCCGATGCGGATGGACGCGCTCGTCATCGAGATGATCCCGCCGCTCGTGAAGCGCCAGTGGATCGAGTTCGCGCGCAAGCTGGAGATGTACCTCCTCGACTCCTCGGAAGATGTCGATGACATCCTCAACCACAAGCCCGACTGGCGCGAAGTCGAGGTCGATCACTCGCGCACCCCCCGCAACCCGCGCGCCCCAAAACCTGCAACCAAAGGAAAAACGCCATGAAGTGCGTCATCTACTGCCGCGTCAGCACCGACCGCCAACGCGAGGCCGGCACCATCGAGTCCCAGCGCGAGGCCCTGATCCAGTTCGCCCGCGCCCAGAACTGGACGGTGGTGTCCGTCGAGGAGGACGACGGCTTCAGCGGCACCGTGCCCGCCTGGGAGCGGCCAGGGATGGCCCGTGCGTTGCGGCTCATCGAAAGTCGCGCGGTGGATTACCTGCTCGTCGTGGACCTTGATCGCACCTCGCGCGCCGAGGACCCATTCGAGCGCGCCATCGTGCGGAAGGCGTTGCGCGACCACGGCGTCCTGCTCGCGACCCCCAAGGGCATCCTCCGCGACATCACGCCCGAGGAGAAGCTCACGCAGGACATGCTCTCGTCGGTGGCGTCCTACGAGCGGTCCAAGACGCGCGAGCGCACGGTGCGGGGCCGCAAGGACGCGGTGCTGCGGAAGGGTGGTCGTCCGCTGACGCAGACGCCGCTGGGCTTGCAGTGGTCGCCCGAGACGCACGGCTACATCGCTTCGCCCGTCGAGGCCCCGGTAGTCCGCGAGATCTTCCGACTGGCGACGGAGGGCCTGGGACCGCTCCAGATCGAGCGCGAGCTGGTGCGCCGAAACATGCCGTCGGGGCGCATGCAACGGTATCGACCGAGGGGGACGCCGAAGGGCACCGCCAAGGAGCTGGGCACGAAGTTCATCGTGCGGCGTTCGATCCAGGACATCCTCGCCAACCCGGTGTTCTGCTCCGACCGCTGGGCGCCGAACCCGGCGTGGGATCCCAACTTCACCGTGTCCGTCGAGCCGATCGTCACGCGCGAGCAATGGGACGCCGCGAACGCCGCGCTGCGGGGACGGGCGAGGCGCCCCGGCGCGCACGGTGATCTACGACTACCTGCTGCGCTCGGTGGTGTTTTGCGCCCATTGCCAGCGAAAAATGCGCGGACAAACAACGATCAGGAACCGGAACATGTACTATCGATGCGAGTTCGCCAATCGCCCGCAAGTGAACTGTCCCCGCTGCACGGGGAAGGGGAGCATCCGCGCCGACCAACTGGAGTCGGTCGTCTGGAACTACGTCAAGCAGCTGATCACCGAGCCGGGCTACTTTCGGGCGGAGGTCGAGCGGGCCGTGGACGCCGACGCGAAGAAGAACTCTGTCGGGGCGGATGCGGCGCGGACGCTGCGCGCCGACCTGGAGCGGCTGGCGCTGGAACGCAGCCGGATCCAGGCGGCCTTTCGCAAGGGGCTGTACACGGAGGACGAACTGGCGACCGAGTTGGAGACCATCGAGCGGGAGCGCGCCCCGCTCCTGAACCGGCTTGAGTTGTCCCAGATGGACGAGCGCCATCACGGCGCACGCTCAGCCCGGCTCGCCGCGGCGGACAAGCGGCTCGCGTCCATGCGCGCGGCGGCCGAAACGGTGGACCGCGACCAGCAGCGGGCGATCATCGGGGAGTTGATCGAGCGGGTGACGGTGGACACCGAGACGCGAGAGGTCGAGATCCGGGTGCTCGTTGGCGACGCCCCGGCGACGGACGACACGGGCGCGGGCGGTGACGGCGGGGCCGGGCCGGCACCGCACAACTCGAAGGGCGGGCGGCGGAAGGTTTCGGCGGGTTCACAAAGTTACGGGAACGGACTCTCTCCAGGGAGAGCCCGCCCTCGCCGCCCGGCGAGACCTGGACTTCGCCGATGTACACGGGTGAGGCACTTTCGAGAGCATCGCAGGCGCGGAGGAAGAGCACGGGGGCAAGGGGGCGCATCGGGGTCTCCTATCGAGCAGCGAGAGGGTAGCACCGGCGCCGCCGCGCTGCCGCGGCGAGGGCCACGGGCCACCACGCCCACCCCGACCCGCCGCCGGCGCTCCCGCACGCGCAGCCCTCCGGCACGGGACCGGCGTTCAGCGCGCCCCAGCCCCACACCGGGTCGGCGCCGGGCGCGCCGCCGTCGGTAGCGCCCTCCCGCGCCCAATCGGCGAAGCCATCGGGGGTGCCGTGGGACTGCACCCACAAGGCGGCGAGACCGGCGGCGTGCGGTGTGGCGGCGCTCGACCCGGAGAACGCCCGATCCCCCCAAACGGTGGTGCTCACGTCGGAGGGGGCCACCACATCGGGCTTGATGCGGCCATCGTCGGTGGGGCCGCGGCTCGACCAGGGCGCCACCTCGCCCGCGTCGGCGAGCCAGGCCCCCACAGTGAGCGCGCCCGGGGCGTCGCCGGGGATGGACAACGACGCGGCGAGCGTGCGGCCATCGGCCTCGATGCCGTTGGGGCTGTAGAGCCAGCCGCGCAGGCCGGCGGGGTCCACGCCGGGCTCGGCCGTCACGATGGCGAGCACGGAGTCGCTGCACCCGCTGGTGTCCACGGCCTCCCGGGGCGGGTCGTCCCCATCCTGGGGCGCCTCGCTGCGGCCGCACTCGGTGCCGGTGTCGGCGTTGATCACGAGGAGGTCGAGGTCGGTGCGGGCGCCCGCGAAGGGCTCCTCCCACCGCAACGACACCCGCGCCCGGCCTCGCGGCGCCGGAATCCGGGCAGCCACGGCGCCGGCGAGGAGGATGCGACCATCCCCCACCGCGTTGAGCGCCCCCACGCGGTACTTCAGGGCCTCGTTGCCAGCGGCCACCGTCACGATCATGCCCTCGTCCACCAGCGCCTGAACCGCCTGGCTGGGCGCGCTCGATCCATCGCCGGCCCACACGTTGTCGAAACCGATGCTCGCGTTCACCACGTCCACGTCGGTGTCGGCGAGGTTCTCGAGGGCGGCCACGAGCTCCACGTCGGTGCCGAAGGTCACGAGGTGGAAGCGGGCCCCGGGCGCCACGTCGGCGATCACCTCGGCCACGGCCGTCCCGTGCGCGGTTGAGCCCGCTGCACCCCGCTCGAAGTCCGTGGAGAGCTCGGCGGGCAGCTCGCTTCCGACGAGCGCTTCGTAATCGACAAACCCCACATCCACGATCGCCACGTCCACGCCCACGCCCGTCCACCCGGCCTCCGCCCAGACCGAGGCCCCCGTGGCCGTGTGGCCCTCGCTCTCCACCGTCTTCACCTCGGCGTACGCGGGCTCGCGCACGTGTCGCACGCCGGGGAGCGCGGCCAGCTGCGGGAGGTGGTCCACCGGGAGCCACAATTGCCAGAGTCCACCGGTTCGGGACTCCTCCTCCGCGCCCATCGCTGCGAGCGCGTCCGCATCGAGCTCCTCGTCGCTCTCGACCACCACGCGCGCCCCCTCCGCGAACCTCGGCAGGCGCTCCTCCAGTGCGGCCGACGCCCGGTGGCGCCAGGCCTCCGCGAGCGCGCCGCTCAGCCGCGCGGTGGGCTCCCCCTCCGGCGTGGGCCGGGCCCAGGCCGGCTCGCTGCCCACGGCGAGGGAGAGACCGAGGAGCCATCGGGCGATTGGCGGAAGCCCGGGCCGCGGGGTGCACCGGGGGCCGCGGCCAATCGCGGCGCGGGGGCGAAGCGGGTCTTCGGGGTCGGGGCGCACCCGCGGAACATAGCGCCCCGTCAGCCGCGGCCCGATGGCGCGGCCACCACGCGTAGCTCGCGGTTGTGTGTGGAGAAGGGCGACCGACGCGCCCGCCCCCGCCCCCGCCCCCGCCGCCTGGGGCGCCCCGAAGGCGCTCCCATTGCTCGGCGGATGCTCAGCCGAAGCGCACGCTGTAGATGGGCGGGAAGTTGTTGCCCACGGTGGTCCAGCTCTCGCCGCCATCCTCGCTCACGTAGAGGTTGCCGGTGGTGCTGCCGAAGGCCACACAGCCGGCGTCGTTGGCGAGCGCGTGGCGGTACACCACGTCCCAGGCGTTGCCCTGGGGCAGTCCCTTGCGCTGCTGGGTCCAGCTCTGTCCGCCATCGTCGGTGCGGGCCACGAACAGGCCGCCGTCGATGGCGGTGCGCTGGTTGTCGCCCCGCGCCGGCACGAGCCAGGCGCGCCGCCCTTCGTGCGCATCGACCGTAACGGGGAAGCCGAAGTGCACGCCCTGCTCCGGCACGCTCACCTTCTGCCAGCTCTCGGCGCCGTCGTTGCTGTAGTACACGCCCGCGTGGTTCTGCTGCCAGATGTGCTGCGGCTGGTGCTGGCATTGCTCGATGTAGTGGGTGTCGTGGCCCCACTCGGCTTCGGGCTCGGGCGAGTGGTCCTTGCGCATGCCCTTGTTGCGGCTGCGCCAGGTGCGGCCGCCGTCGGCGCTCTCGATCACGCCCGCCGTGGACACGGCCAGGAGCAGGCGCTCGGGGTTGGCCGAATCCACCACGATGGAGTGGATGCCCGCGGCGAAGTCGCCGCCTTCGGAGGCCGGCGTGCCGAACCACTGCGTTTCACGCTCAGCCTCGCCGCTCGTGAGGTCGCCGCCGCGGGATTCGTGGTCCCAGAGGGGGCGGTTCAGCGCGAAGGTGGCGCCGCCGTCGTGGCTCTCGAAGAGACCGCCGGGGATGGTGCCCACGAGCACGCGCCCGCCGGGGCCGAAGCCGATCACCCACAACTCCTGCAGGGTGGCCGGCTTGGTGGAGATATTCACGCCGACGCCGAACTCGCTCCCGGCATCCTCGTACATGTCCTGCGCGATGAACCGGGCGCCCTCGGGGTAGCGGATCTGCGCGGCGTTGTCGGCCCAGGTGGCGCCGCCATCGTCGGAGACCGAGAGCTTGGCGCCCCAGTGGCCATGGCCGAGCAGCGCCCAGAGGCGGCCGGTGTACGGGTCGCGCGCCACGAAGTTCACGCCCGTGCCCGCGTGGCCGGCGAGCTTCGCCACCCACTGCGATCCCACCCGCTCCACTACCCTCCGCTGAGTGCTTGAAGAATCCACACCGTGTCGCCCGGCTGCACGCGGTCCGACAGGGTCTTGCGGTCCCGGATGCGATCCGGCCCGACGAAGATGTTCACGTGGGTGCGCACGCGCCCGAGCTCATCGAGCAGGTAGAACCCGATGCCCGGCGCGAGCGCCTCCAGCGCCCGCACCACCTCGGCCACGCTCTGCGCCTCCACCTGCACCACGCGGCCCTCGAGCTGCGGGAAGAAGCTGAAGAGGTGGCGGGTGAACTGGAGCGTGATCACCGGGGCCCGGAGGGGTTCATCGCACCCGAATGTACTGCGCCAGCCCACAGGCCGTTAGTTGCCCCGTGTGAAGTCTCCGTCGACGTGGCTCATCCTCGCTGGCCTGGCCCTCATGGTGCCGGTGCCCTTCCTCGACGACCATCTTTCGCGGCGGGCGCTCCGTCGTGCGCTGCGGGCCGACGCCCACCCCGATGCGCCGCTCCCGGCCCCCGCGATCGACCTCCTCACCGAGGATCGTGAGTCGATGCTGCTCGGCTGCCTGCGCACGGCCGTGGTGTGGCCGATCAAGAAGCTGTTCAAGACGATCCTCTGGTTCCTCACCGTGAAGGACGTGCTCGACCGCATCGCCTGGAGCGCGCAGGTGCTCGCCAACACGCGCGTGGCACGCGAGCGGGGGTGGCTCCCCGAGCATGCGGCCCTGGTCCGGGAGAGCACCGACAGCACGCTCAAGCAGTTCCGCTGGAGCCCGGTCATGCGCACGCTCCTGCGCTACGACCGCCCCCCGCTCCCCCCCGGCGGCTCCGGCACGGCCGCGATCGTCACGGCGGTACGGCGCCACGCGGGCGGCGCGCTCCTCGACGCCGCCTTCCTCTCCCACGCCGGGTCGCGCATCGAGGTGGACAGGCAACCGGGATAGGGCCCCTCGATGCTGCTGCTCCTGCTCGCCTGCCCCGCCCCCGACGACACCGCTGCCGAAGCCCTCGGCGGCGCGCTCGGCGAGGGCCGCCAGAACCCCTTCCCGAGCGTGGAGCTCATGGGGGAGGATGGCCACGTCGCGCTCACCGAGGGCGACCTTCCGGTGAAAGCAGGCGGCCAGGAGTGGGACTTCTCGGCCTTCGCCGCGCGGGAGGGCTTCTCGGTGGTGCAGCCCTCCGTGGTGTCCTTCGCGGTGCCGATCGACCCGGAGAGCGTCGGCGGCCAGGACAGCGTGGCGAAGGACGGCACGGTGCGCCTCGTGGACCTCGACACGGGCGAGGCCCTCTGGTGTTTCGCCGAGCTCGACGCCGCGCCCGAGGCCATGCTGACCGGCCTGCGCCCGCTCATCGTGCGGCCGATGCAGGCGTTCACGCCGGGGCACCATATCGCGGTGTTGGTCACCTCCGGGGTCACGAGCGGCGGCGAGCCGCTGTCGCTGCCCGCGCCCGAAGGGCACTACGCCGAGCTGCACGACACCCTCGCCGACCTTGGCCAGACCGACGTCGTGCTCGCCTGGGACTTCCCCGTGGCCCGCGGCAACGCGCTCCTCGGCGCCGCCCTCGCCGCCACCGCCGGAACCCCCGGTGCCCCGACCTGGAGCCGGGAGTGGGATGCCGACGTGGAGGGCGCCGAGCCGCCCGCCGGCCTCTGGCGCCTCGCCCAGGGCACCTTCCCCGCGGTGAACCTCCTCGTGGACGGCACCCACATGGAGCTCGACGCCGACCGCATCCCCGCGGTGCAGGGCACCGTGGATGCCTACCTCATGGTGGCCGTGCCCGAGTCCGTGCGCGAGGCCGCCCCCGGCACCGTGCCCGTGCTCCTCTTCGGTCACGGCATCCTCTCCGACCCGAGCGACTACCTCCGCGACGAGGGCGATGGCAGCGGCCTCGTGGCCTTCGCCAACGAGATGGGCGCCATCGTGGTGGCCACCGAGTGGACCGGCCTCGGCGGCGACGATCGCCTGCACGCCATCGAGGTGGCCGACGAGTTCACCCGCTTCGACGAGATGCCCCAGATGCTGTCGCAGGGCGTGTCCAACACCGTTGCGCTGCTCGCGGCCGTGCGCGAGGGCACCCTGCTCGACGAGCCCATCTTCGCCGGGCTCGCCGACCGTTCGCGGGTGTCCTACTACGGCATCTCGCTCGGGGGCATCGAAGGGGCGGTGATGCTCGCCAACCAGGACGTGGTGGAGCGCGGCGTCCTCCACGTGGGCGGCGCCGCCTGGTCCACCATGCTCGAGCGCAGCGCCCAGTGGCCGCCCTTCGACCTCGTGGTGTCCCGCAACTTCCCCGACCCCTTCGAGCGGCAGGTGCTCTACGCCGCGAGCCAGGTCCTGTGGGACCCGGTCGACCCCGCCACCTACGCGAGCGACCTCGCCCCGGGCCAGTGGCTATGGCAGGAGGCCATCGGTGATGAGCAGGTGCCCAACCTCACCACCGAGCTCCTCGCGCGGAGCACCGGCGCCACCCTCGGCGAGCCGGCCGTCACGAGCCCCACGGGCGTTCCGACCGCCGCCATGCCCTTCTCCGGCATCGCGGTGACGCAGTTCGACCCCGAGGTGGGCCTGCCCGAGCCGGTGAACCGCCCCGCGCCGATCACCGACGCCCACACCATCCCCCGCACCTGGGAGGGCGCCCGCGCGCAGGCCATCCACTTCCTCGAAACGGGCGAAGTGGCCCACTTCTGCGGAACGGCCCCGTGCAGCGCCTCGAACCCCGGGAGCTTCTAGCGGCGCTGGGCGCGGGGCTCCTGCCCGCGCTCTGGCTCGTCGCAGTGTCCGGCGGCGCGTTGCCCGACCCCCTCGATCTCCCCGACGGGCTCGCCCTCCTCGGGGCCTTCCCCGCGGGCTGGCCCACGTGGGCGCCGCGCGCGGCCCTCGCGCTCGCGGCGTGGTCCGCCGGCTACGGCGGGTGGCGCTGGTGCCGCGTGCAGGGCGCCTCGCCCGTCGTGGCGCTCGCGGGCGCCACGGCCGCCCAGCTCGGCCCGTGGACCACGTTCCCCCTGCTTCACGCCCAGCTCGCCGCCCTCGCGGTCGGGCCCGTGCTCCTCGGCCTCGCGCACCCGGCGCTCGCCCTCCTTGCCGGGGCGTGGAGCCCTGCCACGGCCGGGGTCGTGGCGCTGGGCGGGTTGGTGCGGCGCCGCTGGGTGGCGGCCTTCGCGCTGGGGTGGTGCCTGCGTTCGGCGCCCGGAGGGGAGGGGGTGCCGGTGGCCACCTCGGTGCCGATGTACCGGTCGGCCGGCGGCGCGTGGTTCCCGCTCCCCCCCTCCGAATCGGCTCGGTGGCGCGAGGCGGCAAGGTGGACGGAGGGGCGCTGGCTCCACCCCCTGAGCGCCGCCATGTCGGGCTCCACCAGCGAGGCGCTCCCCCCGATGGCGCTCCCCATCGCGGTGGCCCAGGCGAAGGTCCCCCCGCCGCCCGTCGAGGCGGACCCCGCAGCCGAGGTGCTGGCGCGGTTACCGCCGAGGCTGGTCGCGCGGCTCGGGGGCTCGCCGCTCGCGCCCGTCGTGGCGCTCCTCCTGGGGGGCCTCCTC
>CAISIK010000195.1 GCA_903885375.1 uncultured Pseudomonadota bacterium
AAGGTGCTCGACGTGTCGGTGATGGCGGCCCGCACCGGATGGAGCGCCCGTGTACCCTTCGAGGATGGCGTGAAGGAGACGGTGGCGTGGTTCCGCTCCTCTTCCTGACCGCCTGCCTCGAGCGGGTCACGGATGTGGCCGTTCCGCTCGATCCACGCTTCTACGCCGGCGCCGGCGATGCCGAGAACCCGGGCGCCGCTTCGGAGCGGCTCGGCCTGCCGTGGGATGGTGTCGTCGGCGAGACGCGCCCGGTGACATTCACGCTGGAGACCACCGCCGAGGGCAGCATCCAGCTTGACGTCATCGAGCCCGACGCCTCGGCGCCCGGGGGCGTGAAGCGCGTGGGCCGTGTGGAGGGAGCGACCGACACGGTCACCCTCGCCGTACCCGTGGCGGTCACCACCTTCTCCGTCGAAGCCTTCCAGGACGCCGATGGAGACGGCCCCAGCCCCGCCGACCCCTACGCCGCCGTTCCGGTGGACATGAACGCCGTGACGGGACCCATCGTGCTGAAGCTCGTCGCGGGCGCACGGCCATCGCCCGACGGCGCGGGCGCCGGGGGCGGCCCCGGCCCCTCGGGTGGCAACGGCGGCGTGGTCGAGCCCTGGCGCGACATCACCGGCCCGCCGCGGGTGGAGTTCCTGGGCGCCGTGACTTCGCCCATCGACGGCGAGATCCAGATCGACATCACCGAGCCCGCGCCCAGCGAGCCCGGCGGTCAGCGCCGGGTGGGGCAGGTGCGCCTGCCCGAGTCGGGCGCGTTCACCCTCGATGTGCCCACCGACCGCGAAAAGTTTCGGATGGAGGCGTTCGTGGACCAGGCCGGTGATGGCCCCACCGCCGACGACCCCTACGCGGAGCTCACGGTGGTGGTGGCCACCATCAAGTCCGACATCGTGCAGCTCACGCTCGTTCCCGGGAGCCGAGGCGCGGCGGGGAGCGGCGGCGCGCCCCAGCCGGGCGCCGGCTCGCCCGCAGGCGGTCCCGGCGGCCCCAGCGAGGCGCCCTGGGCCAGCCAGACCGGCCCCACTCGCCGCTTCACCGCCAGCGTGGCCGGCGAGTGGGAGGGCGAGCTCCAGGTCGACGTGAGCGAGCCGGACACCAGCGCGCCGGGCGGCCAGAAGCGGGTGGGCCAGCTGCACCTGCGCGACAGCCGCGACATCGTGATCCAGGTGCCGCTCGCCGTGAACGGTTTTCGCGTGGAGGTGTTTGCCGATGCCAAGCACGACGGCCCCACCGCTGAGGATCCGTGGGGCGCGCTCGACGTGTCGGCCGACCTCATCGGCACTCCCGCCACCATCCCCCTCGCCGTGGGCAGCCGCGGGAAGCCGAGCACGCCGGCGGCAGCGCCCGCGCCAGCGGGCGGCGCCCCGGCCGACATCCCGTTCGTGACCGTGGGCGGGAGCGTGACGTCCCGGCTCGCCCTTCCCGTTTACGTGGACCTCTTCAGCGCGCCCTCCGCCTCGGGGGCCCGCAAACACCTCGGCAAGGTGGAAGCGAAGCAGGGAAAATGGAGTGCCCGCGTCATCCCCGACCTCGGCCCCATCGTGATCGAGGCCTACCAGGACCCCGCCAGCGATGGCCCCTCCAAGGGCGACCCGGCGATGGTCTACGCCAAGCCCGTCGTGGTGGGCAAGACCTCGATCACCGGGCTCGACCTCACGCTTCCCTGAACGAGGTGACGCGCCCGGGCGTTGGACCGCCGACGCGCAACGCGGTATCGTCTGGTTGACCCCCGAGCGCTACGGATGTTCGTCCTCCTCTCCCCCCTCCTGGTCACGGCGGCCCATGCCGTGCCTCCGAGTCGGCTCAGCGACCTGACCCTCACCGAGGTGCAGGCCGATCCGAACGTGGTGGCCCCCTACTACGGGGAGTGGTTCGAGATCCACAACAACACCGCCGATCCGATCGAGCTCAACGGCCTCGTCATCAGCCGCGCCGGCCAGTCGATCACGGTGCCCTCCTCGCCCCCGATCACCCTGGGGGCGCTGGACTACTTCGTGTTCGGCGCGAGCGCCGATCGCGACTCCGGCGCGACCGACTACAACGGCAACGTCGAGGTCGACTACGTCTACAGCTACTTCACCGAATTCAACATTTCGGCGCCCGACGACGCCATCAGCCTCACCTACGACGGCCTCGTGCTCGACACGCTGGACTGGGACTCCTCCTGGGACCTCGTGCCCAACGCCGCTCACCAGGTGCAGCCCAACGCGCTGGGCAACGAGTGGGCCAACGATCTCTCCTGGAACTGGTGCCCCGCCGACTCGTTCATTCCGGTGTCGGGCATGTACGGCACGCCCGGCTCGGCGAACGACCAGTGCAGCGCCGAGTACAACCGCGACAACGATGGTGACGGGTACTCCGAGTTCGAGGGCGACTGCGACGACGAGCACGCCGACATCCACCCCGATGCCGTAGACGGCGTGGAGGCCCCCAACGGCGTCGCGAACGACGACGCCGACTGCGATGGCATCCGCGACGACGGCATCACCGACGACGACGGCGATTCCTACACGGAGGTCGACGGCGACTGCAACGACGGCGACACCACCGTGAACCCCGGCGAGACCGAGAGCAGCAACGGCGTGGACGACGAGTGCAACGGCTGCATCGACGATGTGGACGAGGATGGCGACGGGTGGACGGCCGACCCCGAATGCGCGGTGGTCTGCGACAGCGATCACGACGGGGACATCGATTCGTCGGACCGACTCTGCTACGACTGCCGGGAGGGCGATGCCTCCTACAACCCCGACGCCACCGAGATCCCCTACGACGGCGAGGATCAGGACTGCAGCGGGTTCGACGCGTGCGACGAGGATGGTGATGGCTACGAGGCCACCAGCGCCTACGGAGTGGGCTGCTCGGGCACCGACTGCGATGACACCCTCGCCGAGGTCCACCCGGGTGCCGTGGAGAACAACGGCAACGGCCTCGACGACGACTGCGACGGCACGGTGGATGTGCCCGACGCCGACGGCGATGGCTACACCGTGGAGGAAGGCGACTGCATGGACCTCGACGAGGAGAGCGGCACCGCCGAACAGGCCGCCCTCAGCGGGCAGGTGCACCCCGGCGCCCGCGAGGCCTGCTTCGACATGCTCGACAACGACTGCGATGGCTGGATCGACAACCTGCCCACTTGCGAGCGCGGCCTCGGCGGCGCCAGCGTGAAGGGCGGCGGCCTCTGCAGCACCACCGGGGAGGGCGCCGCCGGCATCGCCGTGCTCGGCCTCCTGCTCACCGCCACCCGCCGGAGGCGCGCATGAGCCCGCTGCTCCTGGCGCTCGTGCTCGGCGCGCGCGCAGAAGAAGGCGACAGCGGCGTCGACTTCGAGCTCTTCAAGCCCCACGCCGACTTTTACGGCTACGGCGTGGTGCCCGGCGCCGCCACCCTCCAGAACATGCAGTTCGGGGGTGGGGTGTGGTTCGACTACAGCGATGACCCCGTGGTGCTGGTCGATGCAGCCGGCGAGCGCGTGTCGCCCAACGGCGGCGAAGACGACGGCCTCCTGAACACACGTGCCCAGGCGCACGCGCAGCTCGCTCTCGGCATCACCCGCTACGGCAGCGTGAGTGTGAGCCTGCCCATCGTGGTGGAACAGGATGGTTACGAGGCGCCCAACCTCGGCGACGCCAAGCTCGGCAAGATCGCCTCCGCCGGCCTCGGCGATCTCGTGCTCACGCCCAAGGCGGTGCTCCTCGACCGCGACCAGTTCCCGCTGGGCATCGCCGTGGCCGTGCCGGTGTCCTTGCCCACGGGCGATGGCGCTTCCTTCCTCGGCGAGGGCGCCGTGAGCGCCACGCCGCAGGCCATCGTGGAGTGGTCCAACGGCAAGCTGCACACGCGCCAGTACACCTTCCGTGCGGCGGCCATGGCCGGGGCGCTCATCCGCGAGCCCGCCCGCCTGCAGGACACCTCCCTCGGCAACGCCGCCGTGTACGGCGCAGCCCTGGGGTTCCGGGTCATCAAGCCGTTGGAGCTCAACCTCGAGCTGCACGGCAACAGCACGGGCACCCGCGCCTCCCAGAACGCCGCCGAGCTCCTCGTGGGCGCGAAGGTGCTCGCCGCCGACCTCGTGTCGGTGAGCCTCGGGGGCGGCACCGGCCTCGGCGGCGGGGTCGGCTCTCCGGATTTCCGCGTATATTTTGGGGCAACAGTTGCCCCCAACTTCGACGCGGGCATGCGCGACATCGACCGCGACCACGTCTCCGACAGTCGGGACAAGTGCCCGGAAGACTCCGAGGACTTCGACAAGTTCCAGGACGAGGACGGCTGCCCCGAGTCGGACAACGACGCAGACGGCCGCGAAGACGGCATCGACAAGTGTCCCAACGACCCGGAAGACGACGACGGGTTCATGGACAACGACGGCTGCCCCGAAGCCGACAACGACAAGGATGGTGTCGGCGACGCCGACGATCAATGTCCGAACGAGGCAGGATCGCCCGATCTCGCGGGCTGTCCGAACCGCGACACTGATGGCGACGGCATCGGCGACGACCTCGACCGCTGCCCCTACGACGCCGAGGATGTCGACGGCGATCAGGACGAGGACGGCTGCCCCGACGAGGGCCGCGTGCGGGTGGAGAAGGGCTTCATTCGCATCAGCGACCTCATCTACTTCGACTTCAACAAGGTCACGATCCAGGAGCGCAGCGACAGCCTGATCGATGAGATCGCCAAGGTGGTCGAGGCGAACCCGCAGCTCCTCCGCATTCGCATCGAGGGGCACACCGACGACGTGGGCAGCGACATCGCCAACCTGAAGCTCTCGCAGGGCCGGGCGGAGGCGGTGAAGGCGGCGCTCGTGGCCCGCGGCATCGACCCTGGCCGCCTCGACGCGGCCGGCTTCGGCGAAATGCGCCCGAAGGTGCCGAATGACAGCGAAGCGAACCGGGCCGAGAACCGCCGCGTCGAGTTCATCATTGTCGATCAAAAATAGTTTCGACCTGCTATGATGTGACCTTCCCCGAGGGTCCATTGCGTGCTTTCTCCCTTTCGGTCGTTTCGGCACTCGCGTTGATCGGCTGCGAATCTGCGGATCTTCCGGGCGAAGCGCCGGCCGAGACCACCGACCCGAACGACAATGGGCTGGAAGAGGTGCCCGTCGAGGACAGCGGCACCACCGAGGAAGGCGCCGGCGCGGGCACCATCACCGGCGTAGTGCAGGTGGAAATCTTCGGCTACGACAGCCGCGGCGAGATCGAGACCCTCTCCTGGGAAGACACCTACGGCGAAGACTTCCCTTTCGGCAGCATCTTCGTGGCGGCCTACACGCTCGACGAGGAGACCGCGCGGGTCACCTACGTCGATGAGTACGTGATCCGCTCCCCCGATCCCGAAGGCAACCGGTACGAGCTGAAGGTCGACCCCGAGAACGCCAAGGATGTGCGCGTGTACGCCGTGCTCGACTACTGGGGCGATGGCATCCTGTCCTCCGACGAGCCGATCGGCGTGTGGCCGGACATCGTGCCGGTCACTGCCGGCGCCGAGACCCCCGACATCGACATCGACATCCTCGCCGCCTTCACCGACTTCACCGGCGGCGGCGGTGGCGGCCCCGGCATGGGCGGCGGCGGCGGTGGTGGCGACGTGAACTACGACGACTACATCTGGCTCAGCGGCGATGGCCTCATCACCGACCCCTACGCCGGCGGCAGCTGCGTGGCGATGGTGTACGACGAGGCGGACCTCGGCCCCTACTACGCCGACAGCTTCACCCCCGCGCAGACCGAGGGCGGCGCCGAGGGGGAGTACGGCATGTGGGTCGCCAAGAACGCGGGCAACATCGTGCTCCGTGGCGCCTGGGATGCCAACTACAACGGCCTCATCGACCCCGCCGACAAGTGGGGCCAGTATGTGGACGAAACGGGTTCGCCGGTGGGCGCCTTCCCGGTGGGCGAAGTGGACCTGCCCGACCACACCCTCATGATCCCCGACGGGACCGACGTGAACCCGAGCATCGTGCCCTTCGTGGTCCTCGCCGGCAACCTCAGCCTCGAGACCGGCGACTTCAGCACGCTCGATCCTGGCGCGCAGCTCCACGTGGCGGCGATGAAGTACCGGCCCGATACGCAGATCAACTCGGCCGACATCCCCGCCACCTCCTACGACTACGCCACCTTCAGCGGCGCCGACCTCGTCGGCTCCGAGATCCCGTTCACGCTCATCGCCCCGGCCAACACGATCGTCTACTTCTGGGCGTACGTGGATGCCGACGGCGATGGCGCCGTGAACGAGGTCGGCGAGCAGGTGGGTTCCTTCGGCGGCGAGTCGTCGGGGCGTCTGGCCACCGGCACCGAGTCGCGCACCGACATGGCCGTGATCCTGCATCCGGTCGTGGAGTAGAAATCCACCCTCGGGGGTCGTGGGCGGGGTGTTCCAAACCCCGTTGTGATACGCTGCCCACCCCCTGAAGGTGTAGATGCTACCTTTGCTCGCCCTGCTCGTCGCCACCCCCGCCCACGCTGGCGCGAAGGCCTCGTCCTTCCAGCCCGAAAGCAAGAAGGGCACCAACTTCTGGAACGCCGGCAGCGCGATCGATGGCAAGCCGGAGACCGCCTGGTCGCTCCCCGGTGAATCGGCGAACCGCGGCGAGTGGCTGCTGCTCGATGTGCCCAAGGGCGACCTTGAGAAGATCGGCATCGTGGCCGGGTGGGATCGTGATGCGGAGACCTTCACCGACTACCCGCGGGTCAAGCAGATCCGGGTGGATGTGTACACCCTCGACAACGACAGCGCCGACCAGCTCGTGGGCTCCGAAACCCTCGATGTGGCCGACAAGCGGGGCATGCAGATCATCCCGCTCAAGAGCAAGCTGAAGATCGGGGCCGACAGCTTCTTCGGCGGCCGGGTGAAGATCACCGTCCTCGACATCTACGACGGGCAGGACTTCCCCAACCTCCGGATTTCCGAGGTGGCCGCGTTCCTCGCCGAGATGGACGCTACACCGAAGCTCACCAACGTCGAAGCCCCCGAGCTCTCCGACGCGAGCCCCAAGACCGTGTGGAAGGGCGCCCCCGGGGCGTCCTTCGTGGTGGATCCGCAGGGGTGGGCCCTGAGCGCCATCGGGTTCCAGGGTGACAAGGGCGCGGGTCGCGCCAAGACCATCAAGGTCACCGTGGGCGACCGCGGCGAGCAGACCTTCACCCTCAACGACAAGCCCGACCTCCAGTGGGTGAGCCTCGCGCCCTTCAACGGGTACGTGGGCTCCACCATCGACACCGTCACCATCACCGTGGTCGACAGCTACGGCGCCGACGTGGGCCTGTCCGAGCTGAAGTTCAAGGCCACGCACTTCGAGCCGCTGTAGGCTCGCCGAGCGCTCACTCCTGGCACACGCGGGCGTGCTCCCACGCATCGCCCGCGAACCACCAGGGCACCACCGTACGCACGGGCGGCGGCCCCGCGATCCAGTTGGCGTGGAGGTTGGCGCCCGCCTCGCGCGAATAGGCGCGCGGCAGCCAGGGGATGGCTGGCCATGCGTGGCCCTCCCAGCGCACATGATCGCAGCGCACATCCACGCGCTGTGGCCACGCTTCGGTGGGGATGGCGACCACGCTGCCCGCGGCGGGCGCCGCGCCCTCATCGAGGGCGCTCCAGCCCGCCGCTTCGAGGGCGCCCTGCCACCCCCAGTGGCCCGTGAAGCGGCCGGGCCCCACCGCGCTCGCCCGCTGGGCGAGCGCGGTGCTGGCCCTGGCATGCATGGCGTCGTCGGTCACCAGCAGGAAGCCCAGCAGCCCGCCGAGCACCACCCGGGCGCGCGGGAACGACCCCGGGAGGAGCAGCGCGAGCGCGGGCATGAACGGCAGCCAGTAGCGGGCAGCGGTGAACCGGAGCGTGAGCAGGAAGGCGGCGCCGAGGAGGGCCCAGGCGGCAAGGAAGACCCGGTCGGGCGCCGCGCGGCTCCCCTCTCCCCCGGGCGCGGGGCGCACTGCATCGAGCACGGGCGCCAACGCCGCTCCGCCCAGCGCCCCGAAGCCGGCCGCCACCCACCCCCACGGAGCAGCCGCCAACGCGCCGAGCGCGGCGAGCACCCACGCGCGGTGGTGCCATCGGTACACCGGAAGCACCACGGCGCCGCCGAGCATCGTCACCGCCGCCACGGCCTTGTGACCCCAGTCGGCAGGCGTGTTCGACACCGACTGGAACGTCCCCATCGCGAGGATGTGCACCCGCCCGTAGGCGGTGAGGTCGTGGAGCGCGAGGAGGCCGAGGGGAACGGACACGAGCAGGGCCGGCGCCAGCGGGCGGCGCTGCAGGAACAACCAGAGCGGAACCAGCGGCCACAGCGCCACCCCGCTGTAGCGGAAGAGCGAGGCGGCGCCGAGCACGAGCGCCCATGGCCACACCCGACGCCCCTGCTCACCCGCCTCCACGAGGCCCGCGAGGCCCGCCACCGCGAGCGCGAAGAGCGGGGCATCGGGCAGGAGCGCGGTGGTGGACAGCAGCACGATCGGCGAGGCGAGGAGCAGGAGCGCCCCGAGCTGCCCATCGCCGAGGAAGCGCCGACCGAGCCGCCATGAGCCCCAGGCCGCGAGCACCAGCCACGGGAGCATCGCCGCACGCTGAAGCCAGGTGGGCGCGCCGAGCCAGGGCGCGAGCCACCACGCGAGGCCGGGCGGGTTGCTGAGCACCTCGAACGCGGGCTGGGTGGTGCCCTGCCAGTTGATGGGGATGTCGTGCGGGCGCCACGGCGCCGCCGCGGCGCCGCGCGCCAGCGTGAGGAAGTTCACCTCGTCGAAGTCGGGGGGGCGCCCCATGGATTGGAGGAGCGGCGCCACCACCGCGGCCACCACGAGCCAGAAGCGCCCATCGCGCAGGGGGCCGGCCTGCTCGCGGCCCGGCTTCACTTCACGTCGATGACGGTCAGGAAGATCGGGGCGGGGTTCGTACAGCTCGTGCACCGGAGCCCGAGCACCCAGGTGCCATCGGTGGTGAAGCCGGGGAAGGCGCCGCCATCGGCATCGGCGAGCCCGGACAGGTCGGCGTCGGTGCCGCCCGTGAGCTCCAGCTTGTAGAGCTCCTTGGCGAGGGGCTCCAGATCGGTGAACTGCGCCTGGATCTCCGCCGGCGTTTCCGTGTAGTGGCCCACCAGCACCTCATCGAGCTTGCCGGGCACCACGGGTTGGCCGTTGCCGGAGATCGACACCTCGGACCAGTCGATGGCCCAGGGACCGTCGGCCGGGAGCTCCAGCTTGGCGAGGCTCTCCATGTTCACGTCGTAGTCCACCACGCCGCAGTCATTCTGGAGCGACACGTTGGTTTCGGCGCTGGCGGCCAGCGGCTCGAGGAAGGCGAGGAAGAGGCCACCCTGGCCGGGCGTGCTGCCCGTCGCGGCCACGAGAAGGTACACCCCGCCGGCCTCGTCGTAGGTGGGGATGGCGTCGTAGAAGGTGCCGCCGAAGTTGAAGTCCGAGAGCTCGCAAGAGGTGGCATCGCCCGGCTCGCAGGAGAGGTAGCCGTTGGTGTCGGCCTGCAGGAGCGAGTTGTTGGTGAGGCCGGTGGCCACCTCCGCCTGCGTGAGGCGCGGGAAGCGGGTGAGGCCGAGGTTGTCGACATCGGCCACCGGGTCCATGTCGTGGCAGAGCATGTCGACCGTGAGCGCGGAGAAGTCCATGTGGACATCCACGTGCTCGGCGGTCTGGAAGCTGGGGATGACCAGCCCGCCGGACCACGAATAGTTGTTGTCGTTCTGGAGGAGCACCGGCTCGGCCCCCGAATCGTCCTTGTTGCCGCGGCCAGTGCAGGCCGCGAGGAGCGGGAGGAGGGCGACGACGAGGGCGCGGGGGGCGGAGCTGAACATGGCCCGCATCCTACCCTGCCCCGTTCGCGTCGGATAGCGCCGCGACGATGGATGCTTCCCGTCGGTTCGACGTGATCGTGGTGGGCGGCGGTCACGCCGGCTGCGAGGCCGCGCTCGCGGCGGCACGGCTCGGCCGTCGGGTGGGGCTCGTCACGCTCTTTCGCGACCAGCTCGGGCGGCTGAGCTGCAACCCCGCGGTAGGCGGCCTCGCCAAGGGCACGCTCGTGCGCGAGATCGATGCGCTCGGCGGCGCGATGGCGAAGGTGGCCGACGCCACGACGCTCCAGTTCCGCCGGCTGAACACGCGGAAGGGCCTCGCCGTGCAGGCCTCCCGCGCGCAGGTGGACATCGACCGGTACCCGGCGGTCATGGCCGGCGTGATCGCCGCCGCCGGCGTGGAAGTGGTGGAAGGGGAAGCCGCCGACCTCCTCCTCGAGGGCTCCCGGCTCGCGGGCCTGCGCCTCGCCGACGGCACTGCGCTCCAGGCCCCCGCCGTGGTGCTCACCACCGGCACCTTCCTCGGCGGCGTGATGCACTGCGGCCGCGACCAGTCCGAAGGCGGGCGCGTGGGCGAAGGCGCGGCCCACGCCCTCTCCGCGAGCCTCGCGCGGCTCGGCCTGCGCCTCGGGCGCCTCAAGACCGGCACCACCCCGCGCCTCGATGCCCGCACCGTGGACTGGTCGCGGCTGGAGCCGCAGCCCGACGTGGTGCCCGACGGGCACTTCTCCTTCACCCCGCCCGGCCCGCGCCTCCCCCGTCGCGACTGCTTCGTGACCTTCACCAACGAACGCACCCACGAGGCCATCCGCGGCGCCCTCGGGGACTCGCCGATGTACTCGGGCGCCATCACCGGCCGCGGGCCGCGCTACTGCCCGAGCATCGAGGACAAGGTCACGCGCTTTCCCGACAAGGACCGTCACCAGCTCTTCCTCGAGCCCGAGGGCCTCGACACCCCCCGCATCTACGTGAACGGCACGAGCACGAGCCTCCCCGCGGCCGCGCAGCTCGCCATGATCCGCACGATCGAGGGCCTCGAGCACGCCACCATCCTGCAGTACGGCTACGCGGTGGAGTACGATTTCGTCGACCCCACCCAGCTCCACCCCACGCTCGAGCTCCGGGCGTTGCCCGGGCTCTACTTCGCGGGGCAGGTCAACGGAACCAGCGGCTACGAGGAGGCCGCCGCCCAGGGCCTCGTGGCGGGCGTGAACGCCGCCGGGGTGCCGCTCACGCTGGGCCGCAGCGAGGCCTGCATCGGCGTGATGATCGACGACCTCACCACCCGCGGCGTGGGCGGCGAGCCCTACCGCATGTTCCCGAGCCGCGCCGAGCACCGCCTCGTCTTGCGGGAGGACAACGCCGACCGCCGCCTCATGCCGCGCGCCCGGTCGCTCGGGCTGCTCGACGATGCGGCCTGGTCGCGGTTCGAAACGAAGGCCGCCGCCATCGCCGCGCTGCGCGCGCGGTCGCACGACAGCCTCCGTCGCCCGGAGGTGACGTGGCGTGACTGTTTCCCGGAGGCCGATGCCGAGGCGGCCGAGCAGGTGGAGATCGACGTGAAGTACGCCGGCTACATCGCGCGCGACGCCTTCCGACAGGCGCAGGCGCGTGAGCTGGAGGATGTGTCGCTGCACGGGCTGGACTACGCCACCATCGCGGCGCTCTCCATGGAGGCGCGGGAGCGCCTCGCCGCCGCGCAGCCCGCCACGCTCGGGGCCGCCGCGCGGCTGCCGGGGGTCACCCCCGCGGCGGTGCAGGCGCTCACGATGGTGCTGGTGCGGCGAGCGGCGGCCAGCGCCGTCGCCTGATTCCACGCGGGAAGTGTCCGCGCGCGTCCGCAAACGTCCCCGGCCGCCCCGCGGCGGCCGCAGCACGGCGCCGGCAGGGGCTTTCCGCGAGCCTGGTTACGCGGCGCTTCCCTTGGTGCACCCACCACAAAAGCCAGCGTACCCCAAGGCGGGAGGGCCATCGTCGCCCCGTCCGCGTTGTTCGGGAACCCCGCGTGCGTACGGATGGGGTCCACGGCGAAGGCCCTTCGGACCCACGCGCCGTGTTCGCGCCACAGAAAATGAGACACCCAAGGAGAGCCCATGTTGGAAGAAAAAAGCACCCCGAGCCGGTCCCCCACCTGGTGGAAGGACGACCACGAAACCGCCTGGACGCGCGTGAAGGGCGCCTTCCACCGCGACTGGCAGCAAACCCGGTCGGACGTGTCCGGCGGCCGGACCGGCCTCGACCTCAACCAGAGCGCCGGCGACACGGTGGCGCAGGCGCTCGGAAACAAGCGCATCCCCCCGGACACCATCACGAACCCGATGACGGACGCCCAGCGCACCGCGCACGTGGCGAGGGCCGCCAAGCAGATGGAACGCAGCGCGTTGGAGCTCGGCGAGGACGAGGCCACCGCCATCGACCAGAAGCGCCCGCCGCGGTCCAACGCGCTCGGACAGTGGGACAACTGGGCCGACGCCGAAGCCCCGCTTCGGTACGGCTACGCCGCCTCCACCTACTACCCCGCCACCGAGTGGGACGACGACACCGAAGGGCGCCTGCGCGGCGACTGGGACGGAATGAACCCCGACCTCGGCTGGGACGAGGTGCGCGAGACGGTGCGGCACGGCTGGGACCACGCCCGTACCTGATTGCTTCCCCCCGGGGCGGGAGCGGGGCCTACCGGTCCCGCTCTCCGCCCGCCGCGGTGTCCTTGGGAATGATCTCGTTGTCCAACCCATGGAACATCGCCACCACGAAGGCGTTTCGAAGGACGCTCAACACGGCCGGCCAGGTGGCCACACGGGGGGCGCCGACCGCTCCGGAAAACTCCACCTTCACCGCGAACCGTCCCGTCTCGTCGTTGGTGAGCAGGCCGTTGGCGGCCCCAACGAGCGCCTCCCACACGATGCGGAAGGGCCCGTCCTTGTCACGCCGCATCTCCGCCGAAAGATCGAAGACCCGCACGCCGCTGAGCATCGGCTTGACGTAGCCCACGAGCCGGCCCTCCTCGCCCGCAAGCTCGGCGAACACCTCCATCGTGCCGCTCTCCACATCGGCCTTGCCATAGCCGGCGATGAAGCTGTTCACCCGCGTGAGCTCCAGGCCGACGAGCTCCACATCCACGTCGAAGCTCGGCTCGTCGGCGTAGGGGTCCACCGTGCCGCGCACGGTGAGGCTGCCGAGCTGCATCGGGCGGGCTGTGGCCTCGATCGAGGCCACCCGGCCGCCGGGGAGCCCATCGGTGTTCGTGAGGTTGAGCACCTCCACCTGCAGCTGGTCCACAAAGATGTCCACGGCGGGACGCGTGCTGAAGTCGGCGTAGTGCACCTCCCCGTCGTACACGGCGAGCCGGTTGATCTCGAAGGGGACGAGGCGTTCGACCTGCTCACGCCAGTCCACACCCGCGCCCGCCTGTTGCTGGGCCGGCGTCGGTCCGTTCACGAAGTTCACCCGCGGGCGGTAGTACTCGATCTCGGCCACGACCTGGCCGTGAAGCAGCGCCTTCCACTGCACGGACAGGTCGATGCGGTCCACCTCGATGAAGGGTACCGGAATGTCCGCGTCGCGCTTGGTGAGCACCATGCCGCGGATCACGTAGGCCCCGCGGTAGAGCGCGATGTCCACCCCGTCTATGTGGCCATCGTACTCCGGGTTCTCGGCGAGCTTCGCGTTCCCGGCGTCGGTCACGAGCGTGGGGAGCGCGGCGCGAAGGCCCACGAGGAGCGCACCGATCACCCCCAGGCCGATCAGGAGTGGTTTGGAGGTCATGGAGGACGTTGTTTCCCGGGCGTTCCTCGAACCTACGCACCGACTCCCCCCAACTTGTCATGAAATGTTGCCGACCCCAACTGTCGCCCCGCCGCCCTTACAGTCTGTCCACGCCAGGTTGGTGGATGAAAATCATCAAGGAGGCGGTCGCCATCTTCCGCGAAACGTGGACGCAGTGGCGGAAGCACGACGTTTCCCGGATCGGCGCGGCCCTCGCGTACTACACCACGTTCTCCATCGCCCCCATCCTGCTCATCGCCACGGCCGTGGCGGGGCTGGTTTTCGGCCCTGACGCCGCCCGCGCGCACGTCCGCACCCAGATTCACGACCTGGTTGGCGCCACGGGCGCGGCCGCGGTCGAAGCGGCCCTCGAGAGCGCCGGCACCCCCGCGAGCGGTGTCCTCGCCACGGTGATCGGCCTCGTGACGCTGTTCCTCGGCGCCACGACGATGTTCACCGAAATCCAGGGCGCGCTCAACACCATGTGGGATGCACCTCCCCCCACAGCCACGGGCATCCTGCCGCTCCTCAAGTCGCGCGGCCTGTCCTTCGCGATGGTGCTCGTCGTGGGCTTTCTGCTCCTGGTCTCGCTCACGCTGAGCGCCGTCCTCTCGGGATTGGGCGATCGCCTCGCCACCTTCACCTCGGTTCCCCCGATTGTCCTTCAGCTCGCCAACGCAGGGCTCTCCTTCGTGGTGGTGGCCGGTCTGTTCGCGATGCTCTTCAAATTCCTGCCCGATGTGAAGATCGCCTGGGCGGAGGTGTGGACCGGCGCCGTCGTGACGTCCCTGCTGTTTTCGGTCGGCAAGCAGCTCATCGGCGCCTACCTCGGCAACAGCTCCATCGCCTCGGCGTACGGGGCGGCGGGCTCGCTGGCCGTGATGCTCGTCTGGGTGTACTACTCGTCGCAAATTCTTCTTTTCGGCGCCCAGTTCACGCAGGTGTACTCGCATCACCGCCGAGCACGAGAAAATAACGAGGACATTGGTCGTCGCACCCGCATTGGTGTGTAGAGTTGCTTGCATGCTCACCCTGATTTTCCTGGCCGCCTGCTCCAACAAGCACAACGTCGCGGCCCCGGCGCCGAAGGCGGCCGCACCGGCGGTGGTGGCGGCGAGTCCACCCGAGCCGGCTGCGCCGCCGCCGCCCGCGGCCCAGCCCGCGCCGGTGCTTCAGTCGCCCGGGGCACCGCCGCAAATCACGGCCGTCGCCCGGCTGCGTCCGCAGAACGGGAGCACCGTGAGCGGCGCGGTGGCATTTTCCCAGGCTGGCGAGCACGTGAACGTGTCCATCAACCTGTTGGGGGCCACGCCGGGCGAACACTTCGTCCGCGTGCACGGGGGCGGCACCTGCGCAGCCAACCCCCACGGCGATGAGGTCGACCTCGGGCGGCTCATGGTGCTGCAGGGCGGCTATGGCCACGCCGACCTGGTGTTGAGGAACACCGCGCTCGCCGAGGGCGACGAGTCGATGCTGGGCCGACCGGTGGTGGTGGATGACGGCAAGGCCTGCGGCCTCATCGACATGCCGTCGTAGGGCGGCCGCCCGATCCCCGGACGCTGGCCTCCGGGCCCCAACCGGATAGCTCCCGCGCGGGAGTTGCCATGGCCACGTACTCGACCGCCGATCTGCTCGCTGGAACCGTGCCTGTGGGCACCGTGGTGAATGTGCGGGGCTGGGTGCGGACCGCCCGTCACAGCAAGGCAGGGCTCAGCTTCGTGGGGCTCTCCGATGGGTCGGGCTTCAACCCGCTGCAGGTGATCTGCGAGGCGGCGCTGCCCAACTACGATGCCGAGGTGAAGCGCCTCACCACGGGCTGCGCCATCGAGGCCGAAGGCGAGCTCGTGGCCAGCCCGGCCGCGGGCCAGGCGGTGGAGCTCAAGGCCACGCGGCTCACGGTGGTGGGCTGGGTGGACGACCCGGAGCGCTACCCCATGCAGGCCAAGCAGCACTCCATGGAGTTCCTGCGCGAGCAGGCCCACCTGCGGCCGCGCACCAACATCATCGGGGCGGTCACCCGCGTGCGCAACTGCCTCGCGCAGGCCACGCACCGCTACTTCCACGAGCGCGGCTTCTTCTGGATCCACACGCCCATCCTCACCGGGAGCGATGCCGAGGGCGCCGGCCAGATGTTCCGCGTGAGCACGCTCGACTTGAACAACCTCCCGCGGCTACCCGATGGCCGGGTAGATGACACGCAGGACTTCTTCGGCAAGCCCTCGCACCTCACCGTGTCCGGCCAGCTCAACGTGGAGGCCTACTGCCTCGCCATGAGCAAGGTCTACACCTTCGGCCCCACCTTCCGCGCCGAGAACAGCCAGACCCGCCGCCACCTCGCCGAGTTCTGGATGATCGAGCCGGAGGTGGCCTTCAACGACCTCGCCGCCAACGCCGACCTCGCGGGCGACTACCTGCAGACCATTTTCCGCGCCGTGCTCAACGAGCGGGCCGACGACCTCGACTTCTTCGCCAAGCGGGTGGAGCCCACCTGCATCACCCGCCTCGAACGTTTCGTGAACGCCCAGTTCGAGCGGATGACCTACACCGAGGCGGTCGACCGCCTGCAGAAGGCCACCGCGAAGTTCGAGTTCCCGGTGCACTGGGGCGTGGACCTGCAGAGCGAGCACGAGCGGTGGCTCTGCGAGCAGGTGGGCGGCCCGGTGGTGGTGATGAACTACCCGCGGGACATCAAGGCCTTCTACATGCGCCAGAACGACGACGGCCGCACCGTAGCCGCGATGGACGTGCTCGCGCCCGGCGTGGGCGAGATGATCGGCGGCAGCCAGCGCGAGGAGCGCCTCGATGTGCTCGATGCGCGCCTCACCCAGATGGGCCTCGACCCGGCCCACTACGACTGGTACCGCGACCTGCGCCGCTTCGGCACCGTGCCGCACGCCGGCTTCGGCCTCGGCTTCGAGCGCGCCGTGATGTACGCCACCGGCGTGGAGAACATCCGCGACGTGATCCCCTTCCCCCGGGCGGCAGGCCAGCTCGAGTTCTAGCCGCGGGCGGCCTCCGCCGCGCCCCGGTCCAGCCGCTCGCGCCATCCGGGCAGCTCCGCCGGCGCGAGGCGGCCATCCCGGGGCCGGGGCCCGAGCCCCAGCTCCGCCGACCGCACCGGCTCCACGCGGCCAAGGCCCACCTGCGCCTGCACCGCGAGGGCGTAGCCGTACCAGCTCGTCTCCTCGCGCCCCGCGAGGTGGGTGATGCCCCTCGGCAGCGGGAGCATGGCCCGCGCCACGTCGTCGGCGTGCGTAGGCTGCACGAGCACGTCGTGGATGGCCCGCACCGTTTCGCCGCACGAGAGGCGCGCTCGGGCGGTGCTCGCGAAGGTGCGCCCCCCTGGCCCGTACACCCAGCCCACCCGCACCACATGTCCGCCTGCGCCGAGCACTTCCGCCTCTGCAGTCACCTTCTGTTCGGCGTAGAGGTTTGCGGGACGCGGCGGCGCCCCGGGCGCATGCGGCCCCGCCCCGTCGAACACGAAGTTGCTGGAGAAGAACCACGTCTCCACCTGCCGCGACCAGGCGGCGGGCGCCTCCACGTTCACGGCGGCGCAGGCCGGCGTGGTGCCATCCACGTCGGTGAAGGCGGCGGCGAAGACCACGGCGTCGGGTCGGAACGCCCGCAAGGCCGCCTCGCGGTCGGCGGCGCGGGTCACGTCACACCCGGCGCGAGCGAGCCCGTGCCACCCGAGCGGCGCGCCGGCACGAACTAGCGCGGCACCCACGAGCCCGCCGGCCCCCACGACCAGCACCCGCATGCTCACTCACACGGCCAGGCCAGCATGTCGCTGCGCTGGTTCTGCTCGTCGCACTCCTCGAGCGTGTCGGATGCGTCGACCCGCGCTTGCACGCCCCCCTTCCAGTCCTTCCGACCGAGCGCGTAGGGTCCGAGGACGACGGAGCCGCCGCCTTCGAGGCGGTCCACCGTTTCGCCCGCCGCCACATTGCCGTTGCCGTCGATCAGCTCCACCTCGAAGCCCCCCGCCGCCGCGAGCCCGCGGTTGTCGACCACCACGTACACGGAGCCGAGGTCGTCCTGGCAGGTGTCCTCGCACGCCTCCAGCGCGGCCACCACGAGGTCGGGCATCCAGTCGGCAGGGCCATCGAGCGTGCCGCCGGCGCGGAAGTTGTTCCAGCTCAGCCAGTTCTTCTCGGGGGTGGCCGGGATGGAGAGGTCGTCGTTCACGTTCGTGATCGAGTAGGCGAACTGGTTCCACACCGGCCGGCTCGCCGCCCAGGTGGAGTCGGCGTCGCCGATGACGGTGATCCCGTTCCAGCCCGCGAAGGCGTAGTTGTTCGACGCGAGCACGATCTCCGAGCTGCCGTCGGCGTCGACGTCCACGATGAGCGGGTACTCGTAGAGCGTGCCGCTGGCGTGCCCCGACACGGCGAGCTCCACGGCGCCGCTCGAGCCGTCGAACACCCAGAGCGTCTCCTCGTCGGCGTAGACCACCTCGGCCGCGCCGTCGCTCTCGAAGTCGAAGACGGCGCTGCCGGTCACGGAGCTGGAGTAGTCCTGAACGGGCATCGACCAGCGGGTGGTGCCGTCGCCCTCGATCACGCTGTAGGCATAGGCGCCGGCCACACCGATCTCGGGCGCGCCGTCGGCATCGAAGTCGGCCACCGTGGGCGGGCCGCCGCCGCCGCCCTGCGGCACGCCCACCGACCAGAGGATGGCGCCCGTGTCGTCGGTGAGGGTAACGGTGCCGTTGCCGGTGGTGACCACCTCGGCCAGCCCGTCGGCGTCGAAGTCGCCCACCGCCGCGATGCCGTCGAAGCCGCCGCTCGCCCAGAGGATGGTGCCGTCGGTGTCGTACACGGTGTTGCCGGCCACGACCTCGAGGGCCGGGTCGGCGTCCATGTCGGCAGCGAAGCCGAGGCTGTAGCCCACGCCGCCTGCGCCCACCCACCGGACACTCCCGTCGTGGTTGAACACCTGCCGCCCGAGGATCACCTCCGCCACGCCATCCCCTTCGAGATCGGCGATGGCCGGCGAGCCGATGTACGAGAGCTCGGTGCCCGCCTGCCACCGCACGGCCCCCGTGGCGCCATCCACGCACACCACGGCCGCCGCGATGCCAGCAGTGCACACCTCTACGAGACCGTCACCATCGAGGTCGCCGAGCGCTACGCCCGCGGAGGCGTACAGCCCAGGCGCCACGCTCCAGAGGGTGCTCCCGTCCACTCCGGAGACGGCGGTCAGCGCACCGGCCGAGGTGTACGCCCCGCCCGAGAAGCTCGTGAACACCACCTCCGGCACGCCATCCCCGGTGATGTCCCCCACCGCGGGGGTGCTCATCAGGTCGTCATACCCCGGAAAAACCGGATTGCTGCTCCACTGCCACTCCACCACGGGGTTGAAGCTCCCCACTACCGGCCCGCGCACGCACTCCTCGTTCTGGGCCACGAACGCCGGTTCGGGGGCATCCTCCTGATCGCAGGTGCGGTCGTTGCCCACCGGGGTGCGGTTCTCGGCGAGCTCGTAGTCGTTGCAGGCGAGGAGCAGCAGGGTCGGCGCGAGGAGTCGCATGGAAGGACAGGTAATTCGGGCGATTCACGGCGGCCCGGTTCCTCGTGGTGGCGGGCGACGCCGTGAATCGCGGCGCTACCGGGGGGGCCCCGGCGGGCCGGGCGGAACCGGCCGCTCCAGCTCCATCCGCGCCACATGGGCGAGGAAGCTGTCGGCCTCGGCGAGGCCCCGGTCGAGGGTGGCGCCCGCGGTGGGCAGGCCCGCGAGGAGCTCGAGGCGCCCCTGCATCGCGGTGAGGATCGCCGCCCGGTCCGGACAGGCCCAGTCCTGCGCGTGCAGGGGCTGGTTGCCGGCCAGCACCGTGAGGGCCTCGACGTGGTGGCCGCCGCGCGCGAGGTGCCGAACGGCGGCGTTCCGCAGCTGTTTGATGGCGTAGTACCGGATGCCGCCCGGCTTGGCGTCGAGCTGCGCGGCGCGCTCGGCCACCACCGCGGGCACCGCCCCGGGCGGGGCCGCTTGCAGGGCGGCTGCGGTCTCCTCCAGCCAGGGCCGGTGCTCGGGGTCCTTGCTCCCGAGCTTCGCGAGGGTGCCGATGGCGCGCGGGCCGGCGAAGCCGAGCGTGTCTACGAGCGAATCGCCGGTGACGAGCGAGCCGAGCTCGTCGGCGGTCCAGGGCGGCGCCTCCGCCGGTGGGAGCGTGTCGGCGGCCCGCGGGTCGAGTGTGCTGCCCGCCGCGAGCGCCGCCGCCGCGGTGGCGAGGCCGGCGGCCTGACGGGGCACCTCGGCGGCCGTCCAGTAGTCGAAGGGCTCCGTGGGCGAGAACGGCGAGACGGCGTCGGCCCACGCCTCCACCAGCCGCACGCGGAGCAGGTGGCGCGCCTCGAAGTCCGCGAAGGCGTCGAGGTCGAGCCCGGAGGGGGACTGGACCTTCGCGGCGTCGGCGGCGAGGGCCTCGGCCTCTTCGGTCACGCGCTCCCCGGCCCGCGCGCGCACCACGAGGCCGACCCAG
>CAISIK010000196.1 GCA_903885375.1 uncultured Pseudomonadota bacterium
CGGCGCGGGGGTCGGCGCGGGGGTCGGCGCGGGGGTCGGCGCGGGCGGAGGCGTGGGGACGGGCGGCGCCACATCCGTCGGCTTCGCGACGGGCACGGCCGGCGCCGGCTCGACGGCCGGCTCGCCCACCACATCGGCCAGGCTGGGCACGGGCTCCGTTTCCGGTCCCTCCTCCGTGACGAACCAGGCGAAGGCGGCCACGAGCACGATGCTGCCCGCCACGAACAGGGCGGTGAGCCCACCGAGGATCACCGGGAGCATGCTCCGCCGGGCGGCAGGCTCTTCCTCCTCCTCCTCGGGCTCACGTGGCCGGACGCGCGCCACGGGGGCAGGGCCCGCCGGAGGCGGCGACACGGAAACGGGCGCGGCAAGCGGATCGAGGCGGGCAGGCGCCGGCTCCTCCCGCTTCAGCGGGCGGGCCACCACCGTCTGCTCCGACTCGTCGTCGGCCGCCGAGAGGCTGAGGAGCGCGGGCGGAGCCGCGCCGGGTGGCGCACTCCCCACCGAGGGACCAAGCGGCCTCGCGCTCGACCGCGCGGTGACCGCGGGCCCTTCGGCGCGCCCGGGCTGCGCCGCCGTGGGGACCGCACGGGTCTCGCCGGCCGACATCACCCGGGGGCTCTTGACCGCGGGGCTTGGCGGCGGGCTCGCGGCCACCCGCGGCGCGGGCGAAGGGATGTCCACCATGGTGGCCTCCGGTTCCTCCGCGAGCGGCGCGGAATGGGACACCAGCGCGGGTGCCCTCGGAGCGAGCGGCGGCTCGGGGAGGGAGCCGGTGGGGCTGGTCGGCTCGGGGGCCGAGGTGGGCTTGCCGGCGGCCTGCCGCTGGACCGCCGGCACCGTGCCGGGCGCCCACGCTCGAAGGCCCGGCGTGTGCAGTTGCACGGCCAGATCGCGCAGCATCCGACCGAACGCGCCGGGCGTGCCGCGGGCCTCCACGTCGTGCGCGAGGGCCTGCCGGACGGCCTGCACCAGCACCTCGCCCGGCGTGTCGCCCGGACGAGCCAGAAGGCGCATCACGAGGCGCCGGAGCATCTGTTCGTGCCGCTCGGCATCGGTCGAGCCCTCCGCGGGCGGCTCTCCCGTGAGGAGCTCGACGAGGAGCGCCCCCACCATCCAGGTGGAGGCCTGCCACCCACCCGCGCCTTCCGGCGCGGCATAGCCCGGCCGCGCTGGGGGCCAGGTATCGCCGTGCATGACGGAGAAGCCGGCAAGCTTCACGCGGCCCGCCGTGTCGACCAGGACTTCGGCCGGAGTGGGCGATCCGTGCACGAGCCGGCGCTCACCATCGTTGATCTTGAGCGCTTCTTCGAGCGCAATGCCCACTGCTGCGGCGATCTCGACGGCCACCCGGGAAGGGAGCACCTGCCCGCGGGCCCGGAGCGCCGCGATGACCCGCTCCATCGAGACGCAGTCGAAGTTCTCGTGCACGAGCGCGAGGAAGCCGCCCACGCCGCTCGTCTGCTCGATGCGGAGCACGCATTCGTGCTGGAGGCGGGCGAGAAGCCGACCATCCAGCTTCAGGCGGGCGAGCGATTCCGCATCGGCCGCCTGGCCCTCGAGCACCCGCACCAGCACGGGCGACTCGCCGCCGCTGGCGCGCGACAGGCGAGCCTGCCGGACGAACGGCGCCCATGGGGCATAGGTACCGCCAAGTTTGAGTGTAGCCCGAGGCACGATCGTGAAACCCACGTCCCCTTAGCATGCATCCGGATAGGCGGCGCGGGTGTTGCACCGCCTCCCTCCCCGCGCCCGTCACCTTCTTCGGGCCATGAAGAAAGCGGGAAGGGCGGCGTGGGCAACCTGGAGCCCCGACGTCGCAAGCTCGGTAAAGCACGACGGAACGCTGCTCACCAGCGCCGACCTGGCCGCCGAAGCCATCCTGCTCGAGGCCCTGCGCCTCCACTTCCCCGAGGATGGCGCCGTTACGGAAGAGAGTGGCGGCGAGCGTGGCCAGAACGCCTTCTGGGTGGTCGATCCCATCGACGGGACCAGCTCGTTCGTGGAGGGCCTGGGCCATTGGGGCCCGACGCTTGCGCGTTTCGAACCCTGCGCGGGAGAGTTCGAGGTGGATTGTGGCAGCCTGTGGCTGCCCCGACTCGCCGAGCACTACCACGTAGAAACCAGCGCTCCGAATCGCGGCGCGTGGTTCAACGGCGCCCCGATGCCGCCGTTCGCGGCGCTCCGCCCGCGGCACACGGCGCTGGTTCCGTCGCGCTTCCATTCCTACTACCGGCTCCGCTACCCGGGGAAGACCCGCTGCCTCGGCGGCACCGCTGCCCACCTCGCCCTCGTGGCGCGGGGCGCGGCGGAGTTCGCGATCGTGGCCCAGGGATGGTCGGCATGGGATACCGCCACGGGGCTGGCCTTGATAGCGGTATTGGGTGGTACAGCGCGGACCCTGAGCACGGGGGAAGCGGTGCACCCTTTCCGCCATGAAGGCGAGGCCTTCGTGGCGGGATCGCCCGAGTGGGTGGCGAAGATCCTCCTTCCGGGCGCGCTCGCGCCCCTTCCCGAGCCGACATGAGCATCGACCCAGACGACGAGAACGAGGACGACGAGAGCCTCGAAGACGACGGAGAGCTGCTCGATGCTTCCGGCGAGATCGTCGACCCGCTCGGCAACGAGGCGCGCCGCCCCTTGCCCAAGCTCCCCGCGCTGGCCGGTGGGCACACCCTCGCCGGCGGCGGCGACCTGCTCACGCACTACCTCCAGGAAATCCGGCGGTACTCGCTGCTCGATCCCGAAGAAGAAAAGCGGGTGGCGCTGAAGTACTACGACAGCGGCGATGCGGCCTCGGCCGAGCGCCTCGTCACCGCGAACCTGCGCCTCGTGGTGAAGATCGCCTTCCAGTACCACCGGCAGTGGGCCAACGTGCTCGACCTCATCCAGGAAGGAAACGTCGGGCTCGTCGAGGCACTGTCGCGATTCGATCCCTACCGTGGCATCCGCTTCAGCAGCTATGCCCAGTACTGGATCCGCGCGATGATCCTCCGGTTCCTGATGGACAACTTCCGTCTCGTGCGCCTCGGCAGCACCCGGAACGGCCGGAAGCTCTTCTTCCAGCTCCAGAAGGAGCGGCAGCGCCTGCTGTCCGAAGGTCGCGTGGCCACCACGCGGGCGCTCGCCGAGCGCCTCGAAGTGCCGGAGGCCGAGGTCATCGCGGTGGACCAGCACATGCGCGCGCCCGCCATGTCGCTCACCACCCCCACGGCCGGCGAGGAAGGTCGCCCGCTGCAGGACGTGGTGCCCGATCAGGACAACCTCGACCCCGAACAGCGCGTGGCCGGCAGCCAGCTCGGCGAGCTCGTGCGCGACAAGCTCCGGGCCTTCGAGGCCACCCTCGATGACGACCGCGAGCGCGCCATCTGGCGCGAGCGGCTGATGGCCCACGATCCCGCCAGCCTCAGCGAGATCGGCGATCGGTACAAGGTCAGCAAGGAGCGCATCCGCCAGATCCAGGCCCGCATCGAGGCCCGCCTCAAGAGCTACCTCCAGGAGCAGCTTGGCGACGAGATGGCGTTCGACTTCGACGTCCCCGACGACCGTTGAGGGCCCGGGAGGTGGCGCGATGCCCGCAACGATGAGCTGGTTGGGCCGCCTGCGCGACCGCGCGGAGGCCGAGCTGCACGCCCGCCTCGTCGGCCCGCCGCCGGCCGCCACGCGCGCTGCGGATCCGGTGCCCGGCCGCCTCGGCCCGCGCGCCTTCCGGGCCGACGCGCTCGGCCCGGCCCCCGAGCCGGTCGACTCCGTGCGCGAGCATCACCGGCTGGCTTGGTTTGCGCGGGAGGCGCGCAGCGCCGCGCAGGGCGATGCCTCCGCTGCCGCCGAGGCCGTACGCAGCCTCGAAGCCTGGCTCCGCCAGGACGTTCCCGGGCGCGGTCCCGGGTGGGAGCACCCCAGCGACCTCACGGTCCGCATCGTGCACCTCGCGGCGGGCTTCTCCTGGCTCGGCGAGGCCGCGCCGACCGCGGTGCAGGCCTTCGCCACCGGAAGCGTCGGCTGGCACCTCGCCCAGCTCCGCGCCCGCATGCCGGTCGGCGGGGCCGACGGGCATCGTCGCCTCGCCCACCTCGTGGGGCTCTTCGTAGGCGGGCTCCAGTTCCCCGCGGCGCCCGACGCCCGCCAGGCCTGGAGCGAGGCCGCCAGCGCGCTGGGCCCCGCGATGGAGCGCATCGTCAACCCCGATGGCAGCGACCCCTCGGGCGCGCCCGCCTTCCTCGAGCAGTCGCTCTGGCTCATGGCGATCGCCATGGGCGTGGCGCGGGCCAACGGGGCCGCCCTGCCCGACGGCGCCACGGCCGCCTGGGCCCGGGGCGTCGCCTACCTCGATCGCCTCGCCGGCGATGGCGGCGAAGTGCCCCGCCTCGGCGAGGCGCCGTTCGGCGCCGTCCTGCCCACGCCCGGCAGCCCCCTTCCCGCCTCGCTGCGAAACCTCGCGGTGGGTTGGGGCCTCGATGCCGCGCCGCCGGCGCCCGGCCCCGACGCCCGCGCCGCCTGGTTCGGGGTCGCCGCCGGCCCTCCCGCCGCCCCAGCCGCCAAGGCCTGGGCCACCTGGTGTTTCGCCGGCTCCGGCACGGCCGTGGCCGCCCTTCAGGTTCGCGGCGAAGCGCTCCGGGCGATCTTCGCCACGAGGGCGCACGACAGCGGCCCTCTGGCCCACCCCGCGCCGCTCCAGCTGCTCCTCGACCTCGGCGGGAAGCCGCTCCTCGCCGACCCGGGCCCCGGTCGGCCGGACCGCGCGGAGCACAACGGCCTCGTGCTCGCGGGAGCTCCCGCGGGCCGGGCGCGGCTCGACGTGGCGCGGGTGGACGGCAAAAAGGTCCGCTTCGAGGGCCATGTCCAGCACGGCCGCTCCGGGCGTTGGCACCGCGATGTGCTGCTCAACCAGCAGCGCGCGCGGGTGACCGACCGCCTCGAGGGGATCGCCGGCACCGTCCACCTTCGGTGGCAGCTCGGCGCCGACTGGGCGATCGCCGGCGCCGACCGCAGCTGGACCCTCCGCCGGGGCGTTCACAGCGTGGCCGTCGAGCTCCCCAAGGGGCTCGAGTGGCGCCTCGAAGCCGAACCCGCGCCCGCATTCGTCGGCACGGGCCAGCTCGCCGCCGGCGAGGAGATCACCTCGAGCTTCGAGGTTCGCTGAGGAACGCGCCTACTTGCAGACGGTGGTCGTTCCCGTCACGCTGCAGGAGTAGGTGCCGCCGCCGCGAACCGTGGCGGGCGTGGCCACCACGCCGCCCTTGAGGTGCATCTTGCAGGTGCCGGAGGTCGGCACGCCGCCCACGGAGCCCGCGCCGCCGGAGAGGCTCACGCGCTGCTGGAAGCCGCTGTCGCACGCGATCTCGACCTTGGTCGGAATCTGGGCGCCGGAGAAGCTGACGCTCACCGTGCCGGTGGCCGACGCGCGCGGCGTAGGGGGCGGCGCGGTGCCGCCTCCGCCGCCGGAGGGCTTCGACTTCACCTTCGGGGTCGTGGCCTTGGGGGCATCCTGCGGGAGCCCCGTGTCGGCGGCCGCGGGCGCCTTCGGCGGCGCCACCGGCGCGGTGGCCACCGCGGTGGGCGGCGGCGTGGGCTCGCCCTGGCTCAACTTCCACCAGACGATCCCGACCGCGAGCACCGTGGCCACGCACACCATGGCGAGCGCGGCGAAGACGAGCGCAAACACCCGCGTGGACTGCATCCGCGACTCGTCGGCGTTGCCCTGGCTGGGCGGCGGCGCGGAGGTCTGGAAGGGCGTGGCCCGGCCGGCGGTGCCGAGGCCGATCTGCCCGGCGCCACCGAGCCCGATTCCGGCCTGGGCCTGCGCGGGCGCGGCTGGGGCGGGCATCGGCGCGCTGCCCGGAGCCGGCGGCGTGAACGGCGCGGGCGCCGAGGGGCGCGCCCCGGACGAGGGGGGTTGGAAGGAGGGGGGCGCTGCCGGCGGGGGAGCGGCCGGCTTGGCGCGATCGGCGCGGGGGGCCGGGATGGCGAAGAACGCGGTGGCGCTCGGATCGGCGCTGGCCTCCTGCTCATCCTCGTTGCGCAGGGGCACCATCTCCAACATGCCATTCTCGCTGGGGCTCCGGGCGCCCACGGGCGCCTTGGGCGGCGGACGGGCGGGCGTGGCCGCGGGGCGCGCGCCCCGAACGCCGAGCGGCAGCTCATCGTCAGGAGGGAGCTGCGGCTCGGAGCGCGCCGCGGCGGAGGAGCGCGGCGTGATCTTCGGGGGCGCGCTCGCCCGCACGGGCGGCGGCGCGGCCGCCGGCGCGGCGGGAGAGGTTGCCGGCTTCACCGAGCGGCGAACGGGAACGGGTGCGCGCGGGGCCGGATCGTTGGGATCGGCCATGGAGTCGGCGAGGCGCTCCTCCATCGACTTGCGCTTTTCGGTGCTCATGCGGCCTCCTCGCGGGGCATCGGGGTCGGGCGGGGGGCCTATCGGATGCAGGCTCCCGAAGTAGAACGAGACGAACTCTTTGATGTACGAACCACGGTCGCGGTAGAGCTGGCGGCGGAGATCGACGAGCAGGTCCTGACCGTTGGGGTAGCGGTTGCGGGGGTTGGCCTGCAACAACCGCGCAACCACCGGGCCCATTCCCGGCAGCTTGGACTCGAGCTCGCGGCACTGTTCGTCGAGCGCGCCGGCCTCGATGGCGCGGAAGGCGGCCGCCACGGGGTCGGGGGAGTCGGCCGGCGCCCGATGGGCGGGCCGCCCCATCAGGAGCTCGTAGAGGATGAGGCCGAGGGCGAAGAGGTCGGTGCGGTGGTCGATCGCCTCGCCGCGCGCCTGCTCGGGCGCCATGTAGAGCGGCGTTCCCCGCACACGCGAGACATCCTCCCGCGCGAAGTCGCTGTTCTCCACGCGCGCGAGCCCGAAGTCGAGGAGCTTCACCTCGCCTTCGGAGGTGAGCATGATGTTTTCGGGCTTGAGGTCCCGGTGCACGAGCGAGAGGCGCTCGCCGTTGTCGCCCGGCGTGGTGAAGGCCTGGTAGAGCGCGTCGGCCACCTCGCAGCCGATCTCGATGGCCGCCTCGGTGAAGACCTGCTCCCGGGCCCGCGCACAGTCGTCGAGGATGGTGCGGAGCGTGACCCCGTGCACGTACTCCATCACGACCGCCCGCTCCGCGGAGAGGTACTCGAAAACCCGCACCACGGCGCGGTGCTTCACCTGGTCGAGCAGGGCGAACTCCTGCCGCAGGAGGCGCTCCGACTCCGCGTTGCGCGACTCCCGCAGCCGCTTGATCGCCACGAGGCGGCGGCGGGCGGGCGCCCCGTTGCGCCCCGGCACCTCGCCCACGGCCAGCGACACGTCGCCGAACTGGCCCTTCCCCAGCTCGGCGAGCACCTCGTAGTGGTGGAGTTTCACGCGGGGATCGTAGTGCGCGAGGCCAGAACGCGCATGCCGCTACCGCCTACGACCGGAAGCGAGCCCGAACAGGGCGCGCCGCACGTTGAACACCGCCGCCGGCAGGTAGTTCCAGGTGACGAGCACCGACAGGATCGACATCAGCACGACCAGCGAGGAGCGGAAGGGCGCCGCCGCCGGCCAGCCATCCTCGGCCACCACGCCCGGGGGGCCATCGAGCCAGGCGTTCGGGTACACCGGCACCGTCGTTTCCACCTGGTAGGGCGAGCTCAGCCGCAGCGTGGTCTTGAACCCGCGGCGGAGGTAGAAAGGATCGACCTTGTAGCGCACCTGGAACCACATGTGGCGCTTGCGGGCGGCCGCGCGGAAGGCCTCGGCCAGCCCCTCCGGCGTGCTCTTCACGAAGCTGTCCCCGCCGCCCACGCGGGCAATCCAGTCGAGCGCGGCGTTGTCCACGCCGAGGTTCTCCACGTTGCCGTCGATGCGCTCCCCGGCCCACCGCTTGCAGATCTGACCGGGGCTCACGCTGTTCTGCTCGGGGACCTTGAACTTCTTCCAGGCGCGCCGGCCGAGGCCCACGGTGAAGACATCCGGCTGGTAGCCGCCCACGCCGCGGCCGAGGCGAACCTGGGTGAGGTCGTCGAGCAGGGCCTGCAGCCGGGGGGCGTTGTCGCCGCAGGTGTCGGCCGGGCTCTCGTTGTTGAAGCCGTCGGTCAGCGCGATGATGGTGGGGCTGAGCCCGCGCGTTTGCACGGCCCGGCGCACCTCCGGTTGCTCCGCGAGGCCGTTCGCGGCGTACTTCACGGACTGGTAGAGGTAGGTGTAGCCGGCGCCGACCTGCAGCTCGTCGCGGATGAGGCGCTGGAACTCCTTCGGCTCCTCGACCACCCACTTTCCGCCGAGCGGCGTGGGCAGCCCGCCCCGGAAGACCAGCGGAGACACGGCGCTTCCCGTGCTGCCGCCGCTGTAGAAGGCCTCGACGACATCCGGCCGCAACAGCGCCCGGCGGAGCTTGTCCATCCGGGAGAGGCCGTTGGCCGGGTTGTCCACGATGCCCATGGAGCCGCTACCGTCGATGAGCAGCACGTAGAGCGCGCCGATCGCCGTTTCCTGGTGCGGGATGACCTTCACCCGGTCGTCGCCGTTGGTGGTGGGGTTGCTCTTGTCGTGGAGCACCGTGAAGTGCTCGGGACGGAGCGTCATCGGCGTGGGGTTCTGGTCGACCAGGAGCTGGAAGCTGAGCTGGACGGTACCGGTGGCGCGGTCCACGAAGGGGAGGCAGTCCTTGCGCTCCTCATCACGAATGCTCTCGGCCTTGGCGCAGTCCTCTTCCGACGTGAAGACGCGGAGGGCGTAGTTGGTCTGCCCCTTGATCTCGGGCCGCCCCACCCGCAGCGTGGTGCCCCGGATCGCGGTGGTTTCGTCGCCCCCGCAGGCGCCGAGGCCGAGCAGGAGCAGCAGCGCGGCGAGGGGGCGCATCACCGCTCCTCGCGAGGCAGCATCAGGAACTCCACCACCGTGGTGTGGCCGGGCGGCCCCATCACGATGCGATCACCGCTGGAGAGGCGGGTGTCGAGCGGGGCTGGGCGACGCTTGTCGTAGCTGAGATCGACCCGCTCCATGAAGCGCTGCACGCTCGTGGGCTGGAGCGTGAGCCCGCGCGCGCGGAACTCCCCGCGACGGTTGAGCAGGACGCTCACGTGCAGCTCCATCACGCCATCCTCCACGGGGAGGAAGAGGTCGAGACCCCGGGGGAAGTGGCCCACGAAGCGCTCGCGGGGCGAATCGTCGGGACCGTTGACGGGGATGCGCCGCGCGTGCCGGGAGATCGTGAGCACACGGAGCCACCCGGCGTAGAGCTCGTCGGGCACGCCCCAGGTGAACAGGCCGTAGGTGAACCCGAAGACGGTGGACCCGAGCGCCGAGGCGAGGAACAGGTCGGTGCCGAGGTTGTAGGGCTTGTACCCGAAGACGTACCAGACGAGGCCGCCCGCGAACCCGGCCACCAGCCCGCCCACGAGGTGGGAGAGCCCACCCCTGAAGCGGCGGACCATCATCGGCCCGACGCCCGCGCCGAACCCGGCGGCGAGCCAGCCGAGGAGGCGGAAGCGCAAACTCACGAGCGTGGGGTCGGCGAGCTCGGGACCGAGCACGACGGGGCCGAGCGCCGCGGACCAGAGCGCGTAGAAAACCAGCGCGAAGGTGGCCGCGGAGAAGATGCCCATCAGGGTGAACACGGCCCGGCGCCAGATCGGCCAGCGCCGGAGCGCCCCTTCGGCCAGCACACTCCCGCCGCCAGCCGCGGCGGCGAGGCTCCCGAGGAGCACCGGCCCATCCCACGTGGCCGCCCAGGGCGGCCCGCTCCAGGCCAGCGCCAGCACCACCCACCAGGCGATCGCGCACATCGCCGCGCACACCACGGCCACCGCCGTGTGCCGAACCGGGGTGTACGGGATGAGGAAGATGTTCACCGCGTCTGGACTATCAAGGTTGTGGAGGAGCGGCCCCGACCGGAGCTCCCCCCGAACGGGGCGGTGCGAGCGCGGTGGGCAAGGCCCCCGGAGGCTCGGTGGCCGCGACCGGTAGACGTTACGTGGGGCCGAGATGGCGCTCATCGACGAAACCGGCCTGTACCTCACGCTCTCCCCGGAGTTCGGCGGCACCCGCTTCGGTCCCTTCGAGGGACTCGAAGTGCGCCTCGGAACGGAGGGGGAGCGCTGCCACATCGTCTTGCCCGAGGCCTTCGGCGTGGCGCGGGAACACTGCAAGCTCATCCGGCAGGGGGATGGCGGGCTCATCCTCGCGGCGAGCGAGCGCACGGCCGCGGTTTTTGTGTGGAAGGGCGATGCCCGGCGCGCCACCCAGATCCAGTCCCCCACCTCGGTGCGCTCGGGCGACAGCTTCGCGCTTGTCTCCCCTGAAGGCGCCAAGTTCCAGATCGAGGTGGCCCGGCTGCCCGAGGAGGTGCTGCTCAAGCGGAACCCCAAGCGGCGCCGCAACAACCTGACCGCCGAGAAGTTCGCCCAGGAAGGCTGGCGCCTCTTCCTCGCCCGCATCTGGACCCTCGGCCCCTTCGCCCTCGTGATGCGCGGCTGGTACATGATCACCAGCGGGGCCATCCTCCAGCCCCGGATCATCATCCCGCTGATCATCGCCTCCGTCGGCTACATCGGGGCGGCGGGGAGCTCCTGCGCGGCCATCAAATTCAAGAGCGACGTCTTGAAGGCCGAGGAGACGCTCGGCGAGTGCGAGCAGCGCGCCGGCCTGAGCGTGGGCGGCGGGGGCGGGCTCGCCACCAAGGGGCCTCGCGATCTCGTCGCCATGATCCTGGGCAGCAGCTACCTCGCGGCCGCCCTCCAGAACCAGGACGAGCTCCAGCAGCAGGTGGAGAGAGAGCTCACCGACGTCTTTGCGAGCCGGCAGCAGTACGGCTGGTTGTTCGACGAGGGCGGCGCGGCCGGCAGTGAGTGGGTGGCCTGGCGCGAGCGGGTGCAGAAGTCGGAGGAGTTCGACCCCGTCACCAAGGCCCTCCTCCCCTTCGCGAGCGCGATGCCGAAGCGCACCCGCGAGGAGTGGAACGTGCAACTCGACGTCCGCAACCGTCGCACCTGCATGCGCGGCCCCGCCCGGCTCACCTACCGGCAGGGGCGCAGCCTCGGCCTCGCGGCCCTGCAGCTCGATGGCTACCGGGGCGACGACACGCTCGGCTTTGTCGATGATGAAGCCGGCCGGTTCGAGCTCCTCAAGCTCACGGCGCTCGGCGCCAACGAGGGCCTTCCCGACCCGGCCCCCCAGGTCGAGCAGGCCCAGCTCGCGTCCGGGCGCGAGTTCTGTCTCTACGGCACCGGCGAGGACGATCGCACCAGCGCCGCGAAGGTGTTGAAGGCGCTGGAGCGCCACCTCGGCATCACCGCCGCCGCCGTGCCCGAAACGAGCCAGAACGAAGCCGGCATCGCCCGGATCGTGAAGCTCTACGCCGCCGACGTGCCCGGCAACATCTACGAGGACAACCCCACGCCCCGCCTCGATTTCCGCAACGGCATGGCCGCGCCGCTGAAGGAGGAGGAGTCGAAGGACTCCATCGTTTCCCGCACGGCCGAAGTCATCGCCCGTTCGGTGGCGCTGCCCTGCATCGCCGCGCTCGAGGCGCCGGACACGGTGGAGGCCACGTTCGGGCGGAAGGTCGACCCCGTCACCTGCCTCGTGCTCGAGTACAAGCTCCGCAACAAGAAGTAGCCGCCGCGCGGGGGCCGCTCAGCAGCCGCATTCCTCCTCGGTGTGCCACTGCAGCGCGGCTTCGCGGTTCTGCTCCGTCACCGGGAAGCTGATCCAGTCGCCGGGGTGCAGCCGGTCCAGGTCGAGCGTCGTGAGCTCGCGCAGGACCGGCACCGGCACGCCCACGGCCTGACTGAGCTCCCAGGCGGTTTCGCCGTACTCCACCCGATGGGTCGCCATCCACTCCACGGGATGCCGCTCGGACCAGCGCTCGAAGGGGGTGGGATCGGCGGAGGCGAAGGAGACGAGGAGGAGGAGATTCACGGGGGCACCTGGACTGAAGTCTTCCATTGCAACCACCATGCCAACGGCGTGAAACGCCGACCTTTCCAAGGTTCACCCCCGGACCGCCCGGCCCGGAACCCTGACTTCTACCTGTTCTGACCAGCATATACGAATCGTGTATTCGATGGCGACGCCCCGATCGGGCCCGCCGACTGGATACGTCCGCTTCCCTGCCCCAGCCCTGGCCTCCCCATGCCGACGTACCAGACGCTCCCTTCGCCGGTGGTGCCACGCGAGCAGGTCACCGGCCTCGCCCTGGGCATCTTCGGCCACCTCGGATCGCCCGCGAGCTACGTGGCCGTCCTCGCCGTGGTGGGGGTCACCCTGCAAACGGCGTTCGGAGCCTGGCTGGGCGTCTCGCTGGTGTTCCTGGTGTTCACCCTGCTGGCGGAGAAGCGGATGGCCTCCCTGGAGCTCCCGAAGCCCACCGCGCTTGAGTTCTGGGATGGCCTCGGCATGGTCTTCATCAAGGGCGTGGCCATCGGCGGCGGTTTTGTGACCCTTGGCTGGTGGGCCCTCTCGCATTTCCCGCTGTGGGGCACGCTCTCCAACAGCTGGTGGGTGATCGCGGCAGGGACGGTGGGCACGGATTTCGGCTACTACTGGATTCACCGGCTGATGAGCCACAGCCGCGGGGACAACACGATCCTCCGTTTCTACCGTCGCAAGCACCACGCGCACCATTCCGTGACGGCCCTCGATTTCCTCCGCGGCAACCAGTCCTCGCTCGCCGACACCGCCCTCAGCCAGTTCCAGCCCACCCTCATCGTGCTCTCGTGGCTGTTCGGCATGGATCTCGCCGCCACCTGGGTGGCTTACGCCCTCGTCCTCATGCTGCAGGCGACCGACCACACCAGCGTCACCTACAACATCGGTCCGCTGAAGTACATCTTCATGGACAACCACGCCCACAAGCTCCACCACTGTCTCCGCGGGCATCTGGTGAACCACGCGGCCGCCTTTTCTTTCTTCGACCGTTGGTGGGGCACCTACTACGAGAACTGGGAGCTTTCTTCCAACCATCTGCACCTGCACCGAATTCCGCTGCCCATCAAGGCCGTGGGTCGGCACGGCCCGCTCGCCCAGCAGGGCGACGCGCACGGCGCGTGAGCCCTCCCTCCGGCTACGCGCTGGTCACCGGCGCGAGCAGCGGCATCGGGCTGGAGGTGGCCCGCGAGCTTGCGCGCCGGCGCTACCCGCTGGTGCTGGTGGCGCGACGGGTGGACCGCCTCGAAGCCCTGCGCGTCGAGCTGGCGAACATGGTGGACGTGGTGGTGATCGCAGCCGACCTCGCCACCGCCGCCGGCGCCCAGGCGCTCTACGATGACGTGCGTGCGCGTGGGCTGAGGGTGGACATCCTCGTGAACAACGCGGGCGCGGGCATGCAGGGCCGATTCCTCCAGATGGACCTCGCCGCCGTCACGGCGATGTTCCAGCTCAACGTGCTGTCCTTGATGACGCTCACGCAGCGATTCGGCGCCGACATGGTGGCCCGGGGCGGCGGCCACGTCCTCCAGGTGGCCTCCGCCGCTGCTTTCCTCCCTTCGCCCCACGTTTCGGCCTACGCGGCCAGCAAGGCGGCGGTGATGTCCTTCTCCGAGGCGCTCCGCTTCGAGCTTCGGGGCACCGGCGTGTCCGTGACGACGCTCTACCCGGGCATCACGACCACCGAATTCAACGAGGTCGCGCACGCGCGCACCCCCCGCCTCATGGACTTTTCGATCCTCTCGAGCGCGGCCGTGGCCCGCGTGGGCGTGTCCGCGATGTTCCGTGGGCGCCGGGCCGTGGTCCCCGGCTGGATCAACCGGGCCAACGCGTTCCTCTCGCAGGTCCTCCACCGGGGGCTCATCACCTTCGCCGCGGGCTGGCTGCTCGAGCGCGCGAACCGCCCCCCGCCGACGGACGTCCGTCGCTCCTGACGGTTCGCCGACAGGCACGACGCGCGCGGAGGACGGAAAAGCACGGGTAGTTCGCCGGTAGGGTTCGCCCCGCCGGCTGGCACGCGCCTTGAAGAGGCCCCGGGTCCATCGGGACCCGCGTGCTTCTCTCCCCGCTCGTCGCCTGTACCACCACCGAACTCCCCACCCCCTATCGCTCGGAGGTCGGGCTGACCGGCTCCGGTCCCGCCGCGGTTGCGCCGGAGGCCACGTTGCGCCCCGGCCAGCCCGGGATCACCTACGAGCTCTACGTGCGCTCCTTCCAGGACAGCGATGCGGACGGGATCGGCGACCTCGAGGGCGTCCGACAGCGGCTCGATCACCTCGACTCGCTCGGCGTACGCACCCTCTGGCTCATGCCCATCTTTCCCGCGTTCGGGCCCGCCGGCTACGACGCCACGGACTTCGGTACGATCACGCCCGAGTACGGAACGGAAGACGACCTCGTGGCCCTCCTCGAAGAGGCCCACGCCATGGGCATCCGCGTGCTGCTCGACGTGCCCCTCAATCACGTGCACCGCTCCCATCGGTGGTTCACCGCCGCCGAATCGGGCGACGTCGCCGCGCAGGCGCACTTCCGCTACGCGCCGGCCGCCGAGGGTGAGGGCTGGTACCCCTCGCAGGCCGGTGGCGCCTACTTCGCGTGGTTCGGCGCCGACATGCCCGACCTCGACTGGCACCATGCGGACACGCGCGACACGATGCTCGCGAGCCTCCACCACTGGCTCGACCTCGGCGTGGATGGCTTCCGTTTCGATGCCGTGCTCATGCTCGACGAGGGCGACGAAATGGAGCTCGGCTCGGCCGAGTCGCACGAGCTCCTCGGCGAGTTGCTGGTGGAGCTTCGGGCGGGGCACCCCGATCGGTTCTTCCTGGCCGAGGCGAGCGAGTGGGAGACCGAACGGGCGCTGGGTTGGCTCGATCGCCCAGACGCGCCCGGCTGCGACGCCGTCCTCGACTTCCCGCGCCTCGATGCGCTCGTGGAGGCCGGCAACGGCCACGGAGTGGAGGACCTCGTGGAGCTCGTGAGGGAGCAGGTGGAGGCCGGGGGCGCGGTCGGCATGGGTGCGTTCACCGGCTCCCACGACCTGACCCGGCTTCCCGCGCGCGTGCCCGACCCCGGAGCCCGCCGCGCGCTCCGGGTGTTGCAGTACCTCCTGCCGGGCAGCCCCGTGCTCTACTACGGGGACGAGCTCGACCTCCCCGACGCCAGCACGGCCGCCGGACAGGACTACGCGATGCGGGCGCCGATGCCGTGGAGCGATGCAAGCCAGGCCGGCTTCACCGACGGCACGCCGTGGTTCACGCCCGATCCCGCCTTCGCCGAGGGCGTGAACGTGGAGGCCCAGGCGGCCGACCCCGACAGCATGCTCAGCCTCACCCGCGCGCTCGCCGCGCTCCGCGCGGAGCGTGGCCTCGACAGCGCCAGCACCCTGCCGATGACGAGCGGCGATGCCGCCCTGTTCCAGTTCGAACGGACGGGCCCGGCCGGAACGGTGCGCGTGGAGGTAAACTTGGGTGCGTCGCCCTCGGGAGGTCTGCCGGCGTGGGGGTTCCGCGTGCAGTAGACGCTCCGGCGGCGCCGCGATCGGCACCGGCGCCCGCAACCCCCGAGGTGGGTCGCGGCCGATCGCCCCTCACACGTTCCGGCGGTACTCCCCGCCCACGCGGTAGAGCGCGTTGCTGACCTGGCCGAGTGAGGCCACCCGCACGGTTCGCATCAGCTCGGCGAAGAGGTTGCCGCCGTTGAGCGCCACCTCCTGCAACCGCGCGAGGGCGGCCGGCGCCTCCGCCGCGTGCTTCGCCTGGAAGGCGCGCACGGCGTCGATCTGGGCCTGCTTCTCCTCGTTGGAGCTCCGACGCAGCTCCACGGCGGGAGGCTCCCAGGAGTCGCCGAGGGTGTTCGGGTCCTGGAAGGTGTTGATGCCGACGATCGGCAGGCGGCCGTCGTGCTTCTGCTCCTCGTAGTGCAGCGACTCGTCCTGAATCTTGCCGCGTTGGTACTGCGTTTCCATCGCGCCCAGCACCCCGCCGCGGCTGTCGATGCGCTCGAACTCGCGCAGCACCGCCTCCTCCACGAGGTCGGTGAGCTCATCGACGATGAAGCTGCCCTGGAGCGGGTTCTCGTTCTTCGCCCAGCCCAGCTCCTTGTTGATGATGAGCTGGATGGCCATGGCCCGACGCACGGACTCCTCGGTGGGAGTGGTGACCGCCTCGTCGTAGGCGTTGGTGTGCAACGAGTTGCAGTTGTCGAACAGCGCGAGCAGGGCCTGCAGGCTCGTGCGGATGTCGTTGAACTGGATTTCGCGGGCGTGGAGCGAACGGCCGCTCGTCTGGATGTGGTACTTCAGCTTCTGGCTGCGTTCGCTGGCGCCGTAGCGCTCGCGCATGGCCACCGCCCAGATGCGGCGGGCCACGCGGCCGATCACGGTGTACTCCGGGTCGAGCCCGTTGCTGAAGAAGAAGCTCAGGTTGGGGGCGAAGTCATCGATCTTCATCCCCCGCGCCAGGTAGTACTCCACGAACGTGAAGCCGTTGCTGAGCGTGAACGCGAGCTGGCTGATGGGGTTCGCGCCCGCCTCGGCGATGTGGTACCCCGAGATGCTCACGCTGTAGTAGTTCTGCACGTCGTTCTCGACGAAGAACTGCTGGATGTCGCCCATCATCCGGAGCGCGAACTCGGTGGAGAAGATGCAGGTGTTCTGCGCCTGGTCCTCCTTGAGGATGTCGGCCTGCACGGTGCCGCGCACGGTCTTGAGCACGTAGGCCCGGACCTCGACGAGCTCGGCTTCGGTAAGGGGGCGCCCGAGGCCGGCCTCGCGCTGCTCGCGCTGCTGGTCGATGGCCGTGTTCATGTACATGGCGAGCAGGATCGGGGCGGGCCCGTTGATGGTCATGCTCACGCTGGTGCTGGCCGCGCAGAGGTCGAAGCCGCCGTAGAGCACCTTCATGTCGTCGAGCGTGGGCACGCTCACGCCGGACTCGCCGATCTTGCCGTAGATGTCGGGGCGGGGAGCGGGGTCCTCGCCGTAGAGCGTGACGCTGTCGAAGGCCGTGGAGAGCCGCTTCGCGGGCTCGCCCTGGCAGAGGTAGTGGAAACGCGCGTTGGTCTTGCCGGGTCCGCCCTCGCCCGCGAACATGCGCTTCGGGTCCTCGCTCTGGCGCTTGAGCGGGAAGACGCCGGCGGTGTAGGGGAAGAAGCCCGGGAAGTTCTCGGTCATCGCCCACACGAGGATGTCGCCGGCGTCGGTGAAGCGGGGCGTGGCGATGCGCGGGATCTTGAGCCGCGAGAGCGACTCGGTGACGAGCGGCTGGGTGATGTCCTTGCCGCGCACCGAGTAGGTGTAGGTTTCCTGGCGGTAGCGCTCCACGAGAGCGGGGTACTCCGCGAGGGCGGCGGCGCAGTCGGGGTCGAGCGGGAGGGCCTCGCGGCGGGCGAGCAGGTCGTGCCCCACCTCACCGCCCACCTCGGCGGCCACCACCTCGTAGGCGCTGCGACGGCGGGCGAGCACGGCGTTTCGCTGCACGCGGCTGCGGTAGCCGCGGCAGGTGTCGGCGATGTCGCCGAGGTAGCGCTGGCGTTCGGGCGGCACGATGCGGCGGCGGGGGGGACTGGCGCGCGTGCCCGGGTCGATCACCTGCGAGGGCCAGGCGTGCCCGGTGTGACGAGCGAGCTCGCCGAGGAGGCCGAGGTAGGCGGCGTTCACGCCGGGGTCGTTGAACTGGGAGGCGATGGTGCCGTACACCGGGAGCGCCTCGTCCGGAGTAGTGAACAGCTCCCGGTTGCGCTTGACCTGCTTCCGCACATCGCGGAGCGCATCCTCGCCCCCGCGACGCTCGAACTTGTTGAGCACGACAAGGTGGGCGTGGTCGAGCATGTCGATCTTCTCGAGCTGGCTCGGGGCGCCGAACTCGGGGGTCATCACGTACACGGCCACGTCGGCCAGCTGCATGATGGCGCCGTCGCTCTGGCCGATGCCGCTCGTCTCGACGAGGATGAGGTCGTAGCCGGCGGCCTTGCAGAGGTCGGCCGCCGTGCGGGTGGCCGCCGACAGCTCGCCCTTCTCGCCGCGCGTGGCCAGGGACCGCATGAAGACCCGGTCGTTGTCGATGGCGTTCATGCGGATGCGGTCGCCGAGCAGGGCGCCGCCGCTCTTCTTGCGGGTGGGGTCGACGCTGAGCACGGCCACGCGCAGGTTGGGGAAGTCGTTGACGAAGCGGCGGACCAGCTCGTCGCAGAAGCTCGACTTGCCGGCCCCGCCCGTGCCGGTGAGGCCGACGATGGGGACGGCCGCGGCCGCCGGCGGCACGAGGCTCGGCGGCAGGGCGCCGTTCTCGGCGAGCGTGATGGCGCGGGCGAGCGCGTTGACGCTCCCCGCCTTCAACCCCGACAGCGCGGCCGTGGCGCCGGTGGCCCCCCCGGCGGCGGCCTGGGCGGCTTCGAGATCGAAGTCCGCCCGGCGCATGAGGTCCTCGATCATGCCCACGAGGCCCATCCGACGCCCATCCTCGGGGGAGTAGATGCGCTCCACGCCCGCCTCGTGCAACGCGCGGATCTCCTCCGGAACGATCACGCCGCCGCCGCCGCCGAACACCTTGATGTGGCCGGCGCCCCGCTCGCGCAGGAGCTCCACCATGTAGCGGAAGTACTCGTTGTGGCCGCCCTGGTAGCTGCTCACGGCGATGGCCTGCGCGTCTTCCATGATGGCGGCGTTCACGATCGACCCCACCGAGCGGTTGTGCCCGAGGTGGATGACCTCGGCGCCCAGCTGCTGGAGGATGCGCCGCATCACGTTGATGCTCGCGTCGTGGCCATCGAACAGCGAGGCCGCGGTGACGATGCGCACGGTGTTCTGGGGGCGGTAGCGGTCGGGATTCACGGGCCCTCGTCGAAGGCCCGCGATCTAACCGGCCCGCCCGGCCGCGAGCGCGATGAGCTGCGCCACCACGCCGGGATCGGCGAGGGTGGAGGTGTCGCCGAGCTCATCGTGCGCGTTGGCGGCGATCTTCCGGAGGATGCGACGCATGATCTTCCCGGAGCGGGTCTTGGGCAGGCCCGGCACGATCGTGATGCGGTCGGGGGTGGCCACGGGGCCGATCACCCGGCGCACCTGCTCGCGGAGCTGCGCCTCGTCGCTCGACTCGCCCGCGATGAGGATGACCCAGGCGTGGATGCCCTCCCCCTTGATGGGGTGTGGAAAACCCACGACGGCCGCCTCCGACACCGCGGCGTGCGCCACGAGCGCGCTCTCCACCTCGGCGGTGCCGATGCGGTGGCCGGCCACGTTGAGCACGTCGTCCACCCGGCCGGTGATCCAGAGGTAGCCGGCCTCGTCGCGGCGGGCGCCATCGCCGGTGAAGTAGAAGCCGGGGCGCGGGGCGAAGTAGGTGTCCACGAAGCGCGCGTGGTCGCCCTGCACGGTGCGGGCCTGCCCCGGCCAGTCGCCTTCGAGCACCAGGAGCCCGCTGCCGGGGCCCTCCACGCGCGCGCCCGTGGCGGGGTCGAGCAGCACCGGCCGCACTCCGGGCAGCGGCAGGCCCGCCGCACCCGGCTGGCTCGGATGGACGCCGGGCAACGTCACGAGGAGGATGCCGCCCGTCTCCGTCTGCCACCACGTGTCCACCACGGCGGCCTCCCCGCGCCCGACCTCGTCGTGGTACCACCGCCACACCTCCGGGTTGATGGGCTCGCCCACCGACCCGAGCACCCGCACGGTGGGCATCGGGCGCAGCCACGCGTTGCCCTCGGCGAGCAGGGCGCGCAGGGCCGTGGGCGCCGTGTAGAGCGTGACCGCGCCCACGTCGTTGGCCACCTCCCAGTAGCGGGCGGGCGTCGGGAAGGTGGGCAGGGACTCGAAGAGCACGGTGGTGACGCCGCACGCCAGCGGCCCGTACACGATGTAGCTGTGGCCGGTGATCCAGCCGCAGTCCGCCGCGCAGAAGTGCACCTCGCCGGGCGCCACGCCGAAGACGTGGTGGAAGGTGCTGGCGGCGTAGGTGAGGTAGCCGCCGGTGGTGTGGAGCACGCCCTTGGGTTTTCCCGTGGAGCCGGAGGTGTAGAGGATGAACAGCGGGTCCTCCGCATCCATCCACTCGGGGGGACAGACCGGCCGCTCCGCGGCCTCGGCCTCGGCGAGCCACCGGTCACGGCCCGTCTGCATCGGCACGTCGGCGCCAGTGCGCTTCACCACGAGCTGGGTGTGCACGCCCGGCACCCTGGCCAACGCCTCGTCGGCGATGGCCTTCAGCGGGATCGACTTCGCGCCCCGCAGGCCCTCGTCGGCGGTCACGAGCACCCGCGCGTCGGCATCGACCAGGCGGTCGGCCAGCGCCTGCGCCGAGAAGCCCGCGAAGACCACGCTGTGAACGGCCCCGATGCGGGCGCAGGCCAGCATGGTGATGGGCAGCTCGGGCACGGCCGGCAGGTACAGACACACCCTGTCCCCCTTCTTCACGCCCGCCGCGCGCAGCACGTTGGCCACCCGGCAGACCCGCTCCCGCAGCTCGCCGTAGGTGATGCGTTGGTATTCGCCCGGCTCGTTGCGCGCCCAGATGAGGGCCACCCGATCGGCGGGGTGCCGGTCGAGGCAGTTCCACGCCACGTTGAGCTGCCCGCTCGCGAACCAGGACACGCCCGGCCCCGACCCCGTTCGCACGGCGCGCCAGGGCGCGAACCAGTCGAGCCGCGCGGCTTCGCCCGCCCAGAAGACCTCGGACTCCTGCACCGAAGTGGCGTACCGCGCCGCGTATTCCGCCTCCGAGCGAAGGCTCATGTGATCGGCAACGTGGCGCTTCACGGGGATCATGGCGGCTCCGCAGGGGGGCAAGCTAACGTCGGGTGGGGCTCCTCCCTCCCGCGCCCGATGCGATAGACTCGCCGTCCGACTCAGAGCTCGATGCCGATCCGCCCGCCCAACCTGGACGACCGCCGCTACGAAGACCTGCTTCGCGAAGCGCGCGCCTTGATCCCGCAGTACACGCCGGAGTGGACCAACCTCTCCGACGCCGACCCCGGCATGACCCTCGTCCAGCTGTTCGCGTGGATGACGGAGATGGTCATCTTCCGGCTGAACCAGGTCCCCGACAAGACCTACATCCACTTCCTCAACTTCATCGGCGAGGAGCGCAAGCCCGCCCGGCCCGCCTCCGCGCCGGTCACGCTCACGCTGAAGGGGGAAGGCGGCGTCGAAATCCCGCCCTACGCGCGCTGCGCCACGCGCCAGCGGGAGGACAGCACCGCGGTCGACTTCGTCACGGTCGATGGCCTCTCGGTGCACAGCGCCACGATCAACCGGGTGATGGCGGTGCGTGGGGGCCAGCGGCCCGCCGTGCGCGAGATTCCTTTCACCTACCTGCGCGACAACCCCTCGGCGCTCCTGTTCGCCGGCGGCCGCGGCGTCGATGTCTTCGAGCTCGACCCGGTGGACTACGGTCCCGACGCCTACACGCCCGACCAGTTCCTCTACGTGAGCCACGAGGACCTGCGGCTCATGGACATGGAGCCCGACGGGGAGCGGCCCCTCGGCCGCCTGCGTCTGCGCCGCGGTGGCGCCAACGCCGACAACCTCAGCGTGGCGGCCTTCTTCCAGTGGGAGTACCCCTCGGCGGAGGGCTGGCTCGCGGTGCAGACCGACCTCGACCCCGAGGAGAGCCTCGGCCTCCCCGAGAGCACGATCATCACCGCGCTCCCGGGCATCGTTCCCATCGATCACTTCGGCAGCACCGCGGCCTTCGGGCTCCCCGAGCCGGTGGCCGCGAGCAAGTGGTGGCTCCGCGGTCGCCTCGACTTCGAGCGCTGGCTGGCGGGGCGCATGCTGCAGGACCTCGAGATCACCTGGCGCGACGATCGCGGCGGCGAGGAGCGGTCGATCAACAACTGGGAGGTCCGGGCCACCGGCCGCGCGCTGGAGTTCTTCCTCCAGGACGTGCCCCCCATCCGCGGGGGCTGGGTGGTTCGTTTCGCGCTGGTCGATCGCGGCGTGCCCGCCGGCCGCACCAGCTACCTGCCCCGCTACCGCTGGTACTACCGCCGCGGCGAAGGCTGGGAGGAGGTCCCCGCCGAGCGCGTGCGCACCGACGGCACCGTGATCCTCATCACGGGCCCGCTCACCGACATGGCCACCGACGGCTACAACCTGCGCGCCGAGCGCATCGAGACCGTCTTCCTGCAGGGCTTCATCCCCGAGCTGGAGGTCGAGCTCACTTGGGTCCGCCCCATCGAGCTGAGCATGCTCTGCGGCGATGACCCGCGCCGCCTCGAGCCGCTCCTCGTCGACGAGGGGCCGTGGAGCCCCTTCCAGCTCGCCACGATGATGCCGCCCACCATCGGGCGCAAGTGGTACATCGGGAGCGACCTGTTCGAGAACCGCAAGCAGGAGCCCGTGGTGGTGGAGCTCGATGTCGTCTTCGACATGAACGGCACGCCGATCCCCGAGCCGAGCGAGCTGTACCTCCTGCAGCTCACCTACCGCGCCGAGGACAACTGGCGGGTGGTGTGGTCGGAGAACAAGGTGTTCACGAGCTTCACCTTCGCCGACCTCGATGGCACCAAGGAGCTCGACAAGAAGCAGCGCCCGGTGGGCGCCCGCACGATCACCCTCCAGATCGACCCGAAGACCCAGCTCAAGGGGCTCGCCCGCCACGAGATCGACGGTCGCGACACCACATGGCTCCGCTTCGAGCTCGTGAAGGCCTCGCTCACCGGCCAGGACGAGAAGAAGGAGCAGCACCCGATCGTGCCGCGCATCCTCGCGGTGCGCCTCGGCGTGCAGAGCGATGTGGGCGCCAAGCACTACGAGCAGCCCATGCCCGGTCCGCGCATGGCCCAGGTCGACGATCGGGCCGAGAACCCGCGGCTCACCCGCGCCATCACCCGCGCCGTGGGCCGGCTCGGCGAGTTCTACCCCTTCTTCCCCTTCGTGGAGCTGAAGGACGAGAACCAGGCGCTCTACCTGCAGTTCAACAAGCCGCTGCCCCGCGGGCGTCGGCACGTGCTGCACGTGCGCACGCGCGGCGAGTCCTACCTGCCTGAGGGGGTGGAGGTGCAGTGGGAGATGCTGGAGGCGCAGACCTTCGGCCGCCACGTGTGGCGGCGCCTGCACGGCCCGGGCGAGGGGGCCGCGCGCCCCTACCAGCTCACCAGCACCGGCACGCTCGACTTCCCGCTCCCCGACCCGCCCACCCCCGGGCCCGACGGCTTCTGGCTCCGCGCGCGGTTCGCGCTCCCGCCGGGCACCACGATCGACTCGCTGCCGCAGATGGCGCCGATCACCCACGTGCTGCTCAACACCGTGGAGGTGGTGAACCTCATCACGGTGCGCACCGAGCGCTTCTCGGGCCTCGGCGTGCCGAACCAGACCATCCACCTCCGCAACGCCCCTCTCTTCCTCCACGACCTGGAGCACGAGCGGAGCCTCTTCGCGCGCCCCGAAACCTTCCCGGACATCGTGGTGTACGTGGAGGAGGCCGACGGTGCGGTGGAGGCGTGGAACCGCGTGCCCGACGGCGCGCTCCTCACCGCTGGAAAGGACGACCGCATCTTCGTGGTGGATGCCACCGAGGGCACGCTCACCTTCGGCAACGGCATCCGCGGGCGCATGCTGCCCGTGGGCTCCGCGAACGTGGTGGTGGATGTGTACCGCGCGGTTCCGGGCGCTCGCGGCAACGTGGCGGCTGGCGACATCAACGTGATCGAGGGCTTCGCCGACTCGGTGAAGGCCGAGAACCTGCTCCCCGCCAGCGGCGGGCGCGATGCGGAGACGATCGACGAGATCATCCGCCGCGCGCCGAGCCTGCTCACCAGCCGCGACCGTGCGGTCACGCAGACCGACTTCGCGATCATCGCGCAGGAGGCCAGCGGCGAGGTGGCGCGGGCCGCGTGCGATGGGCGCATGGGCGCCGACGGCAAGGTGGAAGTGGTGGTGCTGCCGCGCCGCCGCGATGGGGAATCGCTCCCCGATCCGCTCCTCGGCACCGGCCTGCGCGACCACGTGCAGGGCTACCTGAAGCGGCGCTGCCTCATCAACGTGACCCCCGTGGTGCGGCTCGCCAGCTTCCTGCCCATCGACATCAGCGTGACGCTCCGCCTGCGCCCCAACGCCAACCTGCTCGCCGTGCGCGAGGCCGCCCAGCGCTGGGTGGAGGCCTTCCTCGACCCCTACATCGGCGGGTTCGACGGGACCGGCTGGCCCTTCAAGGGCACCGTGTACAGTCAGGACTTCGCGCGCATGGTGGCCGACATCCCCGACGTGCGCCACGTGATCGACGTGCAGCTCTTCGATGTGTCGGGTGAAAAGCGGCAGCGCGGCGTTCCCGGCTGGGAAGAGGGCGAGGGCGTGCGCGAGGTGGTGCTCACCACGGCCGACCTGCTCAACGTGCGCCGCATCCGGGTGCGCACCGAGGAAGCCGAATGACGCGTGCGCTCGCGCGCTACGCCCCCGCCCGGGGGAGCTCCGACTTCCGCTACCTCGAAGACGTGGTGCGGATCGGCTACCCCGTGCGCGAGGCGCAGACCTACCTCAACCGCCACCTCGGCAACCCCGTCGGCTACCGCCTCGTGGAGGCCCTCCGGGGCGAGCGCGTGGGCTGCGTGCGCTCCATCGAGGTGCAGACCGCGGCGGGCGGCGAGCCGCTCTTCATCCGCTCCACGCGGCTCCTGCCGGACGGTTCGCCGGCGAGCCACTACACCCCCGAGGAGCTCGTCACCGTGAGCGCCGAGGTGGTCACGCCCGATGGGCGCGCCCCCGGCGCGCTGGGCGCGCGCGACCGCATCGTGCTGCACGTGCCCGTGCGCGGCTACCTCCGGTTCCTGCCCGGGCTCTACCAGGGCGCCGTTCCCGCGCAGCGGCGCGACATCGTGCGCGCCGACGAAGCCTCCGCCCGCAACTGGGGCGCCCCGCAGGCGGTGCAGGCCACCGAGGTACAGGCCTTCAACGCCGACGCCATGCGGCGCTTCCTCGCCATCTTCCAGCACGTGATGACCACCATCACCGACCGGATCGACGGCCTCCCCCAGCTCATCGATCCCATCGCCACCGACCCGCGCTTCCTCCCCTGGATCGCGAGCTGGGTGAGCTTCCCCCTGGACAGTTCCCTCCCAATCCACCAGCAGCGCGAGCTGGTCCGCCGCGCGATCCGCCTGTACCGCACGCGCGGTACGGTGGCCGGGGTGGAGGAGATGATCCGGGTGCTCACGGCGGCGCCGGTGCGCGTGGCCGAGACCCGCGCGCCCAACGCCTTCACCCTCGGCCGCAGCACGCTCGCCGGGGGCGCTACCGTCGATGCGCGCTACCTGCGCGGCGAGCCGGCGGGGCACTTCGTGGCCGAGCCCAGCCGCCTGCCCACGTCGTTCTTCGCGCTCGTGCTCGAGCCGGCCGACAAGTTCAAGAAACGTTTCGGCGAACGCGCCCCCGGCGTGCTCCGCCGCATCTCCCAGATCGTGTCGAGCGAAAAGCCCGGCCACGTGTCCTTCACCATCCTGTTCGACGAGGGTCGGTAGCCGTGCAGCCCAAGAACTACTTCCAGCTCAGCCGCCTGCGCGCCTTCGAGGGCCTCTGCCTCACCGCCCGCGACCTTCAGGACGAACAGTCCTACCACCGCCGCAACCTCCAGCGGCACGTGCTCTACATGCACGGGCACGGCATCGTGCAGGGCCTCCAGGTGGAGATCGAGCAGCGCAAGGACAAGTACGTAGCGGTCATCCAGGGCGGCTACGGCGTGACCCGCATCGGCCAGGGCGTGCTCCTCGCCGATGCCGTGGCCGTGCCCCTCGAAGTGCCGCGGCAGGATGGCGAGTACATGCTCTGGCTCTTCCACGTGGAAGGCGCCGACGAGGCCGAGCTGCGCCCCATCTTCGACACCGGGGAACAATCCTCCTCGCGCGTGAAGGAGACCTGCGCCCCCCGCCTGCACGCGATTGACGAAGACCAGCCCGACGCCATCGCGCTCACCCGCATCAACGTGCGCCTCGGCCGCATGGTGCAGGTGCTCCTCCCGGTGCCCCGCGCCGGTCGGCAGGCCCGCGCCGCCGAGAGCTACCTCAAGCCGCGCGTGCTCGAGTTCATCCGCCTCAACAAGAGCGTGGTCCAGAACCTCTTCCGCACCTCCCAGCTCTCCGAGCTCGACCTCGGCGTGCTCGGCTTCTTCGGCTCGCTGGTGGCGAGCGAGTTCCAGCTCATCGAGGAGGGCACGAGCGACCGCGTGCTCTACCGCACCGCCGGCTCGCTCATCGCCTACGCCCACGACTTCTACAACCCGCTCTCCCGCTCGCTCGAACGGGTCGACAAGTTCAAGGAGTTCGTGCGCCGCGTGAACGCCGAGGTGCCCGGCGCCGATCAGGGTGACGAGATCTGGCTCCGATGGTTCGACAAGTTCGAGCGCCTCCTCCAGCCGCTCGGCAAGATCGCCGAGGAGCTCGAGAAGACGGTGGAAGCGCAGCGGTAGGGCCGCTGATTTGGGGCGAATCGGGTCTGCCCCACCTCGGGGCGGGCCGGCACGCCCCGATTCGCGGCGCCTGGCCTACGCGAACCGCGCGCAGAGCGCCCGGGCGGCCTCGCCGTACTCCGGGTGGCGCGTGGCGTAGTGGAGCTGCGCTTCGAGGAGGCCCACGGGATTGCCTGTGTCGAAGTGGGCGCCCGAGAAGACGTGCCCGTGCGCGAGCGGGAGCCGGGCGAGGGCGTCGGTGAGCTGGATCTCGCCGCCGGCACCGGGAGGGGTGCTGCGAAGGAGGTCGAAGATGGCGGTGGGCAGCACGTAGCGACCCACGATCGACAGTGCGCTGGGCGCCTCGGCGGGCGCCGGCTTCTCCACCATCCGCTCGATGCGCATGCGGTCGGGGCGCACCATCGGGCCGGCGCAGATGCCGTAGCGGTTGGTGCGCTCGCGCGGCACGTTCTTCAGCGCCACGACCGCGCCGCCCTCTTCGGCGTGCACCCGCAGGAGCTGGCCCACGACCGGCTCGGCGGCATCCACGATGTCGTCGGGGAGGATCACCACGAAGTCCTGGCCACGCAGGGCAGGCTCCGCGCAGAGCACCGCGTGGCCGAGGCCGCGCATGGCATCCTGACGCACGCTCACCACGCGGGCGAGGCTGGCCACCCGGCGCACCTCGGCGAGGAGCGACAGCTTGCCGGCGGCTTCGAGCGTGGCCTCCAGCGCCGGGGAGCGGTCGAAGTACTCCTCGAGCGCGCCCTTGCCCCGCGACGTGACGAACACGAAATCAGTGATGCCCGCCGCGACCGCCTCCGCCACGACGTACTCCAAGCACGGCCGATCCACGATCGGCAGCAGCTCCTTGGGCACCGCCTTGGTGAGCGGAAGGAAGCGCGTGCCGAGGCCTGCAACCGGCAGGACCGCCTGGGTAACCGCCACCGACTACATGTCCCGGCTGGAACGCTCGAGCTGCTCCAGCTCCGTCTTGCAGTCGATGCAGTGGGTGGCCACGGGGCGCGCCATGAGGCGCTTCTCGGCGATCTCGTTGCCGCAGCTCACGCAGGTGCCGTAGTCGCCCACATCGAGCCGGGCGATGGCCTCCTTGATCTTGTGGATCAGGACCCGCTCACGGTCGCGGATGCGGAGCTGGAAGTCGCGATTCGACTCCATCGAGGCGAGGTCGATGGCATCGGCGAGGTTTTCTTTTTCGTCGGTGAGGTCACCCAGGGTGGCGCCAGCTTCGCTCAGGAGCGCGCGGAGGCGCTCATTGAGCAGGTTGCGAAAGAACTCAAGACGTTCCGGCTCCATGACGACCCCCGTGACACCGTGATCAAGCGTTACACGCCGGCAGGTTGCCTGCGCATGACCAGTTCTTTACTACTGCCCGCCATGCCACTCCGCAAGCTCGCGCCGCTCCTCGGGAGTGCTTTGTTGCTCGGCCGCGCGCTTTCGGCCCATGCCGAGGAGCTGCCCGGTGCGCGATCGGCGGGCCGCGGCGGCGTCGGGCTCGCGAACCCCACCGACGTGGGCGAGGTGGCCACCAACGTGGCGGCCGTGGCGCTCGGCGAACGCTACGACCTCGTGGCCGGCGGCGCCTACGGGCCCGACGACACCTGGCTCGGTCGCGTGGCTGCTGCCGACTCCCGCACCAGCCTCGTGACCCTCGGCGCCACCTACACCTACCGGCTGGATGATGTGGAGCCGCCGCTGAGCGCGCTGCCCGGCTGGGTGCTCGATGGCGACGAGCTCACCAACACCACCTCCCACCAGGGTTTCGCGGTCGGCATCGCCTACCCCTTCCTCGATCGCCGCATGTCGATCGCCGCCACCGGCCGCTACGACTGGCGCGACTCCGAGCAGGAGGGAAGCTCCGATGCCTTCAACTTCGGCGTGAGCGCCGCCGGCAAGCCGTCGGAGGCCTTCACGGTGGCGCTCGGCATCAACAACGCGCTGGACCTCGGCTACCCCGACAGCGAGCGCACCGTGGATGTAGGCGCGCGCTGGGAGCCGGGGCCCTTCCTCGGCCTCGAAGGGGCCCTGCGCACCGAATGGATGGGCGACCCCTTCGAGGAGTCCATCGCCGAGCACGTGGGCGCCGACGTGGGCCTGACCGAGTGGCTGCGCCTCAGCGCCGGTTGGCAGCACGATGACGGCGTGCACACCCTCGGCGGCGGCATCAGCCTCGTGAGCGACAAGGCCGACCTCGACTACTCCCTGCAGGGCGAGCTCGATGCCGACCCCGCGCGCCTGTGGCACTCGCTCGACCTGCGCATTCACTTCTGAGCGGGCGGCACAAAAGCTGGACGACGTACCGCCCCGCGCGTAGCTGAGCGGATGCCCACGCGCCCTCCCCGCCCGCTCACCCCCGAGAGCGTGAAGCGCAGCGTGCTGGCCTACGTGCAGCGCTACTCCGCCCCGCGCGCGCACACCCGCCGCCGCTGGATGCAGCGCATCCAACGGCAGGGCACCACCACCGGCGAGGACACCGCGCCGCTCGTGGCGGCGCTCGATGCGGTGCTCGACCTCGGCGAGCGGTACCGCTTCGTCGACGATGCCGCGTTCGCGGCCTCCCGCAGCCGGCGCGCGCTCGCGCGCGGCGTGGCCCCCGGCCGGGTGCAGGCGCAGCTCACCGCCAAGGGCGTCTCCCGCGCGCTCGCGGCCGAGGCCGTGGCGGCGGAGGGCGGTCCCGACGCGGGAGTGGCCGCCGCCTTCGCCTACGCGCGGCGGCGCCGGCTCGGCGTGTGGCGGGCGCCCGGCGAGCGGAAGGAGCACCACCAGCGTGATCTCGCCGCCCTCGCCCGGGCCGGCTTCGGCTACGCCCTCGCGCTGCGCGCGCTGGCGGGGGAGCCCGAGGAGGAGGTCGAGGAGGAAGAGTGAGCGCTCAGGCCCGCAGGAGCAGCACGAGCGGCGGGGCAAGGGCCGTGAGCACGCACCCCATCAGGTAGAGCGTGTGCACCGGGCGCACCTTCCCGGTTCGCAGGGCCCGCCAGGCCGCCGTGCGCACATGCGGCGTGCCGATGAGGTCGCCGAGGGCGTGGGCGCCGTCGTTGTCGAGGAGGAAGGGCCAGCCGGTGAGCAGCGTGATGCCGAGGCCCACCGCGGCGAAGGCGCGCGGGAGCGCCACCGCCTCCACCGGAAGCGCGCATGCCACGGTGGCGGCCAGGGCCGCCAGAAGGAGGCTCGTGCCCGGCCCGGCGAGGGCCACCACGGCGTGCTGGGCGCGGGTGCCGAGGTACATGTCGGTGGTGTCCACGTAGGCGCCGCGCAGCCCGATGGCCATGCCGCGCACCCGTCGCCCGAAGCCGACCACCGCCACCGCGTGGGCCAGCTCGTGGAGGACGACGTGCCCCACGACGGCGAGCGCGAGGAGCGGCGCCCGATCGGCGAGGGAGGTGGGGTCCACCCGCTGGTCGATCCACGCCGCGTAGGCCCCCATGCCGATGAGACCCACCGCGACGGGAAGGTTCCAGACCGTCAGGAGCGGGCCCAGCACGCGCCACACGGCCGCCGCGAGGTCGTGGGCTCCGCTCCACGTGAACTCCCGACGCAGCCACGCCACGTGGGCGAACCGCTTGCGAAGGAAGCCCGCCGGCTCCACCTCCACCAGCCCGGCGCTCCGGAGCGTCTGGATGAAGCCCGCCACCCGCGAGACCGGCAGCGCGCCGAACGTCACGAAGTAGCTGGTGGCGATCTCGGCCACGGTGGCCCGGCCATCGATGAGCCCCCACAGGTGGCGCTCCTCGGGGCCGAGCCGCAGGTACACGCGCCGATCGGGCGTGGTGAGCACCCACGACCCGTCCACCTCGGTCAGGTGGGCCTCGCAGGGGCGGGGCCGCATCTGGAGCCAGGTCATGCCCGGGTCGAGGCTGCGCAGCGCGAAGCTGCCGCCTTCCCCACGCATCACGAGTTCGAGGGGGGCAGGGCGCATCAGCTCAGCACACGTACTCGCCGCGCGCGAGGAACTCGGACGTGAAGGCGGCCGAGAAGGAGCGCACCCGCTCCGGGTCGCAGGTGGCCGACTCGATGGCGGCGATGGTCACCTCGTCGAGCTGGTAGCCCTCGCGCATCAGCGTGCCGCGCACGTCCGCCACGAGGGCCTTTCGGAACTCCGCGTCAATGAGCGCGCGGCCGACGATGGTCTGCAGAACAGAGGGCATGGCGGACATGGAGACTCCGGGTTCACTCCTTGGATCGGACAGGAGCGCGACCGACGTGAGGGGGGTTGCGACGGTCGTCGGCCTCAGCCCGCGAGCAGGTGCGCGAGCCGAAGCAGGCTGACCCGCGACCGGAGCTCCTGCAGCCGCGCGCGGCGCGCCACCGCGAAGGCCTCGAACCGCCGCAGACCGAGCTCGCGGGCGGGCTCGAGGCATCCGTGCAGGTGCACGTCGGCCGCGGTGAGCATGTCCTCGAGGATCGGGGAGGCCACGAGCGCGTTGCCCACCTCGGAGAGCGCGGCGCCCGGCCCCGCCAGCTCGCGCGCCTGCGAGAGGAGGTAGGTGTTCGCGCCGCTGGCGAGGTCACGCTCCCAGCCGAGCACGTCGTTCACGCACCCGTAGGACTGCGCGAGCCGGTGCACCAGCTCGGCGACCGCCCCCACCCCCATCCAGTCGCCGGACGCCGACATGACCGCGTAGAGCGGCACCTCGGCCATCGCGCACTTCCGGGCGTGGTGCCCGAACGCCTCGGCGTCGTACCCATCGGCCCGGAGCAGCTGCCGGCGCTCCACCTCGGTGAACTCCGAAAACGTGACCCAAGCCCGGCGGGCAAGGGGCTCGAAGCGGGCATCGGTATGCCGGCGCCAAAGATCGAGCGCATCCCACAGGAGCACGTTTCCGAGGAGCAGCATCGGCGGGTTGCCGCGGGTGCCTGGCTCGTCGATGACGTTGTCCTGGATGCGGACGTAGGCGTACGCGAGCGCGGTCGCTTCGAGCAGATCGAGCTGCACATCCGTGGAGACCTGGTGCGGCATCCAGAGCGGCAGGTGCATGAGCGGCGCCGCGTCGGGCTGGCTGAAGTACCCGGGGCCGGCCCAGAGCAGGAAGGCCTCGCCCTGCCCGCGAAGCTCGCCGGGCAGGCCCGCCACCCGCTCCTGCATGCGGCGAAACACCCGACTCAGCCTTTCCTGGTTCTCCTCGTAAACGTGCACGATGCTTCCCCCGTCGCCCTCATCGGCCCCGGGAGGGCGGGCTGTAGGGCGTGCGCCGCTGGCGGCCCGGCCCACCCCGCGCCGAAACCCGCCCTGCCCACGCCCACCCCGGGGCCGGGCAGACGCGGGTTTCCCCGAAGGGCGCCCACCGCCGAATTACCCCGAGGCGCCATGGGCCAGCCCTGATTTCGGCGCCCTACTCCGCGGGGAACTCTCCCGTCCACATGTAGTAGGTCGACACCCCCAGCGGCCACCCGTCAATCCAGAAGACCGAGGCCACCGTGCCATCCCAGGAAGCGGCGTAGGGGTACGCGTAGCCGCCCTCGAAGGACAGGGAACATCCGATGGGGTTCGAATCGGAGTCCACCCGGCTGAGCACCACCTCGGCATGCAGATCGTCGTATGGCGCGAAATCGCGTTGCCAAACTACGAGGGCATCGTCCGCCGCCCCCACGATTGCAGGGCCGACCGCGAGAGCGCGGCCGCAGAGCTCCCACTCGTCGCCCTTGCAGCTCCATATTGGGCTACCGACCGAGATCGGCTGCAGCGACCGGTCGAAAGATTCAAGCCACAACGCCCCACGGTCACCATAGTCACCCTCTTGATAATAGGCGCGGTACCATGACGTTGCGTCACGAATCCCGATGGGGGTCGAGGACACCGCAGGGTCCTCAACCGTGAGAACGTGGCCGGTAGGATCGAGGATGGCAATCGGGGCGTTCACGCCGCTCAGGGCCGTGCCTGACGCGTTGGTGGCCGGCCAGAGGGTGGAGGGGTACCACGCTTCGGACAGGAGGAGCGGTGTGGTCGCCGAGTCCACGTCGATGCCCAGCGGCGTATACCACAAGTCAGCCGCGTACCTGTCCTCCTCCGACTGCCGCTGCCCCGCGACCATGACCACCAGCCCCTCCGCCGACTCGATGAGCGCCGGGATACCAACCATGGCGTACCGCCCCGGAATGGTCACCCGCGCCCGGGGAACGGGCCTCGCGATGCCCGACGCCAGCACGTCTACTTCCACGGCAAGCGTACCGTCGTCCAAATGTCGGCTCTGCATAAAGTACCACTCGCCGCCCACCAGCGCGATCGCGGCCGGCTTGCTGCTCGTGACCCCCGTCTCGGAGAGGTCGAAGCGCGCGAGCTCAGTGCCGTCCGAAGCGAGGTCCAGCACGGCCTGATCCTGGAACATCGGTACGTACCAGCCGCCGCCAGGCTTGGGCTGGGGTGTCCCGTCGATGAAACGAACCGCGACACTGAAGTCAGGCTCGGGCTGTTCGCCACAGATCGGGGCCCCCCCGAAGATTGCATCCGATCCCGAATCGACGGTCTCTGAGGAACAACCGAGTGCCAGCACCGCCACCCACACCGGCGCGGTGGAACAACCTACCCGGCTACCCGACGCTGTCGGCATCGCCGAACGCGTAGACGTAATCCGCCTCCGCCCCCCGGGCCTTCAGTCCCGCCATGGCCGTTCGGAAGTCACGCAGCTTCACCAGATCGCCGCTCGTCAGCCTTCGCCTGGCCTTCACGTGGAGAGGGCTGGACCGACCGGGCTCGCTCGACGGGATGTACCCAAGTCGGAGTGAACACAGCACGGCCTCCCCGAAGAGACACTCGAAACCACGCGCGACCAGCTGCGCCTCGGTCGCCTCGGTCCACTCGCTTTGAAGGCCCATCTTGGCCACGCCCGTCATCATGTTGCCCAGATAGCTGACCGCACGGCCCGGGTTGCCCGCCTCCGCGCCCGCCGTGGTTTGCATGGCGGCCGGTCCGACCTCATATTCTCCGTTCGCGCCGAACTGGGCCTGGTAGTAGGGTGTTCCCGCTGGCTTCCCGGCTGCCGTCCACATGAGATACGGAAATGCCGTCCTTGTCCACTCTGAAAGCGACGCCGCCTTGCCGAACGCACTGTCCATCCCCGCGGGATACTCCCTTGTGTTGCCGGGATATCCGTAGTTCTTCGATGCCACTCGGCCCGTGATGAGCCGGGCGCGAACATCCGTCACGCACGACATGAACTGTTGGAGTCGTTCGCCAGCCTCGGCCCGATCGCCGCCGGAGTCCCACAGCTGTTCCAGGACGGAATCCAGCGCATCATCGTCATTCCAATCGTCCCCCGGGTTAAACCGGTCCAGCGGGTCGGGGTACACGGATGGGTGGAGCGTGACGCCCACCCAGTACCGGACCCGAATGCTGGAGTCACCACGCTTCTCCACCTTGTACAAGGCGAAGAACTGCACCACCGCCAGAAGCCAGACACTGTGGTCGTAGTTGGTGGTGCCAGTAGCGTTCTTCCAACCTGAGGTTGGAAAGAGACGCCCGGACGCCACGTCGGCCGATCCCTCCTCGACCTTGCCGGCGTCCTCTTGCGTACGAAGGTAGGGTGACGGACAGGCGACATGCAGGTACAACCAGTCCATGCCCAGACCATCGCTCTCGGCTGTCAGCGCCGCGCCCATGGACGTGTAGCGCTCGAAGAAGAAGGACGGCGTGGCGTTGTACACGCAATCCGTGTTCACGTTCACGACATTGGACAAGCCAGATTCCTTCCCGTACACTTCGTGGTCCGGCGCGTCATCGAGCGCCGAGTAATCGAAAAACGAATCAAACGAGCGCCCCGGCACCTCCTTCACGCGGCGAACCAGCACCGGATCCATGGTCGGATCTTCGGTATTGTACGGACTGGCCCAAACCTTGCAGCCAATATCGTCGTACTGGTTCTCGGGAGCCTGCGCCCTCGCGGCGCTACTCGCATTCGCGGCCCGGGCCCTCCCCACCGCACAGCTCACACAACCGCACCCATCCGCCGTTTGCAGGGCCGCGGACCCGCACCCGCAGCCGCTCAACCCCAGGCCTTCGCGAGCAGCCAGAAGGAGACCACCCCGGTGCGCACACCGCTCACGCCGTTCTTGTTCTTGAGCCGGATGCGCAGTCGGCTGTGCGGCAGGAAGTTCGTCGTCGTGGTGTACGGCGTGGCGCGGAGCGGGAGGTTGTTCTCGTTCATGTTCGCCACGAGCTCCGCTGCGTTCAGTTCCTGCTCGCGGGTGGTGCCCGGCACGAGCAGCAGACCCACCTCGAGCTCGTTGTTGAGCGGGCCTTCGGACAGCACCCCCACCGGCGCGATCCACTCGGCCCCGAAGATCGCCGCCATCAGGTCGGCGCTCACCGGAACCTCCACGTAGGTGTAAACGCCATCGGCGCCCGTGGCCCCGCTGGTGGAGACTCGCAAGGAGCGTACAACGGGGAAGGTTCGGAGAAGAGAGGCCATGCGTGTCCATCGCCGGCCTCCTGCCGCGAACCCGGGATGGGTGCGCCCTGCGGTGCCAACCACGGTAGCGTAGAGGTCGTCGAAGCCGCCAGCAAGGCGTGGGCCTCGGCCTCAGTCACGCTCACGCTCACGCTCACTTATATGGTGCAACCTGAATTGTTTAGGCTGTCAAGTTCATGTCAAGAGACGAGGCAGGGGACAGCGCCGAGCGCCGCCCGACCCCTCACCCGTCGACTCCGCTGGCGGCCCGGCCCACCCCGCGCCGAAACCCGCCCTGCCCACGCCCACCCCGGGGCCGGGCAGACGCGGGTTTCCCCGCTATCCCTCCCCTTCCCCATCCCGAACGACCGCCCAGATCGTCGGCGTTCCGGACTTTCCTTTCACCTTCACCGGCGGCATCTTCACGCAGCGGAACTCCCGCGCCACGGCCCCCTGGACTTCGTCGCTGATCACCAGCGAGCGGCCCAGGTCGCGGCAAAGGCCCTGCAGGCGGGCGGCGAAGTTCACGGTGTCGCCGATCACGGTGAACTCGAGGCGGTCGGGGGTGCCGATGTTGCCGGCGATCACGTCGCCATGCGCGATGCCCACGCCGATGTGCACGCCGAACTCGCCGCCGACGCCCGCCGCATCGAGCTCCCGAACCCGTTCGAGCATGGCCATGGCCGCGCGGACCGCACGCAGGCTGTCGTCGGGCATCTCGCGCGGCACCCCGAACACCGCGAGGAGGCCGTCGCCGAGGAACTTGTCGAGCGTGCCGCCGTTCGCGAAGACGATCGGGACCAGCGCGCCGAAGATCGTGTTCAGAAACTCGACCACCACCTCCGGACGTGCGGCCTCGGAGCGGCGCGTGAAGTCGCGGATGTCGACGAACATCACCGCCGCCCGCCGGCGGCTACCGCTCAGCCCCATCGCGGCGGGGTTCTCGGCCACGAACTCGGCGACCGACGGGGACAGGTACTTCCGGAACTGCGCCTGCTGCCGTTCGGCCTCCTGGCGCTGCAGCGTGTCGGTGGCGGAGCGCACCCACTGCTGCCGCAGGAGCACGCCCAGCGCCCCGTACACCAGCCCGAGCACGAAGAGGAACCCCACGATCGTGTACTGGTCGGGGAGGGAGACCGCCTCCTTGCCGTAAACGGCCGCCTCCGACGGGATGACGTGACCCCGGTCGACCGCGAGTCGAAGGAGCGCGAGTCGCTGAAGCGCCGCCAGGAGGCCCGCGAAGCAGGTGACGCGGAAGTTCCCGCCCAGCGCGGAGAGGAACATGACCATCGGGTAGAGCGCCACGAGGATCGGCGCGAGGAGCATCTCGTAGGCGCCGCTGTAGTTGAGGTAGCTCCCGGCCGCGAAGCCGCTCACGAAGCTCACGTCCACCGCCGCGTTCACCCACTTCGTCCAGCCGGGCGCCGCACCACCCCGGGTGCGCCGGTAGATGAAGCCGGCCCACGCGATGAAGACGAGCGTGACGCCCGAGACCGCGAGGATGTTCTCCGGGCTGTTGCTCGCCGAGTTGCCGAGGAGCGCGAGGAGGCCGAGCCCGCAGAAGACCAGGCGGACCTGGGCGGCGATGTGCTCGAAACGGGCGGCCTCCGCGGCCACCAGCCCAGCCACCCGCGTTTGATCCGGTACGCCCATCAGGGCGATGCTACCGCAGCCCGGATCTGGTTGGCCAGCGAGGCGAATCCCGCGCCTTCCACCTCGGCCGCGAGGTCGAGGGCGCCCGGGTCGTCGCGGTTGAGGCGGGCGAGGTGCCAACGGGCCACGTAGGCGGACTCGCGCTCGCCGAGGCGGTTGGCGGCGCTGGCGGCACGTTCGAGGTCGGCCACCACGTCATCGCCGCGCAGGCCGCGCAGGTAGTGGAGGTAGACCTCGTTCATCACCACGCCGCGCTCCCAGCCGCACTCACGCGCGAGGTCGCGCGACTGCTCGAACGCGGCCCAGGACCGGCCGAGGTCGCCCATCCGCAGGAGCACGTCGCCGATGTTGTGGAGGTTGATCACCTCGCCGGGGCGGTAGCCGAGCCCGCGACGCAGCTCCAGCGCGCGCCGGAACTCGGAGAGGGCTTCGGCGGGGCGGCCCTCGTCGAGCGCGGCGATGCCGAGGTTGTTGATGATGCGACCGAGCAGCACGCGGTCGCCGGCGCGCTCGGCGTGGGGGAGGGCGCGCTCGAGCAGCTGGCGGCCGGCCGCCGGGTCGCCCCGACGGACGGCGTGGTTCGAGAGGCCGAGGAGCATGCGGGCGGCGAGGTCGCCGCGCTCGCCCGCCACCGCGAGGCCGCGCTCGAAGGTGGCCTGCGCGTCGTCCACCTCGCCCTCGTCGAGGTCGAGCGCGCCCAGCGCTTCGAGGCACTGCACCTGGAGCTCCACATCGCCGGCCCGACGCGCGATGCCCACGGCATCCTCGACGTTGGCGCGCGCCAGCGTGAATCGCCCCTTGTTGGCGTAGAGGTGGCCGAGGCCGAGGAGCGCCTGCGCCTCCGCGAGGCGAGGACCCGACTCGGCGGCGATGTCGAGCGCGACGGAGAGCATCCGTTCGGCGGTGGGGAGGCCGAGCAGGCGCGCGGTATCGCCGGCCGCCACGTGCAGCCGCGCTTCCATCTGCGGGTCGCGCTCGGCGCGCGGCGCGGCGTCGATCCAGGCCACGCCGCGCAGGAAACACTCGAGGGCCCGCTCGAAGTACTGCCCGGCCCGATGGTCGGCGCCCGCCCGGTAGATGCTCACGACGGCGTCGCGCGGGCGGCCGCCGGCCTGGCAGTGGTGCGCGAACGCCTCCACCACGGTTTCGAGCCGCGCGCCGTAAACCCGCTCCATCGCCGCCGACACCATCCGGTGGTACTCGCGGCGTTGCAGACCGAGAATGCCGCGATCCACGCACTCCCACACCAGCACCGACACAAAGCTGTAGGCGGTGTCGGCGGAGCGCCCGTCGGGCACGACGAGGCCCGCGCGGACGAGCTCGCCGACGAGCGCGAGCGGCTCGTCGGCGCCGACAGCCTCGCCCAGCAGGATGGGGGAGAAGCCGAGGCCGATGACGGCCGCCACCTGGAGGGCGCCCTTGGCGAGCGGGTCGAGCGCATCGACGCGGGCGGCGATCAGGCCGGCGAGGGTGTCGGGGAGCTGCGGGAGGATTTCGGGGTCCTTCAGCCGCGCCTGGTTGTCGTCGAACCAGATGCGCCCGCTCTGCCGGAGCGCCTTCAGCACCTCCTCGAGGTACAGCGGGTTGCCCTCGGCGGTGCGCCGGACGAGGCGAGTGAGGTCGGGCCCGATCGAGGCGGCGCCGAGCAGGTCGGCCGCAAGCGCCCCCACCTGATCGGTGGTGAGCGGGCCGAGCTCCACCATCTGCATCCGCCCGGAGAGCCGCGCGTCGAGCTCGCCGCGCCAACTGGTGAGGATCAGCACGGGCTCGCCCTCCGAGGCGTCGAGGAGCTGCGAGAGCAACTGGCGCTCGAACGAGTCGAGGTACTGCACGTCTTCCAGCATCACGATGGTGGGACCATCGCGGGCGAGGCCGCGGACGAGCTTGACCATCACGGCATCGATGGCATCGCGGGCGGGCACGACGCGGTCGCCCATCTCCACCGCGAAGAGGGTGCCGATCACGGCCACATCGGAGTCTTCGAGACGGAGCGCGGTGAGGCGCTTCAGCCGCTCGCGGACCTCCTTGGCGTCGGTGTCGGCCTCGATGCCGAGGATGTCGCTGATGAGGTCGCGGAAGGGCGCCAGGGGGCGCTCGGAGCCGAACGGAAGCGCGCGGCCGTGGAACACCGCCATGCTCCGGCGGGTGGCGAGGGCCCGCAGCTCACGGAAGAAGCGGCTCTTGCCGGTGCCGGCGCCGCCCATCACCCCGATGCGGGCGCCACGCTCCTCGCGCAGGTTCGCGAGCGCATCGCGCACGATCTCCAGCTCGTTGCCGCGCCGGAGCCAGCGGCCGTGCACCTCGCGACCGCCGCGACGACGCCCCTGGCCGAGGAGGAAGGTGGCGCGGGTGGCCCGGGTGCCCTTGCGCTTGAGCTCGGGCCCACGGTCGAAGGGGAATCGGTCCCCGGCGAGCGCCGCCACACGGTCGCTCACCAGCGTGGTACCGGGGTCGGCGGCGTAGGCGAGGCGCACGCAGGTCTTCAGCGTGTCGCCGCGCGCGGTGAACCGGTAGTGGCGCCCCTGCCGCCGCCCCACGTTCAGCTCGCCGGAATGCACGCCGACGCTGAAGTCGGTGGGGAGACCGCGGCGACGCAGCCGCGCCGCGAGGCGGTGGAACTCCCGCGCGCAGGCCAGCGCCCGATCGAGGTCGTCGCCGTGCGCGCGAGGGAGGCCGAAGAAGATGAAGAGCGTGTCGTCGTCGAACCGTTCGGCCACGCCGCCCATGTTGTCGACGAGCTTTCGCACCATCCGCAGCATCTTGAAGTGCACACGGCCGACCTCCTCGGTCTCGGCGCGCGCCGAGAACTCGGTGAGGCCGTTGACCTCCACGACCATGACCACCACGCTCTTGCGCTCGCCGTGGTGGGCGAGGGCGTGTCGAGGCGCACGCTCCTCCGGGCCGGTGAGCGACTCGCTCGTGGAGTGGCTCGACCCTTCGGGCTCCGCCTCCACGCCCGTGTGCATGGCGTTGAGGTCTTCCGCGAGGAGATCGATCGCGCTGGTGAAGGAGTGGGCGGGCGCCGCATCGCCCCAGGCGCGGCGCATGAGCTCGGCGAGGCCGCGCTCCTCCGCCCGCCAGCCCTTCGCGAAGGCGAGCGCGCGGAGGTCCTCGTCGAAGGACTCGGCGTCCTGGTAGCGGTCGGCCGGGTCGCGAGAGAGCGCCTTCTGGAGGATGACCCAGAGCTCCTCGGGCACGCCGGGGTGGAGCGGGCGCACGTCGGGCACCAGGCACTCGATGACCTGCCGCAGCTTCTCGTCGGGGTCGTCGTTGGCGAAAAGACGCTTGCCGGCGAGCATCTCGTACAGGACGACCGCGAGCGAAAAGAGGTCGCTCCGGCGGTCGACCGGCTTGCCCTGCGCCTGCTCGGGCGACATGTACGCGAACTTCCCGCCGCCGGGCCGCCCGGCCTGCGCGGGGTCCGTCTCGCTCAGGCTCTCGCCCACGAGGCGGGCGATGCCGAAGTCGACGAGCTTCACATCGCCCTCGAAGCTCACCACCACGTTGTGGGGGCTCACGTCGCGGTGCACGATGTTGAGCGGGCGCCCATCCGGGGAGGTGCGGGCGTGCGCATAGCCGAGGCCGCGGAGCACCTTGCCGGCCACGAACACGGCGAGGCCCACTTCGAGCTGCTCGCCGTTGCGGCGGATCACCCGAAGGGTCTGGGTGAGGTCGCGCCCGTGGATGTACTCCATGGCCATGTAGGGGTCGGAGCCCACCCGGCCGAGGTCGAACACCTGCACGATGTTGGGGTGGTTCAGCGCCACGCTCAGCTTGGCTTCGTGCACGAACATCTGCACGAACCGCGGATTCTTGGCCAGGGCGGGGGCGATCTTCTTGATGACCAGCCGCTTCTCGAAGCCGTCGGCCCCCAGCCGCCTCGCCAGGAACACCTCGGCCATACCGCCGACGGCGATGAGCTCGGTGAGCTGGTAGTCACCGAAGGTCGCGGGGAGCGGCGTGCTCACGGCCGCCGAGTGTATCCGAAACGCACCGGGCGATGTCGCTCCGCGCGAGCGGCCCGCCGGGTTAGCTCAGCCGGCTACACATGCCGCGCTATTTCCCTGCACTTCCCCTCCGCAGCCTCGTCCTCTTTCCCGGCATGCTCACGAACGTGACGGTGGGGCGCGGCCCGAGCGTGGCCGCGATGGACGCGCACCTCGACAAGAAGCTCGAGCTCGTGGGCGTGCTCCAGCCCGACGGCGGTCTGGAGAACCCCGGTCCGGGCGATGTGGCCGCGGTCGGCGTGCTGCTCACGGTTCGGCGCACCATGAACCTGCCCGACGGGTCGGTGCGGGCGCTGGTGGAGGTCGGCGAGCGCTGCCTCGTCACCGATTTCCAGGAGAACGCCGACTTCGGCAACCGGTGTGTCGCGGGGCGCTTCGTGCTCCAGCCGGGCGACCCGAAGCGCGTGCAGGCCGCCGAGCGCCGCGTGCGGGAGCTCGGCCCCGAGGTGCTCGCCACCAACGCGGCCGAGAAGCCGCCCGAGGCCCTGGCGCGGTCGATCGACTTCAACCTCGGCGCCGAGCGCCTCGTCGACCATCTCGCCCCGCAGATCGGCCTCACGCCTCTCGAAGCGCAGGAGCTGCTCGACGAGCCGCGCCTCCCCGAGCGCCTCGAGCGCCTCGTGTGGTTCCTCGAGCGGGCAAGCGAATACGGCAAGCTCCGCCAGCGCATCGCCGGCGAGGTGCAGAAGGCGATGGACGAGAGCCAGCGCGAGTACCACCTCCGCGAGCAGCTCAAGGCCCTGCAGAAGGAGCTCGGCGAGACCGTCAACGACGAGGTCGGCGAGTACGAGAAGAAGATCGTCGAGTGCGGGATGCCCGAGGAGGTCGCCAAGGAGGCGCGCCGCGAGCTCGACCGACTGAAGAAGATCCACGTCGACGCCAGCGAGTACATGGTGGCCCGCACCTGGCTCGACTGGATGGTGGCCGTGCCCTGGGTCAAGGAGACGGAGGACAAGACCTCGCTCCACGACGCCAAGGTCGTGCTCGACAGCGAACACTACGGCTTGGAGAAGGTGAAGGAGCGCCTCCTGGAGTTCCTCGCCGTCCGCCAGCTCAACCCCAACGCCAAGGCCCCCATCCTCTGCCTCGTGGGCCCCCCCGGCGTGGGCAAGACCTCTCTCGGCAAGTCGGTGGCGAAGGCCCTGGGCCGCACCTGCGAGCGCATCGCGCTCGGCGGCATGAAGGACGAGGCCGAAATCCGCGGGCACCGGCGCACCTACGTGGGCGCGCTCCCCGGCCGCGTGATCCAGGCGCTCCGCCGCGCCGGCACCCGCAACCCGGTCATCATCCTCGACGAGCTCGACAAGATCGGCAACGACTTCCGAGGCGATCCGGCCAGCGCGCTGCTCGAGGTGCTCGACCCCGAGCAGAACAGCACCTTCCGCGATCACTACCTCGACGCCCCGTTCGACCTGAGCCGGGTGCTGTTCATCGGTACGGCCAACACGGAGGACCCCATCCCCGCCGCGCTGCACGACCGCCTCGAGGTGATCCGCCTGCACGGCTACATCGAGGAGGAGAAGCTCGCGATCGCCGAGCAGCACCTGCTCTCGCGGCTTCGCACCGCCAACGGCATTCCCGAGGGGCACATCGAGATGGGCCCCGCCATGCTCCAGCACCTCGTGCGCAGCTACACGCGCGAAGCCGGCGTGCGCTCGCTCGAGCGGGAGCTCTCCGCCGTGTACCGCAAGGCGGCGCGCCGCATCGTGGAGGGCGAGACCGCCCCCTTCGCGCTCGACGAGGCGCTCGTCACCCGCTGGCTCGGCCCCCCGAAACACCACCCCGAGCTGGCCGAGCGGAGCGACCGCCCCGGCATCGCCATCGGCCTGGCGTGGACCGAGGCGGGCGGCGAGATCCTGTTCATCGAAGCGAGCCGCATGATCGGCCCGCGCGGGCTCAAGATCACCGGCAGCCTCGGCAACGTGATGAAGGAGAGCTGCGAGGCGGCGATGAGCTGGGTCCGCGAGAACGGCGGCCGTCTCGGCATCGACCCGGCGGTCTTCGCCGAGAGCGAGTTCCACCTGCACATGCCGGCCGGCGCCATCCCCAAGGATGGCCCCTCGGCGGGCGTCACCCTCGCCACGGCGCTGGTCTCGCTCCTCACGGGGCGCCCCGTGCGGGCCGACCTCGCGATGACCGGCGAGCTCACCCTCCGCGGCAAGGTGCTGCCGGTGGGCGGCATCAAGGAGAAGGTGCTCGCCGCACGGCGGGCCGGCGTGCGCGACGTGGTGATGCCCCGCCTCTGCGAGCGCGACCTGTACGACGTTCCCGCCGTGCTCCGCGAAGAGCTCAACTACCACTTCGTCGACAACGTCGACGAGGTGCTGCGCCTCGCCCTCGGCGAGGACGTGCTCTCGGCGCCGCTCCGCGCCTGAGGTTCAGCCGGTGAGCTCGCCGGTGGCTTCGAGCCCCCACGCGATCGTCTGCCGGACACGCAGGTTCGTCTGCCGCACCTTCTCGGCGAGGTCCACGTAGAGGGCCCTGGCCACATGCGCGAAGAGCGGCCGATCGGTCACCAGCATCCGCCGCAGGCGCTCCACATCGAGCACGAGCACCACGCCATCGGTCGACATCAGGACGCTGGCAGTGGCCGACTGCGCGTCGACGAGGTCGATCTCGCCGAGGTGATCGCCCGTGCCCACCCGGGCCACGAGCGCTTCGGTGGAGCCCGCCACCCGCTTGCAGATGAGGGCCTCGCCCTCCACCAGCATGAACAGGCTGGCCGAGGGCTCCCCTTCGCGGATGAGCACCTCGCCCACGCCCACCCGGCGCTCGTCGAGCCAGGGCAGGAGCCGCTCCATCGTGGCCAGCGGCAGCGTGGCGAACAGGCGGACGACGGAGAGGCGGGCGGCGGTGACCATCAGCTTTCTCCGGGGTCGACGGCAGCGGACTCGAGCGACCAGCGCACCGCCTCGACGAGGCGTGCGTTGGCCATGCGGACCTTCCCCGCGAGCGACTTGAGCATCGCCCAGGCCACGTCGGGCTCGCCCACGAGGCCATCCATGCCGCTCCGCTCGACGCGCCACAGCACGCTTCGCTCCTCGGCCGTGACGGTGGCGGCAGCCGGGCCGGGCGAGAACACGGCCAGCTCGCCGAAAGACGCGCCGGGGCCGAGCTCGGCGAGCACGGACTCGAGCTCGCCACGCACCGACTGCGACACGCTCAGCTTGCCGTGCAGCACGATGAACAGCGCATCCTGGGGCAGGCCCTCCCAGACGACCACCTGTCCCGCCGCGAGGTGCACCTCGGTGGCGAAGGGGGCGAGGGAGTCGAGCCAGGATTCGTTCACACTTCGGCGATCGGATCGGTTGCCCGCCGGCGTGAGGCGACTTGCACGATCCCTGCAAACCCGGAACCGGCGCCACCGGATACTGTCCAAGACAGCAGAGGTTCCCCATGTTCATCCTCCTCGTGCTCTCCTGCCAGCCTACCGGCTTCGAGCTCGTGGCCGACGATCTCCACGGCGTTCACTGGGAGGGCGACTTCGCCTGGTCCACCGCCGCCGAGGAGGACGAGCCCGGCCTCGTGGAGTTCGACCTCAACGAGGAGGAGGATGGCTCCTACACCGGCGAGTTCCGCTACACGAGCCTCACCACCACCATCCTCTACGCGGTGGAGGGCTCCGTGCAGGGCGATGTGCTCACGCTCACGCAGCAGGAGGTCCTCGGCGCGGAGGACCTCGGCGAGCGCGTGGCCTGCCTCGGAGACTACGTGCTCGCCTTCGACGGCGACACGCTCTCCGGCGAGTACTTCCCCCGCACGGAGGCCTGTGTCCAGGACACGGGGCTGGCCACGTTCGCCGTGGAATAAGCCCCTCCGAGGGGGTGGGCGCGCCGCGCGCCGATCAGAGGCGCCCGACCGCGGCGCTCACCCCGCGTTGATCTGCAGCTCCTCCAGCCCGCGCACCCGGTCGCGCAGCTCGGCGGCCCGTTCGAAGTCCAGCCGGGCCGCCGCCGCCTTCATCTCGGCGCGTAGGCGCTGGATGGCCAGGGGGAGCGCCTCGAGCGTGAGCTCGGGGAGCTCGGCGGCCTCCGCCTTGTCGAGCGGCACCTTCACGTAGTCGGCATCGAGGATCGCGGAGAGCGGCGAGTCGAAGCTCTTCACGATCGTGGTGGGGGTGATGCCGTGGAGCGCGTTGTAGGCCACCTGCTTGGCGCGCCGACGGTCGGTCTCGCCCATGGCGAGCTCCATCGACGGGGTGATGCGGTCGGCGTAGAGCACGACCCGGCCCTCGGCGTTCCGCGCCGCGCGGCCCATGGTCTGGATGAGCGAGGTGCCGCTGCGCAGGAAGCCCTCCTTGTCGGCATCCATCACGCAGACGAGCGCCACCTCGGGCAGGTCAAGGCCCTCGCGGAGGAGGTTGATGCCCACCAGCACGTCGAAATCGCCCTGGCGGAGCTCCCGCAGGATCTGCATGCGCTCGAGCGTGTCGATGTCGCTGTGCAGGTACTTCACCCGCACGCCGAGCTCCCGGAAGTAGTCGGTGAGCTCCTGCGCCATGCGCTTGGTGAGCGTGGTCACGAGCACGCGCCAGCCCGAGGCCACCACGCGTCGGATCTCGCCGAGGCAGTCATCCACCTGCTCCGCCGCGGGGCGCACCTCCACCACCGGATCGAGCAGCCCAGTGGGCCGGATGACCTGCTCGGCCACGACGCCCCCCGCGAGCTCCAGCTCGTACTTCGCGGGCGTGGCGCTCACGTAGATCGCCTGGTGGATGCGGGCGGAGAACTCATCGAACTTCAGGGGCCGGTTGTCGAGCGCGGAGGGCAGGCGGAAGCCGAACTTCACCAGCGTTTCTTTCCGGGCCCGATCCCCCGTGTACATGCCGCCGACCTGAGGCACGGACACGTGGCTCTCATCCACAACGAGGAGCCACTCGCGCGGGAAGTACTCGAGCAGGGTGGGCGGCGGCTCGCCGGGGGCCCGACCGGTGAGGTGCCGGCTGTAGTTCTCGATGCCGTTGCAGAAGCCCATCTGCTCGATCATCTCGAGGTCGTAGCTGATGCGCTGCTCGAGGCGCTGCGCTTCGAGCAGGAGCCCCGCCTCCTTGAACTCCTGCAGCCGCGCGAGCGACTCCACCCGGATGCTCTCCACCGCCCGGGCGATCTTCTCCTTGGGGGTGACGTAGTGACTGGCCGGGTAGATGCAGACCTTCTCGAGCGTTTCCAGCCGGGTTCCCCGCAGCGGGTCGAACACCCGGATGGCCTCCACCTCATCGCCGAACAGCTCGATGCGAATGGCCCGGTCGCTCTCGTGGGCGGGCACGATCTCCACGACATCGCCGCGTGCCCGGAAGGTGCCCCGGTGGAGGTCGGCGTCGTTGCGCTGGTACTGGAGCTCCACGAGCCTGGCGAGCAGGTCCTTCCGGCGGATGGCCTGCCCCGGTGCAAGCTGCAGCAACATCCCGTCGTACGCTTCGGGTGAGCCGAGGCCGTAGATACACGACACGCTCGCCACGATGATCACGTCGTTCCGCTCGAGCAGCGCGCGGGTGGCCGCGTGCCGGAGCTTGTCGATGTGATCGTTGATGAGGCTGTCCTTCTCGATGTAGGTGTCGCTGCTCGGGATGTAGGCTTCGGGCTGGTAGTAGTCGAAATAGCTGACGAAGTACTCGACCGCGTTCTGGGGGAAGAGCTTCTTCATCTCGCCGTAGAGCTGGGCGGCGAGGGTCTTGTTGTGGGCGAGGAGCAGCGTGGGACGCTGGTTCTGCGCGATCACGTTGGCGATCGTGAAGGTCTTGCCGGTGCCGGTGGCGCCGAGCAGGACCTGGTGCTGGAGCCCGTGCTGCAGCCCGGCGACGAGCTGGGCGATGGCCGTGGGCTGGTCTCCCGCGGGCTGGTACTCGGTGACGAGCTGGAAGGGCATGGGCCCCGTTATCCAGCCGCATAGCTGAACACAAGTTCAGCTATGCGCTCAGGGCGCCGAATACCTGGCCCCGTCGCGCACGGCGATGCCGTAGAAGTTCCCGAAGTCGGAGCCATCGCTGATGTAGAGCTGGTCGGGGTGGTTGGTGCCGTGCGCCACGCGCCAGACCGTCTGGAAGGCGCCGGCCGTGGCGGTGATGTAGAAGTCCGGCCGTGCGGGGTCGGAGGCGTCGACCCCCATCATGAAGGGCTGCCAGTCCTCGTCGTCCCACTCGTCCTGGAGGAGCCAGGCCTCACCGTCGACGTCGTACTGGAACACGCCCACGCCAGCCGCGGAGGCCGCCGGGACGTACCAGAATCCATCGTCGCCATGAGCGCCCGAGAGCGTACTGAGCTCCGGCGCCATGAAGTCCGGCTTGTGCAGGAACGCGAAGCCGGTGTCGGGGTGGTACACCGCGAGGCCGCCGTACAGGTCGAAGATGCCGACGGTGCCGGTAGACGGGTCGTTCGAGAGGCCCAGCCCGTAGAACTCCTCCTCCGCGTTCCAGCTCGCGAGCTGGGTGACGGTGCCGTCCTCCCCGACGGTGACGAGCTGGTCGGCGAGGACCACGTACATGGTGCCATCGGGGGTGACGGTCACGCCGTAGGGGGGGAACTCGTACACCTCGGTGTCCGAGAAGTCGGCGAGCTGCGTGCACGTGCCATCGGCCGTGACGCGCGCGAGGGCGGCGATGCTGTCGTTGATGATCCACTCGTCGGCCACCTGCTTGCGGTCGCGCACCACGTGGTCCACGAAGAAGGGCACGCAGGCGCCGGTGGACACGTCGCCCTCCGGCCGGCCGATGCTGTCGAGCCGGAGGATGTGGCCCGCGCCGCTGCTCTCCACCCAGGCCACCGAGAGGCCGGCGAAGGCCTCGTCGATCTTGCCGTCGCAGTCGTTGTCCTTGGTGTCGCTGTCCTCCTCCGGCCGCGCCGGAGAGACACGCGGGTCGGTGTCGTCGCAGTCGCCATCGGCGGCGGTGAACCCGTCACGATCGGCATCGTCGCCCGGGTCGTCGCCCGTGTCGATGCTGGTGTCGATGCCACCGTTGCCGGAGTCGGGCGGACCCTCCTTGGTGTTCACGCCGAACCCGGAGTTCACGTCGTCGCAGCCGACGGCCAGCAGGAGGAGCACAGGGATGCGCAGGAGCATGGGGGAAGTGTATCCTTGCCGCGCCATGCCCCGCCTCGCCGACCTCGCGCACGCGCTCGCCCGCTTCACCCCCTCCGACCCTACCGAGGCCGGGCACCTCGCCCGCATGCTCGAGCTCGCGCGCGGCGCGGGCGACCCCTGCGCCCGCGACCACTTCGTGCCCGGCCACTTCACCGCCAGCGCCTTCGTGCTCGACCCTGATGGCGGCTCGCTCCTCCTCATCTTCCACGAGAAGTTCCGCCGCTGGCTCCAGCCCGGCGGTCACGTGGAGCCCGACGACGTGGACCTCGTGGCCGCCGCGTTGCGCGAGGTGCACGAGGAGACCGGCCTCACCGAGGTGGACGTGGTCGGCGAGGGCTGGTTCGACCTCGACATCCACGACATCCCGGCCCGCAAGGGCGATCCCGACCACCAGCACTTCGACGTGCGCATCCTCCTCCGTGCCCGCACCACCGCCTTCGCCGCCGGGAGTGATGCCCTCGCGGCCCGCTGGGTGCCGCTCTCGGAGGTGTCCAAGGTCGAAACCGACGAGTCGGTCATGCGGGCGGTGCGAAAGCTCCAGGCCCGCCGCTGATGCGCGCCTTTTCCCAGCCCATCTCCGCGGAGGCGCTCGCCCGGCTGCTGGGCGCGGCGCGGGTCGGACCCGACGCCGAGCTCTCCGGCGTCGCCCCGCTCGGGGAGGCCGGCCCCACGGAGGTCGCATTCCTCATGCCCGGAGGCCGCAGCACCCGCGTTTCGGCGGGCGCGGTGCTGGCCGTCGCCGCCGTGGAGGGCACCACCACCCTCGTGGTCCCCGACCCGCTGGCGGCGCTCTGCGCGCTCCTGGCGCAGCTCCTGCCCGAGCCCCCACCGGCCACCGGCGCGGTCCACCCTACCGCGCGCATCCACCCTGGCGCCCGCCTGCACCCCGGCGTGGTGGTCGGGGCGGAGTGCGAGGTGGGGCCCGGCTGCGAGCTCTTCCCCAACGTGGTGCTCTACCCGCGGGTGCGGCTCGGCGCGCGCGTGCGCGTCCACGCCGGTACGGTGCTCGGCGCCGACGGGTTCCGCTACCACCCCACCGCTCGGGGGCCGTTGAAGGTGCCGCACGTCGGCGGCGTCGTGGTGGGCGACGACGTGGAGATCGGCGCCAACAGCTGCATCGACCGCGGCATGCTCGGCGACACCACCATCGGCCGCGGCGCCAAGCTCGACAACCTCGTGCAGGTGGGCCACAACGGCCGCATCGGGCAGTTCGCGGTGCTGGTGTCGCAGGTGGGCCTCTCCGGCAGCGTCACGGTGGGCGACGGCGCGGTCCTCGCCGGGCAGGTGGGGGTCAAGGATCACGTCACCATCGGCGCGGGCGCGCGGCTCGGGGCGCGGAGCGCGGTGCACACCGACATCCCCGCGGGCGAGACCTGGCTCGGCGAGCCGGCCCGCCCGGTGCGCGAGGCGATGAAGGTGTACGCGGCGTTGAAGTACCTGCCGGAGCTGGTCCGCAAGCTGCGGTGAGCGCCCCGGAGGCGCCCCGATGCCCCGTGGAAGGTCTCGAACCACAGTTGCCGGGCATACGGGCATCGGCCGACGGGCTCTTGCTGCGCTAAACTGCGCTTCCCTGGGGTTCCCATGCTTCTGCTCGCACTACTCGTGGCCTGTCCCGCCGATGACACCGGGGGCGGCAAGACCTCCGACGACACCGCGGTCGACCTGGGCCCCGACTCCGATGGGGACGGCGTTCCCGACAGCGCCGACTGCGCGCCCGACGACCCCTTCGTGTACCCCGGCTACTACGAGATTCCCTACAACGACGTGGACGACGATTGTGACGGCGTGATCGTCAACGACGTGGACGGGGATGGCCACGATGGCGTCGGCGGCGGCGGCGATGACTGCGATGACAGCAACCCCAACATCAATCCCTCGCACATCGAGGTCTGCTACGACCAGCTCGACAACAACTGCGATGGCTGGGAGGGCGACACCGACTGCGACGGGGATGGCTACCCGCTCGGGCGCGACTGCTGGGACGACGAGGAGGACCTGAGCTTCGCCAACCCCGGCGGCCTGCGCCCCGCCGAGGTGTACCCGGGCGCGCCGGACACCTGGTACGACGGCACCGACGCCGACTGCGCCATCAACGACGACTACGACCAGGACGCGGACGGTGAAGCGAGCAGCGACTACACCGGCGCAGACTGCAACGACCTCGACGCGCGGGTGAACACCACCAAGGACGAGCTCTGGAACGGCTTTGACGACGACTGCGACGGCGCGGTCGATGCGATGGAGCCCGCCGAGGCCTACATGCGCGTGTCCGGCAGCTCCGGCGACGGCGAGGCCGACTTCGGGACCGCCATCACGTTCATCCCCGACCTCGACGGCGATGGCACCGACGAGCTCGTGGTCGGCATGGGCGCGAGCGACGAGTACGCCGGCGGCGCCTGGATCCTCCCCACCGAGACCGGCATCGTCACCCCCACCACCGAAGCGCTCGGCTCGCTCGCGGGCACCGGCGGCACGGGCACCGCCATGGCCCGCACGCTCGTCACGGGGGCGGACACGCTCGCGGTCGGCTCACCCTGGGGAGAATCCACCGGCGCGGTCGACTTCTACGAGCTCGGCGCCATCGCGGATGGCGCCGCCGTGGCGCGGATCGAACAGGCCGCCGGCGGAGGCTCGGTCGTGGCGCTCGGCGATGGCCGCCTCATGGTCGGCTGCACCATGGGCGCAGAATCCTTCGCCATGAGCACGTGGACCGCTGTGGCCGGCACCCTCGACCTCGCCGACGCCGACTTCGCCGTGACCGCCCAGAACCTCGCCTGCACAACCACCCAGTCCCTCGGCGACCTCGACGCCGACGGCCTCGATGAGCTCATCCTCGCCGCGTACGACGAGGACGGCGTCAACTACGCCTACCTCGCCGACGGCGCCATCCAGACCATCGGCGGCCGCGTGCCCACGAGCTCGCTGGAGAGCATGGGCAACCCCAGCACCGGCCTCCGCTACGGCACCCTCGGCGACCTCGACGGCAACGGCTACGAAGACGCCATCATCACCGACTCCACCTACGACGCCGCCTCCACCGGCGACGGTCGAAGCTGGATCGTGGACGGCGCGAGCTTCAGCGCCAGCTGGACCACCGCCGCCCGCGCCACCATCTCCGGCGGCATCTCCGGCGCCGCCATGCGCCCCGGTAACCTCGGCGACGTCGACGGCGACGGCGTCGTCGACCTGCTCGTGGGCTCCACCGGCCAGGCCTCCGTCGCCTTCATCTCCACCACCGACCTCGTCACCGGCGGCGACCACGTCCCCGCCTCGGCCACCCCCTCCTTCAACGACCCCACCACCTCCAGCCTCTTCGGCGATGCGAGCTGGGCCAACGACTTCGACCACGACGGCGACACCGACCTGCTCGCCCGCACCGGTCGCACGCCGGGCGGCCTCTACCTCTTCCGGCGGGAGTAGGGAAAAGCGGGCACCTCGCGGCCCCCCGACTCGCCGCGGCCTCCCGGCCGCCCGTTCGGCTCGCGTTCAGGCCCCGCCCGAAGGCCGCCCAAAAACGGCGACGGGCGGCACCTCTTTCGAGGGCCGCCCGCACACCGCCACCCAACCCAACTCCGGAGAGCCGCGCCGGGAGCTACTCCGCGACCGCCGCGGGGTAGGGCTCGGTGACCAGCTCGATCAGCGCCATCGCCGCGTTGTCGCCAGAGCGGCGACCCAGCTTGATGATGCGGGTGTAGCCGCCCGGGCGGGCGGCGTACCGATCGCTGTACTCGGTAAAGATCTTCTGCAGCAGGTCGCGGTTGCAGACGTAGCGACGAGCGAGCCGGATGGCGTGCACGCGCTTGGCCTTGGCCTCGGCCAGCTCCGCACCTTCGAGGCGCGAAAGGTCGGCGTTGGGCACCTTCTTGGAGAAGGTGATCACGCGCTCCGCGATCTTGCGGAGCTCCTTCGCCTTCTGCTCGGTCGTCTGGATGCGACCGTGCTCCATGAGCGAAGTGACCATGTTGTTGAACATCGCCTTGCGGTGGGCGGACCCGATCCCGAACTGACGACCTGCACTCTTGTGACGCATGGGAGACTCCTACGACCCGCGACTACGCGCGGTTCTTCGGGAAGTTGTTGAGCTTCATGCCCAGCGAGAGCCCGAGCTCCGAGAGGAGCTCCTTGATCTCGTTGAGCGACTTGCGGCCGAAGTTCTTCGTCTTGAGCATCTCGGCTTCCGAGCGCTCGACGAGCTGCCAGATGTACTCGACACCGGCGTTCTGGAGGCAGTTCGCCGAACGGACCGAAAGGTCCAGCTCGTCGACGCGCTTGAAGAGCGCCTCGTTGAAGGACTCCTGGGTCTTGGGCTCGTCGTGGCTGGAGGGCTCATCTTCTTCGGTGAAGTTGATGAAGACCTGCAGCTGCTCCTTGAGCACCTTGGCGGCGTAGGCCACCGCGTCTTCCGGCGTGAGGCTGCCGTTGGTGACGACCTCCAGCGTGAGCTTGTCGAAGTCGGTCCGCTGGCCAACGCGCGCGTTGGTGACGGTGAACTTGACCCGACGGACCGGCATGTGGAGCGCATCGACCGGGATGGTGCCCAGCGGCTGCTCGGCGTTCGCCGCGCGGTCGGCCGGCACGTAGCCCTTGCCCATGGACACGATCATCTCGGCGTGGAAACGACCACCGCCGGTGATGGTGCAGAGCGGGTGCTCGGGGTTGAGCACTTCCGCCGCCGCATCGAAGGTGACGTCCTTGGCGCGGACCACGCGAATCTGGCCGGGGGTGCCCTCGACGTCGATCACGGCGCGGATGGGCTCGACCCGATCGGTCTTGACCAGGAGGCCCTTGATGTTGAGGATGATGTCGGTCACGTCCTCGATCACGCCCGGGATGGACGAGAACTCGTGGAGCACGCCTTCGATCTTCACGTTGGTGACGGCTGCGCCCTGAAGGCTCGACAGGAGAACGCGGCGGAGCGCGTTGCCCAGCGTGATGCCGAAGCCGCGCTCGAGCGGACGCACCACGAACTTGCCGAACGTGGGGCTGGAGCGCTCATCGCGCTCGATGCGGCGCGGCTTGATGAGGGCGCGCCAGTTGCTGACGATGTACTCGTTGCTCATTGAATGCTCCGTGACGGGCTTCATGCGGGTTGGCCGAACCCGCTCATCGCCCGCCTTGGAAAGTGGCAGGAGCCCGAAACGGACTCCTGCTGCTGGCCAGGCGAAGGAACGCCCCGCCGAAGCGGGGCGTCAGGAATCACACGCGGCGGCGCTTCGGGGGGCGGCAGCCGTTGTGGGGGATCGCCGTCTGGTCCACGATCGAGGTGACCCGGAGGCCGGCGGCGGCGATCGCGCGGAGCGCGGACTCACGGCCGGAACCCGGGCCACGAATCACGACGCCGGCGGTCTTCATGCCGTGGTCGAGGGCCTTGCGGGTGGCATCCTCGGCGACGAGCTGGGCGGCGAAGGGGGTGCTCTTGCGGGAGCCCTTGAATCCCTTCACGCCGGCGCTCGACCAGGCCACGGTGTTGCCCACGAGATCGGTGATGGTGACGATCGTGTTGTTGAAGCTGCTCTGGATGTGGACGACGCCCACCGGAACATTCTTCTTGACGCGCTTGGTCTTCTTGGCGGTTTCTTGCTTGCTCATGATGGCATCCTCCTACTTGGTCGCGATCTTCTTGCCAGCGATTGCCCGACGCGGACCCTTACGGGTACGCGCGTTGGTGTGCGTGCGCTGACCGCGCGCAGGGAGACCCTTCTTGTGCCGGGAGCCACGGTAGGCCCCCAGATCAATGAGGCGCTTGATGTTCATGGCGACTTCCTTGCGGAGCTCGCCCTCGACCCGGTACTCGCGCTGCACGACTTCGCGGATACGCGCGATCTCGTGCTCGGAGAGGTCCTGGGTGCGGGTGGCGCCATCGACCTGCGCCTTCGCGAGGATTTCCTTCGCGTTGGAGCGGCCGATGCCGTAGAGGTAACCAAGCGCGATGTCGACGCGCTTGTTGCGGGGGAGGTCTACACCTTCGATGCGTGCCATGTGTAGCTCCTAGCCCTGCCGCTGCTTGTGCTTGGTGGTCTGGCAGATGACGCGGACGACACCGCGCCGCTTGATCACGCGGCACTTGTCGCAAATGACCTTTACAGAGGCCTTGACTTTCATGAGATCTCCTCGCCGGCGCGAGCCGGTTCAACGGATGGGTGGGAGCGGCTCGCGCCGCGTTTTTCACTTTGAACGGTCGTTATCAGTCGAGTTGGGTCAGGATTTCCGGCCCAGTCGGGGTGATTGCGACGGTATGCTCGAAGTGGGCCGAGCGACTATTGTCGCTGGTCACTACTGTCCACTGGTCGCCGAGGATTTTTGTGTCGTCCCCGCCGCGGGTGATCATGGGCTCGATAGCCAGAACCATGCCGACCTTCAGGAGGTCGCCCGTGCCGCGCTTGCCGTAGTTCGGCACGCTCGGGGGCTCGTGCAGCTTGCGTCCGATGCCGTGGCCGACCATCTGCGTGACCACACCGAAGCCCCGCGGCCGCACGTGGCCCTCGATGGCGTGGCCGATGTCCCCCACTCGGCCGCCGACCCGCGCCTTCTCGATGCCCAGCTCCAGCGCGTCGCGCGTGGCGGTGACCAGCGCGTGGTCCTCTTCAGCGCCCTCGCCCACCACCACCGTAAAGGCGCTGTCGGCGTAGTAGCCCCCGTACACGAGACCGAAGTCGAGCGAGAGCACATCGCCGTTCGCGACGCGGCGCTTCCCTGGGATGCCGTGCACGACCTGCTCGTTGATCGAGATGCAGATCGTGGCCGGAAACACCGCCCTCCCGACCTTGTACCCCTTGAAAGCCGGCCGCGCGCCCGCCGCGAGGATCGCCTCCTCGGTGAGCCGGTCGATGTCGCGCGTGGTGATGTCCACCGCCACGTGCTCGCGGACCTGCGCCACGACCGAGGCAAGCTTCCTGCCCGCGGTGCGCATCACCGTGAGCTCCCACGGCTCCTTCAGCGGGATCATGCTCGGCTACGCCTGGAGGCCGAGCGCCGAGAAGATGCGAACCCGAACCTCCTCGATGGAACCGACCCCATCCACGTTGTGGACGGGCACGCGGCCCACGAGCTGCTCGAGGCACGGAAAGGTCTGCGCGGCGTAGGCGACAAGACGATCGCGTACGACCTCCTCCGTGTCGTCCTTTCGCTGCACCACGGGCTTCCCGCAGCGGGTGCAGTTGCCATCCGCATCGGGAGGCGCACTGTCCACATGGTAGGTGGCGCCGCAGTTCGTGCAGGTGCGGCGGCCGGTGATCCGGCCGAGGATCAGGCGGTCATCCACCTGGAGGTTCACCACGTGCGCGAGCGACCGCCCCGTGGCGCCAAGGTGGCCGAGGACCCAGTAGAGCTGCGGCACCGAGCGGGGGAAACCATCGAACAGCACGCCCCCCGCCGCATCGTTCTCGCCGAGCCGGGAGGCCACGAGATCGCACGTGACGAGGTCGGGGACGAGCTGGCCGCGGTCCATGTAGCTGCGCGCCAGCTGGCCGAGCGCGGTGCCTTCACGCAGGTGCTTTCGGAAGATGTCGCCCGTGGCCACGTGGGGCACGCCCAGACGCTCCGCGAGCGCCGAGGCCTGCGTGCCCTTGCCGGAGCCAGGGGGGCCAAACAGAAGAACGAACATCCGAGCTCCTTGGATCAGGCGCCGGCGAGAACGCGACGACGCCCACCGCTCATGCCGGGGGCCGCGGGGCCGTTGATGCCGTCGTAGTGCTGGGTGAGCAGCTGCGCCTCGACCTGGGCGACCGTGTCGAGCGCGACGTTCACCACGATCAACAGGCCCGTACCGCCGAAGTTGAACGGCACGCCGTACATGCGGGTGAGGATCGCCGGCAGGATGCACACGCCCGCCATGTAGAGGGCGCCCGCGCCGGTGAGCCGGGTGAGGATGTAGTCGATATACTCGGCCGTCTGGCGGCCTGGGCGGATGCCCGGCACATACCCGCCGTGCTTCTTCAGGTTCTCCGCCACATCGACGGGGTTGAACACCATCGCCGTGTAAAAGTACGCGAAGAAGACGATGAGCCCGATCTCGGCGTAGTTGTACAACCACGCGCCCGGCTGCAGCGCCGCAGCCACGGCACTCAGGACGGGATTCGTCGTGAACGTGAGGGCCGTGGCCGGCGCCATGAGCACGCTCGACGCGAAGATCGGTGGGATGACGCCCGCCGTGTTGATCTTCAGCGGCAGGTGGCTCGACTGCGCTCCGCCATAGACCTTCCGCCCAACCACGCGCTTGGCGTACTGGATGGCGATGCGCCGCTGCGCCCGCTCGATCCACACGATCAAGCCGATGACGAGCACCATGCCGAACAGGATCACCGTGAGCTGAACGAGGTTGAGCTCATCGGCCTGTAGCTTGAGGACGCTCCCCTGGATGGCCTGCGGGAGACGCGACACGATGCCGGCCGCGATGATCAGCGAGCTGCCGTTGCCGATGCCCCGCTCGCTGATTTGCTCGCCGATCCACATCACAAAGCAGCTGCCCGCCGTGAGGGTGATGGCCGTGATGATCCGGAAGGTCCACCCCGGGTCGAGCACGATGCCGCCTCCGGTCGAGGACTTCATCGACTCGAGCGGGATCGCGACCATCAGGACGCCCTGCACCAGCGCGATGCCGATGGTGGCATAGCGGGTGTACTGCGTGATCCGGCCCTTGCCTTGCTGCCCTTCCTTGGAGAGGCGCTCGAGGCTGGGGATCGCCACCGTGAGAATCTGGATGATGATGCTCGCCGTGATGTACGGCATGATCCCCAGCACGAAGACGCTGAAGTTGCCGAGCGCACCACCGCTGAACATGTTGTAGAGCCCGAACGCGGTGTTCGCGTTCTCCTCAATGGTCTTCGCGAGCGCCTCGCGGTCGACACCGGGCGCCGGGATGTGCACGCCCAACCGGAACACGGCCAGCATGCCCAGGGTGAAGAGCACGCGGCTGCGAAGGTCCGGCATACGCCAGATAGTTGAGATCCAGCGGGTCATCCTGTCCTCCGGGCCGAAAGACTAAACGCGGCCTCGGCGAAAGCAAGTTTGTGCGGCCGAAGCCGCGCCTTCACTCCCCGCCCTCGACCGCGCCGCCAGCAGCTTCCACCTTCGCGCGCGCGCTCGCCGACACCTTCTCGAGCTGGACGGTCAGCTTCACGCTGAGCTCGCCGTTGCCGAGGAGCTTCACACCATCGCGACCGATACGAGAGATGATACCTGCAGCCTTGAGCGAGACGCCGGTGACCGCCGTGCCCGCCGGAAGCGAGTTCAGCTTTGCCACGTTGACGACCTCGAAGTCCGTGGCGTTGATGTTGCGGAAGCCCACCTTCGGGAGGCGGCGCTGCAGCGGCATCTGGCCACCTTCGAAGCCGAAGCGCTTGCCCTTGCCGGCGCGCGCCTGCTGACCCTTGGTGCCCTTGCCAGCCGTTTTGCCGAGGCCGGAGCCCTGGCCGCGACCGATGCGGGTGCGGGACGTCTGGGAACCCGGAACGGGCTTCAGACGGCTAAGTTCATCAGCCATTGGAGACCTCTTGCACCGTCAGGAGGTGCATCACAGACTTGACCATGCCGCGAACACTCGGGGTGTTCTCCAGCACGCGATAGGCGCCGATTTTACGGAGCCCAAGGCCCCGGATCGTCGCCATCTGGCGCTCATCCGCACCAATCGAGGAGCGGGTGAGCGTGACCTTGAGGTGGGTCATGCGTTCTCCTTGCCAGCGCCGACCACGCGGCGGCGCAGATCGTAGTTGCCGAGGACGTCTTCCACCGCGAGCCCACGACGCGCGGCCACCATTTCGGGCGACTCCACGAGCTTGAGCGCGGCGACCGTGGCCTTCGCCACGTTGTAGGGGTTCGAGCTGCCGAGGCTCTTGGTCAGCACGTTGTGGTAGCCGGCCGCATCGAGCAGGGCGCGCACCACGGGGCCAGCGATGACGCCGGTACCGGGAGTAGCCGGCCGGAGCAGCACCTTGCCGGCGCCGAAACGGCCCTGGATCAGGTGAGGCACGGTACCATCGACCACGGGCACGTCGAACATGGAGCGACGGGCGCGCTCGGTGGCCTTGCGGACCGCCTCGGGCACTTCATTCGCCTTGCCCTGACCGATGCCGATCCGGCCGTCCCCATTGCCCACGACCACGAGGGCCGCAAACGAGAACCGCCGGCCGCCCTTCACCACCTTGGCGACGCGGTTGACGTACACGTTCTTCTCGATCAGCTGCGCATCAGCGTCAACCTTGCGAGTCGGATTCTTCTTGCCGGTAGGCATTGACATGGGAACTCCGCGACGCCGAAGCGCCGACGAGATGGAACTAGAAGTCGAGTCCGGCTTCGCGAGCCCCCTCAGCCAGCGCCTTGACGCGGCCGTGGTACAGGAACCCGTTGCGATCGAACACGACCTGGGAGATGCTGGCGGACTTGGCCTTGGCGGCGATGAGCGAACCCACCTCGCGAGCGGCGTCGGCATTGCCGCCGTGCCCTTCACGACCCTTCAGCTCCGGCGAGAGCGTGGACGCCGCTGCGAGCGTGACCCCGGTCTCGTCGTTGATGATCTGGGCGTAGATGTGGCTGGCGGAGCGGTAAACGCTCAGCCGGGGACGCTCGGGAGTACCGAACACCTTGCCGCGGATGCGGGCCTTGCGACGGCCGCGCGCGATTGCCTGGTCTTCACGGATGGACATTCTGCACCTTACTTCTTCGCCGTCTTGCCGGCCTTGAGCTTGATGTGCTCGCCTTCGTTCCGGACACCCTTGCCCTTGTAGGCATCGGGCGGGCGGAAGGAGCGGAGCTTGGCACAGGTCTCACCGACGAGTTCCCGATCCGAGCCCTTCACGATCAGCGTGGTGGCCTTCTCGACTTCGATGGTGATCCCCGGAGGGAACGGAAACACGATGCTGTGCGAGAAGCCGAGGTTCAGGACCAGGTCCTTGCCCTTGACTTCGCCCTTGAAACCGACGCCGGTGATGGTCAGGCGACGTTCGTAGCCCTTCGTGACACCGGTCACCATGTTGTTCAGCAGGGCGCGCATGAGGCCGTGGTTGGCACGGGCCTGGCGATCGTCGTCCTTGCGAACGACCCGCGCCACGCCGCCTTCCTGCAAGATCTCAACGCCGCTGCCAATGGGGCTGCGGAGCTCCCCCTTGGGACCCTTCACCGTGAGCCCGGAGGCCGCGGTCGACATGGTCACGCCTGCGGGCAGGGTGACGGGAATCTTTCCGATACGAGACATGGTTGCTCCTACCAGACGTAGCAGAGAACCTCACCGCCAACGCCGGCCGAACGGGCCGCCTTGTCGGTGAGCACGCCGCGGGGCGTGGTGATGATTGCGACGCCGAGGCCGTTGCGGACCTTCGGGAGCTCGTCCTTGCCGACGTAGAAACGGCGACCGGGAGTCGAGACGCGCTTGAGGCCCTGGATGACGCCTTCCTTGCCGTCGGAGTACTTCAGGAACACCTTCACGCTGGGGCGCTCGGCGTCGGCCTGATCGATGTAGCCTTCGATGAAACCCTCGGACTTGAGGATCTTCACGATCTCGAGCTTCATCTTGGACCGGGGGACGATCACAGCCTTGTGACGGGCGGTGAGACCGTTCCGGATACGGGTGAGGAGGTCGGCGATGGGATCGGTAGTGACCATGGGTGCTCCTACCAGCTGGCCTTCATCACGCCCGGGATCTCGCCCTTGAGGGCGAGGTCGCGGAAACAGATGCGGCACATGTTGAAGTCACGGAGGAAAGCGCGAGGACGACCGCAGAGAGGGCAGCGGTTGTTCTTGCGGACGGAGAACTTCGCCGGCCGGCCGGCCTTGGCGATCATGGACTTTTTGGCCATTTGGCGCCCCCTACTGCCGCAGCGGGAGACCAAGGTGCTTCAGAAGCGCCTTGCCCTCCGCGTCGGTGTTCGCGGTGGTTACGAAGGAAATGTTCATTCCGGTTACCTTGGACACGCGGTCGTAGTTGATTTCCGGAAAGATGATCTGCTCGGTGACACCCAGCGAGTAGTTCCCACGACCATCGAAGGCCTTGGGATCGATACCGCGGAAGTCACGCACGCGGGGGAGAGCGATGTGGATCAGACGATCCAGGAACTCCCACATGCGGCGGCCGCGGAGGGTGACCCGCGCGCCGATCGGAACACCGGCGCGAAGCTTGAAGTTCGCGATGGCCTTGCGAGCGCGACGAATCTGCGCCTTCTGGCCCGTGACCAACCCCAGCTCTTCGGCCGCCGTCTCCAGAACCTTGACGTTCTGCGTGGCTTCCTTGATCGAGGTGTTGAGCACGATCTTCTTCAGTTGGGGCACCTGCATCACGTTGCGATACCCGAACTCCTTCTGGAGCTCCGGCACCACCGCATTGCGGTACGCCTCTAGCGAACGAGGAACCATGGTCTACCCCTTTGCCTGGTCGATAGGCGACCCGCTCTTCTTGTCGACGCGGAGGCGGCTTCCGTCTTCGTGATTGCGAATCTCGACCTTGACCCGACGCCCTTCGGCGGCGTTCCAGAGGGCGACGTTCGAAATGTGAAGCGGACGCTCCTTCTCGATGATGCGGCCGGCCTGATCACCCTGAGCCTTCACGTGCCGCTTCTGAAGGGCCACGCCCTCCACCACGACGCGGGAATCCTCGGGGATCACGCGGACAACCTTGCCCACGCGACCCTTGAACTTGCCAGCGATGACCATCACGGTATCGTCGCGGTGAATCTTGAGTTTCGTCTTCATGACTTCCTCACAGCACTTCAGGTGCGAGGGCGACGATCTTCATGTACTGCTTGCCGCGGAGCTCGCGGGCAACAGGACCAAAGATACGGGTGCCTACCGGCTCGCCCTTGCCATCCAGGAGGACGGCGGAGTTCGTGTCGAAGCGGATGTAGGAACCGTCGGGACGACGGACCTCCTTCGCCGTGCGGACGATGACGGCCTTGGTGACCTCGCCCTTCTTCACCTTCCCATTCGGGATGGCTTCCTGGACCGCGACCACGATGACGTCGCCCAGGGAGGCGTACTTGCGCTTGCTTCCGCCGAGCACCTTCACGCACATCACCTTGCGGGCACCAGAGTTGTCGGCCACGTCCAGCGTGGACTGCATCTGGATCAAGACCCACCCCCGACCGGACGACGCTCGATCACAACCCAGCGCTTGGTGCGGCTGAGCGGACGAGACTCCTCGATCACCACGAAGTCATTGAGCTTGCACTCGTTGCCTTCGTCGTGCGCCTTGTACTTCTGGCTCGACTTCACGTACTTGCGGTAGAGCGCGTGCTTGTGGGTGCGCTCGACCTCAACCACGATGGTCTTGTCCATCTTGTCGGACACAACGCGGCCGAGCAGCGTACGGCGCCGCTGCGCAACGGCGCCGGCGACCTCGCTGGTTTCCTCGGTAGACATGGTTCACCTGTTTGGTGGTTGGCGTTTCTCGAGGGTCTCCACGGTCCGTGGACTTCTTCGAGTTGGAGGGCGTTGCCGCCCTCCGAGGAGAGGCTGCGGATTACTCCGCGGTCTGCTCGCTGTCAAGCATGTTCTTCAGGAAGCTGCCGCCAGCCTCGGGCGCCGAGCCGAGCGCCGCCGGCTTGTAGGAGCCGAGGTGCTTGGTGCGGAGCGCGCCATTCACGAGCTTCGCAGCGATTTCGCGCCGACGAATCTCACCCTGGGCGCGAGCGATCGCGCGCCGGGTCTTCCCGAGGAGGCTGTTGTTCTCCAGCTTCCCGGTGGCGTGACGCAGCTGGTGAGCCGCCAGCTCGCGCTGGGCGTTCATTTCGCTGTGGACGAGCTGCTCATCCGAGAGCTCGGAAAGATTTACGGTGCTCATCCGACGTGATCCTCGCGCTTGATGAAGCGAGTGCCGAGCGGGAGCTTGTGGCTCGCCAGGCGGAACGCCTCGCGGGCGATCTCCTCGGTCACTCCCTCGATTTCGTAGATCATGGTACCCGGCTTGACGACGGCCACCCAGAACTCGACGTTGCCCTTTCCGGTACCCTGACGGGTCTCGGCCGGCTTCTTTGTGACCGGCTTGTGCGGGAACACGCGGATCCAGATCTTTCCGCCGCGTTTCACGTAGCGCGTGAGCGCAATACGAGCGGCTTCGATCTGGCGCGACGTGAGGCGGCCGGGGTCGGTGGATTGGAGTCCGTATTCACCGTAAGAAACGTCCCCGCCACGGTAGGCGAGACCATTGCTACGGCCCTTCTGGACCTTGCGGAACTTGATGCGCTTGGGCGAAAGCATATTCGCTACCTCTCAGAGAGAGCGGTCTTCTTCACCGGGCGTGAATTCGCCCTTGTAGATCCATACCTTGACGCCGATGACGCCATAGTTCGTCTTGGCCATGGCCAAGCCGTAGTCGATGTCAGCACGGAGAGTGTGCAGGGGCACGCGGCCCTCGCGGTACCACTCGGTCCGGCTCATCTCCGCGCCACCGAGGCGGCCAGCGCACATCACCTTGATGCCCTTGGCACCGGCCTTGCGCGACTGGGTCATCCCCTTCTTCATGGCGCGACGGAAGCTCACCCGCTTCTCAAGCTGGGCGGCGATGTTCTCGGCCACCAGGAGCGCGTCGGTGTCGACCTTGCGAACTTCCATCACATTGAGGAAGATTTCAGTCTGCACCAGCTTCTGGAGGTCGGCGCGCAGCTGGTCGAGACCCTTCGCGCGCTTGTCGATCACCATGCCGGGCTTCGCGGCGTGGATGAACACCTTCGCCTTGTTCGCGGCACGCTCGATGCGGATCTTGGAGATGCCGGCAACGAACAGCTTTTCCTTGAGGTAGCGACGGATGCGGATGTCCTCGTGGAGGAAGCGCTGGTAGTCCTTCTCGGCGTACCACTTCGATTCCCAGGGACGCGTGATTCCAACGCGGAATCCGATCGGATTGACCTTCTGGCCCATGGTTAGGACTCCTCGCCGACGACGACGGTGATGTGCGCGGTCTTCTTGACGATGGGGGTGGCGCGCCCCTGGGCGCGGGGGCGGAAGCGCCGAAGACCGGAGGCCTGACCCACTTCGATACGCTTGATGATCAGCGTGTCGATGTCGAGTTCACGGTTGCCGAGCTTCGCCGACTGCTCCGCGTTCGCCACGGCGGACTCCACGAGCTTCGCGATGAGCGGAGCCGACTTCTTGTCGAGGAAGCGGAGCGCCTCCACGGCCTCGCCAGCGGGCTTGCCGCGGACGACGTCGGCCACCAGGCGAGCCTTGCGGGCGCTGATGCGAGCGAATCGGAGGGATGCGGTTGCGTCCATCACTTCACCCTGGTCTTGCGGTCAGACGCATGCCCGTAGTAGGTCCGCGTGTGGGCGAACTCCCCGAGCTTGTGGCCGACCATGTTTTCGGAGACATACACAGGCACGAACTTCTTGCCGTTGTGCACGGCGAAGGTCAGACCGATGAAGTCGGGGAGGATCGTGGAGCGACGGCTCCAGGTCTTGATCACGCGGGCCGCGTTGCCGCCTGACGCTCGGGCCGCAGTGGCCTTCACGAACAGGTGTTGGTCAACGAACGGACCCTTCTTGATGGAACGTGCCATGGATTGGGCTCCTAGCGGCGACGCTTGACGATAAAGCGAGAGGTGGGCTTCTTCTTCGAACGGGTCTTGTACCCCTTCGTCGGCTTGCCCCAGGGAGTGACAGGATGACGGCCGCCCTTGGTGCGACCCTCACCACCGCCGTGCGGATGGTCGATAGGGTTCATGGCGGTACCACGAACGAACGGGCGCCAGCCGAGCCAGCGGGCGCGGCCCGCCTTGCCGAGGCACTCGTTCTCGTGCTCGAGGTTGCCGACCTGACCGATGGTCACGCGGCACTCGGACAGCACCTGACGGAGCTCGCCGCTGGGCAGACGAAGAAGGACATACTTGCCTTCCTTCGCCATGACCTGCGCGTAGCTGCCAGCGCTGCGGCACATCTGGCCGCCACGACCGACCTTCAACTCCACATTGTGGACGAAGGTACCGAGCGGAACCGAGGCGAGCCGCATGGCGTTGCCCGGCTTGATGTCCGCGTTGTCGGCGGCCACCACGGTGTCGCCCACGTTGAGGCCGAGGGGAGCCAGAATGTAGCGCTTCTCCCCGTCCGCGTAGTGGAGCAGGGCGATGCGGGCGGTGCGGTTCGGATCGTACTCGATCGTGGCCACATTCGCCGACACATCCACCTTGTTCCGGCGGAAGTCGATGATGCGGTAGGAGCGCTTGTGCCCACCGCCCATGCGGCGCTGGGTCATGCGACCGGTGTTGTTGCGGCCACCGGTGCGCTTGAGCGGCACGGTGAGCGACCGTTCGGGACGGTCAGCAGTGACCTCCGAAAAGTCGGGTGCCACCTGGAAACGCTTGCTCGGCGTCACGGGGCGGAAGCGACGGGTTCCCATCTCAGGCCTCGAAGAAGTTGATGGAGTGACCCGACGCGAGTTTCACGTAGGCCTTCTTCCAGTTGGAGCGCTTGCCGTAGAAGCGACCGAAGCGCTTGAACTTGCCGCGAACGCGCACGGTGCGCACGTCCTCGACCTTCACGCTGAAGAACGACTCGACCGCCGCACGAATCTCGTGCTTGTTGGCGCTCTCGCCGACCTGGAACACGTAGGTGTTCTCGGTCGACTCGGCCAGCGCCGAGCGTTCGGTCACGATCGGGCGGATGATGATTTCGTGGATTTCAGCCATTGGCCACCTCGGTGCTGAGGCGACCGACGATCGCGCTCAGAGCTTCCTGTGCGACGGCCACGTTCTTGTGGCGAAGCACGTCATAGACGTTGAGCCCTTCGACCGGAAGAACGGTGACACCGGGGATGTTGCGAGCCGCGAGCGACACCGCCTCGTCCATGGTCGGCAGAACCACCAGCACGCTCTGGAAGCCGAAGGCCTTCAAGAAGGTGCGGAAGTGGCGCGTGCGCGCCTCAGGGAGCGAGAAGCGGTCCACCACGACCAGCGCGGACTCGCCGGCACGCCGGCTGAGCGCCGAACGGAGCGCGGCTCGACGAACCTTCTTGTTCACCTGGAACGCGTGGCTGCGGGGCTGGGGGCCGAAGACCGCACCACCGCCGCGGAAGATCGGCGAGCGAGTGGAACCGGCGCGAGCGCGGCCGGTGCCCTTCTGACGCCAGGGCTTCTTGCCGCCGCCGGCAACCATTGCGCGCTGCTTGGTGGCGTGGGTTCCGGCGCGCCGAGCGGCGAGCTGGGCACGGACGACGAGGTGGAACAAGTGTTCCTTGACCTCGACTCCGAAGACGGCCTCGGCGAGCTCGGCTGAACCGACTCGTTCCTTGGCAAGATTGTAGACATCGACCGTGGCCATGAGTTCCTCGGGGGCCTAGGAGAGCTTGATCTCGACGTGCACACCCGCGCTCAGATCGAGCTTCATGAGGGCGTCCACGGTGGCCTGGGTAGGCTCGAGGATGTCCAGCATGCGGTGGTGCGTGCGCCGCTCGAACTGTTCACGGGACTTCTTGTCCACGTGCGGGCTGCGGAGAACCGTCCATCGCGAGATGGTGGTCGGCAGCGGAAGCGGACCGCGGATGTTCACCCCGGTGCGCTTTGCGGTGTCAACGATCTCACGCGCCGACTTGTCGAGCAGCTTGTGATCGTAGGCCTTGAGGCGGATGCGAATGCGATTGGCGGAGGCCATGTTCAGCTCCTACGCGATGATCTCGGCAACCACACCGGCGCCGACGGTCTTTCCACCTTCGCGGATGGCGAAGCGGAGCTGCTTCTCCATCGCGATGGGGGTGATGAGTTCGATGGTCATTTCCACGCGGTCGCCCGGCATGACCATCTCGACC
>CAISIK010000197.1 GCA_903885375.1 uncultured Pseudomonadota bacterium
CACCCGCGCGGGGGCGCCGGAGGCGCTCCCCCTGAGCGGGGGTCGCCCTGGCGAGGGCGCCGAGGCGCAGGCGGCGGTCATCGCCCCCCGCGCGGCTCGCCCGTCCCTCGAATCCACCCTTGCCTCGGTCTCCGAGGCTTCGCTCCCCACCAACGCCCCCACCTGGGCCGCCCGGTCCGACGGCGCCCCGCGGGTTCGTTCGGCGCAGGGCCTCTTCGAGTCCCTCGCGCGCGCCACCACCGCCGAGCAGGTGGTCGGGGTGATCGCGGCCCGCGCCGGCGAGATGGGCGGTCCCGTGCCGCTCACCGACCCGATGCGCGCGGTCGTGGAGCAGATCCGGCAGGAGCTTCGCCCCGCCGCGGTGGCGTCGGAAGGTACGGTGCTGCAAACGCGCGCGCCGGAGATCGCGGCCCCCGAGGCCACGGTGCTCCGTCCGGGCAGCAGCGGTCCCCAGCGCTCCAGCGCCACCGTGCGGAGCGGAGGCACCCGGCCGGTGCGCGCGAGCGCCACGGTGCGCGGGTCCGGCGGGGCCGACGATCGGGTGAGCAAGCTGGTCAAGCGGCTCACCGACCTGATCCACCTCGCCGAGACCGAGCGCCGGCTCAGCGAGGCGCAGGCCCAGGTACGAATGGCAGAAGATACGGCGGCGGCCCGTGCGGAAGGGTCGGCCCCCGTCGGTGGCTCCAGCGGTCAGGGATCGAAGCTCGACATCGAGACCTTCGCCCGCGAAGTGCTGGAAGTCGTGAACCGCGAGCTCGAACTTCGCCGCGAGCGGCGAACGGAGGATGGCGATGAGTCTAACTGGTGGTAACTCCAAGGCTTCGTTCTACAACCTCGACGCGGGCGGCACCGCCTTCGACGTGCAGTACAACCCGAAGGAATTTCGGGTGGAGAAGTCGCTGACCTGGGAGGAAGCGAAGACCCAGGGCAATTCGACCAACCCCATCCAGTTCCAGAAGGGCGCGCCCATGACGGCGTCGTTCGATCTGATGTTCGATACGACGATGGATGGCGCCAACGTCCAGAAGGTCTGGGTCGAGAAGCTGCTCGCGCTCACCAACGCGAACGTCAAGCCCGCCCAGGGCGAGCCGGCCGAGCTCGACAAGAAGCGCCCGCCGGCCTTGAAGTTCACGTGGGGCACCTTCGAGATGAAGTGTGTCATCGAGAGCGTGAACGTCACCTACCTGATGTTCGCCTCCGACGGCACCGCCGTGCGGGCCCGCTGCAGCGTGAAGCTCAAGCAGTGGGAGCTGGCGGAGTTCGCGGGCGCGGGCTCGTCCTCGCGGGCGAGTGATGCCAAGATCAAGCTGGTCGATGTGAAGGGCGGCCAGACGTTGAGCCAGGTTGCGGCAGCGGCCGGCTCCGACGCGCGCACCGTGGCCGCGGCCAACGGCATCACCGACCCGATGAGCGACCTCACCGGGCAGGTGCTGTCCATCCCGAGCAAGTCCACCAGCGGCGCGGCTAGCGCCGCAGCCGCAGCCGTGGAGAAGGCCGCCAAGGCCGCCGCGAGCAACGCCGCGAACGCCGCCGTGCAGGCGGTGCTCTCGGGGAACGCGAGCAACGCGGGCAAGGCGGCAGCATCGGCCGCGAAGTCCAGCGCCACCAAGGCGGTCACCGGCGCGGCGAGCAAGGCCGCGCAGGACGCCCTCAAGAAGCTCTTCTGATCGGAGTCCCCCATGGCCGCCCAAACGCGTAGCGCCACCAGCTACAAGGTGATCCTGGGAAGCCAGGAGCTCACCCAGACCCAGAACGACGGCGTCGAGTCCATCGTCGTCGAAGACCATGTCGACATGGTGGAGATGCTCACGCTCCGCATCAACGGCGTGGAGGGCTCGCCCAAGTGGCAGGCCGAGATCGGCGGCGCCGTCGAGGTCAAGATGGGCGCGGGCGACCGCACCCTCTTCAAGGGCGAGATCACGGCGCTGGAGCCGAGCTGGACGATGGATGGGGTGGCCGCCATCACCATCCGCGGCCTCGACAACGCCCATCGCCTCGCCCGCGGTCGCAAGACCCGCACCTTCAACGACAAGACCGACGCCGACATCGCCAAGACCGTGGGCGCCGAGAGCAAGCTGAGCGTGAAGGCCGATCCCACGACCGAGACGCATGCCTACGTGCTGCAGCGGAACGAGTCGAACCTCACGTTCCTCAAGCGCCTCGCGGCCCGCAACAACTTCCAGGTCACGGTGGATGAGGGCACGCTTCACTTCAAGAAGGCGAGCCTGAGCACGACGCCCGTGAAGATCGGCATGGGCAGCAACCTGCGCAGCCTCCGCATGAACTTCAACTCCCAGGATCAGGTCACCAAGGTGATCGTCCGCGGCTGGGACATCCGAACCAAGAAGGAGATCGTCGGCACCGCCTCCTCGGGGGACATCGAGACCATCGGTGGCGGTCAGGGGGGCCCCGCGCTCAGCGAGTCGAAGTTCGGCGAACAGATCGCCTACATCACCGACGTGCCCGTGGGCTCGCAGGCCATGGCCACCGACGTGGCGAAGGCCGAGCTCAACCGGCTCGCGCGCCAGTTCGCTCGCGGCTCCTGCATCGTGGATGGCAACGACGCGCTCTACGCCGGCGCCATCGTGGAGTTCGAGGGCCTGAACATGCCCCACAACGGCAAGTACTACATCGTGTCCACGCGCCACGTGGTGAGCTCGTCGAGCGGCTACACCACCGAGATCACCTTCTGCGGAAACACGCTCGGCACCTGAGCGCGCCCCGATGAGGCGCGCCGTCCTGATCGGCGTCGCCATCGCCGGGCTCCTGTGCGCGCCGGCCCTCTGGCGTGGGGAGCTGCTCGGCTCCGCCGGCGCAGAGACGTTCGGCCACGCCTGGGTCCTCGGCTGGGCCACGGACGGCTGGCCCGCCTGGCCGAGCGGCACGGTCACGGTGGCCGGGGCCGCAAACTGGCCGGTGATCGATCCGCTCCCCACCTGGCTCCTCGGCGGGGTCGCGAAGCTCGTGGGGGTCGACGCGGCGTGGAACCTGCGCGTCGTCCTCGCCATCGTCTTCGCGTCCGCGGGCGGGGCCCGGTTGGCGAAGGCCTGGGGGGGCAACGCCACCTTCGCCGCGGTCGCCACCCCGCTCATGCCGATCTTCCTCGGCTCGATCACCAGCGGCCTCAGCGAGGACCTCGCCATCGGCCTCCTCGCGTGGGTGCTCGCCTGGGCCACCGAGGGCCGGTGGTGGCGGGCGGCGCTCGGTGTGGGGGCGCTCGCGGGGTGCGGGCTCTACCTCGGGTGGATGGGCGGCGTGGGCATGGCGCTCCTGGCCTTGCGACGCGGGTGCGGGCGGGAGCTCGCCGTCCGGGCGGGTGCGCTGGTCCTCGCCGCCGCGCTCGCCCTCGGGGCGGCGGCGCCCTTCTCCGGCCGGCTCCGCACCGGCGCACGCGCCGCCACACCCGCCCCGGAGCCCCACTGGCGGGTGAACCCCTGGCGCGGGGCCGACGTGGCCTCGTTCTTGAGCCCGGGCAAGGAGGACCTCGGCGGCGCCGCCCTCCGCGAGCATCCCGTGTACCTCGGGGTGGCCACGCTGGGGCTCGCTGCGGCGGGCGGCACGCCGGCGGGATGGCTGGCAGTGGCGGCGTGCATGGCGGTCGCTCCCGGCGACAGCTACTCGTTCGCGGGCACGCCGACCGGAATCACCAACCCCGCGGCAACGGTGCTGCACGCGCTCCCCGGCGGCAACCAGCTCCGAAACCACGCGCGGCTGATGCTGCTCGGCCAGCTCGTCCTCGTGGGGCTCGCGGCCCGCGGCGTGCAGCGCCTCGGGCGCCGCTGGCGGCACGTCGGCGGGGTGGCCGCGCTGCTCGTGGCCGGGGAGGCCCTGACGTTGAGCCCGGCCCGCACCCCCCTGCCCGGCACCCCCACGGCGGCTCCGGCCATCTACGCCACCCTCTCCCGCGCGCCTGCGGGCCTCCCGGTCCGCGTGGTCGGCTCTCCCAACCCGCAAGCCCCCTTCTTCTACCAGCGGGTCACGGGCCGCGGGCTCCGCAACGACCCCAACCGGCCCGACCCGGGGCGGCCGGAGCCGGCAACGGAGGTCATCGTCGCGTTCGGGACCGCACGCGCGCGGCTCACGGAGGAGCTGGGGGCCCCCGATGTGGAGGCCGAGGACGGCGCTGCGTGGTGGCCGGACTGAGGTCGGTACTGGGCGATGACCGTTCGCCCCACCTCGGGGCGGGCCCGGTCGCCGGTCATCGCGGCGCCTCCGTGGCGCCGCCGCGGTGCGCGCCTGCCCGCGCCCACCCCGGTGACCGGCCCGGCGCACCGCCCCGATCCTCCCTACTCCTCCACGACCGCGCCCGGCACGACGAGCGGCGCCGACACGTGCCCATCCGTGTCCACCACCGTGAAGGCGAAGTCGTAGGTGGTCACGGCGATGGCATCGCACTCGATGTCGAAGTCGTGGTCGCGCCAGCTCGCCGTGCAGGCCTGTCGGATCCCGACGGTTTTTCACTGCAGTCGTCCCGCGTCGGCTACCACTTCGCAGGAACATGATTGTGGACCATCCCTCCTCATCGCGAGGCCAACTGGGCGAGCGCGCGGGACGGCAGCTGTGCGAAACGACGTAAACCCCCGGCGGACCCCATGGTCCGGCACCAGCACGAGTTTCCGTTGGAGCGGAGCTACACCGCTGCGGCGGCCGCGGTGGCGCGCTGGGCGTAGGCCGCTGGGGTGAGGTCGGCCCAGGGTTTGCGGGCGCGG
>CAISIK010000198.1 GCA_903885375.1 uncultured Pseudomonadota bacterium
ATGCGATCCACCCCCGCGAGGCCGTGCAGGCCGACATCGCGGCCACCTTCGTGGAGGACGTGGCGGCGGCGATGCGGTGAGGGGGGAGGGCCGGAACCTTTCGGGGTGGCCGCTGTCGAGAGCCTCCGAGGCCGGAACCCCCATGAACGCACAGACCCTCGCCGACGACGGCGACGCCTCGGTGGAGCAGTGGGTCCCGATGCTGTCGGGCGGGTGAGGCGGCGCGCGAATCGCGGCGACCGCGTCCACCCCGAGCTGGGGTGGGTGGGGGGCCGGCGGCCGCTTCAATGACTCGGGGCCGCCGGGAGGCGCCGTTGCCGACGCTCAGCCGGAGACGGGCAAGTCAACGCTTTGCGTGCTCAGCGTCGGGCAGATGGCGCGCCCGTCGGCCCGGAAGACATCCAGCGTCACTTCGCCGGCGGATTCGTCCACTTGCAGACGAAGTTGGCCGTACCCGGTCTCCGCTGGCAGCGCTGTGGGGAGCGGCACGACATCTACATGCGCTCCCCCCTGGTCGGCTCGCAGCACCAGGCCGTCGCTGGCTACGCCGCCGACGTTTTCGACGGAGACAAGCGCTTCGAGCGTGCCGTCCGCGTTCCGGCACCACCCGTCGAGTCGCGGCCGGATCACTTCCCACTCGGCGCGCTCCTGGCCGCGCAGGATGGAGTCGCGCGCGCTGTACTCGGCCACGGACTCGCTCACGAGGTCGTCGTCGTACTGCCCTGAGCGCCAGCCGCTCATCGGCCAGAGGCGAGCATCGGTGCGCCACGCGCGATCCCGGCTGGTGTAGGCTTTCACCCCGCCGGGATCGTCGTCGCAGGGGCCGGTGCCCACGAGGAGCTCGGCGCTGCCGTCGCCGTCGAGGTCGGCGATGATGGGCTGCCCGCGATCGGCCGTGGAGCAGCGTCGGGAGTCCTCGAACAGCACCTCCCCAGTCGCGCCGTCGACCAGCAGGAAGGTCAACTCGCCGGCGTACGCGACGTCGAGGAGACCGTCGCCGGTAAAGTCGAAGAGGGTAGGGGCCATTGACGCGGAGCCCGTGCGGTCGGTGTCCACCGTCCACAATCGCGGACCGCCGCCGGTGTAGGCGATGAGTTCGCCGTACGTACCGACCACGACCTCCGGAAGGCCGTCGCCGTCGAGGTCGCCCAGCGCCGCGTGGCCGTAGTTCCCGTACGATCCCGTCTCGGTCCAGATATGCTGCCCGGTTGCGTCGTACATCTCGACAGTCGAGTAATCATCTGTTTCGCTGCCGCCGGTGTCGGAAGTGTGCGAGAACACCTCGACGCGGCCCTCCCAACGACCCGCGGCCACGGCGGTGCCGTTGCGGGGCTCCACCGACCACCGGGGCGAAAAGTCAGCGCCAAACCATGCCATCGGGAAGAGTATCTCTCCCCGCCCATCGTGGTCCAGGTCGTAGAAATCTGCGCCAAACAAGTAGTCGATGTCATCGTCATTCGGATCCAGATCCACCTCGAAGCGACCGAGCGCCGCTCCCGTAGCGTCGAACAGGTACGGTGGCACAACCACCTCCAGGACGCCGTCATCGTCGAGGTCCACCAGGGAGACCTCATGGCCGATGGGATTGATGTAGGGCTGGACGGCGGTGGTCCAGCGGACACGGAAGTCCGCGTCGAGCGCGATGACTTCGCGCTCCTGCGAAACATACACCACGCTCGGCGCCTCGCCGGGGCGAAGGCGGCCGACCGCCGGGGTGCCGATGAGCGGATGCGGCAAGCCCTCCGCCCGCCACGACGTCAGCAGCCGGCCACTGGCGCCGTCGAGGACGAGCATGTCGGAGGTGTCCGAACCCGACAGGTCGCTGAAGGCGTGGGCCAAGACTACCAGATCGTCCTTGGTGGTGACGGCGCCGTCGAGGTTGGAGTCCCAGAGCGGTGCCACCACGAGCGCCGCCCTCGAATGGTACGCACCGCTGAGGAGCGGCGCCTCCGCGGCGTTCCAGAGGAGCTGCAGGTCGACCTCCTGCGGCGGGCAGGACGCGGGTGAGGCGACGAACTCCCTTGGTTCCTCAGTGCTTTCGCATTCCGCTGGAGGCGAAGCCGGCATGGAGGGCGAGCCCTGGGGCTGATACTCCGGCGAGCATCCCAGCAGCACGGAGAGCATCAGGCGCCCACGACCGCGCCCGTTAGGTCATTCCCTTGAGGGTCAATGTTTCGTACCCGCAGGTCCGACGTCGAGTCCAGCCAGAAGTACCAGGGCGTCCCCGTCTTGTCCTCCAGGATAAGGAGCGGTGCACGGTCAGGACCCGATGTGTCATCGTTGTACAGCAGAAGGTGTCCCCGCGCCTCCGCGCCGTCGCCAACCGTGAGCTGTCCGCCGCTCAGGTCGAAGGAGGTGACGCTCCCGTACTTGAGCGCGCAATCCCCGCTCTCGGCCACGGTGAAGAAGGGGTCGGCGCTCGAGGGGCCGACGAGGAAGTTGGCGGTGCCATCGGAGTCGTGATCGAGCTGAAGGATGATGTCCTTGGCGCTCCGCACACGAAGCTCGGAGCCGGCGCTGACGCTGGTGGTGTTCGTGGCGGCCTGGAACATGATCTTCATACGTTCGATGCCGTCCTTCTGGAACGAGACGATGCTCCCGCTCCCGGTCAGCGAGTTCTCGAAGGAGATCGCCTGGTCGCGGATGACGTCGCCGGCGAACAACACATTGCCGTCTTCGTCGACCCGGAAGACCTGGATGGCGCCGGCGCGCTTCTGCACCTTGAACACATTGCCGACGTCGACCGGGACGTCGTTGTTGAACCAGGCGATGATGCTGTCGGCGCTTCCGATGATGGTGTCGGCCATGCCGCGCTCCTATGTCTGCGTGTTGATCGCGGTTGGCAGTGCGTCGTTTGTGCCCGGGTCGGAGCTTCGAACTCTCAACAAACCGGTGGTGTCCACCCACAGAAACCAGTCCGCGCCGTTCTGATCCTCCATGATCAACAGCCCCGGCTTGCCCGCCGCTGTGTCGGCCGCGATGCGCACGATGCCGCGTACACCCAAGGGGTTTCCGACCCGAAGCAGGGCGTCCACTTCCGCCCCAGTCGGCTCATTGGCGACCCACCACATGGTGATGGCGGAGCTGGTCGACGCGCAGAGAGCGCCGTCCACGACCTCCACGGAGTCGCCGCCGCCTGCCGGAATGACGCCCATCCACGAGGCGGTCAACGCCAGGTCGTTGGCCGACCGGAACACCAGATCGTAGTCCAGGCCAGCCGCCCCCGCCAGGATGACGCCGTTCGCCGCCTGGTACTCGATGGCGAGCATTTCGTTGCCGCCCCGCTTGAAGGTGCAGATCGTCCCGTCGCCGGATGTGGTGTTGTGGACGGTGAGCGTTCCCCGGCGGCGTATGGCGCCGTAGATCACCACGTCGCCCGACTCCCGCACCTCGAAGATCACCGGCGGCTGGCCAGTGTTGAGGTGCTTGACCTGAAAGACCTCGCCGGCGTCGACTGCACCGCCGCTGTTGATCCACACGATGACGTTGTCGGGACCCTGTTCGTACACTGTGGGCATCCGCGCGCTCCTTTAGGACTGCGTTCCGACGACGACACACCCGGTCGGCGCATCGTCCGCTGCGGGATCGCTCGTGTGCAGCATGAGAGCTCCCGAAGTGTTCACCCAAAGGAAGGCGCGGGAGCCGTTCTCGGTCGACAGCTCCAGGACTCCAGCCCGGTCTACAGCGCCCGCTCGCTGTGCGCGCAGCTTGAGCTTGCCCTGGAGGTTTGCGGTGCGCCCGATGGTGAGGGTGACGTCGTTACCGCTGACCACGTGCGCCATCTGGGCGGTGTTGGTGGTGTCGTGCCAGGCGATGGACAGGTCATCCCCAATTACCAGCCGGTCGTTGCCGGCACCGTTGCGGACGCGGACGAAGTTCGGCCCGCTGTCCGCGTCGGCGTCGGGGATGAACCTGACCGAAGGCGCGTCGAGCGCCAGGTTGATGTCGCCGCCGGCGGGCGTCTCCACGAACACCTGCGAGGAGTCGTAGCGGAAGGTGAGCCGCGTCACCGCTTCACGTTTGAAGTAGGCGAAGTCCGCCGAGCCGGTGTCGCTGTCCGAGAACACCAGCGGCGCGCCCCGGCGAAGTTCTCGCGTCGGGTACACCACGCCATCCTCCAGCACACGAAACTGAACCTTCATGTCGGTGCGCTTCCACACCTCCCAAACGTCCGCGCCGAGGCCCGCGGCGGCGTTGTTGATGTGGAAGACCACATCGCCCGTGGCGCTGATCACATGGTCAGCCATCGGAGTTCTCCAGCGCCTGCGCGGCCACCATGCCGGAAACGAGATCGATGCGCAGGCCTCCGGAAAGGCCCGTGGCCCGGGCCACCTCCCGCAGCGTGCGCTCCTTCCGGAGCCTGACGTTCTCGGCGCGCGCTTCAAGCAGCTCCCGCTGCGTGAGGACCAGCCGCTCTTCATGCTGAAGTTCGCGCAGCTCAGCGACCAGCGCCGGCGGGGCGGGCACGCCTTCGGAAGTCACCAGAGGGGGGGGGGGGGGGGCCGACCATCCGTTGAGCATACTGGACACTGCTGCCGGGGTCAATGCCGTTTTCACATCCACGGAAGTGGGCAGCGACCTCTGGAACCCCGGGGACTGGATGTACCACTGTCACATCCTCGAGCACGCCGAGGATGGGATGATGGGCGAGATGATGGTCGAGTGAGGGAAGGGGGCGAATCGCGTCCGCCCCACCTCGGGGTGGGCGGTCCCGCCGCGATTCGCGGCGCCACCGGGGCAGTGCGGCGGCGCGGGGCGGCGGTCGCGCTCGGGTGCGCCTTCGCGCTGGCCCTCGTCGAGGTCGTCGCGCGGGTGGCGGAGCCCTTCGGCGACATCGGGGAATTCGCCCGCCACCTCGATGTGGACACGCTCGGCTGCGCCCGCCCCTCGCTCACCCGGATCTACGAGATCGTGGGCCGCTGCGGGCGCGATTCCCACGGCTTCCTCCTCGACCAGGCCCGGCCGCTCGGCAACCCCTCCGCCCGCCGG
>CAISIK010000199.1 GCA_903885375.1 uncultured Pseudomonadota bacterium
CCGCGTGGTGCTCTGAAGGGAGTTCACCCCTGGCCCAGCCCGGGCGCCTACCCCCACCCCTCCGCAAGGAGGCGCAAGGGCACCACCGCCGAGTCCGAACCGTCAGCGCGCAAGCGCGAGCGGCTCGGGCCCGGCGGTCGGTGTTTTTGCCCCCGAGATCGGCGCCCCGGCGGCGCTGCGACTCGCGGCGAAGGCGCGGAAACCCGAGGTGGGTCGCGGCGAGTCGCCCCGACGGCCCTTCAGGTCGGAAACCAAGCTGGATCGAGCTGGATGAGCGCGATCTCGGGCGGGCAGCGCACGCGCATGGGGGCCACCGACCAGCCGAGGCCGCGGCTCACGAACAGGTGGGAGCCGCCCGAGCGGTACCAGCCCCAGGGGTAGGCGCCGCTGCCGCGAGGCAGGAAGAAGCTGCCAAGTCCGGGGAGGACGACCTGGCCGCCGTGGGTGTGACCCGCGAGCACGAGGGGGGCGCGTGGCCCGGCGATGCGGTCGAACAACGCGGGCGAGTGCGTGAGGACGAGGGAGGGGGTGCCTGCGGGCACCCCGGCGAAGGCGCGGTCGAGGTCGGGGCGGCCGGCGAGGGCGTCGTCGGTGCCGACGAGGTGCAGCGGGCCGAGCGCGGCGGATTCGTCGAGCAGCAGGGTGATACCGTGCCGGCCGAGGACGAAGCGCCAGGTGTCGGGCGGCGCCTGCGCCCAGTACTCCCAGTTGCCCATGATGGCCCAGGTGCCGAGCGCGGCCCGCGGGAGGGCGGAGAAGAAGAGGTCGGTGGCCTCGCGGGTCCAGCCCCGGGTGACCACATCGCCGGTGAGCACGACGAGATCGGCCTTCAGGGTGGAGATGCGAGCGCAGAGCGCGCGCAGCGCCGGGTCCACTCCGCGGATGTGCACGTCGCTGAGCTGGAGCACCGTGAGCGGGGCGGCGAGGCCAGGGAAGGCGCACCGGTGCTCCACCAGCTCCCACGCGGCGAGGGCCGCCGTGCCACGCGGGGCGCGGTCGAGCACCCGGGTGCCGCCGGGCGCCGCCACCGCGGGAACGCGGCTCTCCTTCGGGAAGGTGGTGCCGCGGCGAAGCCCTCGGCTGATCCCGCGCAGGTAGCGCCAGGCGGCCTCGGGCTCCACGGCCTACTCGAAGCGGAAGCTGGTCTGGGTGGCGAAGACGTGGGCATCGACGCCCGCGGCCATCAGGCGATCGCGCCAGGGCGTGACCAGCTCGGTGGTCTGGCCCAGCTCGCGGCGCTCCGAGTTGACCAGCTCGGCCAACAGCACCCGGTTCGGGCCGAAGCGGGGAAGCCAGCGAAGGAGGCCGGGGCCCTCGCCGTGGGCGGCCCCGACGATGATCCATTCGGGGTTGCCGAAGCGAGCGGCGGCGCGGCTCACCCACTGATCGTCGGCGCGCTGGTGGAGCGAGAGGTCGAGGTGAAGCAGGCGGGCGCCGTCGCCGAAGGTGAGCTCCACGATCCACGGCTCGCCGCTCGCGCCGCGTGCGGTCTCGGCCAGACGGCGCAGGGCGGCGGCCGGGTGGGCGGCGGCCACGCTCGCCCGCTGGAAGGGGGCCAGCGCGCCCGCGTTGCCGGGTGCAGGCGAGTACAGCATGCCGTCGATACGAAGGTCCTCGATGGTGCGAGGGCCGGGGCCGCCCACCACCTTGCCCTGCCGGGCGAGGTGCTCGAAGATGGGCTCCGGCGCCACCACGGTGAGCGTGCGCCCCTGCTTGAGCGCGGCGAGCGTGCCGCGGAGGCGCGGGGGCGAAGGCCCGGTGAGCACGACGATGTCGAGCTCCTCGGGGGGCGTGATGGGGTCGAACACGATGGTCCGGCCCTTCCGCTCGAGGCGCAGCTCCGCGAAGTCGCCGTGGATGAGTTTCAGGCGGTAGGGGTAGTCATACTCGACGCGGGCTATGGCATCACCTCGGCGATCACGCCCATAGCGTGCTCCAGAGCCTCGCGCGCCACCACCAGGGGGGGCGCGAAGCGAACGACGGTGTGGTGGGTGTCCTTGCAGAGGATTCCGCGCCGCATGAGCGCCTCGCACACGGGGCGCGCATCGCGGTCGAGCTCCACGCCGATGAGGAGGCCGCGGCCGCGCACCTCCACGGGCGTGCGCAGCCGGCGCAGCTCCGCCATCAGCCAGGCGCCGTTCTCGGCGGCGCGCGCGGCGAGGTGCTCCGATTCGAGCACGTCGAGCGCGGCGAGCCCGATCGCGGAGGCCACGGGGTTGCCGCCGAAGGTGCTGCCGTGGTCGCCGGGGGTGAAGACGTCCATCACCGCGCTGTCCGCGCAGAAGGCGCTCACCGGGTAGATGCCGCCGCCGAGCGCCTTGCCCACGCAGATGGCGTCGGGCCGGATGCCCTCGTGCTCGAAGGCCCAGGTGCGGCCGGTGCGGCAGAGGCCGGTCTGGATCTCGTCGAGGATGAGGAGCACGTTGTGGCGGGTGCAGAGCTCCCGGACGCGGGCGAAGTAGCCCGGGGGCGGCAGGATCACGCCGCCCTCGCCCTGGATGGGCTCCAGCAGCACTGCGGCCGTGCGGGGCGTGATCGCGGCCTCGAGGGCATCCGCATCGCCGAACGGAACGGCGCGGAAGCCCGGCGTGAACGGGCCGAAGCCGAGCCGGTACTGCTCCTCGGTGGAGAAGCCCACGATGGTGGTGGTTCGCCCGTGGAAGTTGCCCTCGGCCACCACGATCTCCGCGGCGTCGGCGGGCACGCCCTTCACCTGGAAGGCCCACTTCCGCGCCGCCTTGATCGCCGTTTCCACGGCCTCGGCGCCGGTGTTCATCGGCAGCACCCGCGCGAACCCGGACACGGCGGCGAGGCGCGCGAGGAAGGGGCCGAGCCGGTCGTTGTGGAAGGCCCGGCTCGTGAGCGCGATGCGGCCAAGCTGCGCAGTGGCAGCGGCCACCACGCGCGGGTGCAGGTGACCCTGGTTCACGGCCGAGTAGGCCGAGAGCATGTCGAGGTAGCGGTTGCCGGCATCATCCCAGACCCACTCGCCCTCCCCGCGCACGAGGGTGACGGGGAGCGGGTGGTAGTTGCGGGCGCCGTAGCGCTCGGCGAGCTCGATGTGCGACATGCGGGCCGGCTAACCCCGCCGCGGCGCCGCGCGCCGTGGGGCGGGGTACCGAACGGGGCGGCTCAGCCGGCCGCGGGCAGGACGACGTTCTTCTCCTTCTGGACCTTCACCGCATAGCCGCGGCCTTCCCAGTCCTTCTGCACGCCATCGAGCCAGCCATCGATGTCGGACTTGCCGGCCACCGGGGTGGGCGTGTGAACGACGGGCCACGGCTCTTCCATGGTACAGCCCTTCAGCTTGGGCTTGGCCGAGCGGAGGGCGGGCTCGAGGTCGCGGAGGATGCTCCAGCGGGTGCCGGGCTCCTCGACGGCGGCCACGTGGAGGATCGCCTGCTTCTTGCCGGAGCAGTCGCCCGCTTCGACCGCAGCGGCGCCGTAGGTGTAGACGCCGCCCTTGGCCACGCTGCCGTAGAGCACCGGGAGGAGCTTGGCCGCCGCGGCTTCGGAGCCGTTGTTCGCGAGCTGGCTCGCCACCTGGAGCGCCTGCTCCTTGCCCACCTTGCTCGCCACCTCGACCATGGCGGCCTCGAACTTCGCCTGGTTCTCGGGCGTGTTCGATGCGCCCATGTCGGGCTGGGCGGCCTCGCCGATCTTGAAGAGCACCGCCTCGAAGGGGCCGGAGGCGGCCGCCGCGATGGCACCCTCCGTGAGCGCCGGGAGCGAGTCGAGCTTGAGCTTCTTGACGTAGATCGCCATCAGGTTGACGAACTTCTCGTCGAACTTCTTGCTCGGCGGGTGCTTGATCTCCTTCTCCATCCAGGCGGTGAGCGCCGGATCTTCGCAGGCCACGAACGCATCATCCCACTGCTGGAACTCGATGTCGCGCAGGCCGCCGTAGGCGCCCTGGAGGAAGGTGACGACGAGCGGACGCTCCACGCAGGCGGCGCCGACGGCCTGGGCCACCTCGTCGCGGGCTTCGTAGTTGCTGATCTTGCCGAGGGCGCCCCACATGGGCTTCCAGCTCTGGCCTTCGATCGCCACGAAGGCGAGCGCGCTGAGGCCATCCACGTCGGTAGCGCGACCGAGCGCGTCGTTGAAGGTTGCCTCGGCGGTGGCCTTGTCGCACTTGGCGAGCGACCCCCACGCCTCGGCCACCTCGGCGGAACCTGCGGCCTTGACCGCGGCGAGTTGCTTGTCGCAGGAGGCGGCGTGGGCGGTCGTGATGGGCAGGAGCAGCGAGAGAAGCATCAGGGAGGTCTCCATCGGACGCGTGGCTAACATCGGAGGGGCAGGAGCGCCGGGTACGCCTGAAGAACCGCTCTGGCAACCCCAGCGTTCCCGCAGCGGCGTCCTTTTTGGTCACCGGATGATCCTGCCGGCCGGCGGGGTTATCGCTGCCGAAACCGGAGCCTCCATGCTGCTCGCCTTCGTCCTTTCCGCCCTCGCCAACCCTCCCGCCGCGCCGACCGCGCCCGCGGCCCCCGAGGCCCCGGCCGCTCCTACGGCCCCGACCGCCCCCGACGCCGCGGCCCTGCCCTGCGTCGTGGCCCCCGTGGCTCCGGTGGCGGAGACCCCGGGCGTAATCGCCACCACGCCCGCCGCGGTCGCGCCGGTCGACGCGAGCACGAAGTGTGTCGTGGCCCCGGCGGAAGAGGGCAAGAAGAAGAAGAGCCTCAAGCGGACCGACAACAACCGCATGGAAGCCGAGTCGACGGACGAATAGTCGTCGGGCGTGTCGGAACCCCGCACCAGCAGGCTGACGAGCCTCGAGCGCCTCGGCCTGCGGGTGGTGGCGGCTCCGGGGGAGGAGTCCCTCGATGCCGAGGTGCACGTGCTCGACGACGTGGAGCGCGCGGGCGTGCGTCGCGCGGAGCGGCGCGCGCTTGTGGGTTCACTCGTGGTGGGCGCGCTGAGCGCGCTCCTCGCCGGCTGGGCGGAGGTGCGGGCGCTCCCGCTCCTCGGGCCCCTCCCCGACCTCGCCGGCCGTTCGGAGACGATCGCCTTCTGGGCGGCCTATGGGCCGGTGCTCGCGCTGGTGACGGGGGTGGAGATCGCGTCGCTGTTCGGGATCAGCCTCGCGGCGGTGCGCGGACAGGGCCGGGCCGCGGGCACGCCGTTGCAGGGCGCCGTAGGCTTTCCGACGGCGCTCGCGCTCACGCGCGCGGCGCTCGAGCTCCCCAATCCGATGGAGCCCGACCTCGGGGTGGACCCCCGGCGGGAGGCCAGCCGCGCCCAGCTCCTGCTGGCCTCGCTCGCCTACAAGGGGCGCGTGGCGGCCTCGACGTTCCTCGTGAAGGTGCTGCTGCGTCGGGCGATCGGTCGCGCGGCCACGCGCTTCCTGCTCGCCTTCGCCGCGGTGCCCGTGAACGCCGTCTGGAACGTGGTCACCACCTGGCTCGTGCTCCGCGAAGGCCGCGTGCGGGTGATGGGCCCCTCGGCAGCGCTCGAGATGTACCGGGTGGCGGCGTCGGAGTGCCCCGAGCCGAGCGTGGATGGGCGAGCGGCCTGCTTCAAGGCCGTGGGCGCCTGCGTGGTGCGCAGCCGCGACCTGCACCCCAACCACGTGGTCATGCTCCGGCTCTTGCGCGCCCGGCTTGGGGAGGTGCCCCCCGGCCGGCAGATCGACTCCCCCGAGCGCTTCCTGAGCGTGATCGCCGGCCTGCCGGAAGCGGAGCGGCGCCTCGCGGTGCGCTGCCTGACCATCGCGTCGGTGATCGACGGGCGCCTCGGCGTGCGCGAGCGGGCGCTGCTTCTGCAAGCGAGGCGCGCGGCCGGCCTTGACGGCGACCTCGCGGCCGCCCGCAAGCTGCTCGCGGACTTCATGTCCGGGCGGAACATCCCCCCCGCGGACGTGCTGGCGCTGGCCTGAAGGGCCGCCCGATCGCGGGCCGACCCGGGCCGCCGGGAGGCGGCGGCAGCCGGAGCCGCACGCCGCCACGCCCGTGAACCCTACTCGAAGAGCCCCTCTTCGAGGCAGGTTTCATCACCCGCCTGGATGCTCTTGGCGATGGCCGTGGCCGCCGGCAGGATGTTCTTCATGTAGAAGCGGGCGTTGGCGATCTTGCCCTTGTAGAACTTGAGGTCATCGCCCGTGGCGCCGTTCTGCATGGCCTCGTGGGCCACGCGGGCCTGCCAGAGGCAGTGGAGCCCGATGACCACGGTGCCGAAGAGGTCGAGGAAGGGGCTGGCCTGCAGCATCGCGCCGCGCAGGTTGCCCTGCTGGCCGACCATGCCGAGGTGCATGGCGGTCTGGCCGAGCTGATCGCGCGCGCGCTCGAGAAGCGCCACCTCGTCGGACAACGTGGCCACCGTGCGGCAGCGCTCCAGCTCGCTGTTGGCCTCGTTGAGCCAGGCCATGAACAGCATGCCGCTGCCCTTGCGCATCTTGCGGCCGAGGAGGTCCATCGCCTGGATGCCGTTGGTGCCTTCGTAGATCGAGGTGATCTTGGCATCGCGCACGTACTGCTCGGCCGGGTATTCGCCGATGTAGCCGTAGCCGCCGAAGCACTGCAGGGCGGTGACGCACACATCGAAGCCGCGGTCGGAGATGTGCGACTTCACGATGGGGGTCATCAGCTCGACGAGGCCGAGCAGGTACTCCTTCTCCGCTTCGTTGCCGTGGTGGGTGCGGTCGAAGCGGTTGGCCACGCTGTACACCAGCGAGCGCATGCCCTCGACCTGGCACTTCATCTTCAGGAGCATCCGCCGCACGTCGGGGTGCTGGTTGATGGCGATGCGGGGCGGGTCGGCTTCGCGGAAGGACTCGACGGCCGAACCCTGCACGCGCTCCCGGGTGTAGGCGAGCGCGTTCTGGTAGGCGCCGCTGGCCAGGCCGAGGCTCTGGACGCCCACGCCGATGCGGGCCTCGTTCATCATCCGGAACATGATCTCCATGCCCTGGCCCACCCCGCCGAGGAGGTAGCCCACGCAGGTGCCGGTGGCGCCGAGCGCGAGGGTGCACGTGGCGCTGCCGTTGATGCCCATCTTGTGCTCGATGCCGACGACCTTCGCGTCGTTGCGGGCGCCGAGGGTGCCCGACGTGTCGAACAGGAACTTGGGCACCACGAAGATGCTCAGGCCCTTGGTGCCGGGGGGGGCATCGGGCAGGCGGGCGAGCACGAGGTGCAGGATGTTGGAGACGAGGTCCTGATCGCCGCCGGAGATGAACACCTTCTCGCCGGTGAGGTGGAAGACGTTCGGATCGGCGGTGGGCTCGGCGCGGGCGCGGTTGTCGCCCACGGCGGTGCCGGCGCCGGCTTCCGTGAGGCACATGGTGCCGCCCCACTGGCCGCCGAGCATGCGGTGCACGGCGGTGTCACGAATCCAGGCGGGGGTGCCCTCCCAGGTGAGGAGGTTGGCCGCCGCGCGGGTGAGGCCCGGGTACATGTTGAAGGCCGTGGCGGCGCCCGAGAGCATCTCGTGGGTGGCCACGTCGATCACATGGGGGATGCCCTGGCCGCCGAACTCCGCGTCGGTGGAGGCGGCGATGAGGCCGGCCTCGGCGATGGCCTGGTAGGCGGGCTTGAAGCAGGCGGGGGTGGTGACGTTGCCCTCGCCATCGAGTTTTACGCCCTCCCGATCGCCCACCTTGTTCACGGGGGCCACGGTGTTCTCGGCGAGATCGCGCGCCATGTCGAGGATGGCCTCGTACATGTCCTTGTCGAAGCTCTCGTAGCGCGGGATGTTGGCGAGCTCCTCGTGCACCCGCAGCTGCTCGAAGAGGACGAACTTGATGTCTCGGATGTCGACGACGTATTCGGTGGCGCTCAAGGGGAACCTCGGAATGAATGAAGCTTCATTCACATAACCGGAGCTACCTCCACGTGCGAACGGTGGCGGCCGATGGCACCCCGACGACCACCTCGCGCACCGTGTAGTTGTCGTAGGGCTGGGGCTGGTAGAAGGCGTCGGCGCGCCAGCCACCGATGCCGGTGCCGAACTCCACGCCGTGGCCGTAGGTCTTCTGACGAGGCCGGACCAGCGTTTCCACCGACCCATCGGTGCGCACCCGGTAGATGCCCGAGCTGTCGAACTCGGCGACGTAGAGGTTGCCGCACACATCCATCCCGAGGCCGTCCTGCCAGCGCGGGCCGACCTGGGCGTACTCCTCCGCGTCATCGACGGGGTCGAGGTTTTCGTCGAGCAGCACCCGGTACACGGTGCCGCGGCCCACGGAGATGACGTAGGCATCGGTGCTGTCGAGGCCGAAGACCACCATGCGGGGCGAATCGCCGCGGCGGAGCTTGAGCCACTCGGTCCACTCGCCCGTGTCGGGGTTCACCCGCAGCATGCGGTAACCGCCCTCCACCACCACGTTGCCCACGTAGACCATGCCGTCGGGCCCCACCGTGACGCCGTACGCCCCGGTCAGCCCGCGGACGATGTCGATGCTCTCGCCCGTGGCCTTGATCCGCACGAGCGTTCCCGGGTCGACCGCAGCCACCATGTCGCCGTCGTGGAGCCAGTCCATCCCCTGCACCACACCGAGCCCGGGAACAAAGAGGTCGGTGTCGCCGCCGTAGTCGGATCGGAGGAGCGCGGAGGTGTCGCTGCCGTACTGGTAGCCTTCCTGGTCGAAGATGACGTCGTGGTAACCCCGCGGGCCGTCGAGCTCGTTGGCCTCAACCTCCGGGAGGTTGTCGCAGTCCCACACGAGCGGTCCAGTGTCGCCGGTTTCGCCGGTTTCGCCGGAGTCGGCGGTGTCGCCGGAGTCGCCGGAGTCGCCCGGGCCGCTGTCGTGCGGCCGATCGCCGGTGTCCCCGACCTGGAGGGAGGCCTGCGTGCATGCGAGGAGGAGGAACATCGGGGCGAAGTATGCCACGCCAACCCCGGAGATGGCTCAGCGATCGAGGTGGCCCACGTCGGAGTCGCCCATCTCCACCTTCCCGGACGGGAAGTACTCGCCCCAGCGGCGGCCCACGAGCGCGGCCGTGTCGGGGTCGCAGAAGAGCTCGCCCGGGTAGGTGGGTTTCACGCGCGCATCGAGCAGCACGGAGCCCTCGAAGACGAGGTGGTTGCGCTGGATGCGCCGGGAGCCGTGCAGGTCGGCCGCCGGCTCCATGCGGGTGAACGCCGTCCACAAGAAGCGGCTGTCGGTGCGGGTGGCTTCGGCGGCGTTGTCCACCAGCACGAGCATCGGCCAGCCCGGGAAGGCGCTCGCCAGGCGGTCGGCCGCGCCGGGCTCCGCCGGGTAGGCCGGGCCCTCCACCACGAGGCATCCCCCGCAGTACACGCGCGCATCGCGCACGCCGGCGGGCAGCTCCCCCCGGAAGGCCCGCGGCAGCTCGCGCACCGGCTCGCCCACGCCCATCATCACGCCCTTGCTGCCCTCGTTGATGGCCGGTCCGGCGTAGTCCAGCGTGTCCATCGAGAGGTTGCTGAAAACGTAGAGGTCGGTCTCCGGGCGGAAGCGCGCGAGCACGTGCTCGAGCACCGGCTTGAAGTCGCGGAGGTCCATCGGCTTGTCGAGCAGGAGCAGGAACTTGGTGAGGGAGAGCTGGCCTTCGCCGAGGATGCGGAAGGCGCTGGCCATCGCCTCGCGCCGATACCGCTCCTGCACCACCGCCGCGGAGAGCGCGTGGTAGCCGGTTTCGCCGTAGCTCCAGAGGTCGCGCACCGCCGGCATGACCAGCGGGAAGAGGGGGCTCAGGAGCTCCTGGAGCCAGTCGCCGAGGAAGAAGTCCTCCTGGCGCGGCTTGCCCACGATGGTGGCCGGCCAGATGGCATCCTTGCGGTGGCAGACCTTCGAGACCCGGAAGACGGGGAAGTCGTGCTCCAGCGAGTAGTAGCCGTAGTGATCGCCGAAGGGGCCCTCGGGCTCGCGCACGCCGGGGGGCACCTCGCCCACGATGGCGAACTCGCAGTCGGCGACGAGCGGCAGGGGGCCGCCGGGGTTGTCGCAGCGGCGGAGGCGCTCGCCCACGAGGAGCGAGGCGAGCAGCAGCTCGGGCACGTTCTCGGGCAGCGGCGCGATGGCGCTGGCGATGAGCCCTGGAGGCCCGCCCACGAAGAGGTTGACGGGCAGCGCCTTGCCCGCCTGCTCCGCCACGTGGTGGTGGAAGCCGCCCCCCTTGCCGATCTGCCAGTGCATGCCGGTGCGATCGTCGGCCTTGCGGTGGATGCGGTACATCCCGAGGTTGTGGGCGCCGGTGGTGGGGTGCTCCGTGTACACGAGCGGCAGCGTGACGAAGGCGCCGCCATCCTCCGGCCAGCTCGTGAGCATCGGGATCTGCGTGAGCATGGGCGCGGACACCACCTCGGTGACGGGCCCCGACGACGCGTGGCTCAGGCCGAGGTCGAGCGCCTGCCAGCCGAAGTCGCGGAGGCCCCAGAGCTTGCCGAGCGAGGGCGGCATGAGCTCGTGCGGCAGGCCGGCAGCGCGCTTCACGAAGTCGTTGGCCCGACGACCGAACGCCAGATCGACCCGCCGCTTGCTCCCGAAGAGGTTGGTCACGACGGGGAAGCGGCTGCCGGTGGGGTTCTTGAACAGGAGCGCTGGGCCGCCGGCGGCGATGACCCGGCGGTGGACCTCGGCGATCTCGAGGTGCGGGTTCACCTCCGCATCGATCTCCACCAGCTCGCCATCGCGGCGCAGCACGTCGAGGAAGGCTCGCAGGTCACGCATCGGGTCCCCCAGAAAGGGCGGGCGCTTAGCACGGCGCCCCGCCCGGAGCGGCGTGCGAAGTGCTCCCGGCTGGGATCGAACCAGCAACCGCGCGATTAGAAATCGCGTGCTCTGTCCAGTTGAGCTACGAGAGCCATTCGCCGCGCCCCGGAAGGCGGGTTGGGCGATACACTAATCGCGGAGGCGGCATGCGGCGAGTTCACGGTTGGTGGGTGGTGCTGGTGGCGGGCGGCTGCGCGAGCGACATCGGCGTCACCCAGACGGCGAAGTGCAACGGCCAGCTCGAAGCGGCCGAGGGCGACACGGTGGATGCCCCCTTCGATGCCGACCAGGACGGCTTCTTCACGGGCGACAACGCGGGGTGCGTGGCCACCTACCCGGCGGATCGGCTCGACTGCGACGACCAGAACGCCGATGTGAACCCGAACGGTGTGGAGGACATCTGCAACGGGTCGGACGACGACTGCAACCCCGACACCATCGACGACAGCGACGACGATGACGACGGCTACCCCGCCTGCGGCGACGACTGCAACGACCAGGACGCGGCGGTGCACCCCAATGCCGCCGAGGTCGAGTGCGATCTGCTCGACAACGACTGCGATGCCACCACGCCCGACGCCGTGGATGCCGACGGCGACGGCGTGAGCGAGTGCGACGACGACTGCGATGACAGCGACCCGACGCGCTTCCCCGGCAACGAGGAGCAGTGCGACAACGGGATCGACGACGACTGCAGCGGCGCGGCGGATGAC
>CAISIK010000200.1 GCA_903885375.1 uncultured Pseudomonadota bacterium
CGCCCGCGCGCTCGCGCTGCCCGTTGGCCACGCTCACCAGCACGGAGGCGGCCTGCGCGGCCCCCATCACGCCGATCTTCGCGTTGGGCCACATCCACAAGAAACGCGGCGCGTACGCCCGTCCGCACATGGCGTAGTTGCCCGCCCCGAAGCTCCCGCCCACGATGACGGTGAGCTTGGGAACGCTGGCCGTGGCCACCGCGTTCACCATCTGGTGGCCGTGCTTGGTGATCCCCGCGCGTTCGGCCTCGCTCCCCACCATGAACCCCGGCACGTTCTGCAGGAACACCAGCGGCACGCGGCGCTTCTCGCACAGCTGGATGAACTGCGTGGCCTTCTGCGCCGAGGCCGAGAAGAGCACGCCGTTGTTGGCCAGGACCCCCACGAGGTAGCCGTGGATGCGCGCAAAACCGCACACCAGCGTGGGACCGAAGCGCTCCTTGAACTCCTGCAGCTCGCTGCCATCCACGATGCGGGCGATCACCTCGCGGATGTCGAAGGGCACGGTGAGGTCGGTGGGGACGATGCCGGGGAGCTCGGCGGGGTCGTGCAGGGGCGCGCGGGGCCCGACCTGGTCGAGCGAGGGGGCCGGCGGGGAGGGGAGGGAGGCCACGAGCGAGCGCAGGGTGCGGATGGCGTCGGCATCGTTCTCGGCGAGGTAGTCGCTCACGCCCGAGGTGCCACAGTGCATTTCGGCGCCGCCGAGGTCCTCGGCGCTCACCTCTTCGCCGGTGGCCGCCTTCACGAGCGGCGGGCCCGCGAGGAAGATGGCACCCGTGCCACGTACGTGCACGACCTCGTCGCTCATCGCGGGGATGTAGGCCGCCCCCGCCGTGCACATGCCCATCACCGCGGTGAGCTGCGGGATGCCCAGCTTCGACATCCAGGCCTGGTTGTAGAAGATGCGCCCCCCATCGTCCACGTCGGGGAAGACCTCGCTCTGCAGCGGCAAGAAGGCGCCGCCGGAGTCGACGAGCGAGAGGAAGGGGAGACGGTTCTCCATGGCGATGGTCTGGAGCCGCAGCGCTTTCTTCACCCCCATCGGGTAGATCGTGCCGCCCTTCACGATGGCGTCGTTCACCGAGATCATGCATTCGCGGCCGTTCACCACGCCGATACCCGCGAGCGTTCCCGCCTTGTGCACCCCCCCCTCGTACATGCCGAAGGCGGCGAGGGCGCCGATCTCGAGGAAGGGCGTGCCGGGGTCGAGCAGGAGCGCCAGCCGCTCGTTCGCCGTGAGCTTGCCCTGCTCCCGGTGGCGGGCCACCGCCTTGGCGCTCCGATCGTTGGCCGCGGCGGCCAGATCGGCGCGGAGCCGCGCGGTGAGCGCCTCCATCGCGGCCGCGCGCTCCTTGAACGCGGGGGAGTCGGGGGCGATGGCGGTGGGGAGCACGTTCATGACCCTCCCGGTATCCGGAATCCCGGGCCGCGGATAAGGTCGAACATGCCCTGCACTTCCGGGGTGGCGCTGTCGGTCGCCGTCTTCATCCTCGACGACATGCGCGCCGACCAGCTCCCCGAGCTCCCGCTCACCAACGCCCGACTTGCCGACCACGCGGTGCAGTTCGACCGCGCGTACGTGACCACGCCGATGTGCTGCCCCGAGCGCTCCAGCTTCCTCTCGGGCGGCTGGCTGCCCATGCACACGGGGGTGCTCACCAACGAGGCGCCGCGCGGCGGGGCCACGCTGTTCGTGGATGACGACACGCTCGCCACCCGCCTCCAGTCCGCCGGCTACGCCACCGCGCTGCACGGCAAGTACCTCAACGAGTACGCCGAGCTCGGGCTCTACGTGCCGCCGGGCTGGACGGACTTCGCCGCCGTGGCCGAGGGCGACCCCTGGGTGGAGGCCACCGTCACCGCCGGCTCCAGCACGCCGGGCGCCTCGGCGGAGGGCACCGAGGTGCGGGCCGAGGGCTACTACGCCGACTGGATGGCCGAGCGGGCCCGCCAGTTCGTGGAGGCGCACCCCGAGGGGCCGCTCTTCCTCTACTCCTCCTTCCGCGCGCCCCACGACCCCTACGAGCCCGAACCGGAGGACGTGGGCAGCCACGCCGACTTCACCTGGCGCGGCGGGGCTTGGCAGGAGGCCGACGTGAGCGACAAGCCCGCGTGGGTGCAGCGCCTCCCCCGGCTCGGGAAGGAGCGGGTGGCCGAGCTCGACGAGGTGCACCGCGCCATGCAGGACACGCTGCCCTCCGTGGACCGCGCCATCATCTCCATCCTCGATGCGCTCGACGCCTCGGGGCGCCTCGACACCACCGTGGTCATCGTCACCAGCGACGACGGGCAGCAGTGGCTCGAGCACCGCATCACCCAGAAGGGGGTGGCCTACGAGGAGTCGGTGCGCGTGCCGCTGGTGGTGTGGAACCCCGAGCTCCGGCCTCACCACACCGAGGCGCTGGTGGCCGCCAACCTCGATCTTGCGGCCACGGCCACGGACCTCGCCGGCCTCCCCGCCACCGGAAACGGCCGGTCGTTGCGCTCGGTGCTCTGCCAGGAGGAAGAAACGGTGCGCGACTCCGTGCCCCTCCAGGCCTGGCCGAGCCGGTTCCCGACCTGGGCGGGCGTGGTCACCCCGGGGTGGAAGTACATCGAAACGGGCACCGGCGAGCGGGAGCTCTACGACCTCGCGGCCGACCCTTCCGAAGCCGAGAGCGTCGTAGCGGCCCACCCCGACGTGGCCGCCGAGCTCTCCGCGCTCGTCGAAGAAAACCGTGGCCTCGCCATCATCTCCGCCGCCCTCCCCGAAGGCGAAGCGGGCGAGGCCTTCCGCGTGCAGCTCGAGGCCTGGGGCGGCGAGGGCGCCTGCACCTGGTCGCTTGTGGGCGGCGTGGTGCCGCTGGGCATGACGTTGAGCCCGACCGGCCTCCTCTCGGGCACGCTCCCGGCCTCCGGCGAGGACCTCGACTTCACCGTGGCGGTGGTGGACGAGAGCGTTTCCCCCGTGCACGGCGGCCCCCAGCGCGATGTGCGCCGCTTCGTGGTGCCGGTCTCCGGCGGCTGCGGGTGCGGCGAGGAGGGCGAGGCGGCCGGGGCGCTCGGTGCCCTCGTCGTGGCGTGGCGGTGGCGGATGCGGCGAAGAGAGGGGAGATAGCGGGCACCTCGGGGGCCCGGGGGCCGACGGCGAATCGCGCGGCGATCAGCCCGGCAGGCCCTCCGGCCACTGCAGGCCCGCGGCGGTGGCGGCGGCGTGGATTCGCGCGGCCATGGCCCTCGTGGCCTCGCCCGCCGGGTCGGCCTCTTCGAGCAGCGGCTCCTCGCCGCCCTCCGGCTCGAACCCGTACTGGGCGGGCGGCGGCTGAGGCCTCCCGCCGACGCCGCCTGCGCGCAGGTCGCCTGGCGCTGCGTACGGCCCCGCGTACTGCACCGGGAAAGCGGGCGGGCCGACGCCAGCGCGCGCTGGCAGGGC
>CAISIK010000201.1 GCA_903885375.1 uncultured Pseudomonadota bacterium
AGCCCCGACGAGGTCCACTCCTCCACCAGCCGCTTCCGCTCCGCCACCGTCGTCGCCACGCTCACCATGGTCTCCCTGTCCATCGACGCGCTCTACCCGCCGTCCTCGATACCCGGGAGATGGGGTCCGCCGGGGGTTTACCCCCCGTCCCAGGCGCGGCTACCGGTAGCCCCTGACGGGATGTGGGCGCCAGGAGTCGGACCTCCGCCTCGCCTGGCGTGCGAAATCAACGGGACGGGACAGTCGGAGCTCCACGCCACGACCTCGGGCACCACCGGGTGGAGCACGAGCACGCAGCCGACGAGGGCCGCCGCCCCGGCTCCGGCGCCGGCCCGCCGCGCCACCCGCATCGCGGCCAGCACCACCAGGGCGTGGAGCGCCACGTTCAACAGCCGAAACACCTCCGGTGTCCGCCCCGCCGCCAGCGCCAGGAGGTGCTGGACGAAGGCGGGCAGCGGACGCCACAGCAGTCCGTCGATCCCGGCCGACCTGCCGTAGGTCGAGTGGGTCCACTCCCCGCAGGGCTCGCCGTGGTGGGCGTGGCGGGCCAGGGCGAGGTCATCGTCGAGCACCCATCCCGCGCGGAGCGCGGGAGGCACGAAGATGGCCGTGAGGAGGGCGAGGGGGAGGAGAACACCGAAGCGGGCCCGCATCGAGGGCTACTTCCCGTCGTGAATCTTGGCCGCGAACTCGGCGAAAAAGTCGCTTCCCTTGTCATCCACGACGATGAAGGCGGGGAAGTCCTCCACCTCGATCTTCCAGACCGCCTCCATGCCCAGCTCGGGCATGTCGAGCACCTCCACCTTCCGGATGTTGTCCTGGGCGAGGAGCGCCGCGGGGCCGCCGATGCTGCCGAGGTAGAAGCCGCCGTGCTTCTTGCACGCGTCGGTCACCGCCTTGCTGCGGTTGCCCTTGGCGAGCATCACGAGGCTGCCGCCGTGGGCCTGGAAGAGGTCTACGTACGCGTCCATGCGGCCGGCGGTGGTGGGGCCGAAGCTGCCCGACGCCATGCCGTCGGGCGTCTTCGCGGGGCCGGCGTAGTAGACCGGGTGGTCGCGGAAGTAGGCGGGAAGCGGCTCGCCACGGTCGAGGCGCTCCTTGAGGCGGGCGTGGGCGATGTCGCGGGCCACGATCATGGGCCCCGACAGGGAGACCCGAGTGCGGATCGGGTAGCGCGAGAGCGTTTCGCGCAGCTCGGCCATGGGGCGGTTGAGGTCCAGCTTCACCACCTCGCCGGTGAGCTCGTCGGCTGCGGGCTCGGGCAGGAAGCGCGCGGGGTTGGTTTCCAGCGCTTCGAGGTACACGCCGGTCTTGTCGATGCGGGCACGCGCCTGACGGTCGGCGCTGCAGGACACACCGATGCCGACGGGGCAGCTCGCGCCGTGCCGGGGGAGGCGGATCACCCGCACGTCGTGGCAGAAGTACTTGCCGCCGAACTGCGCGCCGATGCCGATCGTGCGGCTCAGCTCGAGGACCTGACGCTCCAGCTCCACGTCGCGAATCGCGTGGCCGAGCGTGCCGCCTTCGGTGGGCAGGTCGTCCAGGTATCGGCAGCTCGCCAGCTTCACCGTCTTGAGGCAGGCCTCCGCGGAGGTCCCGCCGATGACGATGGCGAGGTGGTAGGGCGGGCACGCGGCGGTGCCCAGCGACTTCATCTTCTCCTTGAGGAAGGCGAGCAGCGAGGTGGGGTTCAGGAGCGCCTTCGTTTCCTGGTAGAGGAAGGTCTTGTTCGCCGAGCCGCCACCCTTGGTGATGAAGAGGAACTCGTAGGCGCCGCCCTCGGTGGCGTAGAGGTCGATCTGCGCGGGGAGGTTCGTGCCGGTGTTGGCCTCCTGGTAGGTGGTGACCGGCGAGAGCTGCGAGTAGCGCAGGTTGGTCTCGGTGAAGACGCGGTACACGCCGCGGGCGATGGCCGCCTCGTCGCCGCCGCCGGTCCACACGTCCTGGCCCTTCTTGCCCATGACGATGGCGGTGCCGGTGTCCTGGCAGCTCGGGAGCACCATGCCGGCGGCGACGTTGGCGTTCTTCAGGAGCTGGCGGGCCACGAAGTGGTCGTTGGGGCTCGCCTCGGGATCGGCGAGGATGTCGGCGAGCTGCTGGAGGTGCCCGGGACGGAGGAGGTGGCTGATGTCGCGCATCGCCTCTCGCGTGAGCTCGGTGAGCACCTCAGGAGCGATGGTGAGGACCTCGCGACCGTTGAACTGCGCCGTGCCGACGCCGGGGATGTCCAGCTTCCGCCAGGGCGTGGCGGCGGGGTGCGCGTGGGGGAACAGCTCCTGGAACCGGAATTCGGGCATCGGGACCTCGGCAGACGCGGGCGTTCGGGGTGGCACGGAGGCGTCAATAAGCGGAGTTCTGTGCCGGCGGCGGGTTGCCCCATCCGCCGGTGGAAACCATTCCTCTAGGCCGGTCGTCGCCGACCGGCTCAAGCCGCCTACCCGGACCTACGGGCGGGCACCCTGGTCCTGTTCGGCGTTGCTCCCGAGGGGGTTTGCCTGGCCGACCCGATTGCCCGGGCCGCCGGTGCGCTCTTACCGCACCCTTTCAAACTCACCGGGCCGTTGCCGGCTCCCTGCCTCGCCACCTCGCGACCCGAAGGTTGAAGGGGGCAAGTTCGGCGCCGCGCCGAAGCGCGTGCGGGCGTTCTTCTCTCTGTTGCACTGTCCTCCAGCTTGCGCTGACCAGGCGTTACCTGGCCTCGTGCCCTGTGGAGCTCCGACTTTCCTCCCGCGCCGAAGCGCCGGCGGTTTCCTTTTCGCCTCCGTGCCGAACCCTGCGTAACGCGCCGGCGGGGTGGTCACCCCCATGGCGGCGGCCGGCGCTCCCCTGGCGGCCGGTCTTCGCCCCCGCCGTGCCTCCCCTTTCCCCCTACTTTCCCGTCGGCTTCTCGAACACCCAGGTGGCGGAAGCTTGCAGGTTCGGGGCCGTGCCGACCCGGTCCGCGTCGACCACGTAGGCCAGCGCCAGCACGTTGACGGTGGGCACGGCGGGCGTGTGGCCGGGGCGGAAGGAGACGAGGCCACCCACGGCGAGGCTCTCGTCGCCGGAGGTGAGGGCTGCCCGGTTGCGGGCCGTGGCGCCGACGCGGAGGAGCGGGCGTTCGCCGCCGGGGAGGATTTCGTAGAGTACGCCGGCCTGGTTCTCCACGAGCACGTCGTCCCACGCGACGATCAGGTCGCGGTTGGGCTCGTAGACGTAGGGCGCGTCGAGGCCGAGCGGGTTCTCGAGGTGCAGCATGCTGAAGGTGGCGCTGTCGAACACGACGACCGGGCCGAGCTTCACCTTCACCGTGGGCGTGGCCGCGAGCTGGAGGCCGCTCGCCATGAAGCCCTCGGCCTCGCGCGCCTTGCGCTCCTCGGTGCCCTTGCCTTCGGTCTCCTCGAAGGGGAGGAGCCCGCGCCCGCCCCAGCTGAAGTAGCCGAGGTAGCTGCCCTGGACCTCGAGCTCGAAGATCTCGATGGGGGCGAACCCGAGCCGCGGCCCGACCTCGACGTTCACCGGGGTGACCGCCGCGCGCAGGCCGGCGCCGGCGTAGGTCGTCTGGAAGAGGCGGCTCTCGCTGCGCTTGAGCGGCACCCGGTACTGGAGCCGCGTGTCGGAGAGGGCGCCGTCGGGGAAGAGCTGGCCGCCGACCGACTGCCGGAGCCACCAGTGGGGGGTGTCGGCGGCGAGGGCGGCGCTGGCGAGGAGGGCGAAGAACATCGTGAGCTCCGGGGGCAAGGGGAGCGTATGCGGCCGGGTGGCGGTGTGGCGTTGCGAGTCTGTTCGGCGTCTGAGCGCGGGGAGCGAGCGGGAGCCGTGCTCGTCGCACAGGAGCGCGGCCGGGCCTGCGCTTGACCGGCTGTCGGGTCGGGATACCCATCCCGAGTCGGTGGGAGGGGCATGGCGCGCACGCTTGGGGCTTGGCATGTGGCGGTGCCGTTGGTGGCGGCGGCCGCGTACGGCCTCGCCGCTCCGGGCGCCTCTTATGTGCTCGAGGACGAACAGTTCTTTCGGATTGTACCGGGGGAGCCGAGCCTGGGGGTGTACAGCCAGCCGGAGGTCGGCCTTCACGCGCTTTGGCTGGAACGGGCATTCCTCTACATGGATGGGAACCCGACCTGGCGGCCCGTCATCGGCTCCCTGTGGGTGCTGGTGCGCGAGTTGACCGGCAGCACCGCGGCGCCAGTGCTCCGTGGGCTCGGCGTTCTCCTGCTGATGCTCGTGGTCGGCGGTCTTCTGGCCGGTGGCCGCGCGGCGCGGGCGCCGGGGGGCTGGATGATGGCGGTAGCACTCGCGCTGTCGGTGCATCCCAACACGCCGTACACCGTCGGTTGGATCGCCGACGGCTACGACCTCGCCGGCGCGGCTGCGCTCGCGCTGGCACTCGCCGTCGTCGGGGTTCCGGAGCCCTCTCGGCTGCGTCTCGCTGCGTACGCTGTGCTCATCTTCCTTGCGTGCGCGAGCAAAGAAGTGCTTTGCCTTAGCCTGGTTGCAGGGTGCCTCTTGCATGTTGCGGCGCGCCGATGGCGGTCGGCATGGTCGGTGGGGCTTAGCGGGGCCGCGGGTACCGCAGCGTTCTTCATGGTCTACCTGTGGAAGCTCCAGGGAGAGAGCCGTCCGGCGACCGAGCTCTCCGCGGATGGGGTGCCGGCCGCGCTTGGACTCATGTACGGGGCGTTCTTCGCGCCGGCGTGGTCCTCGCTGGTCCACCCCGTCCCCGGCCTCGGATTCGACGTCGTTGTCGGGGGGGCAATCGTGGTCCTTGCCTTCGTTGGTTTCGCGGTGGGCGTTCGCCGGGGCGATGTCGCGCTCGCCACTCTCGGGGCCGGCGTGGTCGCCGCCTTCGTGATTCTGCTGCCCGCCGCGTTCGGCACCGTCGCCCTGAATCGGATCCCCCTCCGGTACACGTTCGTGCCCCTGGTCGCCTTGCTGGCGATCTGGATGCACGCGGGAGGCATCTGGGCCCGGGTGCCGTACCGGCAACTGGTCGGCGTGGTGGCGTTGCTCTCCGCCATGATGGTCTCGCCTCGAACGGTTCAGAACCTTCGCGCTCAGGCGAGCACCCTGGAGGTCTGGCGGCTCGACTATGAATGAGAGGCGACCGCCGCCGCACAGATTTCGTATGGCCGACAGCTGGTGGAGGTAGGTTCGGGCGACGAGGTGCGCGCGGGCCTCGAGCTCTGGCTCGGGGGGGTGAGCCGACCGGAGGCCTCGGGGTCCCCCAACGTGCAGGCCCCGCTGCGGAGGGAGTGGTACCACCTCGCCCGCGCCGCTGGGAAGCGTGAAGCCTGGGACATCGCGCTCCGGGCTGTCGAGGGCTACGACGCGCGCAGTGACGAACGGGCGGCGCCCCCTGCCGGGGAGGCGCGCCTGCGATGCATCCAAGCCGACGCGCTGCAGTTCGCGGGGAGGCCCGTGCCGGCATCCGTCACCGCGCAATGCGAGCCCTCGGGCCACGCGGCGCCCTGACGGGGGGGGGCCGGGAAACCACGCCTCCTGCGTTCTCGACTCCCGCGACCTTCGGTGCCGGCCGGCGCCATCCCCTGACGCCGTTTTTTCTTGCGATGGACCAGCCCCGGCGGGTACTACCCCTTCCCGCCGTGAGTTTCCGAATGCTGCTGTTTTTCGCTGCGATGGCCTGCGCGCCCGAAGAGGTCGAGGCGGAGGTCGGGTTCGTGGCCAATGGCTGCGGCGCCGTGGCCGCATTGCAGGCGGATCGCCGGTGGGTCTGGTCGAGCGCCGAAGGGGCGGAAACGCAGGCGGAGTGGGAGTCGGAGGTGCGGGTGCTGCGCGACATCAGCGCGCGCATCTGGACGTCGGGGAGCGTGCAGAGCCCCAAGCTCTCGCAGGACTACTCGCGGACCTCGGAGTACCAGTGCGAGGCCGGCGCCTGGCTCCTGAGCGAAGAAACGCAGGAGGCGGGCCTCGATGGGGGCGTGGCCTTCTCGCACAAGACGCTCGTGCAGTACGACGAGCCCGTGCTGGTCTGGCCGGCCGATGTGCAGAACGGCGACACCTGGCAGTCCCACTACGTCGGCACCGCCAAGACCGACGGCGTCTCCACCCCCATCGACTACACGGTGGACTACCGGGTGAAGGCCCCCGCCGACCTCGACGTGGAGGCCGGCACCTTCCACGCCTTCCAGGTGGTCGCCAACGACGGCACCACCGAGTGGCGCTTCTGGGTGGCCCGCGAGGCCGGGGTGGTGAAGGGGCCCGATTACGAGCTGACCGCGCTCTGGTAGCCGTCGGGCTGCCGTCGGCGCCGCGTTCGTGATAGCCGCGGCGGCCATGAGATACCGCGTCACGCTGATCGAGGGAGATGGCATCGGTCCCGAAGTGACCGCCGCCACGTGCAGGATTCTCGCCGCCGCAGGGGCGCCGATCGACTGGGAGCCCGCGCCCGCCGGCGGCCTCGCGATGGAGCAGTACGGCGTACCCATGCCCGACGTGACGCTCCAGAGCATCCGCCGCAACCGGCTGGGCTTGAAGGGCCCGCTGATGACGCCCAAGGGCGGCGGCTTTCGCAGCGCCAACGTGGCGCTCCGCCAGGAGCTGGACCTCTACGTGGGCCTGCGCCCGGTGCGCGCCCTCCCCAACGTGCCGGGGGCCTGGCCGGGCCTCGACCTCGTGCTCTTCCGCGAGAACACGGAAGACCTCTACGCGGGTATCGAACACGAGGTCACGCCGGGCACGGTCGTCTCGATCAAGACGAGCACCCGCGCCGCGGGTGAGCGCATCGCGTCGTGGGCCTACGAGTACATGCGCTACCGCGGCCGTCGGCGCATCCACTGCTGCCACAAGGCCGCCGTGAACCCGCTCGCCGACGGGGCCTTCCTCACCGCCTTCCGCGAAGTGGGCGCCGCCTACCCCTTCATCGAGCAGCTCGACCTCGGCGTGGACAGCCTCTCGCTGATGCTCCCGCTCGACCCCTCGAAGTTCGACGTGCTGCTGCTCCAGAACCTCTACGGCGACATCCTGAGCGACCTCTGCGCGGGCCTCGCCGGCGGCCTCGGCGTGGTGCCCGGCGCCAATATCGGCAGCCGGGCTGCGGTCTTCGAGGCCGTACACGGCACCGCCCCCGACATCGCCGGGCAGGGCAAGGCCAACCCGCTCGCGCTCCTGCTCTCCGCCAACATGCTGCTGGAGCACGTGGGCGAATGGAAGATCGCCACGCGCATCGAGCGCGCCGTGTGGCGCGTGCTCGCCGATGGCGACCACCTCACCGGTGATCTGGGCGGCACCGCCGGCACCGAGGAGTTCACCACCGCCGTGATCGATGCGTTGGGGGAGTCGTCATGAACGTCACGTTGATCCCGGGTAGCGGGGTGGGTCCCCAGGTGAGCGCCGTCGTGCGCGAGGTCGTCGAGAAGCTCGGCGCCTCCGTGGTTTGGGAGGAGGTGAACGAGCTCACTCCGGCCGTGGAGTCGGCGCGGCGCACCGGGCGGGTGCTCAAGGGCAAGTGGGCCTCCACCGTGCAGGTGGGCAAGCTCCCGCCCTCCGTGGAGTTCCGCCGGGCGCTCGGCATCCACACCATCGTGCGCCACGTCGCCAACCTCCCCGGGCTGCCCGCGCGGGCCCAGGGCGTGGACATCACGATCTTCCGCGAGGCCAGCGAGGACATCTACGCGGGCTTCGAGCACAAGAGCGCCGACGGCGTTTTCGAGACCGTGAAGGTCACCACCCGCGCCGCGTGCGAACGCATCCACCGGGATGCCTTCCGCTGGGCGGTGGAGCACGGCCGCAAGCGGGTCACCACGGTGCACAAGGCGAACATCCTGAAGAAGGCCGACGGCATGTTCCTCGCGGTGGGCCGCGAGGTCGCGCGCGAGTTCCCGCAGCTCAAGCACGACGACGTGATCGTGGATGCCTTGTGCATGCAGCTCGTGCGCTGGCCCCAGTCCTTCGATGTGCTCGTGGCGGGCAACCTCTTCGGCGACATCGTGAGCGACGTGGCCGCCGGCATGGCAGGCGGCGTGACCGTGGCGTGTGGCGTGGCCCTCGGCCCCAACGTGAAGGTGTTCGAGAGCCCCCACGGCACCAGCGCCGAGGTGGTCGGCGCCGAAGGCGCGAACCCCTTCCCGATGCTCGGGCTCACCGTCGATCTGCTTCGCGACGACGCGCAGCACGTCGCCGCCGATCGGCTCCGCGCCGCCTGCATCCGGGTGCTGGAGTCCGGGCTCCATTCCGCCGACATGGGCGGCACCGCCGGGTGCTCGGCCCTGCGCGACGGCGTGCTGGCCGCGCTCGCCTAGAAGCTGAGCCCCGCGTACCGGAAGGCGACCCGCTCCCCGAAGAAGCACCAGAAGACCGCCGCCGCCGCGAGGAAGGGCCCGAAGGGGATGGCCAGCTTGAGGCCGCGGCCCGTCACGATCATCGCCCCGATGCCCACGATGCTGCCGAAAACGCTGCCGATGAGCAGGATGGCGGCCACGCCGGGGAAGACGCCGAACCACGCCCCGAAGGCGGCGAGCAGCTTGGCATCGCCCATGCCCATGCCCTCTTCGCGGCGCACGAGCCAGTAGGCGCCGATCAGCGCGGCCACGCCCCCGCCTCCCACCAGCGCGCCGACCACCGACTGCTGCCACGTGGGCGCGCCTTCGTACCCGAGCCAGCCGAGGAGCGCGGCGCCGCCCACGCCCACGGGCACGCTGTAGATGCTGAACTCGTCGGGGATGATCTTGTGGCGGAGGTCGATGAAGGTGGAGGCCATGCATCCGAACAGGAGCCAGCCGTACCAGACGAAGGCGACGAGGTGCGCCCGATCGAGGTTCGCCACATCCCCCACCACGTGGCGGAAGAGCAGGAGGACGAGCACGCCGAACGAGGCCTCCACGAGCGGGTACAGCGGGGAGATGTCGGTCTTGCAGGCCCGGCAGCGCCCGCGCAGCCACATCCAGGCGAGCACGGGCACGTTGTCGTAGGGCTTGATGGCCGTGCCGCAGCTCGGGCAGGCGGAGCCCGGGTACACGACGGAGCGGTCCTCCGGCATCCGCGCGATGCACACGTTCATGAAGGAGCCGAACAGCAGCCCGAACAGGAGGGCGAAGCCCTGAACGATGATCCAGAGGGTCTCGAGCGTCATGGCGCGTGGCTCCCGAACGCGGCCAGCACCTGGGACACGTCATCGTGGGTGAGGCACTCGTGGACGGGCAGCGCGAGCGCTTCCGCACAGAAGGCATCCGCAAGGGGGGTGGGCTCGTGGCGGAAGCCGGCGAGGGCGGGCTGGGCGGCGAGCGAGCGGGGGTAGAACAGGGCGCTCTCCACCCCGGCGGCGGCGAGCCGGGCCCGGACGGCATCGCGGCCGGGCACGCGGACCACGTACTGGTGGACGGGGTGGCTCGGGTGACGGGGGAGGCGCCGCGCCCAGGCGGGCAGCTCCGCATCGTAGCGGGCGGCATGCTGGCGACGGGCAGCCACGCGGGCCGAGAGGTCGTCCAGATGGACGAGCAGGAGCGCGGCCTGGATGGCATCCATCCGGCTGTTGGCGCCGATCGTGCCGCACACGCGCTCGTGCACGTAGGGCTCGGGCATCCCGTGGTGGGTGAGCAGGAGCAGGTTCCGCGCGGTGTCCGGCTCGTCGGTGAGCACGAGGCCCGCATCACCGGCCGCGCCGAGGGTTTTCGTGGGGTAGAAGCTCACGGCGCCGATGCGGCCGTTCTTCGGGGCGGGGGTGGCGCCGGCGCACTGGGCGAGGTCGTCCACCACGGCGACCGGCAGGCCCGGGAGGAGGCAGGGCTCGCCGTAGAGGTGGACGGCGATGACCGCGCGGGTGGCGGCCCGCACGGGCAGACGCTCCGCGTCGAGCAGCGGCAGGTCGGCGCGAACGTCGGCCACCACGGGGCTCGCGCCCACCCGCGCGACGGCCCCGGCGGTGGCGAAGAACGTCACGGCCGGCACGATGACCTCGTGGCCGGGGCCCACGCCCAGCGCGAGCAGCGCGTAGACCAGCGCGTCGGTGCCGCTGTTGGTCGTGACACCGTGCGCCCAGCCGAAGCTGGCGGCGAGGCGGGCGCGCGCCTCCTCCACCACCGGGCCGCCCACGTAGCGGCCGCTCCGGAGCACCTCCAGCACGGCGCGCTCGGCGGCCGGCCCGACCCGCGCATGCCGCGCGGCCGGGTCGGCCATGCGGATCACTTGAAGTCCCGCTTCGTGAACACCAGCATGGCCACGGCGAGCACGGCCGCGGTGTAGCCGAAGCCGTAGGCGGCGCTCCAGCAGAGCTCCGACACCGGCACGGCGACCCCGTGTACGGCCTCGGTACGGAGGTTGAAGGACTCGAGGTTGGGCAGCACGCGGTACAGGGCCAGCGCGGTGGTCTTGAACGGGCCGGGCTCGGCGCGTTCGCCGAAGAGGTGCAGGTCGTCGGCGAAGTGCCCGATCACGTAGATGCAGAGGCTGTACGCGGTGGCGGTGACCGGCGAGGCGAACGTGGAGAAGAGCATCGCCCACGCCGAGAGGAGCGAAAGCTCCACCATCAGCATGAGCGCGGAAACCAGCACCGGCACCCCCGGCAGACCCTGCTGCGGGCTCACGATGATCACGTAGAAGGCGAAGAGCAGCGCCACTTCGGCGGCGAGGGTGAGCCAGATGCCGAGGTACTTGCCGAGGAGCAGTTGCCACCGTGCAATCGGCTTGGCCGCGAGCGTGTAGATCGTGCGCCGCTCGATCTCCTTGTAGACGAGGCTCACGCCCAGGAACAGCGCGACGATCGCGGCGAGCATGCTCACCCCGCCGAGGGCCACGCCGCGCACGACCTTGTCCGTGTCGCCGATGGAGAGCTCGCGCAGCGCGAGGGAGAGGCCGAGCAGCAGCACCGCGAAGAAGAGGATGCTGTTGAGGATGCGGTCGCGCACGGCCTCGCGGAAGGTGTTGGTGGCGATGACCCAGATGCGGCTCATGCGAGCACCCCGAGCTGCTTCTCGTTCACCACCCGCGCGCGCTCCACCTCGGTGAGGAGCACCTGCTCGAGGCTCCGTACGTTGCGGTGCACCGCGACGATCGACCCCCCGGCCGCCAGGATGGCGCGACAGGCGGCGTCCACCTCGGCGGGGGGCAGGCGCACCGTGCGGCCGAGCTCGTCGGCCCGCAACAGCTCGGCGCCCGCGAGCTCCGCGCTGCCGGTGAACGTGAGATCGACCGAGAGCACCGCGCTGCCGACGAGAGCATCGATGGTGCCCTCCTCCCGCAGACGGCCGCCAACGACGATCGCCACGCGGTCGGAGAGCTGCTCCACGTCGCTCAGGATGTGGCTGCTGAAGAACACGGTGCGGCCGGACTTGCGCTCATCGAGGATGAGGTCGCGCACCAGCACGCGCCCGAGGGGGTCGAGTCCGCTCATGGGCTCGTCGAGAACCACGAGGCGGGGATCGCCCACGAGCGCCTGCGCGATGCCCGCGCGTTGCAGCATGCCCTTGCTGAACTTCCGCAACGCCACGTTCCGGAACCGGGCGAGCTCCACCCGTTCGAGCAGCGCGGTGATCCGACCCTGCCGCTCGTGCGAGGGAACGCCGGAGAGGCGAGCGTAGAACTCGAGGAACTCCCACGCCGTGAGGTGTTCGTAGAAGTACGGGCGCTCGGGCATGAAGCCCACGGCGGCGCGGCTCGCCGGGTCGGCGATGGGGGTGCCGAAGAGCCAGGCGTTGCCCGCGGTGGGGGCCTGAAGCCCCATCAGCATCTTGATGGTGGTGGTCTTCCCGGCGCCGTTCGGGCCAACAAAGCCGAACGTGATGCCCTCGGGCACGGAGAGCGTGAGGTCGCTGAGGCCCACGAAGGGGCGGCGCAGGAAACCCGACAGGTAGGTCTTCCCGAGGCCTTCGGTGCGGATGGCGGCGACGGAGCTCATGGCGAAGGCTATTCTACTTTTCGAGGGCCGGTGGCGCCACGGCCCGAGGGGGGCCGGCGGCGGAAGCGGTCGATCGCGGCCGATTCGTGCGTGCGGCGCAGGTAGTCCTCCACCTCCTCGGGGCGCACCACCCCGGCGCTCTTCCAGTTGCAGCGCATGCAGAGCGGCCCGGAGTCCTCGTAGCGGCCCTCGGCCTGCGCCACCCGCCAGGCGTGCACCCGAGGGCCGGTCCAGAGCTCGGCGAGCGGGGTCTCGCGGATGTTGCCGAGCCGGTTCTCCAGCCCCTCGTCGAGGCAGCAGGTGGTGAGATCGCCGTTGACCTGCACCATCGGGGTGTTCCAGAGCCCGGCGCACGGGAGGCGCTCCTCCGCGACCACGGCGCCCGCCCCCCCGCCGCCCGCGGGTTGGATGCGGCGGCCCGCGCGCGCGAGGAGGCCGGTGGCCCACTCCCACAAGCGGCGAGCGGGGGTCATTCGCCCGCCACCCACCGACCGCCCACGCGCCGCTCGTTCGGGCGGTAGCCGGCCTTGTAGACCAGCGCAGGGCAGTCGGACACGTACAGCCCGAGGTAGTACCACCGGAACTGCTGCTGCCGGAGCCACGCCATCTCCGCGAGGGCGGAGAACACTCCCAACGACCGGCGCTCCTCGTCGGGGTTGAAGTAGTGGTACACGCTGGAAGCGTCGCGCTCGCCGAGATCGAGGATGCTCACCGCGATGAGCCGGCCGGCGTCGCGATAGGTGACCTCCACCGTGCGGCAGCAGCTGTCCACGAGCCATTGGCGGTAGGCGAGCTGGGTGATGTCCTCGCCGCTCCGGGAGAGGCCGCGCTCGTGCTTGTGGCGGTTGAAGAGAAGGAGCCGCTCGTCGTCGACCTGGGGGGGGCCGGCCGCGACCTCGAGCTCGCCGACGTTCCGGTTCCACACCCGCCGTTGGCTCTTGGACGGTGTGAAGCGCCCGATGTCCACTCGGATGGCCTCGCACGACGAGCAGGCATCGCACGTGGGAACGTACACGAGCCCGCCGGTGCGACGATCGCCGAGGGCGAGCTGGGCATCGAGGTCCGCGCCGGTGAGCCGACGCTCCGGGACCCGTAGCGGGAGGCGCGCCACCTGGCCGGGCCGGTACGGGCAGGGCTCGGGCTCGTTCCACACCACACGGAAGTTCACCGGCGGAGCGTAGGCGCCGGAACGCCGTTTGGGAAGGGCGCTCAGGAGAAGAGGGCGGCCAGCTCGTCGCCGCTCAGCGCCTTGGCGAGCTCGGCCTCGTCGAGCGCGGCGCGTACCACCTCACGTTTGCGGTCCTGGAGGAGGAGGATGCGCTCCTCCACGGTGTCCTCGGCGATGAGGCGCATGGACACGACGGGGCGCGTCTGGCCTATGCGGTGGGCCCGGTCGGTGGCCTGATCCTCCACCGAGGGGTTCCACCACGGGTCGAGGTGCACCACGTAGTCGGCAGTGGTCAGGTTGAGGCCGGTGCCGCCCGCCTTCAGCGAGAGGAGGAAGATCGGCGGGCCGGCTGGATCGAGGAAGCGTCGGATTTCGCCTTCCCGGTCGCGGGTGGCGCCATCGAGGCGGCAGAAGCCCCAGTCGGCGGCACGAAGCATGGGCTCGACGAGGTCGAGCATCGAGGTCCACTGCGAGAAGATCAGCACGCGGTGGCCATCGTCCACCAGCTCGTCGAGCGTTTCGCGCAGGAGGTCGAGCTTCGCGGAGCCGAGCGTGCGGTCCCCACCGGGGAGCAGGCCTGGGTGGCAGGCGGCCTGCCGCATGCGCAGGAGCACCTCGAGCACCTGCAGCCACCCCTTGCCGCCCGCGAGCATCCGCCGCGCGTCGGCTTCCGTGAGGCTCCGCACCGTGTCGTAGAGCGAACGTTCGCGCTCCGAGAGCGTGCACCGCAGGATGACGTCGGTGCGCGGGGGCAGCTCCGGCGCCACCGCCGCCTTGGTGCGCCGCAGCACGAAGGGACGAATCCGACGGCGGAGGGCGTCCCGCGCCGTGCGGCTCCCCGCCTCCATGGGGCTGCCGAAACGTTCGCGGAACGAACGCCGCGAGCCGAGCAGGCCGGGGTTGGCCACGTGCATCGCCGACCAGAGCTCGTCGAGGCGGTTCTCCACCGGGGTGCCGCTCACGCACAGGCGGAGCTCGGCCTGGACGGATCGGGCGGCCTCCGCGGTCTGCGACTCGGGGTTCTTGATGGCCTGCGCTTCATCGAAAATGACGGTCTTCCAGGGCCCGCGGAGGCGCTCGAGATCGAGGCGGAGCACCGCCCAGGTGGTGACCACCACCTCGGCTGCGGCATCCAGCTCGCGCCGGGGACCGTGGAAGAGGCACGTCCGCAGGTCGGGACGGAAACGCGCCGCCTCCCGCATCCAGTTTCCGGCCACGGAGGTGGGCGCCACGACGAGGTGGCGCCCCGGCCCGAGCGAGGCGAGCGCCTGCACCGTCTTGCCGAGGCCCATGTCGTCGGCGAGGATGCCGCCCATGCCCACCGAGCGGAGCCAGGTGATCCAGTCGACGCCGCGCTGCTGGTAGGGGCGCAGGTCGCCCACGAAGCCCGGGGGGAGCGGGGCCGGCGGGACGGCGGAGAAGTCTCCCGCGAGAGCGCGCAGCGCGGCGAGCGCGGGCGGCGGGGTGACGCCGAGCGCATCGAGGGCATCGAGCGCGAGGCCGGCCTGTGGCCGGCCGAGCGTGCCGCCGGCTTCCTCCTGCGCGTCGAGCAGCTCGGCCAGCACGGCGCCGTGGTGATCGAGCCAGGCCTGCGGGACGGGGCGCCAGCCGCCGCCGAGCAGGGGCACGAGCGGCTGGTGGTCGCGCCAGGCCGCGGCGAGCGCGCGCGGGTCGAGGTCGCCGCCGGCACGCACCACGAAGCCGCCGCCCACCTCCTCCAGACGCAGCTCCGGATCGCCGCCGCCCCGCACGAGCCGGAAGCTCGGCGCCTTCGCCAGCACCGCCTCCCGCGCGGCCGTGGGCAGCGCCGCCACCCACTGCGCCGCCCCGGCGCCCTCGCGCTCCACCGCCACCCCGACCGTGACGCCGCTCGCGAGCAGCCGGCGCTCCGCCTCTACATCGCGGGTGGGGACCATCTGGGTGTCGAGCCGGCGCAGCTCACCGTGCTCCACGCGGGCGTAGGGCGGATCGCCGTACACAATGCGGGCCAGGGCGCGGAGGCGGGGTCCGTCCGCCGCGACTTCCCAATCGAGACGGGGCGCATCGCGCCGGGGGGTGGGGAGCCGCACGGTGCGCGCCTCCACTTCCACCAATTTCTTCAGCTGCGGCAGGAACTCCGTGACCAGCCGTGCCGCCTCGACCGGCTGGAAGACGATGCCTTGCAGCAGCCGCTGCTTCAGACCGGTGTCGAGGTCGGTTTCGCCGATGGGGCGCACCGTGCTGCCGATACGGAGGAGGCCGTTCGGGAAGGCTTCGTCGATGCCGGGGCGGCGCACGAGCCGCACCTTCCAGCCCGGCGGCTCGTCCACCACGATGACCAGCGGGTAGACGGGAGCGGGGTCGGCCTGGGCGGGTTCGCCGTCGAGGTCGAGGGGCAGGCCCCGGAGCGGGGCGAGCGCCTGCTGGGCGAGGCCGCGGGGGAGGCCGGGCTTGCCCCACCAGCCGGCCAGCGTGCGGTTGAGCTCGGTGTCCTCCGGGCGGCGGGGCGCCCCATCGGGCACGGTGCGATCGAACACCAGGCCGGAGTCATGGCGGCGGAGGTGGTAGCGGATGCCGGCCGTGGATGCCGCTCCGGTGGCGACGAGCCCCTCCGCCTGGGCCACGGCCACCGCGACGACATGGGCGCACGCGGCCACTTCGGCGCCGCAGTCGCATTCCCAGTCCTCCCCATCGGTCCACACGGACTGCGCCTCGTTCCGGCCGCGCACTCGCACCACGTACCGGTCGCCGCCGCCGCTCACCCCGCCTTCACGCGCGTAGAGCGCGCCACGCTGGAAGAGCGCGGCGGGCGCGGCGCGACGGGCCCGGTCGAGGAGCGACATCGCGGCGCCCCTAAGCCGGCCGCGGTCGGGCGGCCGTTTCCCTTTTTTGGAGTGATCGTGGTGGAGGGCCGGAAGGTCTGGTACCATCCCAGCGGACTGGAGCATCCGGCATGGCCGTATTCGCGTACGAAGGCAAGACCGCGCAGGGCGAGATCAAGCGCGGAAAGATCGATGCCGCCGATCAGACCGCTGCGCGCGGCAAGCTCCGGGAGATGCGCATCAGCGCAACCAGCGTGACGGAATCGAAGTCCGCGCTCGACTTCCAGCTCAACATTCCCACGCCGGCCTTCCTCAAGCCCAGCGTGGGCCTCCGCGACCTCGTGATCTTCTCCCGGCAGTTCGCGACCATGATCGACTCGGGCCTGCCGCTCGTGCAGTGCCTCGACATCCTCTCGCAGCAGTCGGAAAACCCGACCATGCGCGATCAGCTCAAGGTCATCAAGGAGAAGGTCGAGAGCGGAAACACGTTCGCGGAGTCGCTGAAGACCTACCCCGACACGTTCGACGACCTCTACGTGAACCTCGTCGCCGCCGGCGAGGTCGGCGGCATGCTCGACACCATCATGAACCGCCTCGCCGCCTACCTGGAGAAGAACCAGAAGCTGATCCGGCAGGTGAAGGGCGCGATGTCGTACCCCATCATCGTCATGGTGGTGGCGGTGGTCGTCATCGCGATCCTCCTGGTGAAGGTCGTGCCCCAGTTCGAGGACATGTTCGCCGACTTCGGCGCGGCGCTCCCCGCGCCCACCCAGTTCGTCGTGAGCATATCGAAGTGGCTCACCGCCAACATCGGCTACTGCATCGTGGCCATCGTGCTGCTGTACATGGCGCTGGTGCGGGTGATCGCCACCAAGAAGGGCAAGTGGATGTTCCACTCGTTGCTCCTTGCGCTCCCGCTGTTCGGCGACATCATCACCAAGGTGGGCGTGGCGCGGTTCTGTCGTACGCTCTCCACCATGCTCAGCTCGGGCGTGCCCATCCTCGAGGCGCTGGACATCTGCTCGAAGACGGCCGGCAACGTGGTCATCGAGCACGCCATCGCCGGTGCGGGCGTGAGCATCTCCGAGGGCCGCACGATCGCCGAACCGCTCCTCGAGAGCAAGGTTTTCCCGAAGATGGTGTGCCAGATGGTCGGCGTCGGTGAGGCCACGGGCGCGCTCGACGTCATGTTGGGCAAGATCGCCGACTTCTACGATGAAGAGGTCGACGTGGCGGTCGAAGCCCTCACGGGCGCCCTCGAGCCGATGATCATGGCCTTCCTCGGCGTGGTCGTGGGCGGTCTGGTCATCGCCATGTACATGCCAATCTTCGAGATGGCCGGAAACGTCGGCTGACGGGCGCGAACGACCGCGTACAGCGGTACAACCTCGGTCGGTTCGCGATCTCGTTCTCGATCCTCGGCGTGACCGCCGTGGGGGTCCTGCGCGGCGGCGAACTCGACCTCAACGACCAGCGCATCCTCGAGTTCAGCGCCGTACAGCTGCTGTTCCTCGTGGTCACGACAGCCTGGACGTTGGTCCGCAGCTCGTCGTCGCGGTTTTTGTACGCCATGTTCGCGGCCGACGTGCTCGGCGCCTCGATCCTCTCGGCCTGGACGGGTGGCCCCAGCTCGCTGCTGGTCTTCCTCTACTTCCCGGTCATCGCCGCCGGCGCGTACCTGCTGGGGCGACGCGGCGCGAACGTGGTGGCGGCGCTCTCGGCGGTAGGCCTCGTCAGCGTGGCGCTCCTCTCCGCCAGCCTTGGGGAGGATCCGCTGCTCGCCTATTGGGAGGCGGGGAGCCGGGTGCTCTCGCTCATCCTCGTGGGGGTGTTGAGCGGGCAGCTGGCGGAATCGCTCGCGGCCGCGGGGCGGGCGCTGCAGGTGCAACGGGTGGCCTCCGAGACGGTGCTGGAGCGCGTGCGGGCGGGGGTGCTCATCGTGGGCCTCGACGACCAGGTGACCGAGGTCAACCCCAACGGGCGTCTCCTGCTCGGTGATGTCGTCGGAAAGCGGGTGACGGAGGTGTTCCGGGGGGCCGTGCACCACCGCGCCTGGGAGGAGGTCCTCGACGACCGGCGGCTGGTGTGCAGCCAGGCGGTGCTGCCCGGGCAGGGGCGGGTGATCGTCGTGGAGGACGTGACCGAGCTTTGGGGGATGCGGGAGCGCGCGCAACGGGACGAGCGGCTGGTGGCGGTCGGACAGCTCGCGGCCGGTCTCGCGCACGAGATCCGCAACCCGCTCGCCTCCCTCTCGGCGGTGCTGCAGATGCTCCAGGAGGACCACCCCTCGCGGCAGCTCGAGCTGGCGCTCGGCGAGGCCGAGCGACTGAACCGGCTGGTGGACGAGTTCCTCTCCGCGTCGCGGCGGCCGGCGTTGCGGCCCGTGGATGTGGAGGTCGATGCGCTCGTGGCGGAGGTGGTGGAGTCGTTCCGGCAGGATCCGCGTTTCGCCGCGGCGGTGACGGTTCGCCTCGAAGCGAGCCCGGCGCCCGCCACCGTCGACCCCGACCGGATGCGGCAGGTCTTGTGGAACCTCCTCACCAACGCCGCACAGGCGAGCGCGACGGGCGGCGAGGTGCGCGTGTGGGTGGAGCAGGAGCCGGGCGGTGTGCGGATCGTGGTCGGTGATCGGGGCGCCGGCATCCCCCGCGACGACCTGCAGCGGATCTTCGATCCGTTCTACACCCGCCGGGATGGGGGCACGGGCCTGGGGCTGGCGGTAGTGGACCAGATCGTTCGCGGCCACGGCGGCGCGATCGAGGTGGCCTCCGCCCCGCAGGAGGGTACACGCTTCACCATCCACCTGCCCTCCGGGAGCCCCTGATGGCCGATTCCGCCCGCATCCTCGTGATCGATGACGAGCCCGCTCTCCGCGAGGTGCTCGGCATGGTGCTGATGCGGGCGGGGTACGACGTGCGCGACGCCCCCAGCGGCGAGGCGGGCTTGCGGGTCTTCGCCCAGTGGATGCCGGACCTCGTGATCAGCGACCTCACGATGCCCGGCATCGATGGGCTCGAGGTCCTCCGCCGGGTGAAGCTGGCGGCCGTGGAATCCGGCCGCGAGGTGCCGGTGATCCTCATCACGGCGTACGCGAGCACGGGCACGGCCGTGGCCGCGATGAAGGAAGGCGCGTTCGACTACGTCGCGAAGCCCTTCAACAACGAGGAGGTGCGCCTCGTCGTGCAGAAGGCGCTCGCGATGCGGCGGCTCGAGGCGGAGAACGTTCGCCTCCACGCCGCGCTGCAGACCCGCTACCAGCTCGGCCAGTTCGTGGGCACCTCCCCACGCATGCAGGAGGTGTACGGGCTGGTACGCCGCGTGATGGGCACCCGGATCAACTGCTTGATCTGCGGCGAGTCCGGCACGGGCAAGGAGCTCCTCGCTCGCGCCATCCACTATGGCAGCGACCGGTCGCAGCGGCCGTTCGTGGCCGTGAACTGCGGAGCCATCCCCGAAGCGCTGGTGGAGAGCGAGCTCTTCGGGCATCGGAAGGGCTCCTTCACGGGCGCCCTCCGCGACAAGGCCGGGTACTTCGAGGCAGCGGCCGGCGGCACCATCTTCCTCGACGAGATCGGCGAGATGCCGCTCGCCGCGCAGGTGAAGGTCCTCCGCGTGCTCGCGGAGCGCAAGGTCTCGCCCGTGGGCGCGGCCGAGGAGATCGCGGTCGATGTGCGCGTGGTCGCCGCCACCAACCGCAACCTCAAGGAGGAGGTGAAGGCGGGCCGCTTCCGCGAGGACCTCTACTACCGCCTGAACGTCGTGCAGATCGACATGCCACCCCTGCGGGAACGTGGGGAGGACGTGGGCGTGCTCGCGCAGTACTTCATCGAGAAGTTCGCCGAGGAATATGGCAAACCGGTGCGGGCCCCCACCCCGGAGGCCTTGCGGCTCCTGCAGGCGTACCCCTGGCCCGGAAACGTCCGCGAGCTGCAGAACATCGTGGAGCGGGCCGTGGCCCTGGAGAGCGGCACGCTGCTGACGGCCTCGGCGCTTCCAGAGCGGCTGCAGGGTGGACTTCCGGCGATGGCGCCCGGCGAGAAGGAGGAGGAGTTCCCGGCCGAGGGGATCGACCTCGAGGCGCGACTGGCCGCGATCGAGCGGCACTACATCGAGGCCGCGCTGGTCGCGGCCGGGAACAACCGCACGGCCGCTGCGCGTCTGCTCGGGCTCACGTTCCGCTCCTTGCGCTATCGGCTGGTCAAGATGGGGATGCAGGTGGGGGACGAGTGACAAGGATCGGCAGGTGACGATTTTTGTCACTTCGGGGGGTGACGATCTTTGTCAGGCATCGCAAGAAAAACGACGTTCATCCGTTGGCACGCCGCTTGCAAAGTAAGCTCACGACTGGCAAGGTCGCCAGGGACTCTCTCCCCAACCGAACGGAGCATACAATGCGTCAGAACAAGGGCTTCTCTCTCGTCGAACTCATGATCGTCGTGGCCATCATCGGCATCCTCGCCGCCATCGCCATCCCGAACTTCGTCGCGATGCAGCTCAAGGCCAAGCGCGCGGAAGTCCCGTCGAACGTCGACGGCATCAAGACCGCCGAGCTCGCCTACGACGCCGCCTTCGACGGCTACGTCTCGGCCGCCAACTACCCCGCCATCACCACCAAGCAGCCGAACCCCTGGGATGAGGCCTCCTCCGGTGGCTTCAAGACCATCGGCTGGAAGCCCGACGGCGAGGTCCGCGGCACCTACCAGGTCGACCTCCCCTCCACCAACGACATCCTCGTGACCGGCGAGTGTGACGTGGACGACGACAACGCTCCCGCGACCTACACCGCGACCACGTCGATCAACGCGACCCTGAACACCGACCCGAACGTCTACTAAGCGTTCGGTCGGAGAGCCGGGGGCGGGTCCGCAAGGGCCCGCCCTTTGGCGTTAAGGGGCCAGCCATGACCCGAGGAGTGATCAGCGTGGTGGCGTTGGCGGCGGCCGTGGTGGTGGGTCTGGCCCAACCCCGCGCAGATGCCACCCGGCGGGAACGGCAGCTGGATTCGGAGCTCTACTTCCAGCCCTCGGCGGAGGGCGTTCGCCTCGCCGCGAGCGGGTTCGAGGAGGCCATCGCGGATGGGATGTGGGTACGCGCCACGCTGATCTTCGGCGAGCGCTACGCCAGCGACGACAGCGTCTTGTGGCACGCCTGGCTCACATCGGTCATCGGGGTCGTCAGCCACCTCGATCCGGGATGGCGCACGCCCTACTTGTACGGCGGCGGCATGCTCAGCGCCGTGGGGCTCACCACCGAGGCGGCCGACGTGTACGAGCGCTGCAGCCGGGAGCTCCCGGACGACTACTGGTGCCCCTTCGCGCGCGGGATGAACGACCTCCTCTACAACGACGATCCGGCCGCCGCAGCGCGCTGGCTTGCCGTCGCGGCCGAGCGCCCCGGGGCGCCAACCTGGTACGGGGCTGCGGCGGCCGCGATGCAGAGCCGTGCCGGCCAGCGCAAGGCGGGCGTGGCCTACCTGAAGGAGCAGCTCGCCACCACCGACAACGAGGGCGTGCGCAGGAGCCTCGAGTACCAGCTTGGCCGCCTGCAGCACGACGAGCTCGTCGCGGGGTGGACAGAGGAGTGTGTCGCTCGGCGCGAGTCGGGCCGCCGCCTGCGCAATCCGGAAGAGCTCCCGCCGAAAGGCTTCTCCCTCCCCGACAACCCGCGCGGGGATGCGTGGGTCGTCGGGGCCGACGGCGTGGTGCGGAGCGCGGGCGCGGAGGTGGAGCGCGTCAGGCGCGTGCGTCGGCAGGAATGGGCGCTTCTCCACCCGTGATCGCCGTCGTCGGACTGGGGGCATCGCTCGGGGATCGGGCCGCAACGTTGCGGACCGCCGTGTGCCTCCTGGCCGCGTGGCCCGGCGTGGAGGTGCTGGCGGCGAGTCGGCTGTACGCCAGCCCGCCGGCGGGTGGCGTGGCGGGCGGCGCCTTCCTGAACGCGGCCGCGCGGGTGCGCGTTTCGGAGGGGCCGGAGGCGCTCCACGCGGCGCTCCGCGCCGTGGAGACCCGCCTCGGTCGCCGGGTCACGCGCCGCTGGGCCGATCGGGTCCTCGACCTCGACATCCTCTGGTTCGAGGGCCTGGAGTGGGCCACGCCCACGTTGACCGTTCCCCACCCGCGCCTCGCCGAACGGGCCTTCGCCGTGCGCCCGCTGCTCGATGTGGCCTCCGGGGCCACCCACCCCACCACCGGCACGCCCTACGCCTCGCTGCCCGCCGCGCGCGCGCCGATCGCGTGTGTCGGTGTGCTCGCGGCGCCGCGCCGTGAAGCGCTCGTGCTTGCCCCGAAGCCCGCCGCGTCGTAGAACCCCGCTTCCAGAGGCCAACCATGAAGCTCTTCCTCGATACCGCCAACCTCGACGAGATCCGCGAAGGAGCCACGTGGGGCGTGTTCGACGGGGTCACCACCAACCCCTCGCTCATCGCCAAGGAAGGCCGCGACTTCGTCGACACCATTTACCAGATCGCCAACATCATCGATGGTCCGGTCTCCGCGGAGACGGTGGCGCAGGATGCGCCGACGATGATCAAGGAAGGCCGCCTCCTCGCGAAGGTGCACCGCAACGTGGTGGTGAAGGTGCCGCTCACGGTGGCCGGCATCCAGTGCTGCAAGGCGCTCGCCGACGATGGCATCCGCGTGAACGTCACGCTCTGCTTCCAGCCCGCGCAGGCGCTCTACGCCGCCAAGGTCGGCGCCACCTTCATCAGCCCCTTCGTGGGCCGCCTCGATGACGTCAGCGAAGACGGCATGGACCTGATCTCGCGCATCGTGAAGATCTACCAGAACTACCCGAACCTCAAGACCGAGGTGCTCGCGGCGAGCATCCGTCATCCCATGCACATCGTGCAGTCGGCGCTCGCGGGGGCCCACGTCACCACCGCGCCGCTGAAGGTCTACAAGCAGCTCTTCAGCCACCCGCTCACCGACAAGGGCAACGTGGCCTTCCTGAAGGACTGGGAGACCGTGCCCGACCGCGACATCATCGGGCAGGTCGAGCGCTGGCTGGCCGCCCGCACCTGAGCGCGCTCAGGGCTGGACGCCGCCCTTCGTGAGCGACTCGGCGAGCGAACCGCCCAGCGAGATCGAGCTGGAGCGGATCGTGCTGCCGAGCGCGAGCACCACGGCCGCGATGGCGATGCTCAGCACCGAGATGGTGAGCAGGTACTCGACCGTGGATTGGGCGCGGCGCATGGCATCAGCCTAGCACGGCCCAGAGCACCCCGACGCCGAGAATCGTCGCCGCGGCCAGGCCGAACGCCGCGATGAGCAGCAGGAGGCGCATCTGGTCGTTTCGACGGGTGGGGGCCGCCGGGGGGGGCGCAGCCGTGGGCGGCAGCGAGGGCTGGACGCTGCGCACATCCGGCGGAGCGGGTGGCGCCGAGGCCATCACCAGGTCGGCGAGCTGGACGGGCTCCGCGCGGCCTCCCGGGTTGGCCAGGCCGGTGCTTCGCGGGCGTCCCAGCATCCGGATGACGGCGGCGACCTCCTGGGGCCGCTGGGCGGGGTCCACGCGGAGGCAGGCGGCGATGGTGGAGGCGAGGCGTGGATCCAGCTCCGGGACGAGCTCGAAGGGGGGGCGGTAGAGGCCGCGGGAGAGATCGTGCCAGGCCTCGCGGAGGTCCTCGCCGAAGGGGGGACGCCCACACAGCATCCGGTAGAGGATGCAGCCCAGCGAGAAGATGTCGGAGCGCTCGTCGGCGTCGCGCGCGGAGGTGGCCTGCTCGGGCGCCATGTAGCCGGGCGTGCCGAGGGGGTTGGTGCTGATGGTGAGGCGGGGGGAGGCGCTATCGCCGAGGATGCGGACGAGGCCGAAGTCGCCGACCTTGGCGACGCGGAGCCCCCCGAGGTTGCCGACCATCACGTTGGACGGCTTCAGATCGCGGTGCACGATGCCGGCGGCGTGGGCCGCCTCCACACCCGCGCAGATCTGCAGGAACAGCTGCTCGGCCACCCGGGCGTCGGGCACTTCGCGGAGGAGCAGACGGTCGAGCGGCAGGCCCTCCACCAGCTCCATCAAGAGCGCCGGGTGTTCGCCCACCTCGACCAGGCGGTGCACGGCGATCACGTTGGGGTGCCGGATCCTCGTCTGCACGGCCGCTTCGCGGTGGAAACGTTCGAGGGGCTGGCGCGTGCTCCGGGCCATCACCTTCAAGGCGAAGCGCTCCCCGGAGGCCACTTCGCGTACCTTCCACACGGTGGCCATCGCCCCTTCGCCGAGGAATGCCTCCACGAGGAAACCGTCGATGTCTGCCCCGACCTGCAGCATTCGACTCCGCCCCGGCCGGCCTTAGCGCAGGCGGCGGGAGCGCGCGAACCGGATACCCCGGCGTGTGCAGTTCGATCGCCGTTGGATGTGGACCCGCATGGCCGTATGGGTGGTGGTCATCGCGTGGTGCGGTTTTGTGCTCGTCCGTCCGGAGATCGGCGACGAGGTGGGGCGCGCGTCGCTCGAGATGATGGGCCTCGCCCCCACGCCGCCGGCGCTGTGGGCCCCCCTGCCGCCTCCCGCCGCCGGCCCGCCGCGTCGGGCGCCCGCCGACGATGCCGAATCCGCCGCGCTCCTTGGCGGCGCGCTGGGCGGCGATTGCCCCATGAACGGGCTGCAGTTGCGCCTCACGCTCGGCCCCGAGGGGCTCTTGACCGCCGAAGCACTGGGGCCGACTCCCCCCTGTGCGGCCGCCACCGTGTGGGGGGCCCCCTGGCCGCGGATGCCTGCGCCGTTGGGCGTGGAGTTGACCGTTTCGGCCCCCTGAGGGCTCGTCGCAGCGGAGCTATTGCCACCTCGTCACCTGTCCGGCACACAGTGGTGAATATGTTCCGTTCGCCATCAAGGAGTGACAACATGGTCCTGCTCTCGATTCTCTCCCTCAACAGCACGGCGTTCGCCGCGGACGACAAGCCCAAGCCCGAAGTGACCGTGGGCGGACTCGTCTTCGCCCACTACGGGATGGATCTCACCGACGGTGCCGAGAACTTCAACGAGTTCGCGCTCGACCGCGCCTACCTCACCGCCAAGGCGAAGATCACGCCGCAGTTCGGCGCGCGCCTCACGCTCGACGCCGACCACATGAAGCCGGTGGAAACGGCCGATGGTGAGCTCACGATCGACACGAAGTACCGCCTCTTCGTGAAGCACGCCTACCTCGAGTACAAGGACTTCGCGCCCGGCATGAAGGTGCGGGCCGGTGTCATCGACACCCCCTACCAGGGCTACTACGACAAGTTCTGGGAACACCGCTACGTGGCCAAGGGCATGAGCGATGCCAACGGCAACATGTCCACCGCCGACCTCGGTGTGAGCATTGGCGGCGAGCACGCCAAGGGCCTCGTGGACTGGACCGTGGGCGTGTACAACGGCGAGGGCTACAGCAAGCTCGAGGTGGATGCCGGCAAGAGCGTCGAGGCTCGCATCACCGTCGATCCGCTGGCCTCGAAGGAGAAGGCCCGCCTCCCCCTCACCGGCTTCGTGGATTACCACATGGTCCAGGACGGCGACCCCATCATCGTCTACGCCGGCGCCGCGGGCTTCAAGATGCCCTACATCTGGTTCTGGGGTGAGTACACGGGCCGCTCCCAGGGCGACCTCTCGGCCGGCGGCTACAGCGTGAGCGTGCTCCCGGGCATGCCGAAGTACTTCCGCGTGATCGCCCGCTACGACAGCTACGATCCCAACACCGACGTGGAAGACGACGCTTCCAGCACCATCATCGGCGGCGTGAGCCACGACTTCTACGAGAACATCTCGCTGGCGGTCACCTACGAGCGTACCACCGCCGAAGCGGCGCCCGACGCCCCCGAACACGGCGCCTTCCTTCGGATGCAGGCCGGCTTCTAGGCCTCACTCTCCCACATCGGGAGGCGCGCAGTCCGTTGACGGCAAGCCCGTCGGCGGGCCCTGCTCCTGCCACCACGTCTCCGGCTGGCTGAACTCCCCGGCATAGGGGTTCAGCCAGTCGCCGTCGGCATTTTCGACACCGAAGTGCAGGTGGGGCTGCGAGGAGTAGCCGCTGGAGCCCACCCGGCCGAGCGCATCGCCACACTTCACCGACGTGCCGGGCTCCACCGCCACGCTGCCGTTGAGCATGTGCCAGTAGAGCGTGCGCCAGCCACCGGCATGCTCGACGACCACGTAGTTGGGCAGCCCGTCGTTGCCATCGCAGTCGATGCCTGACGAGGTCTTGTGGCAGCGGTCGTAGTGTCCGTCGCTGGTGTCGACCACCACGCCGTCGGCGGCCGCGACGATGTCGGCGCTGCCCGCGTCCATCGCCTCGAAGCCGCCCTCCAGGATGTAGTCGCTGCCGTGGTGTTCGTCGTAGCAGTAGGGGAAGGTGCGACCGTCGTAGGTGGTGCAGAGGGTGGCGTCGAGGGCGGAGCCATCGCTGTGATCCTCGCGGTCCATGTCCACGCCCACGGTGAGGAGGAAGAGCTCGGTCTCCACGAGGGGAAAGCGGAACGCGAGCTCCCCCCGCGCGATCGTTTCGACCGACGCCGAATCGGCCTCGGGCGTTTCGGGCGCGCACGCGAGCAGCAGCGCCAGCACGCTCACATGCCCCCCCGCCACACCCCCACCAACGCGATCTCCTCCACGCCTGCGGCCTCCGCCGTCTGCAGCACCCGCTGCAGGCGCTTCCAGGGCACGGATGCGTCGGCGTGGACCTCGGCCCGCACCTTCGGACGCACCTGGAGGAGCGTGGCGTAGAGCGGCTCGATCACGCCTTCGCCTTCGATGTACTCCCAGGCCGCCACCCGATGCCCGTTCACGTGCACGCCCTCGCTGGAGACGAGGAGCTCCACGCCGCCGCGGCGATCGGCGTCGGCCGTGGTGCCCGCGAGCTCGAAGGGCCCCTCCTCCGGCGCCGGCGCGAGGTCGGTGCTGTAGGTGCGGAGGAGGAACACGAGCAGGAGCACCATCATGTCGACCATGGGGGCGAGCGCCCCCACATCGAGCCCCACGCCCGCGGGCTCCGCACGCCGCCGAAAGAGGGAGCGCTTCATCGCAGGCTCACCTTGGGGAAGAGGGGGGCGGCCGTGGGGCCCCGCACGGCGTCGAGCACATCGAGCAGGGTGGCGGTGGTCACCTCGTCGTCGGGGTGGACCTCGGCTGCGAGCTGCGAGGGATCGATGGCGTGGATCGTGTCGAGCGCGGCGGCGAGCGCCACGGCATCGAGGCGCCCCTCCCGCGCAGGAACCTCGATGCGCCGGAGCTCGCGGCTCTCTGCGGACGCCGAGATGTCCGTGGTGGACACCTCGAACTCGATGGCCACGGCCTGCGGCCCCACCGCGAGGCGCACGGCCTTGAGCACGCCGCTGTGCGGGAGCGGGGGCGCCTGCCCCGGTGCGGCGAGCCGCAAGTCGATCACCCCGAGGCGCTGGCCGGAGCTCGTGCTCAGCAGGAAGAACAGCAGCAGGAAGAGCAGCGTGACCACGCCGAGCAGCGTGGGCCGAACGTCGGCCTCCTCGGTCGGGGAATCGCGGAAGAGGCGCACGAGGCTACCGGGCCAGCCCGCGGCGGAGCACGTGCACGCGGCCCGCGGTGGCCTCGATCGCGGCGAGCATCGAGCGGGCCTGGCTATCGAGCACGGAGTGGGCCGCGAGCGCCGGGATCGCCACGAAGAGGCCGAAGGCGGTGGCCGCCATGGCCGTGCTGCTGCCTTCGCTGAGCCGTGCCGCGCGCTCGGCGGCGGCCACGCCACCCATGGCGGCGAACGCACGGATGAGGCCGTACACGGTGCCGAAGAGGCCCACCATCGTGCTGATCGAGGCTACCGAGGCGAGGTAGGGAATGCGCTGACGAATGCGCTGCTCGGCGTCGACCGCAGCGGCCTGCATCGCCTCCCAGCCGAGCTCGGGGTCGGCCTGCGCGAGACCGGCGGCGATCACGTTCTCGAGCGGCGTCTTGCCCAGCTCGGGCGTGGAGCCCGCCTTGAGCGCCGCCTCCACCCGCGTGAAGACGGCCGCGGCATCGACCCGCGCGCCGAGCAGGGTGTAGACCCGCTCGATGAGGACGGCGATGGAGAAGCCCAGGATCACGAGCAGGGCGTAGAGGAAGGGGGCCGCCGGGCCGGAGAAGGCGTCGAGGAGGTAGCTGAGCATTCGGGTCTACTGGGTGACGAAGGCCAGGCACTTCGCCCTGGCCTCCGGTTGCGTGAGGGATTCGCAGATGGCCTGCTCGCGGGCCGGGTCGGAGCGCTTGAGCTGGTTGGCCACGCCGTGGCTGCAGTTGTCGGCATATTCGCCGAAGGCGGCGCAGCCGGAGAGGGCCGCATCCACGTCGCGCTCGGCGGCGCCCCAGCCCATGCCGTGGAAGCACAGCGCCTGCCACGACTTCGGGCCGGCGAGGCAGGCGCCGGCAGCTTCGGTGAGATCGCGACGGGCGAGGTACTTGCCGATGCCGTGCCAGCAGGTCTTGCGGGTGAGGGTGTCGCCCTCCTCGCGGCCGCAGATGGTCAGGGCGGCCGGCAGGTTCACCATGGCGATCTCGCCCACGACGTCGTGCCGGCAGAAGGTACGGAAGGCCTCGGCGGAGTTGCAGAGGCCGATCGCGGCCTCGGGGTCGACCTCGGCGAGGGCGAGGCCCATCCCGAAGTGGCACTGGCCACGCCACTTGGTGGAGGCGACCCCGGCGCAGATCTCGGCGGCACGGGCCCGATCGCGGGGGGCGATGGTCTCTGCCACGTCGGAGGCGCACTCTTCACGGCCCGGGCCTTCGGGGAGGCGACCGCACACCCGGAGGGCCTCCTCCGGGTCGGCCTGGGCGGTCTGCCGGGCGAGTGCCTGCCAGCAGGTGGAGCGCACCTCCACCGGCATGCCCTCGCACGTGGCGGGCGTGAGCGCAGCATCGCCCGAGCCGTTGCCGCCCGCCTCGTGGGCGAGCCCGGCCGGCTTGGGGGGCACCTCCATCGCGCCCCCGGGCTCGCGCGACTCCACCTCGACCTGACGCGCGGCGGCCGTCGGCACCACCCAGGCGAGCGCGAAGCGTGTGCCAACGAGCACGGCCACGCACAGAAACACGAGCGCGGAGAAGGAGGGGGTGGACACGTGGGCCGCGCTTAGTCGACGTAGCCGAGCTTGCGTAGCCAGTCCTCGTGCTCTTTCTGGGAGATTTCTTCGAAGCTGCGTTCATCGAGCGGCACCGCTTCGACGGGATCCGGGCGGGAGAAGTGCCACCACGCGAATCCGCCGCCGCCGAGCGCAGCGAGGAGGCCGGTCACGAGCAGAATGCGTCGCACCGCAAGACGGTATCGCGAGTGAGGGAAGTTCGCGATAGACTCCCGCCCCTACGTCTTGTGAGGTTGTGTCATGCGCATGATTCGTCCCGTACTCGCCGCCGCGCTCGCCGTGGGTGGTGTGGCCATCGCCACCGAAGCCATCGCGGATTCGCCGCCGAAGGCCGGCATGCGCCTGGCCACGGCCGAAGTCGAGCTCAAGATGCGCGACTACTCCTTCCCCAGCGGCATCCGCATGATCTTCCAGGAGGATCATGCCCAGCCGGTCGTGTCGCTCACGATGACGATCGACCACGGCTCGCAGGATGACCAGGCCGGTCGCGAAGGCATCGCCCACCTGATCGAGCACCTCTGGTTCCGTTCGGTGCACAAGGGCGGCGATGGTCGCGATGCCCCCAAGATCATGGACCTCATCAAGCAGATGGGCGCCCAGTTCAATGCCACCACCAGCGAGGACCGCACCAACTACCTCACGGTGGCGCGCTCTCCGCTGCTCCCCACGCTCATGCGCCTCGAAGCGTTGCGCGTGCGTGAGGCCGTGGCGAAGGTCACCGCCGACGACGTGCTGGTGGAACGTGAGGTCGTCCGGAACGAGCTCCGTCTTCGTTACGAGAACGGCGGCGCCGCCGCCCTCGGCCTGCTCTCCGACAAGCTCTGGCCCGTCGGTCACCCGTACTACCGCGGCACGATCGGCACCCACGAGTCGCTCAACGCGATCACCCTGGCCGACATCCAGGACTACGTGAAGCGATTCTACCTGCCGAGCGAGGCCACGCTGGTGGTGGCGGGCGATCTCTCCCTCGACAAGACGGTGGAGTACATCAACGACTCCTTCGCGATCGACCAGCTCGCGGCGCCCGACGATCCGAAGGGCGAGCACCTTGAGATGGCCAAGGCCGTCGTCCGCATTTCGGGCCCCGCCAAGGAGCCGCCTCCCCCCTCGAAGCCGATCGAGGTCAAGGGTGAGGTCGTGGGCCTCGAAACCTTCACGGGCGCGGTGGAGAAGCCCATCGTGGTGCTCGCGTGGTCGCTCCCCTCGGCCTACACCGAGACGGACGCGGTGGCCGCCGCCGCCGTGCAGCAGCTCAACGTGGCCATTCGCCGGGAGCTCTACCCGAACTGGGAGTACGCGAAGGAAGGCAGCAGCGCGAACGAAAACAGCGATGTGGGCTGCTTCCAGAGCGCGGGCCGCTACGCCACGTCGGCCATCTGCTGGGTCGAGATCGGCGACGAGGACCCCGCCAAGATGGTGGAGCGGGCGCTCAACGGCCTGTACACGGTCTACGACCGCGGCGACAACTACGCCTCCTTCCAGAAGTACATCTTCACCTACTCGAAGCAGGCCAACATGGCGGGCCTGTTCCAGCAGGTGGATGAGGTCACCGATCTCTTCGCCGGTCGTTCCGCGGTCATCTCCGACTTCGTGCACTTCACCGGTGATCCGCAGTACTACTCGCGGCAGATCCAGTGGAACAACAAGATCACCATCGATCAGGTGCGTGACTTCGCGGGCAAGTACCTCCGCCGCGAGCGGGCGGTGGCTGTGCACATGAAGCCCTATGAAGACGGCGACCTCACGATGGACGGCAGTGACTCCGCGTACCGGGGCCAGAGCCGCGATGCGAGCGTGGTCACGCTCTTCAAGCCCGAAGAGGTGGGCCCGGAGCAGATCAAGGACACCATCGTGGTGCCCGACACCAAGAAGATCGTGCAGGAGACGCTCCCCAACGGGATGAAGCTCATTGTGCTCCCGCATACCACCGGGCCGCTCGTCCAGGTCGGTGTTTCCTTCGGCGGCGGCTACGAAAGTGTCGACGTGAACCGGCTCGAAGCGCAGTTCGGCAGCTCCATGTGGGACACGCCGCACGCCGGCGCGGTGGATCCTCTGGCGGTGGCCGGCTACGAGGGTCGCTCCTTCGGCGCCCTCACCTCGAGCATCCGCACCGCGGCTTCGGCCCCGAACGTGCGTGACGCCGCCTACATCCTTCGCTACCGTCTCGATGACCTCATCATCGACACCAACGGGCGCATCGACTGGGTGAAGTCCGGCAAGGGCGACACGCTCGGCTGGATGAAGAAGCCGGAGGAGGCGGCGAGCCCGATCCAGATGCAGCGCCTCTTTCCCGGACACGCCCTCGGCGAGTACCTCACGCACCAGGACTGGGATGCGATGGGCAAGATGGGCCCGGGCACGGCGCAGACCTACCTCGCCTCCATCCTCCGCCCCAAGAACGGCACGGTGATCGTGGTCGGCAACGTGTCGCCCGACGATGCCCGCGATGCCGCGAAGCTGTACTTCGGCGGGTGGACGGGTTGGGGGGCCGAGCCCACGGGCTGGAAGGCCCCCCGAGCCGAGTACGCGCCCGCGCCTCCGCCCCCGGCGCGCCAGGTGCTCCTCTTCAACAAGGAGAACGCCTCGCAAACCCAGGTGCAGTACATGTGCCAGCTCACGCCGATCACCCAGGAGAACGAGTGGGCGGCGCAGGTCATGTCCGACGTGGTCGGAGATGCGCTGTGGCTCGCCCTCCGCGAGCAGACGGGCGCCAGCTACGGCGCCTACCCGTTCGTGCAGTACTACCCGGGCGGCGTCGGCTTCTTCGGCCAGGCCGTGTCCGTGCAGAACGACAGCACCGCCTTCGCCGTGAAGGTCTTCCTCGAGCAGGGCGAGCGGGCGCAGGCCGGCAAGCTCGATGAGCGCATCGTGGCCACCCAGAAGTTCAACAACGCGCAGGCCTACGTGCTCGGGCAGGTGAGCACCTCGGCCATGTTTGGGCGCCTCGCCAGCGTGAATGGGCGCGGCTTCGGGATGGAGTACTTCGACAAGATCGCCGACCGCATCGGTCGCGTCAGCCAGAAGGACTTCCCCCCGCTGCTCGAACGTTGCGTGGGCCACGAGGTGGTCACGGCCGTGGGGCCGGTGGCCGTCATCAAGCCGCAGTTCGAGAAGCTGGGCATCGCCGCCGAAGTGGTGGATGTGGATGCCATGCGGAAGGACTACCGGGTGCGCATGGGCCTGAAGCCCGAGAAGGAAAAGAAGGAAGACGAGAAGAAGAAGTAGGCGGGTGGTCGCCCGCGCGGCCGCTTTCCTGCGCGCGCTGCTCGATCACCCGCGCCACCTGGCATGGGCGATCGCGGCGGCGATGCTGCTCGGTCTCCCCGCGCTTGGCGGCGGCTTCGTGGCCGACGACTGGTTCCACCGGGCCAACCTCGACCCGGCCTCGACGCTCCTCCCTGAGGGTCGCGGGCCGCTGTTCGAGATGTTCAACTTCTTCCCCGCCGACCGGGAGTTCCTGCTCCGCTCCCGCGATCAGGGGATGTTCCCCTGGTGGGTGGACCCCGACATCCGCGGCGGCTTCCTCCGCCCGCTCTCGGCGCTGACCCACTGGGTGGATTGGCGGCTCTTGGGCGAGCACCCGGTCGTGCACCACTTGCATTCGCTCCTGTGGGTGGCGGCGTGCATCGCCGCCGCGGGCGCCTTCTTCCGGGCGTGGCTCGGCCCCGGTCGCGTGGCCGCCCTCGCCACGGTGCTGTTCGCCCTCGACGATGCCCACGCCTGGCCCACCGCGTGGCTCGCCAACCGCAACTCGCTGGTGGCCATGACCTTCGGCCTCCTCGCGGCGGCCGCGCACGTACGCGCCCGTGCGGGCGGCGGTTCCGGGCCACGTGCGCTGGCCATCGGGGCGTTCGCGGCGGCGCTGCTCTCCGGCGAGTCCGGGGTGGCCGCCGGCGCATTGCTGGCGGCGGTCGAATTCGGGTGGCCGGAGCCGCTCCGGGAGCGCCTGCTCCGGCTCCTGCCGTACGTGGCGGTAGGTGCGGTGTGGTTGGTAGCGTGGAAGCTCGGCGGCTACGGCATCTCCGGCTCCGGCCTCTACGTCGACCCCTTCCGCTCCCCCGTGCGTTTCCTCGCCCTCCTCCCCGAGCGGCTGGGCGCGCTCACGGGTGCGCTGTGGTGGAACCTCGGGGTGGACTTCTGGGTCTTCCTGCCCGAGGAGGTCTCCCTCGGGCTCGGCCTCGCGTTCGGCATCGGCTCGGTGGCGGCTTTGTGGTGGGTGTCCGGTGGCCGCCCGAACGATCTCCGCTCCGGCCAGGCCCTCGTCATGGCCTTCCTGTGCCTCGTTCCTCCGAGCGCCGCGTTCCCGATGGAGCGCGTGCTCACGTTCGCGGGGGTCGGGGCGGCGGCCTGGTTCGCGCTGCTGCTCGTGCCGGCGCTCGAAGCGGGGCTGCCCCGTTGGCGTGATCGGCTGGTGCTGGGCTGGCACCTCCCGCTCAGCGCGTTCGTTCTGCTCGCCAAGGCGTTCGCCGTACCGATGTTCATGGGCCAGCTCGGGGCGGTGGTGGCGGCCGTGCCCAGCGACCCCGCCGTGGTCGACGATCAGCTGGTGATCCTCTCCGGGCTCGAGATCACGACGGCTTACATCCCCATCGAGCGGGAGCTGCGGGGAGTCCCCGCGCCCCGGGACATGCTCGTGCTCGCGCCCGCATCCGCCCGCCTCACGGTCACGCGGGAGGACGATCGCACCCTCCGCTTGGACGCCGAGACGCCCATGTTCCGACACGCCATCGAGCGCCTGTGCCGGGAGGCGCCCCTGCCGGCCGGCACGGAGGTCGCTACGAACGTGGCGCGGGTGCGCGTGCTCGCCGACGACGGGGCGGGCCACCCCACCTCGATCCGCGCCTCGTTCCCCGAGTCGCTCGACAGCCCGCGGTACCGTTGGCTCGGCCCCTCCGTCGGCACCCTCGTGCCCTTCGTGCCTCCGGCGGTGGGCGCCTCCGTGCAGCTCGACGCCTACCTGCCCCTTCCCGACTGATCGAGCGGGGCTGCGCCCTTCAGCGCGGGGGGAGGGGGCGCTGGGCCTCGGCGCCCAGCTCGGGATCGAGGTCTTCCGCGCGCAGCATTCGCCGCCGCTCGTGGATCTGGCTGGTATCGTGCAGCACGAACAGCCCCTTGAAAACGTCGGTGGCGACCTCCACCTGCTTGCGGAAGCCCACCATGGCGAACAGGTAGTAGAACGCCCAGAAGTACCACGCGAGGCTCCCGGAGATGGGCAGGCCCATCACGCTCGCCACCGTGCTGTGCCGACCGAGGCCCACGATGTACCCGAGGTCCTTGTAGCGGAGCGTCTTCTTCGGCTTCCCCTCCGACTCCGCGAGGAGGTTGTGGCAGACGATGCGCGCCGTCTGGAAGGCGCCCTGGGCGACCTGCGGAACGGGGCGCCCCTGCTCGTCAGCCCAGTCGGCGGCGTCGCCCACGGCCCATACGCCGTCGTCCACCCGGCCGTGCTCGTCGACCTTCAGGCGCCCGGCGCGGCCGAGCGGCCAGGGCCACGGCGAATCGAGGGCGGGGCCGCGGATGCCCGTGGTCCACACGAGCGTGTGCGCGGGGATGACCGCGCCGTCGTCGAGCGTGACGCGGCCCTTGTCGACCTGGGCCACCTTGCGGTGGAGGAACACCTTCACGCCCACGCTGCGCAGGTGCCCTTCGGCCACGCGCGCGTGCGCCTCCTGCAGCCCGCCGAGGAGCCGCTCGCCGGCCTCGATGAGGTGTACCGACACGAGCGAAGCCGGGACGTTCGGGTACAGCCGCACCATCGTGCGCTGGAACATCTCCATCAGCGAGGCGCACACCTCCACGCCGGTGATGCCGCCGCCGGCCACCACGAAGGTCAGGAGCTGGCGGCGCACCTCCGGGTCCTCGGCCTGGTCGGCGAGCTCCCACATCTCGACCACGTGGGCGCGCAGGCGGATCGCGTCCATCAGCGACTTGAACGGGAAGGCGTGGGCCTCCGCGCCGGGGATGTTGAACCAGTTCGTGGAGGCGCCAGCGGCGATGACGAGCTGGTCGTACTGGAGCGAGAGGCCGTTGTGCAGCGAGAGCGTGCGCGTTTCGGCGTGGATGGCGCGGACCTTGTTGCGGATGAAGCGGATGCCGCGGGGCCCGCAGAAGGCGCGGAGCGGGTACACGATGTGCCGCGTTTCCACCGCGCCGGTGGCCACCTCGGGCAGGAGCGGATTGAACTGGAAGAAGTTCTCCTTGTCGACGAGCGTGAGCTGCACCCGCCCGGCCCGCTGCGCGCGCCGCAGGGACTTGCAGACGTCCAGTCCGCCGAATCCCCCTCCGATCACGACCACCTGGATGGGGGGGGGCCATCTCAGATGACGACGGATTCGGGGAGGATGCAGTCGCGGCCGATGCGGAAGGCCCCCACCGGCACCTCGTGGCCCAGCGCGTGCACCGTGTCCACGTCGTGGCCCGCCCGGGCGAGCTCGCTGGCGACGAGCGCCGTGAACGGGCCGAACATCGCCCCATGCCCCGAGAAGCCCGCGAGGCGGATCAGGTTGGGCACCTGCGGGTCGTAGCCGAGGAAGGGGTTGTGGTCAGGCGTGGTGCCGTAGTAGCCGGCCGTGGTGGCGGTGATGCCGGCGAACTCGCCGACGGCCGGGATGACCTCGGCGAGCGCGGCCCACGTTTCGTAGGCGATGCTGTCGGTTCCGCTCTTGTGGAAGAAGGCCGGCGGGATGACATCCTGATCGTCGTAGCTGAAGTCGGGCTCCGGGGGGACGGACCGCGACCAGCCCATCAGCATCGAGTCGCCGTTCTCGGGGCGGAGGTAGGCCCCCGAGGGTGCGATGGTGAGCGGCATCGCGAGCAGGTCGGCCTGCGTGAGCGACCCGGCCCGCTCGGCGAACCAGAGGCAGCGCTTGAGCGGGACGATGGGGAGCTCCGTGGCGCCGAGGATGCGCGCGAGCCGGGGCGACCAGGCGTTGGTCGCATCGATCACGAGATCGGCCGGGTGACGGCCGCGGGTGCTGAGGACCGCGTCGATCCGCGACCCCGACCGCTCCACGCCGACCACGGCCGCCCGCTGGAGCAGCTCGGCGCCGTGCCGCTGGGCGGCGAGCGCCGCTTCGTTGTAGACGGTGGCGGGGTGGAGGAAGCCATCGGTGGGGCACCAGGTGGCGGCGAGCACCGCGCAGGGCTCCACCCAGGGGAAGCGCCGGGAGAGCTCGGCTCCCTCGAGCAGCTCGGCCTCCACGAGCCCGCAGCGGTGCTGCACCCGCAGGCGCACACGCGCGGAATCGACCTCCTCGCCGGTGCCGAGCAGGAACAGGTAGCCGTTCTGGACGATCGGCACCTCCACCCCGCCCACCCGCGTGGGGAAGTTCCGGTAGAAGTCGACGGAGTAGCGCATGCCAAGGACGGTTTCGGGCGTGCTGAACTGCTGTCGGATGCCGGCCGCGGTGCGGCTGCTGCTGCCCGCGCCCACATGCTCGGCTTCGAGGATCACCACGCGCCAACCCTGACGGGCGAGGGTGTCAGCCACGAGCGTTCCGGTGATGCCGGCTCCGATGACCACCGCGGCTTGGCCCACTCACGCTCCCGAGGCCCGCGAGCCTAACCGGAAACGCCGACCGAGGCGCTGCCGCTGCCGCTCCCCGCCGGCGAACTACTGGCTTCGGGGGGTGTGCCCTGCAGCGTCGGGCTACGCTGGCCCGGTGTTCCCCTCCCGGCGCCAGCTCGCGTTGATCTGCCTCGTGTGGGCCGTGGTCGCCTGGTACACCGTGGCGGTGTGGACGTGGAAGGCCACCGACACCGACTGGGCTGGCGCCTTCGGCGCCCACTACGCCGTGCGGGCCCCGCTCGTGGGCGCGCTGATGGGGCTCGTGTGGTCGCCGCTGTTCGTGCTCGGCTACCAGCCCGCGCGGGTGCTGTTCGCCGCGGCCCTGGGGCGCGATCCCATCGCGGAGGACACCACCCGCCGGCACGTGGGGCGCCACTTCCGGGGGGCCATCCTCGGTCAGCTCGTGGGGGCCAGCATCTCGCTCACGCTGCTCGTCGTATGGCCGATCGAGCTGATGAACTCACGGTGGGATGCCGTGAAGTGGGTGGCCGTCTTCTGGAAGCTCTACTGGTACCTCTTCGTGCCCGCGGGGGCCTTCGCGGGCGCGGCGAGCGTGGCCATGGCCGCGCGGCACCGGATCCGACCGCCCGTGGGGCAATCGCCCCTACCCGAGTGGGATCCGGCCCCCGACACCGGCTTGGCCGATGCGTGGGGCCGCGTGGACCTGCAGCTTCCCGAGCTCGATCTCGACCGCGTGGAGCAGGTCTCGGTGGCCACGGGCCTCGCGTTGCTCGCCGATCGGGAGGCCGGCATCGTGCCGGCGCGGTTCCGGAGCGGGGGTGGCCTCGTGGTGGAGGTGTACCGGCGCCCGGATCCGGCGCGCCCGGCGGGCACCCTCCTGCTGGTGCTGCTCCATGGGGCGCCCACCTCGGCGGTGGGGGTCGACGCCGCGTTGGCGCGCGTGCTCACCGCCGTGGGCGTGGGTGCTGGCGCCAGCAACGTGTGGTTGGGCGAGGCCGCGCCGCTCTCGCTGCCGGTCATCCGGGCCTCGGTCGTTGCCACGCTGCCGCCGCACCTGCCGGCCGATTGTTTCGTGCGGCTGGTCGACAAGGCCGACGAAGCCGGCGCTGCGGCCTGGAGCACCGGCCTCGACCGCTACGGGCTCCCCGAGGTCGTGGCCCACGCCACCACGCCGGAAGCGGCGCGGGCGGCCGCGTGGTCGCTCGTTCGGCGGGTGCTGGCGAGCGGGGGTGCGCTGGCCGAGGCCCCGGGCATCACCGAGGCCACCCATCCCGAAGGCGGCGCCCGCCGGTTGTTGCAGTACTCGGTGCGCGCCCGCTGAGGGCGGGGCGGGGTACATTCGCCCCATGCCCACGCTCCTCGTGCTCCTTGTCGGGTGCGCCGCCGAAACGGTGAGCTTCACCATGAGCCCCCAGCCGCTCGCGTTCGGCACGGTGGACTTCCCCCCCGAGATGCCCGATGGCGGCTACGCCGTGGAGGTGCTCAGCATCACCAACACCGGCAACACCACCGGTTCGCTGACGCTCCCCGAGCCGGACCCCGAGGTGTTCTGCATCGCCGGGTTCCCGGAGGGGAGCTTCCCGGTGGAGCTCGGCGAGGTGAAGCCCGGGTCCACCTACATCCTGAACGTGGGGCTCTGCGGCTACCCGCCCGGCCAGAGCGACGAGCTGCTCGAGCTCGACTTCGACATCGAAACCGACGGCGACCCGGCCACGCTCGCCGTGCAGGTGGAGTTCACGGCGAACCGGGTCACCGAATAGGCGCCTCCCCGCGCGGGCGCCGGTCGGCTACATGGGGGCAGGAGTCACGATGCTCAACCTGTTCCTCCCTCTACTGCTCGCGGGCACGGGGCACGCCGACGAGGCGCTCCGCTCGCGGGTTGTCGACATGCTCTCGGGCATGGACTCGGCCCCCGCGGCCGAACAGTGGCTCGCGCTCGGGCCGGCGGCGGAAGCCGAGCTCGGCGCCATCGCCTCCGATCGCGCCATGCTGCCCACGCAGCGCGCGAACGCGCTGGTGGCGCTCTCGAACTTTCCCTCGGAGGAGGCCCGCGGCGTGATCCTCGCCACGCTCGCCACGCCCGGCGAGCAGGCCCTGCTTCGTCGCAAGGCGGTGCTCAGCCTCGCCACGGGCTGGGGGGCCTCGGCCCTGCCGCAGCTCGCGCCGGTCCTCGCCGACACGGATCCCCAGGTGCGGGCCGCGACGGTGCGGGCCATCGCCGGCCTGCCCAACGGGGCGGGTGCTGAAACCCTCCGCGCGCGCCTGACCGTGGAGACCGACGCCCACGTACTCGCCGAGCTGCGGAAGGCGGTGTCCCTGTGAGGACCCTCCTGCTCGCCCCGCTCCTGCTCGCCGGCTGTGATCCGGAAGGCGAGGCCGCCGACAACTTCGAGTACGTCGACCTCGGCACCTTCACCACCGATGCCGATGGGCTCGTGAACATCCCCTGGGAAGCCCCCGAGGGCGTGGTGAGCACCGAGGTGTTCTGTGGCCCCTACGGCTACGACACCATCGCCACCGCGGATGACGTGACCTCCCCCGCCGGTACCATGGTGTACGACGACGAGGCCCCGTACGACGGTGCCCTGCGCGTGGGCGTGCTCGACGACGTGCTGCCCGTGCTCATCCCCGTGTCGCCCGATCTTCCCGCCGAGTCGGGCCAGTGGTCGATGAACCTGTTCGTCGATGCCTCCGACCTTCCCGCCAGCGTGAGCTGCGGCGCGCTCTCCCGCGTCGGCGACACCGCCTCGGCCAACCTGGTCGACGTGCACATCGTCTTCGTGGGGGTGGATGGCATCGCCGCCGGCATGACCGCGCAGGCCGCCGAGGGTGATGAGACCGTGCAGGCCATCGTCTCCCGTCTGGGTGATCTCTGGTCCGACCTCGGCCTCGGCCTCGGCACCGTGCGCTACTCCGACTTCTCCGGCGATGTGGCGGGGTCCACCACCATCGAGGGCTACGAGGAATTCGGCAACCTGCTCCGAACCACGGAAGACACCGCCGAGCTCACCTTCTTCATGGTGCAGGACATCGATCTCGGCGATGGTGCCTCGATCCTCGGCCTGAGCGGCGGTCCTCCGGGTGTGGCGGGCCACGGCGGAACGTCCAAGTCCGGCGTGGTGATCAACGTGGCCAACGCGGTGGCCTCGCCCGAGCAGGTCTCGCTGATCATGGCGCATGAAGGCGGCCATTTCCTGGGCCTGTTCCACCCCACCGAGAACGACCTCAGCGGGCAGGATCCCCTCGGCGATACCCCGGTGTGCAGCGACTCCGATGGCGATGGCGGCCTCACGAGCGCCGAGTGCGCGGGCAGCGGCTCGGAGAACGTGATGTGGCCCACCGCGCAGGTGGGCACGGCGACCAGCTTCAGCGGCGATCAGGGCTGGGTGGTGGCGCGCAACCCGATCACCTTCCCGGAGTAGGTTCGTGCGATGGATAGCGCGAGCCCTCGCCGTGGTGGGCGTGGTGCTGGCCGTGGTGGGCGCGCTCCCGGCGGGAGCCGAGCCGGCTGCGGCAAAGGCACCTGCGCCCGCGGGTGATCCACCGGCGCCCGAGGTCGCCCCGGCGGAGGTGGTGGAGGACCCGCAGCTCCTCGTGGCGCTCGGTCGGGAGGCGCTCGCCGCCGGCGATTCGGCCGGGGCGCGAGCCCGCTTCACGGAGGCGCTCGAGCGCGAGGAGATGGCCCTCTACTTCGGCAAGCAGACGGAGCTCCGCGAGGCGCGGCTCCTCGAGTACATGGGCGACTTCGCGGGCGCCGAAGCCCAGTACCGCACGTTCCTCGAGCGCGACCCGCTCCACACCGCCCTCGCGCTCCGTATCGCGAGCGTGCACCCCGATCGTGACCGCCTGTTCGATGCGGTCGTGGCCCGCGTGAACGCTGCCGTGGCCGATGCGCTCGCGGGCGGCCAGACGGTGCCGATCTACGTCACGAGCAAGGGCGTGCCCCGCTACCTCGAGGTCATCCCCGACGACAAGGTGCTCGCTCGGCTCAAGGCCTTCAACGAGGGCGATGCCGAGGCCAAGCCGAAGTACTGCTACATCGCCAACCTCGACCTCAGCGGCCTCCTGCCCGAGGAGATCCCCAAGCGGCTCGACTTCGAGCGCTGCGTGATCGGCCGGGTGACGATGCCCAACCTCGCGGTCGACACGCTGGTGATCAAGGGCTTCGTGCTCGGTGACTTCGACGTGGGAAAGACCTGGGAGGGCGAGGTCAACAAGTCCAAGACCCGGCCGGGCAGCCGCTTTGTGGACCTCACCACCCGCGAAACGGTCTTCCTCGGTCGTGCCAACTTCCAGGACGTGGCGGTGACGGGTCGCAAGGCGGCCTTCCCGTTCACGGTGTTCGAGCGGGAGGCCGACTTCCGGGGCATCCGGGTGGAAGCGGCCGCCGACTTCCGCTTCTCGGTGTTCGGCGAGGGCGCGAACTTCAAGCGGGCCCACCTGAGCAAGGCCGTCTACTTCGGCAGCTCCCGGTTCCGCCGCGAGACCCGGTTCACCGAGATGTTCTCCAAGGAGGACGTGTATTTCGACTCCGCGCGCTTCGAGGGCCCCGTGCACTTCGACGCCTGCGAGTTCAACCATGGCGCCACGTGGGAAAACAGCACCTTCGCGGCGGACGTGAGCTTCACCACCACCCGGGTCACCGAACGGCTCAACATGAGCCGGGCCCGCTTCGACGGTCCGCTCGTGATGAAGGAGGTGCGCCTCGGCGGCATGGACTTCATCGGGTCGGAGCTCAACGGGGATGCCAGCTTCGTGGACGCCAGCGTCGACGGCAAGGTGCGCTTCTCCCTCGATGACGTGACCCGCGCCCGCTACCTCACCGATCCTTCGCCGCTCCTGCCGCTCTACCGCGACTACCAGGGCGACGAGGATGCGGAATCGCCGCTGGCGGTGGGCCGCAGCTACGGCGTTCGGGGGGTCGACGACCTCATCGCCGCCATCAACGGCAACCTGTCGTTCGCGAACTCGGTCTTCGGCGGCTTTGTCATCTTCGAACGCGTGCAGTTCGGTCGTCCGGGGGCCGATACCACCGCCGAGTTCTACAACACGCAGTTCGGCGGTGAGACCCACTTCGAGCGAACCACGTGGAACAGCTCGGCCGACTTCACCACGATCTACGCGGAGGAGCTCGCCCTGAACGAGGCGATCTTCCACCGCACCCTGCTCCTCGACGACGCCAACGTGCCCGGCCGAGTGACCCTGACCGACGCGACGTTCAGCCCAGGGGCCACCATCTCCTTTTACGGGGCGCAGATCGCCAACCTGCAGATTGATCGCAGCCAGTTGGTGGACGAAGCCGGGAACCACCGCCTCTGGTACGAGGGCTGTGCGCTCGGCCGCTTCGATCCGGCGGGCGACATCCGGATGCGCCGTCAGTCCATGACCGGCGCGGTGGATTCGGCCACCTTCCGGGCCTCCTGCTACGACCGCGCGATCGACGAGTTCGTTTCGCTGAAGCAGAGCTTTGGTGATCGGGCCATGACCGACGACGAGGACTGGTCCTACTGGTGGATCAAGCACCACGAGACCTTCTCGATGCTCTCCGCTGGCGGCGTCTCGGCCTGGGCAGCCTTCCCGGTGCGCTTCCTCCTCTTCGAGCTGGCCTTCGGCTGGGGCGTGCGCCTCGGCAACCTCGGCATCACCACGCTGCTGGTCTGCGTCTTCTTCACCTGGCTGTACAAGCGCTTCTGTGCGGACACGGTGATGAGCTACAACGGCGAGGATCGGGCCGTGGCCGACATCCCCTGGCTGGGCATGTTCTACGTGTCCTTGCAGTCGCTCGGCGGGTTCAACACGGGCTGGGACTACGGCGAGAGTGACGCCCGCTTCCGCTACATCAACACCGTGCACACCTACACCGGCGTCATCATTCTCACGTTCTTCGTGGGCGCCTACACGCGGATGATCCTGGCCTGAGCGCGGCTCTCCGCGAGGGGCATGTTCCTCCGGAGCTCCTGCACCTTCGCCCGGTCGATCTCGGCCAGCACGAGGCCCTCCCCTTCGCCGCATTCTGCGAGCACGACCCCCCAGGGGTCGACGATGAGGGTGTGGCCGTAGCTGACCCGTCCGCCGCCGTGCGGCCCCTCCTGCGCGGGCGCGAGAACGTAGCACTGGGTTTCGATGGCTCGCGCTCGCAGGAGCGTGTGCCAGTGGGCCTCGCCGGTCGGCACGGTGAACGCGCTCGGCACCGTGATCAGCTCGGCGCCGGCCTCCACGAGCGCCGCGTACGTCTCCGGGAAGCGGAGGTCGTAGCACACGCTCAACCCCACGCGCCCCACCGGCGTGTCGGCCACCACGAGCGTGCCGCCCGGCGCGATGTGGGCGCTCTCCTTGAAGGAGGGCACGCCGGGGATGTCGATGTCGAAGAGGTGGATCTTGCGGTAGCTGGCCACCACGCCGCCGCGATCGTCGAACAGCACGGAGGTGTTGTGGCAGCGGGTGGGGTCGGCTTCGCAGCGCTCTGCCACGCTGCCGGCGAGGAGCCACACGCCGTGCCGGCGGGCCATCTCGCCGAGGGCGCGGTGCGTGGGGCCATCGAGCGGCTCGGCGGCGGCGACCTTCTCCCTCGGGCTGGTCAGCAGCGTGGTGTTCTCGGGGGTGGCCACGAGCGCGGCGCCTTCCGCGGCGGCCCGCGCCACGAGCGCCTCCAACCGCTGCAGGTTCGCCGCCAGGTCGGGGCCGGACCGCAGCTGGACGCACGCGGCGAGCGCCATCAGCGGGCCACGAAGACGAGGTGCTTGAGGTACTCGGTCTCGGGCATGCCGGGCAGGATCGGGTGGTCGGGCGCCTGCCCGCCCCGGCGCACGAGCTGCAGTCGCCTTCCGGCGGCGCGCGCGCCGTGCACCACGGCCTCGGCGAAGCGCTCGGCCTCGATGTGGTGGGAGCACGACGAGGTGAGCAGGAGACCCCCCGGGGCCACGAGCCGCGCCGCGGCCTGGTTCACCCGCTTGTAGGCGCCCAGCGCCGCGCCGGCCGACTTGCGGTTCTTGGCGAAGGCGGGCGGGTCGATGCAGACGGCTTCGAAGCTGCCGGACGGGAGGCGCGCCATCTCGGCCTCCGCATCGCCGTGACGGACATCCACGGCGAGCTCGTTCTCCTCGGCGTTCTGGCGGATGAGCGCGTTGGCGGGCGCGCTGGACTCGATGGTGGTGGCCGAGGCGGCGCCGTGCTTCATGGCGACGAGCGCCCAGGCCCCGAGGTGGGCGTAGACATCGAGCACCCGGGCGCCACGCACCCGCTGCGCCAGGAAGGCCCGGTTCTCGGCCTGGTCGAAGAAGAAGCCGGTCTTCTGGCCTTCCACGAGGTCGGCGCCGAAGCGGACACCGTTCTCCTCGAAGGGGACGCGCGCTGGCACCTCTCCCCACCAGATGCCGCGTTCGAGGGGGAGGCCCTCCATCGTTCGCAGCGGCACGTCGCCGCGGAACACCACGCCCGTGGGGCGGACCACGGCCTCCAGCGCATCGCGGATCAGCTCGCGCCGCACCTCCATCCCCATGGTGGTGACCTGCACGCTCAGCACGCTCTCGTAGCGGTCGATGATCAGGCCGGGCAGGCCATCCGCCTCGCCGGCGCAGAGGCGGTAGCTCCGCCGGCCGGGCACCACCCGCTCGCGCAGGGCGAGGGCTTCGGCCAGCCGCCGCCGGAAGAGGCCTGCGTCGTCAGGGGACTCCTGGCTCCCGGCGAAGAGCCGGATCGCGATGAGCGAGTGGGCGTTGGCGTACCCGCGCCCTAGAAACTTGCCCCTCGGGTCGAAGACCTCCACCGCCCCGCCGGGCGGCAGCTGGGCCACTGGCGGCTCCACCACTTCGTTGGAGAACACCCAGGGGTGCCCGGGGCGACTTCTGGCGACAACGCGGATCATGCCGCGAGCTAACGCGCCTCGGCCTCAGAATATCGGGATCAGGAGCGCGCCGGCCGCTGCGGGGGGGCGGATCTCGATGCCGAACACCAGCCGGGCGCCCAGCTCATCATGCGCGAGCTGCGCCCCTACATCCAGCGCGAGGGCAAAGCCCCACTCGCCGTAGGACACGCCGATGAAGCCGCCTCCGGCGTCGACCCCGGCGGTCACCTGCTCCTCGCTCCAACCGCCGATGCGCCCCGCGATGCCGATGAGCGCCTCGCCGCCGATGCGCCCTCGCTCGTCGCTGTCCACGCCCACGGTCACGCGCGGCTCCACGGCGGTGAAGTGGCCGCCCGTGTCCTTGCGGAGGGAGCGCATCGCCACGCGCCCGTAGCCGCCGAGGCGCACGCGGGCGCCGCCCGAGGGGTCCTCGAAAACGGCGTGGAAGCCCGCGCTCGGGTCGATGGTGCGGTCGCGCAGCTCGTCGATGAACGCCAGCGGCACCACGCCCACGCGAAGGTCGACGGCTTCGGGCCAGCGCGCCCCCCCGGTGCCTTCGGCGGGCCGAGGATCGACGCCGATGGTCAGGTCGAGCGGCGGCGCCACGTACGGCACCGGAAGGCAGCCGGTGAGCAGCGCGACGAGCATCACTGGACGGTCACCACCTGGGGGTCCCTGCCGTCGGTGATGGTCCAGTCGCCCGCGGGGAGCCCCGAGACCTCGAAGGACACGTTCAGGGCGTTGGTCTTCTCGCCGGAGGGGAAGAGCTCCACCGTGAGGTCCACGCGCCGGTCGGCGGGCGTCACGATCCCTCTCGCGGTGGCGGTGCCGCCCGTACCTTCGCCGAGGTGCTTCAGGATCACGTCCACATGGCCCGGGGAGGTGGGCGTGAGCTGCATCTCGGGGCCCTGCGAGAGGTCCACGGGGGTGACCTCCACGCTGTCGGGGGGGATGGCGGCGTCGCAGGTGGCGGCGCCGTGACAGGGGTCGGGGTTCGCCGTGTCGACCGCGGTGTCGGTGTCGGTGCCGGTGTCGATGGCCGTGTCGGTGTCCGCGCCGCTGTCGGTGTCGCCGGCGGTGTCGGCCGTGTCGGTGCCGGTGTCGAGGGTGCGGGCCGTGTCCAGGAGGATGGGCGGGGGGCAGCCGAGGAGGAGGAGGAGCGTGATCATGTGCCCCTCAGTAGCACAGCCCGAACCACGGAGTACCATCCTCCCGCGCCACGCTGCGACAAGTTGCGGGGCGCTCGCAGCGGTCGGGCCCCTCGGGATCGCAGAGGAGGTAGCAGCGGCCATCCACGGGGCTGCAGTAGCCGCCGGGGGCGCACGCCGTGGCCGCCGAGCTCGCATCGCAGTGTTGGCCGGCTACGCGGGTGCCGCCGAACCAGCAGGCAGAGGTGTCCTCGTCGTAGGGGAGGCAGGCGCGCACGTAGGGATCGGGGCCGCAGTCCTGTTCGTAGAGGTCGCACGGCTCCTCCGCGCGGCACACGCCCTGCGGGTCGGAGACCACGTCGGCGGCCATGCACCACGCGCCGGCGCCGCAGGCCTCGTCCACGAGCCCACCGGCCTCCGGGCAGGTGGCGGCGCAGGCGTGGCCCAGGCCATCGCAGGCGCCGGATTGGCAGTCGGCGTGCTCGAGGCAGGCCTGCCCAGCCTCGGCGAGGCCATCGGCGAGGAGGTCCGCCGCGCGCGCCCCCTCGGCGGTCCAGGCCACCCCACCTCGCACCACCGCCAGGGGGGTGCGGAGCGCCGTGATGGACACGTCGGGATCGCCCGCGAGCAGCAGCAGGTCGGCGAGTTCGCCCACGCCGAGGGTGCCGGCTCCATCGCCAAGGAGCCCGTGGGCGCCGGCGGTGGCCGCGGCGAGGGCCACGCGGGGCGTGGCCCCCATCGCCACGAGGGCATCGAGCTCATCGTGCAGGCCGACGCCGTGGGGCACGAAGAGGTAGCCGGCATCGCTCCCCGGCAGCACCACGACGCCGGCCGCGCGCAGGGTGGCGAGGTTGGCGCGCGCGTTCGCCGCCCACCCTGCGTTGGCCGCCGCCCAGCCCGGCAGGAGCAGGTCGGGGTTGGCCGCCACTGCGGCCCAGCTCGACGCCTGTGCCGGGGTGAGGCCGAGCGTGGGGTCGGCAGGGTCGAGCGTGCCGTCGAGGAGGCGCCCGACGGCCGCGAAGGCCGACACGGTGGTGAGGACGGCGCGCGCCGAGCCGAGCGCGGGGGCCCCGTCGGCGGCCAGAAGCGCCGAGAAGGGAGGGTGGGCGAGGACGGAGGCGCCGTGGGCGAGGGCATCGAGCGCGTCGGTCTCGGTGTCCACGTGCGCCCACACCGGGAGGCCGGCGCTGGCCACGCCGTCGAGCGCGGCGAGGTCGAGCCGCGGGGTGGCGCCCCAGGGGGTGAAGGCGGCGTCGGCCACGGCCACCTTCAGGAGGTCGGCGCCGGCATCCCGGAGGCCGGCGCCGGCGGCGGCCCCTTCGGCTTCGTTCGTGACCAGCACGCAGAGGTCCACGTCGGGCGCCGTCTCGCAGGGGTGGCTGCCGGGCGCGGTGAGGAAGGGACCCGACGCGAAGATGCGCGGCGCCGGGACCGCGGCAGCGGCGAGCCTGTCGCGCAGATCGTAGAGGCTGCGGGGGCCGCCGAGGTCCACCACGGTGGTGACACCGGCCGCGAAGGTGGCCCGGAGGTTGCTGTCGAGCGTGTCGCCCACGAGGGTGAGGCTGCCCCCCAGGGCGAGGTGGGTGTGCAGGTCCACGAGTCCCGGCGTCACGAAGCGGCCACGGCCGTCGAGCGCGCCTTCGGGCACCACGCCGGCGCTCGGCACCACCGCGGTGATCCGCCCCTCGGCCACCCACACGTCCATGTCGGCCTGGCGGCCCGTGGCGTCGATGAGGGTGGCGCCCGCCACGAGCAGGCTCCCCTCGGGGGTGTCGGGGGTGTCGGGCGTTCCCGGCGCAGGCGGAGCCCCGCCGGAGCGCGTGGGGCAGCCTGCGAGCAGGAGCGCCATCGCGGGGAGCGTCAGGGCGCCGCGCACCGCTCGCAGACGCCCCGGAACTGGATGGAAACGCCCTGCGCGAGCACCGACGCGGGCACGTTCCT
>CAISIK010000202.1 GCA_903885375.1 uncultured Pseudomonadota bacterium
CCGCCTGCACCGGGTCGTACACGGCACCGGGGCAGACCACCGACAGCCACCACTTGCCCTCAGAAAACGGGTCATCGTCACGCCACTCCATGCACTCGTCCTCCGTCGCGTAGTACGGGGAACCGCAGCGCACGGTCGCGTGACACAGCGCGCCAAGGTACGCCTGCTCGAACGCCTCCTCCTCGATGGGCTCGAGCACCACCACGTCCCGGGCGCAGCCCGTAAGCCCGAGGGCCGACCAGAAGCCGAACAGGGTCAAGAGCACGGGCCCGCCAGGAAACCCGCGTCGGTTTGGGGGGCGCACAACGCAACCCGGTCACAGACCAACGGGTATTCGTCGCCTTCGCCGCCGCAAGGATTGCGGAGGCTGTGGGTGAGGGGGTCGGGCGTGCAGGACAGGGTGGAGAGGTCGGGGAGACCGAGGGTGGACGCCACGCGGCACTTCCAGTGTTCCGCGGCGATGTCGAAACAACATCGCGTTTCAAGCCCTTCGGTCCCCTCGCAGTGCCCGCCTTGGCCCATGTGCACGTGCCCCAGTTCGTGGACCCACGTCCGGCCGTACTCCACCATCTCGGAGAGCGCTCCCCGTGCGTACACCCAGGCGCCGAACAGGAAATCCCACCGCAAGAACTGGTAGGCGTAGTCGAGGGCGACCCTCGCCCAGAAGAGCGTGAAGTCGAGCTGGTAGCCTCGGAAGGTGAGGCGGTTGGCCGGAACGGCCACCGCCCCGGAGTTGATAGTGGCATAGCCGAGCCAGTCCGCATCCGGGGCAGACCACGGCGCCGCCAAGCCGCTCTCCACGCCCAAAGTGTGGATGTACGCGTTGCCGCCCACTTCGTATTGCTTGAACCGCAGGTACATGACCTGCTGCCAGTCCTGGAAGTCTCCGCCCATCCCACTCGGGTTTCCGCAGCTCACCTCCTCGGAAGCGCCGCCACACGACCGGCTGGTCTTGACGGCCGGCAACGTGGAGCTTTGGCTGGTAGCTCGGAACTTGATGGTGCACGGCCCGACCCCGTCGGCGAGCGAGCTCCCCTTCTGTCCACCCAACACATCCTCGATGTAGTCCCGAAGACCGGCGCACGTCGTCGTGCCCGACCAGTCGTCCTTGATTTCATGGCTGAAGCGCCGGACGAGATCGAGCATGTAGCGCAAGAACTTGCGAGGCGCGTTTCCATCCTCGAAGAACATGCTGTACGAGCGGCCGTGCGTGTCCTTGGCCGTGTCGATCATCCAGCATCCGATGAGGCCATCGAGGTCATCACCAGAAACCCCTGTTCCCGTGCCGCTGACGGCCGCCCAAAGCACGTCGAGCGTGTCCGAGCGGCTGATCCAGGAGTCCGCTTCGTAGTGCTTCCAGAACCACGCTTCGGGCACGCAGAGGCGAAAACCGAGGTAGTCCAGCACCACCTTCTCCGCGAGCGCGCACTCGTAGGTTCCCTCGCAGGTGCACGGGTCCTTGACCGCCGCCGGGGGGCTGGACGTCGTGTCCAGCGTACGCAGATCGGCAAGGTGTGCCAAGAGCGGCTCCGCGCCCTCGGGGAGCAGGAGGCCCGCCGCGGGGTGAAACTCGCGCTGGGGTTGGAATCCGCGCGCCCGAGCGGCCGCGCGCAGGGTCGTGGGTAGCTGTGCCCACTGCTCGCGG
>CAISIK010000203.1 GCA_903885375.1 uncultured Pseudomonadota bacterium
CGCCGGGCCCGGCACCTCGCCGGGCGCGGGCAGGGGCGCACCGCCGCGCAACCGGGGCGCCGGCCGGGGTGGCGAGGGTCGCTCTCGGTGAGAGCGTTCATCCTTCCTGTCCGCCGCGCTGCGGGGCGAGCCAGCATCCCCCGCGACCGGTCGCGCCGCAGCGCCCAAACCTCCCCTCCTCAACGCCGCGCCCGCGCCCGCCTCGCGATGCGGTCCACCCGCTGCGAGCGCGTCTCCGTGGTGGCCGTGTTCCGCGTGAGTCCGGACTCGCGCAAGGGCATCGCGAGCGGCGTGATGTCGGCCGGCGAGTTGAGCACGATGCGACACCCCCGCAGCCGCGCGAGCGCCGCCCCCAGCCGCGCCTCCTCGAAGTGCTGCTCGATGACCTCGCGGCGGGCCTGGTCGAGGAGCGGGTTGCCGGGATCGTAGCGGGTGAAGACGTCGTAGAGCAGCGAGGCGGAAGCCTGCACCTGGCGCGCGCTCTTGAGCTCCCAGGGGTTGCCCGGGTTGATGAAGCCGGCCACCCGCGCGATCTCGCGGAAGCGGCGCCGCATCAGCTCGCTGATGTGCACGCTGGCGAGGATGTCCTCCACCAGCGCCTCGGCGGTGAAGAGCCCGGGCCCGAGCAGCTCGGCCCAGGGGAGCGCATCCGGGTGGACGAGCTCGAGGCCGTGATCGTCGGTGGCAATCGTGAAGGTGGTGGGGTGGAGACGGCCGACCCGCAGGGCCACGAGCGCGCCGATCCCCTCGTGCACCCGCCGCCCTTCGAAGGGGAAGAGGTAGAGGTGGTGGCCGGCGTCGGTGGCGTACACCTCGCCAAGCAGCATGTCCTCGCGGGGGACGGTGGAGAGCGCCGCCTGGGCCTGGAGCAACGCCTCCGCGGCCACGAGCTCGGGCGCATCCCGACGGCCCTCGGCCGCTTCGTGGAGCGCCCGGCGGAGCGCATGGCCGAGCGCACCGGTGATGGGCAGCTTGTTGCCCGGCCAGTGCACGGTGCGGGTGCTCCGCCCGGTCGCCTTCTTCGTGTAGGCGGTGAGCCCCCGCACCCCGATGAGCTCCAGCCGCTCGCCGCCGAAGACGAAGTGCTCGCCGGGCTGGAGCGCGGCGATGAAGCCCTCGTCGATGGTGCCGAGCACGCCCCGGCCGGCCATCGTCACGGTGATGGTGGTGTCGCCCACGATGGTGCCCACCGAGGCGCGGTGCAGCCGGCCGATGCGCTCGTCGGGCACGCCGTGCCGCCCCGTCTCGTCGGGCACCACCTTGCGGAACTCCGGGTAGGCCGCGAGGGTGGCGCCGCCTTCGGTCACGAGCAGGAGCGCCCGGTCGAATTCGCCCCGCCTGAGATCGCGGTAGCTGAAGGCGCTCCGCACCTCGGCGAACAGCGCGTCGGGCTGGAAGCCGCCCCCGAGCCCGCAGGTGACGATGTGCTGCGCGAGCACATCGAGCGGATGGGTGAGCGGCGTGCGCGGCTCCACCTCGCCGCGGGCGATGGCATCGCGGCAGGCCACGATCTCGAACAACTGCAGCGCGTGGGTGGGCACGCACAGCACCTCCGCGGTGGCGCCCGGCCGGTGCGCCGCCCGGCCCGCGCGCTGCACCAGCCGCGCCACCGCCTTCGGGGAGCCGATCTGGGCCACGAGATCGACCGGCGCGAGGTCCACGCCGAGGTCGAGGCTCGCGGTGCACACCACGAGCCGGAGGCTGCCATCCTTGAGGCCATCCTCCACGCGCGCACGCTCGGCGCTGTCGATGCTCCCGTGGTGCAGGCCCATCCACTCGAACCACGCGGGGTCGTGCAGCACGAGGGCCTGGTACCAGAGCTCGGCCTGGGCGCGGGTGTTGCAGAAGACGAGCGTGGGGCGCGCCGGGTCGATGGCCGCGGCGAGCCGGGGGGCCATCGCCGTGCCGAAGTGGCCGCTCCAGGGCAGGGGCCGCCCGGCCTCCGGCAGGAGCGTGTGCAGGAGGATGGGCCGCTCCAGCGCCGCGTGCACCACCCGGTAGGGCCGGTCGGTGCCGACCACGGCCTGGGCCGCCTCGGCGATGTTGCCGACCGTGGCGGAGAGGGCCCAGGTGCGGAGCCCGGGGCTGAAGCGCCGGAGCCGGGCGAGCGCGAGTTCCGTCTGGCTGCCGCGTTTGCTGTCGATGAGCTCGTGCCACTCGTCCACCACCACGAGGCCGAGGGAGGCGAACCGCTCGGCGGCGTCGGGCCAGGTGAGCAGGAGCGAGAGCGACTCCGGGGTGGTGATCAGGACCTCGGGCAGGCGCTCCTTCTGCCGGGAGCGGATGTGGGCCCCGGTGTCGCTCGTCCGGGTCTCCACGCGCAGGCCGAGGCCCATCTCCTCCACGGGCCGCAAGAGGGCCTTGTGAAGGTCGCGTGCCATCGCGCGGAGCGGCGAGAGGTACAGCACCTGCAAGCCGGCGCAGAGCGCGGCGAGCGTGGCGGCGTAGGTCTTTCCGGAGCCGGTGGGCACCGACAGAAGGCCGCTCTCCCCCGCGAGCTGCGCGCGCCACACCTCCCGCTGGAAGGGGTGCGCCTCCCAGCCCCGGGCGCGGAACCAGGCTTCGGCCCGCTCCACCGGGTCTTCCGGCCAGGGGGCGGCCGACGGGGGTGGCGGCGGAGTTGAGGAGCGGGCCACGCCGGGCACGTTATCCTGCGCCACCATGCTCCTCGCGCTCCTTCTTGTCGCCTGCCCCGTACCCGACGACACCGGCGATTCCGCCGAGGCCGAGGAGGTGGTCATTCCCGAAGCGGCCGTGTGCGAGCCCGCCGTGGTGGAGTACGACGGCACCGACGAGCCGCGCGTGGGCGACCTCTGGAAGTTCTGGCTCACCTGCGATGGCACCCTTCAGATGGGCGCCAGCCGCACCTCGGTGGAGCCCGCCGAAGCCGGCACGCTCGCCGATGGCGAGAGCGTGCCCGAGGTCACCTGGGCGCGGGCCGGCGAGGCCACGCTCTCCATCCAGACTGGGCGCTTCAAGGGCGAGCGCGTGGTCACGGTCCTGCCCGAGTAGCCGCTCAGGGGGTGGGCTCGTCGAGCCGCCACCAGCAGTGGCGATTGCTGGCATCGCAGCGGGGCTCGCCGGCGAGGCGGGTGAGCAGCGAGAGGCTGGCGCTGGGGGTGCGCGGCTTGTCGATGAGGATGGTGTCCACGCCCTGCGCGTGGAGCGAGTCGAGGTCGGCCACCGTGATCGAGGGGATCGTGACCGTGCGCAGGCGGGCGAGCGCCGCCGGCGAGAGCCCCACGGCGTTCCGGAGCCGGCCGTGGGGGCGGCCACGCTCGATGTCGAGCAGCGTCGAGACCAGGGGCTCCTTGCTGCTCCAGCGCCGCCACTCGTCGGGCCAGAGGAACTCGTCCCACATGGCCATGCCGTTCACGAAGGGGCGGCGGTGCCAGGTCCACTCGGCGAAGCGGAGCTTGCCCACCTCGGGGTTGAGCATGGGGAGGAAGAGCACGGCGCCCGGCCCCACATCGCGCGCCCAGAAGGGGTTCGGGGGCACGTACCAGCCGCTGAGCACGCCCGGCACCCAGGCCCCCTGCGCGGCGGCGCCGAGGAGGAGCACCCCCGAGAGGCGCCGGATCCAGCCGGGGAGCTGCACGGCGAGCGCCGCAAGCACGGCCAGCGCCACGGTGGCCCCCGCGAGCGCGCGGTGGGGCCACCAGAAGCGCTCGAAGCCGGGGAGCGCCTGCAGCGCCTGGAGCGGCGAGGGCACGGGCACACCGAGCACCATCACCGCTCGCCCGTGCGCGGTGAAGCACAGGAGGAACGTAGCCACGACCAGCGCCACCGCGCGCCCGCGGCGGTGCGCGCGAAGGAGCGTGAGGGCGGCCACCCCGTAGAGGAGCTGCGGCACGTAGGCCACGATGCGGGGGTTGTTCTGCCACGGCAGCCCGCCGAAGATGCGCGTGGGGTTCGGGACGGGCGACTCGATCTGCGCGCGCCCCGCCATGTCCTCCCAGGACATCGCCGTGAACAGGGCGAACGGGGCCACCGCCGCGGCGCTCACCACGGCCGCGAGCACGAGCCCGCGCACCGGCCCGCGCCAGCTCGCCGGCGCCTCGAACAGCGCCCCGAGGAACACCGCCGCCACCACCACCGCGCCGAACAGCCCGTAGAACCAGTACACTGCCGCCGCGAGGGCCAGCCACCCGCCGGCCTTCGCCCCACCGCGCCCCTGCTCCACCGCGCCCCAGCTCGCCCCCACGGCGAGGCAGATCGGCGCGAGGATCGTCTGCGTGACGCGGCCGGTCTGCTCCTCGCCCCACACGTAGGGCGAGAGCGCCAGCACGAGCGCCGCGGCCGGTCCCGACCAGCCCCGGCCGCCCACCCGCTCGCCCATCCACCCGCCGGCGAGCCCGTTCATCACGAGCAGGAGGGCGGTGAACACGGCGAGGCCGTGCGAGGGCCCGAGCCCGAGGAGGAAGGGCTGCACGGCCACGGCATCCACGAGGTTCTGCACCGCGAGGAGAAAGGGCCGACCGGTGGGGAACCACATGGCATCGGAGTGGAGGAGCGAGGTCTTCCCGGCGAGCACATCCTGCACGAGCGCGAAGATGAACAGGCCGTTGCCCCCATCGATGGGCAGCTCCTTCTGGCCGGGCACCCGCCCCTCGAGGAGCGCGGGCAGGAAGGGCCAGAGACCCGCGCCCGAGAGCAGGAGGACCAGCCCACGGTCCCAGTTGCGCGGGGGGGTCATGGCCATCGCGCGAGCGGCCTCATCGGCTCGTGCCCACCCACCCACACGCCCTGCGAATCCTCCACCAGCGACCGCGGGACCACCAGCGAGAGCGCTCGCTCCTGCCCGGTCACCACCGGGAAGCCGTACGCCGCCGATCGGTGCGCCGCTTCCCGGCCCCGCTCGGCGCGGTCCGCCATGAAGGCGGCATGCGCCGCGAGCCGCGCTTCGGCCCGCCCGCGCCCCTCCTTCACCGCCGCGTTGAGGCCCGCCGCCACCAGCGGCGCCAGCTCCGCCGCCCGCTCCACCCCCACGCTGTTCCGACCCGCCGCGAACGCCGCCGCCATCGTGGTGCCGGTGCCCACGAAGGGGTCGAGCACGGTGTCGCCCTGGAGGCTGAACATGTGGACGAGCCGCCACGGCAGCTCGAACGGGAACGCCCCGCTCCGTTGCCGGCTGGCCTCCGCGCCCATCGCCTGCCGGGCGCCGCGAAGGTCCGTCCACAGGTCGGAGAACCAAACATTGCGCTCCTCCCAGAAGTAGGCCGAGGACGCCCGACGCGCCGCATCACCTGCCGCGAAGCTGCGCTTGCCGCCCTTGCGGAAGATCAGCACGTACTCGTGCTCATAGGTGACGTAGGCGCCGGCCGGGAGCATCCCCGAGCCCATGAACTTGTTCGGCGCGTTCGAGGGTTTGCGCCAGAGGATGTCGGGCAGCGGGGTGGCGCCGAGGCGCGAGAGCGCGGTGCTGATGCGCACGTGGTTCGGGTAGAGGCAGAACTCGCCGCCCAGGCTGCGCGTGGCATCGCCGATGTTTACGCAGAGGAGCCCGCCGGGAACCAGCGCCCGCAGGCACTCCGACCATACGGCATCGAGCACCGCGTGCATCGCCTCGAAGGCCGCCATCCCCTCCTCCGCCGCGAGGAGCGCGCCCACCCGAGGGTCGAGCGCCGCGAAGGCCTCATCCCACATCCGGATCATGGGGTACGGCGGCGACGTCACCACAAGGTGCACGGACGCCGACGCCACCTTCGCGAGATCGCGAGCATCGCCGAGGTGGAGGGTGTGCGTGGTCTGCATGGGCTCTGACCTCCTGCCGCTACCCCGGGGCCCCGCGGCCATCCACCCTCGGGAGGCGCGGGTTAGGCCCGGGCCCTCCCTGGAGCCGCGATGGCTTTCGTTCCGCAGCACCCGATCGGGCACCCTCTCACCGACGCGGTGGATGAAACGAGCGTGGCCGCGCGGCACGCGCAGGACAACGCCCGGAACGCCGCGTTGGCCGAGAAGCAGCAGGCGGTGCGCGCCGGCTGGGGCGAGGATGCGGCGGCCCGCGTGCACGAAAAGGGCAAGCTGACCACCTGGGAGCGCCTCGCGCAGCTGGCGGACCCGGGCACGGAGGTGCTCCCCATCGGCAGCTACGTGAATTGGGGCCGCACCTTCAAGGGCAGCAGGCGGCTCGCGCCTGGCGCCGGCGTGGTGACCGCGTTCGCGCGCGTGGAGGGCCGCTGGGTGGTGGTCATCGCCAACGACAACACGGTGGCGAGCGGCTCGTGGTGGCCGCTCTCGGCGGAGAAGATCGAGCGCGCGCAGGACATCGCCCTGAAGCTGCGGGTGCCCGTCGTGTACCTCGTGGACTGCTCCGGCCTGTTCCTTCCCGAGCAGGCGCTCTCCTTCCCCGGCCGCACCGGCGCCGGCCACATCTTCAAGATGAACAGCGTGCTCGCGGCCTCCGGCGTGCCACAGGTGGCCGGCGTTTTCGGCGACTGCATCGCCGGCGGCGGGTACATGCCCATCATCAGCGATCGCGTGGTGATGACCGAGTCGGCCTACATGGTCATCGCGGGCGCCGCGCTCATCAAGGGTGCGAAGAGCCAGAAGCTCACCTCCCTCGACATCGGCGGCCCCGAGGTGCACGTGCACCAGAGCGGCTGCGCCGACGAGCGCGTGCCCGACGACCCCACGGCCATCCTCTTCATCCGCCGCGAGGTGGCCCGCCTCCCTTCCCCCGCCGTGGACTTCTACCGGCACGGGGCCCAGCCCGCCCCGCCCCGCTTCTCCCCCACCGAGCTCGGCGCGCTCCTGCCCGGCGATCACCGCCACGGCTACGAGATGCGCGAGGTGATCGCCCGCCTCGTGGATGACAGCCTCTTCTTCGAGGTGCTGCCCGACCGCGGCCGCGAGATGATCTGCGGCGTGGCGCGCGTGAACGGCCTGTGGATGGGGTTCATCGCCAACAACGTGCTGCCTACCCCCCACCCCGAACGCCCCGGCGAGCTGCGCGCGGGCGGCATCCTCTACCGCGAGGGCATCGCCAAGATCAGCGCCTTCTCCCGCACCTGCAACGAGGATGGTGTGCCGGTGGTGTGGCTCCAGGACATCGCCGGGTTCGACATCGGCGTGGAGGCCGAAGCGCTCGGCCTCCTCGGCTACGGCAGCTCGCTGATCTACACCAACTCCACCAACACCGTCCCCATGATGACGGTGCTGCTCCGCAAGGCCAGCGGCGCCGGGTACTACGCCATGGCGGGCATGCCCTACGACCCGGTGCTGCAGCTGAGCACCCCGCTCACCCGCCTCGCGGTGATGGAGGGCCGCACGCTCGCCATCGCCGCCTTCAACACCAAGCTCGACGACGACTTCGAGATCGCCACCGACGACCCCGAGGAGCGCGCCCGCATCGCCGCCGCCATGGAGGAGACCGCCGCGCGCATCGAAGGCGACATGGACCCGGTGGCCGCCGCGAGCCGCATGGACACCGACGAGGTCGTGCCGTTGGCGGACATCCGGCGCTACATCGAAGCGGTGGCGGAGATGGCGTGGCAGTCGCCCCGGCGGGTGCGGAACCCCCGCATCTGGAGCCTCCACGACCTCGTGCTGCTCGGGCGTGGCGGCGCGGCGAGCGTGGCCCAGGCGTCGGAGTTGGCCGTGGCGATCGAAGCGCCGGTGGATGGGCTCACGCCCGTGCGCGTGGCCACCGCCGGCACCTTCTGGCAGCGCCCCACCCCGCGCGACCCGGCCTACGTGGAGCCGGGCAGCACGCTCACGGCGGGCCGCACCATCGGGCTCATCGAGGTGATGAAGACCTTCGCGCCGGTGAGCGCCGGGGTGTCCGGTACGCTCGCCCGGTGGGCCGTAGCCGACGGCGCCGCGGTGGAAGCTGGCACGGTGGTGGCCTGGGTGAAGGTGGACTGACGGAACAGGATCGGGGCGGTGCGCGCGGCCCGGCCCCGGGGTGGGCGCGGGCAGGGGCGCACCGCGGCGCCGCCGGGGGGCCTGCTTCGAGCGCGCGGGAGCGCGCGGCGAGCCGGGAACCCCCGAGGTGTCCGCACCCCCCCTACTCTGCTCCCGAACACGCCCCCGTCAGGTCGTTCGACCATCCCGCGAAGGGGCGGGCCTGCTTCACGAACAGCGCGGACTCGCCGGGGGTGTACTTGTCGTCGAACTTCCACTCCACGTCCATCGCGTACCAGGCGTTGGACTCGCCGTAGACCGAGTAGAAGAAGCTGTGGATGGCGTCGAGCGCCACGCCGAGCCGGTAGGACTCGTCGTTGGTGAGGACCGTCTCGCCGGAGGGCACCTCGGTGCTGTGCTGGATGTAGACGATCGGCTGCCCGGGGCTCAGGAAATAGTGCAGGTACGAGTCGGGCAGCACGCCGGCGTCGGGCGAGACGACGTCGGTGGAGCCCTCCTGGGCGTTGACGTAGAGCGCCGGCTCGAGCCCCGACGGGTCGAAGGGGTTGTTGGTGATCGCCACGCCGTTGGCCTCCTCCTCCGGGAAGTTGGCGTGCACGAGGAGCGCCATGCCCACGTCGGTCTGGTTCATCGAGTAGTACTCGCGCTCCTCGTAGGCGCGCGGGTTCCACACCTGGCTCCACACCTTCTTCATCGCCCATTCCACGCTGTCGTCTTCGGGGTCGGGGATGGTGGGAACGCCCGTTTCGGAGTTGTAGAGGCCGGCGCCGGTGAAGCTGCCGAGGTCCTCGGCGTTGGTGCTGGAACGGAAGCGGATGCTCTCGCCGGGGAAGGTCTCGGCGGCGAGCGCCACGACGGCGGCCACCACCTCGGGGCGCACGGGCTTCTCCCGCATCACGTCCTGGAACTCCTGCAGCGCCGTTTCCCGGTAGGCGGGGCTGTCCCACTCGGGGAGCGCCATCTGGGCCTCGATGAGGTCCCACAGGCCGTTGTCCCGCATGAACTGGTCGTAGTAGTACATCGGGATGGCGAAGCCCGGCTGCGTGGGGATGGGCTCCCCGGCGGCCTCGGCCTCGGCGAGCGCGCCGTAGTTCGTGGCCTTGGCGCCGAAAACGGGGATGGCGGCGGAGATGGCGGTCCCGAGCTCCTGCGTTTCGAGATCGAGGATGTCGAGCACGGGGCGCAGATCGGTGACGCTGAGGTCCATCGGCTGTACGGTGAGCGGCTCGGGCTTGTGGGCCTCCCACCAGGCATCGGCCTCGGCGGAGGTGACCTCCTTCACCGACCATTCGAAGGAGCCCACGGTGAGCTCCACCCACTTGCCCTCGAGCGCGCGGAGCTCGGCGTTGTCGGAGGCGCCGATGAGGCCCATGTTGGGCGTGCCGCGGTTCACGCTGAGCACGTTGATGTGCGAGAGCGGCGTCTGGTAGTTGGCGGTGATGATGCCGGCCACGATGGAGATGTCGTTGGGCACATCGTCGAGCACCACCACCTCGCGGGCGTTGGTGTAGTTGCCATCCACCTCCTCGGCGGTGTGGAAGGCGAGCATGCCCACGGTGGTGCCCACGTTGAGCGGCTGGTACACGATGCCCTCGAAGAGCGCGTCGGTGCTCACGATCGGGATGTCATCGGGGAGCTTGGCCGCGACCGCCTCGACCGCCACCGAGGTGGGGTGGAAGGCGAGCCGATCCCCGAGCCAGCTGTTGTCGCGCACCTCGCGGAAGGCGGCGGCGACCATGTCGGCGTCGGCGTTGTCGTAGGGCGAGATCTCGTACACCCAGAGGTCGGGGCCGCTGTAGTGGCTGAGCGCGCCGAGGAGGAAGCGCCGGTCGGGGCTGTAGTACTCGGTCTGGTTGAAGCTGCCGAGATCGGGCACGATGGGCAGGCCATCGCCGCTGAGGTGCTCGGTCGCGAACTCCCAGTGTACGCAGTACTTCTGGCTGTTCATGAAGTAGGTTTCGTCGTTGTCCATCCGGTCCACCACCGTCTTGGCGGACACCGCCCCCGGGATGCTCGCATCGGGGGGCTCGCTGGAGAGCTGGTCGTAGTCGGCTTCGCAGCCGAGCGCCTGGGCGAAGTCGGGGGAGGCGCCCGCGGCGAGCCGGCAGGCGGCCGCCGAATCAACCGGCTCCTCCTCGCAGCCGAGGAGCGTAAAGGGGGCAAGAACGAGGAGCAGGTGCGGGCGGAACATGCCCCACCATAGCCGACGACGCCCCGATTCGCGCCCTCAGGGGTGCGGCACGAGCGGGCCCAGACGGTCCACGAGCGCGGTGAGCGCGTCGCCCCCGTTCTCGCGCACGCCGCCTCGATCCCCCTTGCACCCCTCGGGCCGATCCCGCGGCGCCAGCTTGCGCGCGGGCTCCTCCCAGCGGAGGTCCTCGTGTACGGTGACGCCGCCGTAGCTCACGCGGACCACCGCCTCCTGCGGGCCGCCGCGCAGCGAGCAGGAGCCGTACACGAGGACGCGCCCGGCGTCCCACGGGTCGAGGACCGCGAGGAGCGGCCCTTCCAGCTCCCACACCACGGGAGCGCCGAACACCACGCGGCCCTGCGCATCGCGCAGGATGGCGCGCGCCCCGAGAGCGCGCTCGGAGGACACCGTCGGGTCGAAGCTGTGCGCCACCACCATCGACAGGGTTCCCGCCACGGCCTCGGCCGCCTCCGTGGCGGGCAGGGGCCACGTCTGCCCGCCCGCCTCGAAGCGGTAGCGTTGTGCCGCTGCCGTGAGCGCCACGGAGCCGTCCTCCTCGTGCACGCGGGCGCCCGCGGCGTCGACCACGCCGGCCGAGCGGGCCCCCCAGGCCACGGCCCCGCCTTCGGCGTTGCGCAACCGCGCCGCCACCGTCAGCTTGCCGCCCGCGGCCACCGGGATCGACGCGCCCGGGGCGGGCCGCCAGTCGGGCGGGAACGTCGCGCGTACGGAGCCGAGCTCGACGCCCTTCTCCACCGCCTCCTCCACCCAGAAGGCGAAGTCGGCGGAGAGGCCGTCGGGGCTCACGAGGGCGAACTCGAGCGTGTCGGCCGGAGGGAGCGGGCCCTCGCACCGGGCGGCCGGCGTGACCGAGAGCGTGGCCGCGCCGGACAGCGGCAGGGCGAAACACTCGCTGGTGACGGTGGCGCCGTTGAGCGCGAGGTCGGCGCAGCTCACCGGGGGCTTTCCCGGGTGGGCGGCGAAGGGCGACACGCACACCGTCGAACCGCCCAGCACGGGCGAGGTGCGGCCGGGCCCGCGCGAGGCCACCCACGGGGTCTCCGTGGCCGGCACCACCCATGAGCCGTGGGTCGTGGGGAGCGATGACACACACGCCAGCGCGAGGAGCAACATGCACGCCAGATAGCCCACGTCTGCGGGAGCGGCTTGACATGGCAAAGCATACCCATAGACTCGCGCCCACCCGGAGTCACGATGCTCGACCCACACATCTTCGCCATGGTTCAACGTCGCGCGGCCGAGAGCCCCGACAGCCCCGCGTTCCGCGTGAAGGGGGGCGGCGGATGGGTGGATGTCTCCTGGAAGGAGGTGATGCCCCGCATCGAGGCGATCGCAGCGGGCCTCCTCTCGGCGGCCGATCTGCCCCACGGCGCGCGCGTCAGCATCATCGGCAACACCACGATGGACTGGGTCATCCTCGACTTCGCGGCGATGTCGGTCGGCCTCCAGACCGTGCCGGTGTACGCGAGCCTCCTGCCCGAAGAAGTGGGCTTCATGCACGCCGACCCCGCCGTGCGCCTCGTGGTGGCCGAGAACGCCTCCCAGGTCGAGAAGGTCCGCCGCATGCGGGATGGGTTCACCTTCTTCGATGTGCCGTACACCCGCGAGCAGATTCCGCTCCTCGGCAAGATCGTCGTCGTCGACCCCTCGGGCCTCGCGCCCGCCGATGACTGGGAGAGCCTCGCCGACCTCGAAGCACGCGGCCGCGCCGAGCTCCCCTCGCGCCGGGCGGAGATGGCCGAGCGTATCGGCAAGGTCCAGCGGAGCGACATCGCCACCTTCACCTACACCTCCGGCACCACCGGCCCCCCGAAGGCCGTCATCCAGACGCACGACAACATGCTCTCCCTCGTGGAGAACATCGAGGAGGTCAACATCTTCGGCCCCTCGGTGCAGGAGGGCGGCCTGTTCCTGTTCCTGCCGCTCGCGCACTCCTTTGGCCGGCTCGTCGAGCTTGCGGGTCCGTACTTCAAGACCCCGCTGGTCCTCTCCTCGGTGCCCACCCTCGCGGCGGACCTCGGCACGTCCCGCCCGGGCTTCCTGCCCGCCGCGCCGCGCGTCTACGAGAAGATGAAGGGCAAGGTCGAGGGCGGCGTGGGCGCGAGCCCGCCGGTTCGCCAGAAGATCTTCGCCTGGGCTCTTGGGGTGGGCAAGGCCACCATCCCCTACGTCACCACGGGCCAGCCGCTCCCCTTCTGGCTCGGCATCCAGAACGCGGTGGCCGACAAGATCGTCTTCAGCAAGGTGCGCGCCAAGATGGGGCTCGACCGCTGCAGCGTGCTCCTGTCGGGCTCGGCGCCGCTCCGCGCCGACGTGCACGAGTTCTTCCTCGCGCTCGGGTTCACGCTCATCGAAGCGTACGGCCTCACCGAGACCTGCCCCGGCCTCACCGCGAACCGTCCGGGTCGCATGAAGATCGGCACCGTCGGACAGCCCATCAAAGGCGTGACCATCCGGGTGGCCGAGGATGGCGAGGTGCTCGCCAAGGGCCCGAACATCACCAGCGGCTACCTGAACCGCGCCGATGCCACCGCCGAGGCCTTCACCGAGGACGGCTGGTTCCGCACGGGCGACCTCGGCAGCGTGGACGAGGAGGGCTTCCTCAGCATCACCGGCCGGAAGAAGGAGCTCTTCAAGACCAGCGGCGGCAAGTACATCGCCCCGGTCAAGATCGAGGCCCGCCTCAAGGCGGTCTCCTTCCTTCAGGAAGCCGTCCTCATCGGCGACGGGCACCACTTCTGCGTGGCGATCTTCTCGTTGGACCCGGAAAACTTCGCGGAGTGGGCGCAGAAGGAGGGCATCCCCGCCGAGCCGGGGCACGCCCGGGTTCGCGAGGTTCTCACCGCGCACGTCGCCTCGGTCAACGCCGGACTCGCCAGCTTCGAGCAGGTGAAGTACTTCGAGGTGCTCCCCGGCCCGATGACGGTGGATGGCGGCGAGCTCACCGCCAGCCTCAAGGTGAAGCGACGGGTGGTGTCGTCGAAGTACGCCGACCTCATCGCCGCGATGTTCGCCCGCTCTCGCTGAGCGCGGGGCGCCGCATCAGCCGCCGAAGGGCGGCTTGCAGGCTTCGACGGCGAGGGCCACGAAGTCGGCGAGCGCGAGCGCGCCCAGGTCGCCTTCGCGCGACTTCACGCTGACCGTGCGGTTCTCCGCGTCGCGCTCGCCGACCACCACCTGCCACACCGGCTTGTGCTGGTGGGCCTCGCGGATCTTGGCGCCGATCTTGTCGTCGCGGTCGTCAAAGTGCACGCGCACGCCGGCCGCCGTGAGCGCCGCGGCCACCTCGGCGCCCCAGTCGAGGGAGCGCTCCGATACCGTCATCACGCGGGCCTGCTCGGGAGCCAGCCAGGCCGGGAAGGCGCCGGCGAAGTGTTCGATGAGGATGCCGATGAAGCGCTCGAAGCTGCCGAAGATGGCGCGGTGCACCACCACCGGGGTGTGCGGCGCGTTGTCGGCGCCCACGTAGCTGAGCTCGAAGCGCAAGGGCGCCTGGTAGTCGAGCTGGATCGTGGCGCACTGCCAGGGGCGGCCGAGGGCGTCGATCACGTCGAAGTCGATCTTCGGGCCGTAGAAGGCGCCATCGCCCTTGTTGAGCTTGTACTCGAGCCCATTGGCCCGCAGCGCGTTCTCGAGCGCGGTCTCCGCGCGATCCCACAGGCCATCGTCGCCGAGGCGGTCGTCGGGCCGGGTGGAGAGCTTGGCGCGGTAGCCCAGACCGAGCGCGCCGTACACGCGGTTCACGAGCTTGATGAGCGCGGTGATCTCCTCCTCGATCTGCTCCTCCATGACGAAGAGGTGGGCATCGTCCTGGGCGAACTGCCGCACGCGCGTGAGGCCGCCGAGCGCGCCCCGCACCTCATCGCGGTGGAGGATGCCCTGATCGTGGATGCGAAGCGGCAGCTCCCGGTAGCTGCGCCGCGAGCTGCGGAAAATGAGCATGTGGCTCGGGCAGTTCATCGGCTTCAGCCCGTAGGCCCGGCTCTCCTCCTCGCCCTCCTCCCGCTTGTCGATGCGGAACATGTTGTCCTTGTAGAAGCCCCAGTGGCCGGATGTCTCCCACAGGGCCTTGTCGAAGAGCATCGGGGTGCGGACGGACACGTAGCCCTCGTCGAGCAGCATGCTGCGCATGGCCTGCGAGAGCGTGTGGTACAGCATCTCGCCCTTGGGGAGCCAGAAGACCGCGCCCGGCGCCCACTCGTGGGTGAAGAAGAGACCCATGGCCTGGCCCACCTTGCGGTGGTCGCGCTTGCCGGCTTCTTCGAGGCGGAAGAGGTACGAGTCGAGCGCCTCGCGGGTGGGCCAGACGGTGCCGTACACCCGCTGGAGCATCGGGCGGGAGGCATCGCCCTTCCAGTAGGCGCCCGACACCTTCATGAGCTTGAAGTGCTTGCAGTTGCCGGTGCGGGGCACGTGCGGACCGTTGCAGAGGTCCAGAAAACCGCCCTGCTCGAAGGTGCCGAGCGGGCCCTTCAGGCTGGCGATGTGCTCCAGCTTGTAGGACTGACCGGCGAAGAGCGAGGCCGCTTCCTCGTGGTCCACGTTGCGGCGCACGAAGGGCGTGTTGCGCTTCACCACTTTGCGCATCGCCTCTTCGATGCCAGCGAGATCGGCCTCGGTGATGGGGCGGGACACATCCACGTCGTAGTAGAAGCCATCCTCCACCGGCGGGCCGAAGGCGAACTTGGCGCCCGGGAACACCTCGGCGATCGCCTCGGCCATGATGTGGGCGGTGCTGTGCCGCAGGGCGTGGAGCCGGTAGGCCTCCTCGTCGGCGAAGGCCTCGCGGCCCAGTTCGTGCTCTTCCATGTGATCCTCGGGCGCCGGAGCTATCTCGTCAGGCCCCGTTCTGCTCCAACCAGCCGAGCGTGTCGGTGTCGGCCTCGCGCTCGGCCTCGCGGCGAAGGAGCGCGAGCAGCTCGGCAATCTCGGGGTCGCGACGGCGGGCATCGCTGAGGAGCGCGAACAAGGCCTTGCGCGCGCCTGCCCCCATGCCGGAGTCGTGGAGCCGTACCGCGATGACCGCGAGGCCCAGGTGCACGCACGCCTCCGCGTCGTGGGCCCCGTGGCGGGCAAGTTCGGGCAGCGTGCCCACGAGCTGCGCGTTCGCCGCCTCAAGCTGGCCCTGGAGGAGCAGGAGCAGGCCGAGGTTCACCTGCGGCACCGCCGCCATCCAATTGTTCGTGGCCTCGAGCACCCGGATGGCGCTGCGGTAGTCGTTCGCGGCCGACTCGAAGTCGCCGCTGAAGCGGTGCATATCGCCCCGGAGGTTCCAGGCGCGGGCCAGGCCCACCCGGTTGCCCACGCGCGAGAAACACTCGACCGCGTAGCGCAGGTTCACGGCCGACTCGGGGTAGTGACCGGACTTGCATTCGAGCAGGGCGAGGCCCACGTGGATCTCGCCTAGACCGAGCGGATCGTCGAGCTGTTCGAAGAAGGGGCGCGCCGCCTCGAACTCGGCCGCAGCGCCGGTCCAGTCGCCCAGCTCCACGAGCAGGTCGCCGAGGTCGGCGCGGGTGCGGGCCACGGTGCGGATGTCGCCCGACACCAGGGCGGAGCCCGCCGCCGCACGAAGCTGCTGGCAGGCTTCATCGAGCCGGCCCCGCCGCCGCGAGATGCGCCCCGCGAGCCAGCTCGTGCGCGCCTGGATGCCGGACCAGCCGTGGCGCGCGATGTCGCCCCGTAGGGCTTCGAGCCCCCGCTCGGCGCGGGGGAGGTCGTTCTGGAGCTGGGCGAGGAGCGCATCGAGGAGGCGCTGCTGGCCGAGCCGGATGTCGTCGGCGCCCACGTCGGCCCGGGTGAGCGCATCGGCGCGGAGGGAGAGCAGGATTTCCGCGGTGCTGCCCTCTCGCGCGAGGATGCGCTCCTCCACGGCCACCGCGAGCGGGCCGAGGCTGCCGCCGATGTCGCCGGCCGCGAGCAGGTGCCGACCCACCCGCTCCTGGTTGGAGCGGTCGCCGAAGCGGGAGAGCATGGAAGCGCAGGCACGATGCGCGGCGTCGAGCCGGCCTCCCCGCGCCGCGTGACGTTCCAGGGCCTCGCGGAACATGCCGTGCACGAAACGCCAGGCGGTCTCCCCCGGGGCGCGGGCGAGGAGCCCCTCCCCTTCGAGCCGCTCCACCAGCTCGATGCCGGGGACCACCCCCATCGCGGCGCACGCCGACGTCCACTCGAGCTCGTCGGCAGGGTCGCCGAGGACGGCGAGCAGCTCGACGGACTGGATCTCGTTCGGCGGCAGCCCGAGTGCGGCGTTCTCCACGCGCTCGCCCCACACCCGCTCAAGATCGCCCGGCAGCACCAGCTCGACGCCAGCCAGCGGCCGGACCCCCCTGGGCGTGACCTCGAGGAGGCGGCGCTGCACGCAGTCGCCGAGGAGCTGCATCACGAAGAGCGGGTTTCCATCGGTGCGGCGGCCCACCACCTCCGCGAAGGAGGGCTCGAGGCCGAGCTGGTTGCGCAGGAGGTCCCGGCAGGCGGGGGCCGCGAGCGCGGCCACGCGCAGCTCGTCGACCGAGGGGTGCGCAAGGAGCTCCTCCACGAGCGCGGCTTCCAGCGAACGCGCGGGGAGCAGCTCATCCACCACGGTGACGAGGAACAGCACCGGGAGCGACGAACCGACGGTGCTCCGCACCAGCGAGAGCGCATCGGCGCTCCCGGCCTCCACCCCATCCACGAGGAAGACGATCGGCTGGCCCTCGCCCGTGGGCGGCGGCGCATGGATGAGCACCGCCATCAGGCGCTTCCACAACGCGAGCCGCTCCGCGCGCGGGACCGGGGCGTGCCTTTCCCCCCCGAGGAGCCAACCCGCGAGGGCCGAGCGATCGTGCGCATCGAGCGCGGGCACCGCCACCGCGAGGTCGGCCTCGGCGCCCTCCCGGGTGAGCCGCTCCAGCCGCATCGCTCGCTGGAAGGCCGATCGCAGGCCGCGGGCGGGGCCGCCGCCCGCGCCGTACCAGGCCACGATGGGGCGGCTCACGCCCATCTCGGCCGCCGACTCCATCAACCATCGCGAGAGCCGGGTGCACCCCACGCCGCTCGCGCCGCGCAGGATGACCGCCCGGGACTGCCCCGCCTCGACCACCTCGCGCAGGCGCCCCCAGAGGCTGGTCTGCTCCACCTCCCGACCCACCACGGGAAAGGAACGGAGCGCCAGGAGCTCGAGCCCCGTGGCCACCCGCTTGCCGGTGGCGCTCGCGAGCGCGACCGGCAGCGCCGGAAAGGACGGCGGCGCCGGACTGGCCGCGACAAGGCCCGCAGCCTCGGGGCGTGGGCGGCTCCCGGGCGCGGAGACCGTGATCTCCTGGGTGACCTCCGCGGGCGATGCCCGACGCGATGCGGGGTGGTTGGCGGCGCCGGTGGGGGCATGACCATCGATCAGGGCGAGCGACCGCCTCGCCTCCGCGGCGTGCCGAACCCGGAGCGCCGGGTCCTTCACGAGGAGGCGCCGGAGCCAGGACTCCACCCCCTCGGGGATGGGGTGGGCCGGGATGAACGGAGGCAGGGGGGAGGAGAGCTGGTGCTCGATCACCTGGGCGGCGGACCCCACATAGGGGGGGGTGCCGGTGATGAGCGTCCATGCCGTGCAACCCAGCGCGTAGAGGTCGGTCCACGGGCCGATGCCCGAGCCGCCCTCGCGCGCCTGTTCAGGCGCCATGTACGCGGGGCTCACCCAGGCGAGACGCCCGGCCACCTGGCGCGCGCGCCCGCCCATCCGCCGGGCAATCCCGAAGTCCCCCAGCTTGACCCCACCGAGCCCCGACCCCACGAGCAGGTTGGCGGGTTTTACGTCGCCGTGCACGAACCCCCGGGCGTGCGCGTGGGCGAGGCCGGCGAGGACATCGAACAGCGCGGCCTGGACCGCGGCCCAGGACATGTTCCCCGCGCGGTCGCGCAGCGTGCCCCCCTCGGCGAACTCCATCGCGAACCACGGGCTGCCCGCCGTGAGGCGGCCGGCGCTCGCAGCGGCCGTGCGCGCGGAGACATCGCCCGTGCCGAACACCACGATGATGTTCGGGTGGTCGAGCCCCGCCGCGGCACGAAGCTCCGAGCGGAGGCCCGCGCGGGCGCGGGCATCATTGGCGTAGTCGGCGCTGAGCACCTTCACCGCCACGCTCGCCCGGGTGACGGTATGCGCCGCCCGCCAGACCTCGCCCATCCCGCCGGTGGCCACGACCTCCTGCAGGTCGAATGCGCCGAGCGTGACGTTCGCAACAGCCGACATTTGTGTGACCTATCCGGCCGCACGACCGGACGTTAGCCCGCGCGGATGCGACCCTACCGCGTGGCCGACTTCACCCGTGTGCTCGCCGGGCCGTGGGCAACCCAGGTGCTCGGCGATCAGGGCTTCGACGTGGTGAAGGTGGAGGCCCCGGGTGGCGACGAAACCCGGAGTTTTGGCCCCCACCTCGACGGCGAGAGCGTGTATTTCGCCTGCACAAACCGAAATAAACGGTCGATCCAACTCGATCTCCGGCTGGAGGAGGGTCGCCGCGTCGCGCGTCGGCTCGTGGCGAGCGCCGACGTGATCGTGGAGAATTTTCGTCCCGGGGTCATGTCCCGACTGGCACTCGGGCACGCCGAAATCGGCGAGCCCCACCAGGTCTGGGTGAGCCTGTCGGCGTTCGGCGCGGAGCGTCCCGGGGCGGGCTACGACCTCGTCCTCCAGAGCGTGGGCGGCATCGCCGCGCTCACCGGTGATCCGCCACGAAAATCGGGGCCCAGCATCGCCGACCTCGCGAGCGCCCACACCCTCGTCCAGGCCGTCCTCTTCGGCCTTCTCGAGCGCGAGCACAGCGGCAAGGGCGCCGTCATCCACATCTCGATGCTCGATGTGCAACACGGCCTCCTCGCGTACTACGCGAGCGCGGCCCTCAACGCGGGCGCGCCCCCTCCCCCGCCGAGCAACGCCCACCCTTCGATCGCCCCCTACAACCTCTACCCGTGCGCGGATGGCTGGCTGGCCATCTGCTGCGCCAACGAACCGCTCTGGGAGCGGCTCCGGCGCGCGCTCGACCTTCCCGCGCGCCCGGAGTGGGGCAGCCTGGCCGGGCGCGTGTCCGACCGCGCGGCGCTCGATGCTGCCATCCACGCCGCGCTGGCGCCACATCCGGTGGCGTGGTGGGAGTCGCTCCTGACGGCCGCCGGCGTGCCCGTGGGCCCCGCGCTCGACGTGCCGGCCTCGCTCGCCCACCCCTTCGCGCGCCAACTGCGCGTCGGCGTGTGGCGCCAGCCCATGCCCGCGCTCGGCGTGCGCCAGAACCGCCCGCCGCCCGCCCTCGGCGAACACACCGGCGAGGTGCTGGCCGAGCTCGGCTACACCGACGACGAGGTGCGCGAGTTGCGCGAGGCCGGGGCGCTGGGCTGAGGGAGGCGACCATCCCCGGCGGCGCCGCCGCGAGGGCGTCCCGCCTGTAATGGCGCTGTAAGCGTTCGGGTCGCGAGCGCATCGTACAGTTCGGCCATGGACGACGAGCACACCGCGGCCGCCCCTCTCCTGCGGTCGGAACCGCGAATCCTCCTGGTTTCCCCGCATCCCGCCGCGGCGGAGATGCTGCGCGAGGGGCTCTCGCGGACCGACCTCCGGGCATCGGTGCATGGGGTCTCCACGGCCAACGCGCTCGCGGCGCGCCTGACGGAGGATGCCTGGGACCTCGTGGTGATCGGCGCCCCCACTCCGAGCTCCAGCAGCGCGGCGGCCCTCGCGCTCACGAGGGAGTTCGCGGCCGACATCCCCGTCGTGGTCCTGCTGCCCGCGGAGGACGCCGACGGCCCCGCCGTGGACCTCCTCCGGGCCGGCGCCGACGAGGTCGTCGCCGTCGATCGGCCCCAACGACTGGCCTTCACGGTGGAGCGGCTGCTCCACGAAGCCAGCACGCGCCGAGCCCGCCGCGTGGCCGAGCACCGCATGCGTCGCCTCGCCTACCACGACGTGATCACCGAGCTCCCCAACCTCAACGGACTCCGGGACCGGCTCCCGCGCGCGCGCGTCGAGGCGGGCGGAGAGCTGACGCTCGCCGTGGTCCAGCTCCACCACCTCGCGCGCCTGACAGAGGTGCTGGAAACGCGACACCTAGACTGGCTGCTGCGCTCGATCGTCTTCCGGTTCGCGTCGATCGTGCGGCCGCCCGCCTCCCTCGCGCACGTGGCGACCGGAACGCTCGTAGCCTGCCTTCCGGGCGCTTCTCCGGAGGCCGCGAGCCGGGTGGCCGAGGCCCTCATCGGCGCCCTCGCGGCTCCCTTGCAGGACGGTCCCCTGCGCGTGCGCGTGGAGGCCACCGCAGGGGTGGCCTTCCACCCGAAGGACGGCGCCACCGTCGACACCCTCGTGCGGCGCGGGCAGCAAGCCGCCGAGGAAGCCCGCCGACGCGGCGAGCGGGTCAGGTCCTTCGACCACGACGCGACGGTTCCGACCTCCCGCCGCCAGCGGCTGCTCACCGACCTCTGGGGCGCCGCCGAACGCGGCGAGCTCTCCTTGCAGTTCAAGCCGCTCGTGAACGTGCACCTGCGGCGGACGCTCGGGTTCGAGGCCGTACCGCGGTGGCGCCATCCCCACCTGGGCGACGTCCCCGCGTCGGAGTTCATCCTCACCGCGGCGCACGGCGGCAACATCCGAGAACTGACGCGCTGGATCCTCCAGGAATCCCTGGGTACCTGCGCACGGTGGCAGGAGGCGGGCCTTCAACTCGGGGCCAGGGTGTCCCTTGCGGCCCCGACGGTGGCCGACGCCGGCCTGCCCGCCACCGTAGCGAGCGAGCTCGCCGCCGCGGGCTTGCTCGCCACCGCCCTGACCCTCGCCATCCCGCTGTCGGCCCTCGTGGACACCCCGCTCGCCACGCAGCGTGCGCTCGCCCAGCTTGCCGCCATGGAGGTCTCTACCGTGCTTGACGGGCCCGCGGGCGCTGCGGGGCGGGCCGAGCGCGGTGACGCGGCGCACGCCCCGGCGGGGGCCAGCACGGAGGCCGGCGAGGGACCCGCACGTTTCCCGCCGCTCACGCCGGATTCGGTGGACGGCTGGCTCCAGCACGCCGGCTACCCGCCCGCCCGTTGAGGCGCGGGTCGGTCAGCGATCGATGTTGGAAACGGCGCCCTGCGTGGTGACGCCGATCACCAGCCCGTAGTTCACCCGCAAGACGGTGTCCTCCTCGGGGCGATGGGCGCTCACGTCGGTGGTGAGCGTCATCTCCTGGCTCACCACGTAGGGCTCGATCTCCGCGCCCGTCGTCGCGAAGTCCACCACCGCATCCCCCTCGGGGAAGGTGTCCTGCGAGGCGATGACGAGCGGGTCGAGGCCGTCGGCCTCCACGCTGAGCGTGACCTCGGAAAAGAAGCTGAGGTCGGGCGAACCCGACTCGGCCGTGAAGACGAACTCGGTGAGGATGGCGCTCGTGATGTCGCCGGGCTTCACGTTCTGGTTCTGCAGCTCCTCGGCCGCCGTGATGTCCATCTCGGCGAGGCCGGAGAAACCGAGGTCGCCAAGCAGGCCCTCCACGACGGTGCCCGCCTCCACTTTACCGTCGCCAGCGTCGGGCCACGTGGTTGGCCTTGCCGGGTCCGGCACGAGCCCCACCAGGAGGAGCGCCGGTTTGCTGCGGCTTTGGTTGGGGTCCTGCGCCACGGAGTGAGTGTATGCCCCCCGCCGAAACGCGCTGTAATTGCCCTCTTACACTACCGGATGGTGACGTCGTCGAGTCGAACGCGGGTGTGCTTGCGCCGCTTCTCGAGGCACCACGGGTCGAGGCCGCCCGCCTGCAGCTCACGGCGGACCCGCCAGATGAGCACGTTGAGGTTGTTGCCCTGTCGCTCGGCCTCCATCCGCCCCCATATGCCCACGGCCAGCTCCGCGTCGCCGAGCCATCCACGATCGGCCGAGGGCGCGCCCGCGGCGCGGTCGAGCAGGTGCTGGCGGGCCAGAAGGTAGAGCAGGAGCGCGGGGTTCTCGGCCCCAACCACCAGCGACACGCCCGAGTTCGTGTCGCGGAGCGTGGCTTCCGGTCCGGTGGGGCCATCGAGCCGAGCCTCGAGCACGTACGGGTACCGCGCCGGCTTCAGTTCGTGCGGGCAAAGGAGATCGCGGGTGACGCCAGGCTCCACCGGCGCATGCCGCAGCCGGAAGCGGCGCCCGCCCACGGAAAACTCCTGATCGACCGCCAGCTGGCTCAGCGCATCGGCCTCGCCCCGCCACACCGCGCCATCCCGCTCCACGAGCAGGGTCACGCCGCGGCCGGCCCCGGGCACCCGTACGTCGGCGTTCGGGGCGTCGGCGAGCACCAGGCGGTCGGTGGCGAAGGCGTGGCGTTCGCCGGAATCGACCTCCTCCACCAGGGGCACCGCGCCCGAGGCATCCTCGGCGCGCCGCACGCGGAGCAGCACGTTCGCGCCGAGCCGGAGTTCGTCGCCCGCCGTGAGCGGCGAGATGGCGGCGATACGCTCGCCGTTGACCCACGTGCCGTTCCGGCTGCCGGCATCGGCCACGCGCGGCCGCCCCCCCTCGATCCATACCCGCGCATGGCGGGAAGATGCGGCATCGTCGAGGAGGATGAGGTCGTTGGTGGGGCCGCGGCCGATGTGGAACGGGCGGGCCGACAGCGGGTGCCGAGAGATCACCGCCCCGCCGCCGAGGAGCTCCAGTTGGAAGCTCGCCGTCGGAGGGCCGACCTCCAACTCGCCCGCGCGAGCACCCCCCTCCTTCATCCCGACGCGCCCACGTCGGCTGGGAGCAGGGCGCGCATGACGGGCGTGCGCGCCAGCGCAGGGCGGAGCCGCTCCCACATCGCCCGCGCCGCCTCCGGGTGCAGGAGCGCGGGGTAGGCGCTCAGCGCCACGAACGAGAAGGCCCCGACCGACATCAACGCCAGCACGCCGAGGTGGAACGCGACGCCGGCGAGGAGCACCCAGGGGTTGCTCCGGCGCCAGAGCACCAGGAAGGGAAAGCCCATCTCGAAAGCCATCGTGAACCAGCCCAGAACGCGGCACAGGCCGTTCTGGGTGCTCATCCACACCGCCGCAGGCCCCCCTGCGTGGTACTGGTGGAGGAAGTGGTACTGAAGGGCCGTGCCATCAAACCAGCCGCGTTCTTCCATGAACTTGAGCGAGCCGGTGGACCAGTAGAGCCACCCGAAAACCACCAGCAGGTACCACCGGGCTACCGGCGAGCGCCACTTGGTGGTGAGGTTCTGCTCGTGGGAGGGGGAGAGGAAGAAGCCGAGGGTGACCCACAGCGCGAGGCGGTCGTGGGCCTTCACGTTGAGGGCCTCCTCCGCGAGCAGCGCCCACGCGGCCACGAAATACAGCGCCAGCCCGGGACGGAAGAGCCTCCCCCCGATCGCGAAGGCCACGATGCCCACGACGCCGGCCACCCAGATGCCGGTGGCGGTGGCCGGCGTCCACACCACGTACTCCGCGAGCCGCCACGGCCCGGTGCTGAACAGCATGTCGGTGCAGGCGTAAGCATCCTCGATGCGGGCCAGCCGCGGGAGGTGGGCCGCGAGCGCCGTGAACGCGAAGCACCACCGCGCCAACGTCCAGCCCCCCGCCCACTCCGGGGCGAAAAGACGGTCCATCCGGCTCACAGGCGCCTCCCCGCCGGCAGCGGAATCGCGGACCCGCACCGGAACTCCATCCGCATCTTCGATTCAGGGTTCTCCCGCACCTCCGGCGACACCCCGAACCGCGCCTTCCACTTCACCTCGCCGAGGGTGACCACCTCCGGCGTGGGCTTCAGGCGCTGACAGATGCTGTACGCGAGCACCCGCATCCGCGCGGGGTTGTTGCGGAAGGGGCCGCGAACGTACCGGGGGCCGCTGTCCCAGGTGGACGGGAACAGCGCCGGGAGGTCGACCGTCGTGGTCTGGCCATCCCGCTCGGCGGCGGCGATGACATCGTGGTGCCAGGTCTCCTTGAAGGTGAACATGGCCCACTGGCCGGGGTACACCCAGGCCGGAAAAGTGTCGGCGGCCGCGAAATGGTAGCAGACGCCGAAGTAGGCGAAGCAGCCCGCGAGCAGGGCTAGCACCACTCCCCGGAGAGGCGGCGGGGTGGTCCGAGCGTCGGCCGCAGGATCCACGTGCGCGCTCAGGGGATGCTGATGGTGAAGGTCTCGTCGAGGATCACGTTCGGCCACGGGCCCGCATAGGTGCCATCGTAACAATCGTGCTCCGGACAGGAGCTGAAGCACACGACCTCGTTGAGCGGCTGCTGCTTTCCGGTGCCCCAGTGCAGCACGAGGGCATCGATCCGCGCATCGCAGCTGTTCTGGTCGACCGCCGTGATCTGGAGGGCATCGCCCGCCCGGCCGGAGAAGCGCACCGGCGCGAGGTTGTCCTTGGTGTCGTTGTCGTCGTCGAACACCACCGCGCCCGCCACGGTGAAGCGCACGTCGTCGTCCACGCCGAAGTAGTCGAAGCTGGTGTTGCCCCCCGAAATGACGTAGTCGAGCGGCTCGTCGTGCTTGAACACCTTCACGGTGGTGGTGTCCTTGCCCTGCTCGCCTTCGCTGTCGAAGCAGCGGAGCTCCACCTCGACGTCGCCCTCGGGGAGGAGCGAGGCGCCCGCCAGCGTACCGTCGATCGCCACGGTGGCGTCGGCATCGGGTAGCCGAGCGCCGTTCGCGTACCAGCCGCAGATCAGGTTGGTGACGGCCTCGTCGGCGTCGTAGACGGCGCCGGTGAGGGTGACGAGCTGGTTGTCGAGGAAGTACTCGCCGACATCGGGCTCGGTGATCTCGACGACAGGCGGCTCGTTCTCGGTGGGGTCATCCACCGTGTTGCCCTTGAGCGCTACGGCGGCCGTGGCCTGCTCGGGGTCGTTGCTGTTGAACCAGAGCTCGCCCTCGCGGGGGGTGTCGTCGGGCGGCGCGAAGGTGACCTGCATGGTGAACGAGAAGCCGGTGCGCAGGGCGTAGGGCTCCGCCCAGCCCTCGGGGTAGGTGATGGTGTAGGCGGCCGCCTCATCGCCGGGGAACACGACGCTGCCGATGTTGAGCGTGCCGGTACAGCCGGCGCGCACGGTGAAGCTCTTCGTGACGCTCTCCCCGGGGGGCACCACGCCGAACCAGAGCAGCTCGGGATCGATGTCGATGCAGGGCTTCACGCCGAGGCCGGTCACGGCGAGCTGGGCCTCCGCGTTGTCGGGCTCGTTGGTGGCGAGGGCCACGGTGCCCCAGTCCTCGCCCTCGATGTCGGGGGTGTACTGCATCACGAGGAGCCCTTCGGACTTGCCCGCGAGCGTTTCCGGCCAGGAGATGAGCTGGAAGTCCGGCGAGGACCCCGACTGCAGCTCGGCGCTCGAGATCGACAGGGAGCCGAGGCCGTCGTTGCGGAGCACGGCCCCCACCTCGGTGTAGTTGCCCAGCACGGTTTCGCCGAATTCTACCGTGGGGGGCTCGATCACGAGCTTCGGCTCCGCCACGTTCAAGGCCTGATCCGGCTCACAGGCGGCGAAGGAGAGGAGGAGGAGGGCGGGCATGACGATGGAGGCGGTATATACGCTGGGCCCCCCGAGTCGCAACTGTTCGACCTCCTCGCCCGTATCCGCGAGCGCATCTGGTTCCGCACCCGGGCCGATGCCGATCACGTCGCCGCCGCCGCCAACGCCCTGTTCGGCCGGCACCCTGCCCACGACGAGTGGGCGGACCTGCTCGACTTCGCCGGCACCGAGTGGATCGACGCGGCCGGGCTCACGGTGGCGGAGCGCCTCGCGAGCGAGCCGGGATGCGCCGACCTCGCCCGCTGGCCCACGGAGGTGCGCACCTCGCTCTGGGTCGTGGATGGCGCACACGAGAGCACCGTGCTCCTGCGCGACCTGCTGGACGACAGCGAGTGGGCGGTGCCGGTCACCCCCGCCGCGATGGCGGAGCTGCCGAAGAAGACCGTGCTCCGGGCGCGCGTCGTTCCCTGGCGGGGGGCCTACCACTTCTTCGGCGAGCCCGGCCTCTATGGTCAACCGGGGGTGATCGGGCGGATGCAGCTCCTGGAGCAGTGGCGAGCGGGTGGAGAGCCCGAGCTCCTCGCCGGACTGAAGGAGCGGCGGCAGGGTTGGGCCCGGCAGCGGAACCAGCGCCGGGTGTTCCTGGAGCACTTCGGCGCCGATCTGGTGGCGTTCCCCAGCGCCGCCGAGATGGACGCGCAGATTGCCGGCTTCCTCGATCGCCTGCTCACGGTCGACCGGGGGTGCGACGGAAAGGACCCCACCGCGCAGGAGCGATTCGTCGCCGAGCACGGCTATCTGCCGCAGCGGATCGACGTCGTGTCGGGCGAAACGCTGCAGCGGGGGAGGCCCGCGATCTGCTTCCACGAGCGGCAAGGGCTGCTGTTCCTTCCCGCCTTCGGCGAGCTGCAAGCCCACCTCGCCGGCGAGGAGGAACACCCGGACATCCTTGATCTTTGGCTGAGCACGCCCGAGCTGCCGGCGGAAGGGCTGGCCCGCGCCGGCCTGCCCGAGGTGCTCCTCGAGGCCATCTTCGCGGCCCGGCCGGGCGCCTCGGACCCCTCCTGTTTTCCGGAATTCGAGCCCCGGGAGGCGTGAGCGCGGACGCGCGAGGTTGAGGCTACGGTCAAGCCGCAGCGAGTCGCCCCATGCAGCACGCCCCGAGCAGCCACACCCCGGACCGCAGCGCGCCTCCGGCGCAGACCGTGCACCTTCGCGCCTCCACGGCCATCTACTCGCCGAACGTGTCGAACTTCGGCACGGTCGTGTGGGTGGCAGGGCGGGAGCTCCTGCTCGAATCCGACACGACACTCCGCGTGGGCGAGCCGCTCGAGCTGAAGGTGACCCTCGAGCCCATCCCCGGCTGCGCGCTGGTGAAGGGCATCGTGGTGCGCGTATCGGCCGAGGGGGAGTCCCGGCGGCCCGGCTACATCCTGCACCTGGCGTCGGTGTCCCCGGTCGACAAGCCTGCCTGGGAGAAGCTCCTCGATTACCGATCCGGCCGGACAAAAAGCACCCCTTCGCGGCCGGCCTCCCAGCCCGCCGCGTCCGCGCCTTCGAATGCGGGCGGCAATTCACTCGCGGAGGCCGCCCGGCTCCGGGAGGGCACGCGGCTGGCCCTGAAGGCCGCGCTCGAAGCCCCGTCGGCCAACGGGCCCGCGGAGGGCACGGTGAAGCGGCGTATCCGCGAGCCCGAGC
>CAISIK010000204.1 GCA_903885375.1 uncultured Pseudomonadota bacterium
CCGCAGCGGCTACGACAACGACTGCTACGACTACAACGTCTCCGCCAGCCCGGCCGCCACCTCCTACAGCACCGCCCAGCGCGGCGATGCGAGCTGGGACTGGAACTGCGACGGCACCGAAACCAAGTACTACCCCTCCGTGGGCACCTGCTCCGGCGCGGTGTGGATCTGCAGCTGGTCGGCCGGCTGGAGCGGCACCGTCCGCGCGTGCGGCAGCAGCGGCGACTGGATCGATGGCTGCGACGGCATCCTCTGCGACTCCAGCACCACCAGCGTCACCCAACCCTGCATCTGAGCCGGGTCAGGCGGCGCGCGGCCGCTTGAGCAGCGGGTCGACCGCGAAGAGCGCGAGCGCCCCGAGGAGCACGCCGAGCCAGAGCGTGGCCCCGCGGATGAGCATGGAGGTGGCGGCCACCTCGCCCGCAGGGAGGCCGAGCAGCTCGACTGGAAGCGTGGCCAGCATCCCGTCGGCCACGCCGAGCCCGCCGGGGGAGAGGCCGCCCGCCGCGGTGGCGAACGCGTACAGGAAGGAGCTGGCTTCGAGGCTCACGTCGTGCCCAAAGCCGCGCCAGAGGAGCTGGTAGCCCCAGCACTCCGCCCCCCAGGCCACGATGCTCATGAGCAGCGTGACGAACAGGGGCCAGGGCGCAAGGCAGAGCCGCATCGCGCCGTACAGCTCCTCCAGCTTGTCGGCGAAGCGACGGAGCGGCCCGAGGCGGCCCACCCCGCGCAGGATGAAGAGGCTGAGCCCCCGGTGCATGAGCACGAGGATGCCGGCGAGGGAAAGGCCGATGGTGCCGTACACGAACGAGGCGCTATCGCCCGCGAACTTGCTCACCGACACGGCGGCGATGATGAGCGCGGCCATGCCATCGGTGAGGCGCTCGGTGATCAGCGCCGGGATGGTCGTGGCCATGGGCGCGCCGGTACGCTCGCGCACCAGCCACGGCTTCAGGAGCTCGCCCGCCTTGCCGGGGCTGATGACCATGGCCAGCCCCGCCACGAAGATGAGCGCGCTCTCGCCAAGGGGCACGCGCACGCCGAGGCGCCCCAGCAACCAGTGCCACTTCAGCCACCGAAGCGCATAGTTGCCGACGAGCGTGAGGACAACCGCCACGAAGAACCAGCGCCAGCCGAAGCGCCCGAGCGCGGCGCTCACCTCATCGACCCCCACGAACAGCGACCAGGCGATCCAGCCGATCGCGGCGAGGGCCACCGCCCAGGCGAGCCAGCGGCGGAAGCGGACCGTGAGGGACTGGGCGGATTCGGATTCGACGGGCGGGGTCACGTTGTGAGGCGAGTAAGCCGGGCGTGGGAGCGGCGCACGAAGCTCGGAGCGGGCGCCTGCCCGGTCAGGCCGGGCACCCGGTGCCGGGCGTACGCGGGTTTCCCTGTCCTGCTCTTGCCCCTCTGCCTACCGCAGGCGGTACAGCCGCAAGTTGGGCCCCATGCGGGTGACGCCGCGGAAGTCCGCCGCGGGCAGGTAGAGGGCGTCCTGCTGGTCGTACAGCGGGGCGGCCTCGGGGCTGGCGCCGAGCTCCTCGTGGGCCAGCTCGTAGCGGGCTTCGAGGAGCGGCCCGAGCTCGGCCGGAACGGCGCTGTAGAAGCTGAGCCCCGAGCTCTCCACCTCGAGCCAGGCCGGGGGGTTGGCCACCAGCTCGGCCACCGACACCTGCGAGGCGTAGTCGATGCCCGCCTTGGCCACGAACTGCACGTCGTACATGGGCTGCGAGGCCCGGTACCACTTCATCTCGTCGGGCTTGCGGAAGCCGCCCGCATCGGCGCGACCGGCCTTCGCGGCGTACTCGCGCGTCTGGTTGGGCACGTTGCGCTGGAGCATGGGTGCGCCCGTGTAGGCCCCGGCATGCACGATCACCGCATCGCCCGGCACGTTGGCCTCGATCCAGGCGCCCATGGCCTCGCGGGTGTCCTCCGCCATCAGGAGCCGGTTCGCCGACAAGGAACGCAACGTGGGCGAGGCGATCGCGAACGCTGCGAGCACCGCTGCCGCCGCGATGCCGAAGCGCCGGTGCACCGCATCGAGCATGAGGCCGGCGCCCATCGCGAGGAAGGGCACGACCGGCAGCATGTAGCGGAAGAAGGCGGTCTCGCCGCGGCCGATGAGGAGGAAGTAGAGGAGCGGGAAGGAGAAGGAGACGGCCGCGAGGCGGCGGTTGGAGAGGAACGCCAGCCCGATGCCCAGAACGGCGAGCGGGTAGCCCACCCACCCGAAGGCCGCCGGGAGCGTGACCACCGCGTGGTGCACCCAGCCCACCCCCACGTCCACGTGGTGACCCGCGGCGAGGTGGCTGGCCTCGTAGCGGAAGTCCGTGAGGAAGGTGGGGAAGTCCAGGATGGCGTAGGGGGTGCCGAGGGCGAAGCCGGCGGCCATGGCAGCGAGCGACACGACCGCGAGCCGGCCCCGCCGCTGGACGGGGAGCTCGATGCGGCCAGCGCCCCGCGCGCTAGCCGCCGCGAGGACGAGCGGCACGGCGAGCAGCGCGGCGTTGTACTTGGTGCTCGTGGCCAACCCCGCGAGGCCGCCGGCGAGCAGGGCGAGGCGCAGCTCCCCGCGAGCCTGGAGGCCCGTGGCCGCGAGGACCGCCCCCGTGGTGAGCGTGACCATCGTGATGTCGGTCACGCCGAAGTGGCTGTCGCGCACGTGGAGGAAGCACACCGCGAGCACGAGCGCACCCCACAGGCGGCCGGGCAGCCAGGCGAGGAGCAGGACCCCGGCGGTGCCCGCGAGGGCGCTGAACGCGCGGAGCAGGAGCCGGAACTCCGGATCGGCCGCGAAGAAGGACCGGAGGAAGTCCTCCTGCCCGCCGAAACGACCGAGCGCCCGACCCACCGCGAAGTCGGCCCCGAAGAGCACGAACGCGATGTACTTGAACAGGCTGGGGTAGTTGAAGCTGTGGGGGTTGAGGTCGCCGCGGCCGAATTTCATCGCCTGGTAGGCGATGGTCTGCTCGTCGGGACGGGCCTCGGCGAGCGGCAGGCCGAAGTCGAGGCCGGCGAACCGGAGCGCGACGGCCAGGACGACGATGGCCACGAGGGCGCGGTGCGGGCGGTGCGACACAGGCCCGGATAACCGACCCCATGCCCTTGTTTCGAGTCAGCTCCCCCACCTCCGGTCAGGTCGACATCGACGCCGCCAACTGGATGGCGGCGCTGGGCGAGGGCCTCGCCCGCCTCGGCGATGCCCAGTCGCCGGATCGCCTCGCCTGCGAGCGCCTGATGAACGGCACCGTGCTGGTGCGCGACGTTCGTTCGGGTCACGGCTACGTCGTCCAGCCGCTCGACTCGCCCAACGAGGCCGGGGAGGTGGAACCCGACGAGGTGACGCCCCTTCCCTCCGACGAGGAGGAAGCCCCCGAGCTCGCCGAGGAGGACGTCGACGACCTCGACAGCGACCACGTGGTGCCCATCGAGCTCGTCCGCGACACGCTCTCCTCCATTCCCCGCGCGATGGACCGCGATGCCGCCCTCGCCCTCGCCGTGAGCGCAGGCGTGCGGCTCACACACTCCCGAGGTGGCGCCGCCCTCCTCGCCGAAGAAAACGGTCTCCGCTTCCGCTACGTCGTGGGCGAACACGCCGCGCGCCTCCGCGGCATGCGCATCCCGCTCGGCGCCGGCGTGGTGGGCTTCTCGCTCTCCACCCTCACCTCGATCGTGGTGCTCAACGCCTACGCCGACCCCCGCTTCTACCGGAACGTGGACCGCCACACCGGCCACCGCACGCGCAACCTGCTGTGCGTGCCGATCGCGGCCAACGGGCGCTCCTGGGGCTGCCTCGAGCTCGTGGACTCGGCCGTGGGCTTCAGCGACGATGCGCTGAGCGACATGGAGCGGCTGGCCGAGGCCGTGGCCGAGCGGCTGGCCCAGCTCCACCGGCCCCGGTAGCGCCTACTGGATCGTGATCGACTTCACCAGGTTGGTCTTCAGCGTTTCGCGCAAGGCCTGCTGGATCTTGGTGTACATGCCCGGATCTTCGAACTGGTCGCCTTCGGTGGCCTCACCCTGCATGCGCTCGGTGTGCTTGTAGAGGTAGAACTCGGCGGCACCGGACTCCTCGGTGGAGAGGCGCCACTTGTTGCGGGTGATGACCACGCCCTTGGAGCCATCCTTCAGCACCGCCGTGGTGGTGGTGCGGATGGAGCACTCGTACATGAAGGGGTTGAAGTCGCTGTTGTAGCTGCAATCCACGTCGTCGGGCATCTTGCCGGGGGCGATGGTGATGGACTTCAGGTCGGACCAGCTCACTTCCTTCTCGGTCTTGCCAACTTCGAGCGTGATCTTCAGCGAGCCGGCGGAGGAGGTCCACCCCGTGTCGGCATGGAAGTCCTCCGCGCGCTCCAGGCCGGTGACATCCATCGACTTCGTGCTGCCATCGGCCATGGCCAGCGTGACCCGCATCGACACGTTCTTCAGGCGGGCGGGCGCCGGCGGGGCCGGTTCCTCGACGGGGGGCGCCGGCGCGGGCGCGGGGGCCTCGACCGCCGGAGCGGGGGCCGGAGCGGGCTCGCTCTTGGGCTTGGGCTTGGCGGACGCGAACGAAGGAAGGGCCAGCAGGGCGAGCAAGGCAATACGCATGATGCCCCACTAACCACCGAGCGGGCGCGTTCCATCCCTCACCGAGCGGATCAGCGCGAGGGCGCCCAGAAGAACGAGGAACAACTGCTGCATGCGCACGAGGAGCGTGAGCGCCATCGCGGAGGGGAAATCGAGCCCGGCCGTGGCCACGAGCAGCGAGGCGAACGTGCCATCCCAGCCCACTTGCCCCCCCGGGAACGCGAAGAGGACGATCGCGCCCGCCGTGCTCGCCGCGTAGGTGAACGCCAGTCCCGCGGGCGCGGGAGACAGCGCGAGGCTCCGCGCCACCACCGCCACCCCCGAGGCCACCAGCGCGTGACCCACCAGCGCCCAGCCGGCGCCGCGCATCCACGCCCACGCGCCAACGTCGGCGAGCGAGGCCAGCGCATCCACGAACCGCTCCACCGCGGCGTGAAGCCGGTGCAGGCGCGCGATCCGGCCCGTGGTGGCCCTCGCGATGGCCTTCCACACGCCGGGGAACCACGCAAGTACGAGGAGGATCACCGCCAGGCCGCCGATCCCCATAGTGGCGGCGCGGATCCACGGGTCGAGCGAAGGCGGGAGCGCGAGCGCGCCCGACTCCGAGAGGCCGATGGCCACGAGGCCCGCGAGCCCCAGCCCCGTGAAGCGCGCGGCGATGCCCGCCGCGAGCGCCCGCTCCGTGGACATCCCGAAGCGCCGACCCGCCATCGCGGCCCCCACCACCTCGCCGGCAGGCCCCGGCAGGGCATAGTTCAGGAGGCCCCCCACCAGCAGGATCGACGTGAGCGCGGGGAGTCCAGCCTGCACCCCGGGCGGGAAGAAGGCGCGCCAGCGCGCCGCCAACGCCACCATCCCTGAGGTCATCAGGGCCGTGCCGGCGAGCAGCCAGCCGGGCCGCAAGCTGCCGACGATGCGGCGCATGTCGGCTTCGTAGTCGCCGAGCATGGACACGACGCCCACGAGCGCGAGGGCCACCACGACGAGACCGCCCGCGGCGAGGAGCCCGCGGCGTACATCCTGCGGGCTACCGAACTCGCGCTCCACGGGAGAGGTCAGAACGGGGCGTAGAAGGGCCAGCTCAGCGAGCGGGCGGGCTCCACGCACCCCGCGAGGGCCTCCCCTTCGAGGGTAAAGCCTACGCACTCCCCGCACACCCCACCGGCATCGCCGAGGGGGTTCGGCAGCACCATGCCGTCGCCAGAGCCGCCCGTGCCCCCCGAAGGACCGGTATCGACCCCGGTGCCGCCGCCGGAGTCCGGCAGGTGGTGGGGCGGGGGCGCCACGGCGGCCTCTTCCGCCGCAGAGAAGAAGAAGACCGCGTCGTTCTTGGCGAACATCGCGCTCGTGCCGCCGGCGTGCTGACCGAAGGTGCAACCGTTCACCAGCGAGAGCGGCACCCGGTTGATGTCGATGTCGGTCACACCCCAGTCGCTCACGCCCACCTGCCCGGAGAGGTGGTCAGCGTAGAAAACGCTGTCGTAGAACGCAAAGCCGCCCTTCGTCTCGTTCCAGTACTGCTTGTCCCCATCGGGATCGTAGCTCGTGACCTCGAGCCGCGAGCTCACCCGCATGCCGGCGCCGGACTCCGTGACGGACACGGTGAGCGTGCCGAAGGCCGACCAGGGGCTCGGCACACCGTCAACCGGGCCGAAGTCCTCGAAGCTGAAGACGATGTCGTCGCCCGCGCCGTAGGAGGCCGCGGCCGTGCCCTTCCAGGTGACTCCCGTGGAGTCGAGGCAGCCTTCTTCACCGCCGGCATCGAACGCCACGAGCGAGTCCTGGATGTAGACGAGCGGACAGTCCCGGTAGTCCTCGTTGACCAGCTGGGTGAGGGCCAGCCACGGCACCACCTGCAGGTCGGGCGAGGTGGCCGTGAGCAGGTCGGGCGCGTCGGCCTCCGTGATCTTCCCGGCGCCCGCGGGCACCGAGTCGGGGAGGCCTGCGCACGAAGAGCAGGCGAGCAGCCAGGTCAGCATCACTTCCCGGCCTCGACCGTCGCCGTCACGGTGGGTGCGGCCTTCTCGGTGTCGGTGGCGGCCTTGCGGGCGTTCTCGCGCGTAACGAGCGCTTCGGCGCCGCCGATCGCGTACCCGTCCTTGGCGGCGCTCTGCCGGTCGAGCGTGCCCTGCGTGGCGAAAGCTTCGGCGTACGCACGCCCGTAGTCGTACTGCAGGTGGGCAGGCTGACCGCACGCGAGCAGGAGCAGGAGGCTGATCATGGTGAGGACTCCAAGAGGATTCGTGAGAGGGCGGGCACCGCCCCGGGGTGGCCGGGCTGGAAGCGGATGGCCGTTTCGTAGGCGACGATGGCAGAGGCACGATCGCCCTTCTGCTCGCAGGCGGCGCCGAAGTTGTAGCGGGCATCCGCCTCCGACCGGGCGGCGGCGCGGAAGGTCTCCATCGCCTCGTCGTACCGGTCGAGGCGAACGAGGGCAAAGCCCAGGTTGTTCCGGGTGCGCTCGGAGGCCGGGTCGATGGCCAGCGCCTGGCGGAAGGCTTCGAGCGCCGGTTCGGATTGCCCCGAAGCGAGGAGTACGAACCCGTAGTTGTTGAGCACGTCGGCATCGCGCGGGGCGAGCCGCGCTGCCTTCTTCAGCGCGCTGGCCGCCTCCGCCAGCTGGCCGCCATCGGCCAGCACCACCCCGAGCTGGGCCCAGGCCGTCGCATGGCCCGGCGAGCTGCGGGTGACCTTGCGCAGGAGGCGCTCCGCGTCGTGGTCGAGCCCCTCGAGGTGCATGGCGCGTGCCTCCAGCACATCCAGCTCCACGCTGCGCACGCCCTGCTTGTGCATCTCGCCGACCATGGCCAGCGCCTGATCGGGCATGGAGTTGTTCAGGAACCCCTCGAGGATGTCGAGCTGGGTTTCAAGCTTCACGCGCGGGTTGGCGAGGTCGGGCTGGATTCCCGGCTCGGTGCCCGCAAAGGCCAGCGGCAGCAGGAGCGTGATCATGGCGCCACGCCCTGGTCCTGGGCGGTGGGGATGAGGATGTTCTTCATCCGCACGGCCGCGGGCCCGAGCAGCACGATGAGCAGGGTGGGGAGGATGAACACGATCATCACCACCGTGAGCTTCGGGGAGACCTGCGCGGCCTTCGTTTCCGCGCGCTGCATACGCTTCACGCGGATGTGGCCGGCGTGCACGCGGAGCGCGCGCGACACGCTGGAACCGAACCGTTCCGCCTGCACGAGCACGTTCACCAGCGAGGTGACATCGTCGAGCCCCACACGCTCCTCGAGGTGCCGCAACGCATCCACCCGCTGCACACCGGCCATCACCTCGTGGTTCACAAGCTGAAGCTCGCTCGCCAGCTCGGGGCTGGCCAGCTCCATCTCGTCGGCCACACGACGGAACCCCGCATCGAGCGCGAGCCCCGCCTCCACGGCGGACACGAGGAGATCGAGCGCATCGGGGAAGGCCGCAAGAATGGCCTCCTTGCGCTTCGCGATGGTGTTGGCCACGTAGACCTGGGGGCCGTAGTACCCGATGGAGGCGCCCACGAGCGTGCCCCCCATGTACCAGACGACGCCGCGGAGCCGCTGGGCGAGCGTGAGGATGACATCCGCCGGCACCGGGGCCGGGCGGTAGAGGAACAGGACCAGCAGGAACCCGATCAGCGCCCCGAGGACCAGCCCGAGGGTGCGGCCGGCGCTGTAGATCTCGGCGGCGTTGCGACCGCGGATGCCCGCCTGGCTGAGCCAGCGGCGGGTCTGGGCGATGTCGGTCTCGTCGCCGCGGGAAAGCTTCGCGGCGGACCGGGTGATGGCGCTGAGCTGGGTGCCGAGCCCCTCCCGATCGGAGCCGCCCGTGAACTCCGCGAGGCGGTCGGCCGCGGAGCGCTCGGGGGAGAGCACCTGCCAGGCGGCGAGCGCCAGGGCGAGCACCGCGAGGCCGGCTACGCCGATGGCCACGAGCACCGTGGAGTCCATCAGAGCTCCACCTTCGAGACTTCATTCATGATGAAGACCCCGAGGCAGAACCAGATCGCGCCGAACGCCATGAGCACGTGCCCCAGCGGGTCGCCGAACAGGGTCTGGATGTACTCCGGCGAGAAGATGAAGATCATCGTGCCGATCACGAACGGCAGCCCCCCGAGGATGTACCCGGTGAAGCGCGCCTCCGAGGTGAGCGCGCCCACCTTGCCCTGGAACACGAAGCGCTCCCGGATGGTGTGGGCGATGCCCTGGAGGATTTCGACGAGGTTGCCGCCGGTGTCGCGCTGCAGCAGCACCGAGCTCACGAAGATCCGAAGGTCGAAGCTGCCGGGATTGCGGGCGCAGAGGTTCTGGAAACACTCGCGCGTGTCGCGCCCGAGGTTCTGCTCCTCGAACACCCGGCCGAACTCCGAAGCCAACGGCTCGGGCATCTCCTCCGCCACGAGCCGCAGGCTCTCGCCCACGCCATGCCCGGCCTGCAAGGAACGCGCGAGCAGATCGAGGCCGTCGGGCAGCTGCTCGGTGAGCTTCCGCATGCGCGCATCGGCCACCTGCGAGAGCCGCACGACGGGGAGCACACCCGCCATCAGCCCGGCGACGGCCAGCACGGGCCCCAGGACCACGCCCGCGCCGATCGCCCCGACAACGCTGAACACCACGATCCGCCGCACCAGCACGTCCATCGTGAAGGGGCTGCCGGCCGACCGCAGCGTGGTGTCGAGGTAGCCGACCATGCCATCGCTGGCGCGGTTGCCGCCGAAGCGGATGAGCGGCGCGACCGTGCGCTCGCTGATGGCCCCGATCCGGCGCGCCAGCTCGCGGCGGCCATCCTCCTCGCGGGCCGTGATCGCCCAGTAGGCGAACTGCCCAAGCAGCAGCATCGCGGCGATGAGCACCGCCACGGCCACGATCAGGAGGAGGTTGTCGCGATCAGACATCCTGGGAGAACCTGAACAGTTCGTGGTGCATCTCGATACCGTAGCTGGCGAGCTTCTTGGCGAAGCGGGGGCGCACGCCGGTGGCCCGGAAGGTGCCGCGCACCCGACCCTCTTCATCGATCGTGCGCTGATCGAAGGTGAAGATGTCCTGGGTGGTGACCACGTTGCCTTCCATGCCGATCACCTCGGTCACTGCGAGCACGCGCCGCGATCCGTCGTTCAGGCGGTCGAGCTGGATGATCACATCCACGGCGCGGGCGATCATCTCGCGGATGTTCTTGTCGGCGAGGTTGGGCATGCCCATGCCGACCATCGTTTCGAGACGTGAGATGGCATCCCGGGTGCTGTTGGCGTGCACGGTGGCCAGGGAGCCGTCGTGGCCGGTGTTCATCGCCTGCAGCATGTCGATCGCTTCGCTCGACCGGATTTCGCCGAGGATGATGCGGTCGGGACGCATGCGGAGGCAGTTCTTCACGAGGTCGCGCTGGGTGACCTCGCCCTTGCCCTCCACGTTCGGCGGCCGCGTTTCGAGGCGCACCACGTGGCTCTGCTGGAGCTGGAGCTCGGCCGAGTCCTCGATCGTGATGACCCGCTCACCCTCGGGGATGAAGCCGGAGAGCACGTTGAGCAGGGTGGTCTTGCCCGATCCGGTGCCGCCCGAGATGATGCAGTTCAGCTTGCTCTTCACCACGCCGCGCAGCACCTCCATGATCGGGCGGGGGCACGAGCCGAGGGCGATGAGGTCCTCGTGGGTGATCTGCCGCGTGCCGAAGCGCCGGATGGAGACGGCCGGGCCTTCGAGCGCGAGCGGCGGGATGATCGCGTTGAAGCGGCTGCCATCCGCGAGGCGCGCATCCACCATTGGGCTCGTTTCGTCGATGCGGCGGCCCACGGCCGACACGATGCGCTCGATGACCTGCATGAGGTGTCGGTTGTCGTGGAAACGCGCGTCGACCCGCTGCAGGAGGCCGCGCTTCTCCACCCACACCTGGTCGTAGGCGTTCACCAGGATGTCGCTGATGTCGGGGTCCTTCAGCAGCGGTTCGAGGGGACCGAGGCCGAGGATGTCATCGAGGATCTCCTCGACGAGGCGCTCGCGCTCCATCCGGTTGAGGGGGAGGGCACGGCCCTCCACTTCGATGGTGAGCGTTTCGCGGAGCTGATCCGCGAGCTCGGCGCGCGGGGTGGCGCCCACCTGGGCAAAGTCCAGCGACTCGATGATCTCGTTGTGGAGCGCCCGCTTGATCCGCTCGTACTCCTCGAGATTCGTGGCGCCCGGGGTTTGCCGGAAACGGGCCTGTGCCCCTCGGACGCGATCGATGAGTCGGGAAGACAATGGTTACCTCAGCGGCGGAAAAGCCGGCTCATGAAGCCCTCGGGCTTCGGTTCGGATTCGGCGGCCTCGCCAGTGAGCAGGCCCATCATCTTGCCGATGTCCCGGGCGCCTTCGCACTTGCGGTCGAGGTCGCGCAGGAGCTGGCCTTCGGCGATCGCCCGAAGCACCTTGGGCTCTTCGGTGATGGTCGCATCGATCTTCCGGCCGAGGTTCGACTCGATGTCGGCCAGGGCGATCTGCGTGCCGCGGCGGTCCACCCGGTTCACCACGAGTCGGATGCGGTCCTTCTCCAGACCGAGCTTGTCGAGGAACTGGAGGCGACGCCAGGTGTCCTTCACGCTGGGGATGTCGGGCGTGGTCACGAGCACGATGTGATCGGCCACGGTGGCGGCGGTGACGGTGGCCTCGTCGAGGGAGGAGCCACAGTCGGCCACGACGTACTGGTAGGCACGCGCCGTGGCGGTGAGCACGCGCATCACGAGGTCGCCGCGCGGCTCCTCGCGGGTTTCGAGATCGATGGGCTGGCCGAGCACGTGGATGCGGCTCGAGTGCACGGCCACGCTCCCCGCGAGCATGCGCTCATCGAGGCGAGCGATGTTCCGGAACACATCCGCGATCGAGGAGGGCACCTGTACGTCGAGGAAGGCCGCCACATCGCCCATGGCGAAGTCGAGGTCGACCACGCACACCCGATGCACCGGGCTCAGCTCGCCCGCCAGGTTCAGCGCGAGGAAGGTGGTGCCGACCCCGCCCTTGCTGCCCCACATGGCGATGACCTCGCCGGCATCGTCGTCATCATCGCCCGACCAGTTGGCTTCGTGCACCGCCTGCCGAAGCAGCTCGGCATCGGCCGGCAGCACGACGAACTCGCGGTAGCCCGACCGCATGGCGGCCCGGATCCGGTCGGGATCGGCGCCCGAACTGTGCGCGACCAGACGCAACTTCTGCCCGGCTTCGGTGAGCAGGAGCGGCGCGAGCCGCACGGCCTCCTCCGGATCGGAGTCGAAACCCACGATCACGAGGTCGGGCCGTTGCTTGCGGATCGCGGCAACAGCATCGTCGTAGAGCACCGGCACCGTGGAGAGCACGGCCTCGGTACCCAACGTTTCGCGAATCTGGCCCATCGCCCGCGCGTCGACCCCGACGACCAGGACGGAAGCCGCGTTCGACGACGAGGTGGGAGGGGATTGCGCCCTCATGTCAACGCTTCATCCCGTACGCGCCCGTCGGGCTGGCCGTACGGCTGCCGGACTCCTGAAGCTGGCCCATCATGAACAGCTCGAAATCGTTGGGGTTGTAGCCCACCGTCGTGCCCGGGGCAGCCGGCACCTCGCCGGCGGCCATCGGGCGCACCAGCTCGGGCGTGACGAACACGACCAGCTCCGTTTCCTTCCGCTCGTGCTTGATGTAGCGGAAGAGCGAGCCCACGATGGGGAGATCGCCCAGGAGCGGCACGGCGGCGCGGGTGGATTCCACCCGCTCGTCGAGCAGGCCGGCCATGGCGAAGGTCTTGCCGCTGCCGATGCGGAGCTGGGTGCGCACCTTGCGCGAGATGAGGCCCGGGATCTCGATGCCGGCGATGCGGGTGGAGGTGCGGGAGTCCACGTCGGACACCTCCACGTAGGTGCGGACGTCGATCACGTTGTCGGCCAGCACCGTGGGGACAAAGACCAGCTTGACGCCGTATTCCTTGTACTCGATGGTGATGCGGTTGCCGACCTGCGCGATCGGGATCGGCACCTCGCCGCCGATGAGTGTTTCGGCCTGCTGGCCCGAGAGCGCCACGAGCGTGGGCTGCGCCAGCGTCTTCGCGAGGGAGTACTGCTCCAGCACGCTGAGCACGCCAGCGATGTTGACCGCGCCGGTGACCATGCCGATCACGTTGAACGCTTCGCCGGAGGGCGCCTGCGAGAGGCCGCCGTTGATGTTCGGTACGGCATCCTGCTGCCAGAGGCGGCTGTCGTACGCGGAGGTGCTCTGGGGGCCCTGGAGGCCGCCGAGGAGGGTGCCGCCGCCGCCCATCACGTTCACGCCCAGCTCCCGCAGACCGCTGCGGCTGAGCTCGGCGAAGACGACCTTGAGCTGCACCTGGTGGTCGCCGCTCACGGAGAGGAGGTTCACGAACTTCTCGTCGTACACGCGGGCGATGGCGGCCACGCGCTCGAGCGTGTCCATGTCGCTGACGACGCCCTCCACCACGAGGCGATCGCGAAGGGGGTACACCCGAGGGGGCTCGCCGACCTTCACCGACTCCCGAATCCGACGCTCCATGTCGCTCAGGTCGTTGGTGACCATCACCCGATAGGAACGGGGCCGGGTTTCATCACCGCGGAACCATACGTACAGGTCGGTGTTGCCCACCTGCAGCCCACGAACCTGGTACTGCCCCTCTTCGAGGAGGCGGATTTCCGCCACGTTCGGATCGCTCAGCAGCACCCGTGCGATGGCGCGCCCCTCGTTCTTGATCACGGAGGTGCCGACACCGGCATCGATGACACCCGCGGTTTCGGCGGCTTGGGCCGACGAGGCCACCACCATCACCGCTGCAGCCGCACACATGGGAAGCCAGCTCATCGGGAACCCTTCTTCTTGCCTGAGGTGGACTCGGTGCTTCCATCCGCGTTGAACTGCACGTTGGTGCGCTCCGAACCCTGGATCACCACCGCCGAGGGGCCATCCGGCTTCGCGTCGGCGGTGCTGGTCGTCTTCGGGCGCGTGTCGAGCGGCACGGTCGGGAGGCCAATCAACGTGGTGGAGGTCTTGATGCCGTGGTCGGCGTACTGGAGCGTGTCGATGTCGCTCCGGAGCACCACGTAGATGTCGCCCTGCGCCACCGCGAGGGCGAGCTTTTCGGCTTCATCCGGCGTGACCTCGAGGGTGATGCTGGGCTTCAGCTTGCGGGCCGAGGTGTCCTTCGGATCGCGCTTCACGGTCTCCACCTTCTTCTGACCGTCGGCCGTGTTGGTGACGCGCTTCGTCTCGACCGGCGTGGGACCGCCGAGCGAGCCGCCGACCGCCAGGACCTTCAGCGTTTGGAGGATCGTGTCGGTGACCCACTTGGCGCCCGCAGCCGTGGGATCCTCGGGGCGGATGGTCACGATGATGTCGACGTAGTTGCCTGGCTGGAGCAGGCCCGCCACGGCATCCTCGGTGTTCGTGGCCACCGTCATCGCCCGCTTGCCGGGGGTGACGATGGCGTTGAGGCCGATGCCCTGGTCGGGCCGGGCGATCCGCTCATCCCGCACGGGCTCGCTGGCGAGCACCCGCTCGCGGGGCGTGCGCCCCACGACGTCCTCGAGGGTGGAGAAGGTGCCCTCCTCGGCCACCATGCCGGGAATCATCGCGCGGACCACGACGTCCTCTTCGCTGATGGGGTTGCCCACCAGGAGGTCGCGCATCGCTACCACGACATCCACCGTTTCTTTCGGGCGCTGCGCCTCGGCGAGCTGCTGCTCACTCTTGCGAACGATCCGATAGACGAGGCCCGAGGCGAGGAGCGCCAGCACAAGCGACCCCACCAGAAACAAGCCTGCCCGGGTACGACCGGGATTCTGCTGCCTTTGCATGAACGTCAGCTCCGTGCTTCTGCACCGTCGCATGTATGGGCCCGGTGCGGGCGACGCAAACCGGCCCGCTGGGCTGGGACCGCACATGCCCGCCGCGCCGGGGCAAAACGAACCACGGGCTGGAGGCGTTGCCGCCCCCAGCCCGTGGCCGACTGCGAGCGCTACCCTGCGGCGGCGCTGTCGACGGAGCCGGAGATCTGCGAGAAGAGCGCGTCCAGGCTGCCGCCGAGCGCGGTCAGCGCCACGATGATGGCCACGGACACGAGGCCCGCGATGAGGCCGTATTCGATCGCGGTGGCGCCGGTTTCGTCTTGAATGAGCTGCTTGATCATGGTCTGTTCCTCAATGAAACGAGTTCTACCCGGGGGCTGGGCCCAAGGATCATAGCCCGGGTTCCAAAAGCGCAAAACAAGAAAACAATCTCTTTCGTCGTCAGCGAACCGACGACGGCCGTGCTTCAGAGCGGCACAAGATCGCCGTTGAAGTTGAGAAGTCGGCGCCCCTGCACGAACTCCTCGAACGCGATCCCGAGCGCGGTTTTGCGCCACGAGGCCCCCCCTGATCCTCCGAGAACGTAATCCAGCTCACATTCGGAGAGGAGTAGATCGGAGGCGATCCCGATTTCGCCCGAAATCGCTCGGGCCGCCGCGCGCAGGAGGTCCACCCTCACACCGCGGGGCAGCGGCGCCGGCGCCGGGCCGCCCTTCTCGGCCATCAGTGCGAGCAGCCGTACCCCGTGGACCTTCCACACGGAGCTGGGAAGGCGACGGTTCTCCCGCATCTCCTCCACCGTGCCGGGCCGACGGCGGGCGAGATCGAGCAGGGTCGAGTCCGAGACCACCTGGTTCAGCGGCAGGTCGACCTCGGCGGCGTGCTGCTCCCGCCAGCCGGCCATGGCGCGGAGGGCCACGCGCCCGGTCTCGTCGAGGAGATGCGCCCCGGGGATGCGGCGCCACGCGCGCGCCGGATCCACCGGGAGCAGGACCTCGGCCCGGTGCTCCGCTTCCGCCTCCGCGAGCCATCGCTCGTTGCCCAGCGCCCGCACCCTCTCCCGCAGCGCAGCGTCGAGCTCCGCCAGGAGCCGTACATCGGCCGCTGCGTACGCTTCCTGCACGGGGCTGAGCGGCCGGCGGCTCCAGTCCGACAACGTCGCGCCCTTGTCGATCTCCACGCCGAGCACTTCGGAGAGCAGGTCCTGCAGGCGGCGCGGCCAGCCCAGGCCGGCGAACGCGGCCACGCGCTGCGTGTCGCTGAACGCGCCGAGCGTGAGCCCCGCGTGGTGGGCGAGCAAGCGCACATCCTGATCGCCGCCGTGAACGATCAGCCGCACCCGGCCGAGAACGGCCCCGAGCGGGGCCAGCGAGAGCGGCGCCTGCGGATCGATGAGCAGCGGCGCCATCCCCGCGCCGCACACCTGCACGAGCAGGAGGCGCGGGCGGTAGGTCCGTTCCGGGTGGAATTCGGTGTCCAGCGCGATGGTTCCGGAGGCCTCCAGCGCCTCCAGCTCGCCCTCGAGCTGCGCCTGCGTGTCCACGACTCGGTACATCCAGCGACTATACTCGGCGCGCCATGGTCGGGCTCTCCATCCTCCTCGCGCTTGCCACGCTCGCGCTCGCGCTTCGCCCCCCCGAACGCTGGCGTTCCGGTGCCGGGGCGGGCCTGCCGGTCTTCGCGCTCGGCACCGCCGCCGTGGCCGTGGCCGTGCTCGCGATCAGCGCGCGGAGCCGGGACTGGCCGGCTCCTGCGCTGCTCGCCGTGGGCTGGTTCGCCCTCCGCGGTCTCACCCGCTCCGACCGTACGGGGCGTCAGCGGGCGGCCGGCGCGGGTGCCGTGCTGCTCGCCGTCCTCGGCGCGGTGGCCATCGTCACGATGGCTCCGGGAGCCTGACCGGGTGGCGACGCCAGAGCGGGGCCGCGATGCGCAGGCTACCTCCCCCGCGAAAATAGGCGGTGGGTTCTCCGCGCATCGCCCCCTCCCCCATTCCCCTCCGTTAGCCGCTGCCTCGTGAAGCTTCCGCTCGACTCCCACCCCGTGCCGGGGCTCCTGACCACCCGGCCCTGGCTCACGCCGGCGGCCGCCGTGCAGGCGCTGGCCCCGGGTGCGGACGATCGGGTGCTGGCCATCGCCGGGAGCGGCGACATCGGGTTCGCGTGCGCGGGCGCGGCGCGCGTGGACATGGTGGATGTGCGTCAGGCGCAGGCCGCCTGGACCCGCCTGTGCCTCACCGCCGTGCGGGAGCTGCCCGTGCAGAGCGTGCGGTCGCTCCTCGGCTACGGCCACCACGGGCGGCGCGTGTGGTTCTACCACTACCTCCGCCCGCGGCTGGATGAGGAGACCCGCGCCTTCTGGGACCTCAACGAGGGCGCCATCCGGCTCGGGCTGGTGGAGCAGGGCCAGGTCGAGCGGCGCATCACCGGGCTGCGGTCGCGGTTCCTGCGGCTCGCCGTGGACCGCGATGTGGTGGAGGGCGTGCTCGCGCACCCTGAGCTCGCCGCGCAGGCCGGCGCCTTCAACACCCGCTGGGATGGGTGGCGATGGCGCGCGGCGTTGCGGCTGGCGCTCGGCCCGCTCGCGCTGGTGGGCTCGAACCTGAACACCCCTCGGCTCGTGGGGGCCGACGCCGCCTACCCCGGGAGGGTGGCCGAGCGGGTGAAGCACAGCTTCACGACCCTCGACATGCGGCGGGAGCCTTCTCTCCGCTGGGCGCTCACCGGCGCGCACGGCGGCGACGAGGTGCTGGAAGCCGCCGAGGCCAGTTGGCTCTCCACCGCGGGCCACGCGGCGTTGAAAGCGTCGGCCGCGCGCGTATCCGTGACCAACGCACGGCTCTCCGAGGTGCTCGAATCGCCGCCGCCCGAGGGTTGGACGCGCTTCCACCTCGCCGACGCGCTCGACGAGCTCGAGCCCCAGGCGCAGTCGGAGCTGCTCGAACGGGTGGTGAAGGCGGCCGCCCCGAACGCGCGGATGGTGAGCTGGCGGCTCGTGCGGCCCTACGCGCGGCACCCTTCGCTGCTCGGCCGCATCACGCGGGACGAAACGGCCAGCGCATCGGCCTGGGCGCGGGAGGCGGTACCCGCATGGTCGGGGGTGGACGTGGAGAATGTGCGTGGTGACCGCTGAGGCCGACTGCCGGATTCGGTGACGAGTTTCGCTCGTCGCACCGAAGCACATGGGGGCAAGGTCGTGGAGCGGATAGAAGCCCGGCGGCATGCGCTACGTCCCAGAAAATCCGCTGATCGTCCAGTCCGACCACACGCTCATGCTGGAGACGATGGGGCCCCACTTCCGTGCGGCCCGCGACGCCCTCGTGCGCTTCGCCGAGCTCGTGAAGTCGCCCGACTACGTGCACACCTACCGGGTCACGCCGCTCTCGTTGTGGAACGCGGCCAGCGCGGGCATGACGGTCGACGAGGTGCTCGACCTCCTCGAGAAGTGGGCCAAGTACGACGTTCCGCCGAACGTCCCGGTGTCCATCCGGCAGACGATGGGGCGCTGGGGGCGGCTGAAGCTCCTCGCCGACCCGCGCGGTCTCCGGCTCGAGGCCGACGAGGCCGTGCTCATGACGGAGGTGTGCTCGCTGAAGCCGCTGCAGACGCTCCTCGGCAAGCGGGTCGACGAAACCTCCGTGCTCATCGACCCGGCCAACCGCGGCGAGCTCAAGCAGGTGCTCGCCCACGCCGGCCACCCCGTGGAGGACCTCGCCGGCTACCGCGACGGCGCCGCCCTGAAGGTGGAGATGCTGCCGGAAACCAAGGGCGGCGCGCCGTGGGGCCTCCGTGAGTACCAGCGCGACGCGGTCGATGCCTTCTTCGGCGACAGCGTGGCCCAGGGCGGCAACGGCGTGGTGGTGCTGCCCTGCGGGGCCGGCAAGACGATGATCGGCATCGCGGCGATGGCCCGCCTCGGCATGAAGACGCTCGTGCTCTGCACGAACGTGACCGCGCTTCGTCAGTGGAAGGCCGAGGTGCTCGAGCGCACCTCCCTCACCGAGGATGACCTGAGCGAGTACTCGGGCGAGCTGAAGGACATCCGGTCGGTCACCTTCAGCACCTACCAGATGCTCACGTTCCGGAAGTCGAAGAACGGCGAGTTCATCCACTTCGGGCTCTTCGACCGCGAGAACTGGGGCCTCGTCATTTACGACGAGGTGCACCTGCTCCCCGCGCCCATCTTCCGGGCGGTGGCGCACCTCCAGGCCCGTCGGCGCCTCGGCCTCACCGCCACGCTGGTGCGGGAAGATGGCAAGGAGACCGATGTCTTCGCGCTGATCGGCCCCAAGCGCTTCGACGTGCCGTGGAAGGACCTCGAACACCAGGGCTGGATCGCCGCGGCGATCTGCACCGAGATCCGCGTGAGCTTCGGCGACGAGGACCGGCTTCGGTACGCGGTGGCCGACGACCGGGAGAAGTTCCGGATCGCCAGCACCAACGCGCGCAAGCTGCCGGTCATCGAGGAGCTGCTCGCGCGCCACGACACCGACCGCATCCTCATCCTCGGGATGTACGTGGATCAGCTGGATTGGCTGAGCAAGAAGCTCGGCTTCCCGCTCATCGAGGGCAAGACCCCCCAGCGCCGCCGCGACGAGCTCTACCAGCGCTTCCGCACCGGCGAGGACCGGGTGCTCGTCGTCTCGAAGGTGGGCAACTTCAGCGTGGACCTCCCCGACGCCAACGTGGCCATCCAGGTGTCGGGCACCTGGGGTAGCCGTCAGGAAGAGGCCCAGCGCCTCGGGCGAATCCTGCGTCCGAAGGGCGGTGAGAACCGCGCGAGCTTCTACAGCATCGTCACGCGCGACACCGTCGAGCAGACCTTCGGCGAGAAACGTCAGCTCTTCTTGACCGAACAGGGATACGCCTACCGCATCGAGACGCGATGACGCCCATCCTCCACAAGAACCTCGCCCTCCTCCGCGTGGGCGAGCCCGCGGTGTTCGACGAGCTCCGCGCCGCAGTGAACCTCGACGATCACGTGCTGGGCTGGGTGAGCGAGACCGAAGCCGTGCTCGACCCGCACATGCTCAAGGAGCTGCTCGCCTCGCTGGAGGCCCGCGGCATGACGGCGCTCGTGCGCCGGGTTCAGCGCGAGTAGAAGCCCTGCAGCACGGTGTCGAGGCTGGTCTCCAGGTCGGCCCGCGCCACGCCGATCGCGGCCACGTAGCCCTCCTGATCCACCACGAAGGTGGTCGGGTACTGGTTCACGCCGTACCGCGACACCACGATGTCGTGCGCATCACGCACCACGGGGAAGCCGAGGTGCTGGCCCTCCACCCAGCCGCTCACGTCGGAAATTTCGCCCGGGCCGGCCAGGACGGCGATGAGCCGAACCCCCTTGGGCGAGTACTTCTTGTGCAGCCGCTCCAGCACCGCGAGCTGCGCTTCGCCCCCCTCGCGCTTGAGGAAGTGCACCACCACCGCCTTGGCGGGGAAGCCGGGCATCACGCCCGTGTAGTCGCTCAACGCCACGGAGGTGCGGGCAACGGCCTGCAACGCCGCTTCTTCGTTGACGGCCGGGAGGTTGAACAGGAGGGCGGAGTCGCCCACGTGGAGCGCGGGACCGGGCACGGCCAACGCGAGGTTGAGGAGCGCGAGCAGCATGGCAGCCAGATAACACCCGGGCGCGCCTCGTCGGGTGGCGCTACGGGGCAGGGGTGACGACCACCGTTCACCAGCTGATCGCCCTGCCGTCCCGGGTCCGGGCGCTTCTGGAGGCTTGCCGCGAGGCCGGCGGGCGCGCCGTGCTGGTGGGCGGCTGTGTGCGCGACGCGCTCCTCGGCGAGGTCCCCGCCGACCTCGACATCGAGGTGCATGGCCTGCCCGTGGAGGCGCTTCGCGAGGTGGCCGGGCGGCTCGGTCGGGTGGACGAGGTCGGGCGAGCCTTCGGCGTGCTCAAGGTGCGGCTCGGCGCCCAGCAGGTGGACGTGAGCGTGCCGCGCCGGGACAGCAAGGTCGGCGCGGGCCACCGCGGCATCCGGGCCGACGCCGACCCCCACCTCGGTCCCACGGAAGCAGCCCGCCGTCGTGACCTCACCGTCAACGCCATCGCATGGGACCCTCTGAGAGACGAGCTGATCGACCCCTTCTCGGGCCTCGACGACCTGCGGCATGGCGTGCTCCGCGCGGTCGATACGGACACCTTCGCCGAGGACCCGCTGCGCGCCCTCCGGGTTGCGCAGTTCATCGCGCGGTTCGGGTTCGAGGCGGCCGGGGCGCTCGAGGAGCAGTGCCGCACGATGGACGTGTCGGGGCTCCCGGCGGAGCGTGTGCGTGGCGAGGTGGAGAAGCTGCTCGTGAAGGGCCGCGCCCCCTCCCGCGGGTGGGACTTCGCGTACCGGACAGGCCTCTGGCGGCGGCTCCTCCCCGAATGGGACGCCCCCGCGCCCACGCGGCTCGACAGGCTCGCGCTCGCCCCCGTGCCCGAGCCGCCTCGCCGGCTGGCGCTGCTCCTCGCCTGCACGGCGCCACCGGTTGAACTCGAAGCGGCGCTCGACCGGCTTCGCCTCCACGCGTGGCTCGGCTTCGATGTTCGCCAGCAGGCCCTCGCGCTCGCGCGGTCCGAGCATACGGGCCCCGACCCCCGCGATGCGGCGACCCGGGCCCGCTGGCTCGCGGAGGACCTCGAGGTCGAGCTCTACGCCCACCTCACCGACGACGAGGAGCTCGCCGCCGCGGCGGAAGCGATGGGCGTGGGGCGGGCTCCGCTCCTCCCCCTCGTGGGCGGCCGCGAGCTCATGGAGATCGGCGCCACCCCCGGCGCCGGGCTGGGAGACCTCCTCCGCCGACTGCGGGCCCTGCAGCTCGACGGTCACCTTTCGTCCCCGGATGCCGCCCTGGAATGGGCACGCGCGCGACTCCGGTGACATACTGGGCGCCCATGCGTCTACTGTGCCTCGTCCTCCTGGCTGCCGCTCCTCCCGCCCTCGCCGCCGGACCCGCTGCCCCCGCCGCTCCCGCCGCTCCCGTCGCCACTGCGCAGGCCGGCCCGCCTCGTGAAACCTTCGACGTGCCGGTGATGGCCCAGTCCCCGACCGGGCTCACCCTCAGCGCGAACCTGCGCGACGAGTACCTCGCCGGCCTGCCGATCCTCGTCGAGCTCCGCGCTGGCAACGTGGGCACCGCGCCCGTCACCACGCCGGACCTCAACCAGCGGCCGCACCTCGTCCACTTCCTGCTGACCTCGCCCGCCGGAAAGAAGACGGAGCGCTACTCCACGCCTCCCGCCTTCGATACTGGCGGCGACTGGACGATCGCACCCCGCAACGAGCGCGCCGTTCTCCTCGAGGTGCCCTCCTCCGCCGCGCTCGAGCCCGGCAACTGGCGCCTCGAGGTGCTGGTGGGCGATGGCGCCACCGCCGTGCGACTCCCCGAGGTGAAGCTCCTCATCAGCCCGCCCCGCCCCGTGGCCGGCGACCTGCTCTGGGAGCCCACCATCGAACGAAACAGCGGCGCGCTCGTGCCTTGGGTTCACCGCGCCGCGAAGGGTTGGGATGTCTACCTGAACCAGTACGCCGCCGCGAAACCCGACAGCCTGCTCGTCCACCACCGCCTCTTCCGCAGCAGCACCGCGATCGTCCCCCAGATGGCGCTGACGCAGGCGAACACCGCCCGATCCCGATGGCTCTACTGGCAGGGCAGCGCCGGCGAGCTCCGGACGATCCGCCTCGAGGGCGGGCGTGTCACGGGCACGGTGCGCTCACTGGGCATCCCCTGGGCCAGCGCGGTGCCCCTCGCCCGCGGCATCAGCGATGAGACGGGCGGGCTCACCCTGCCGTTCTGGGTGCCCGCACCGAAGGGTACGGGCGGCGCGGTGCGCATGCTCACGATGTCCGAGCGGGGGCAGGTCAGCTACCAGGTGGTCGCCGACTTCCCGGCTCGGCCCCCCATCGCCGAGACGGCGATCGACGCCGCCGGCCGTGCCGTGCTGGTCCTTGGCCACGAGCGTGGCCTCGACGTGTACCGAAGCGACCCGAAGCGGGAAGCGCGGCTCCCCGTGGAAGGCGCCCGGGCATGGAAGGCCGGCGATGGTTGGACCACCGCCGCGGTGGCCTTCGACGCCCTCCCCGCGCAGGACGGCCGCCCCGGCGGCCTCAGCGTGGTGGCCGCCCAGCTCCTCCCCGGCGTGGACAAGGTGCCGGCCCAGTACCGGACGCTCTACATCGACCTCGCCGGCAAGCTCCTCTCCACGAGCGCCGCCCAGCCCTGGCTCGGACCCTCAACCCTGCAGGCGCTCGTGCCCGCGGGCTACGGCCCCTTCCATTACCTCTCCCGCGACGAGAAGGGCGTCACCCTCTTCGGCCTCGCCGGCGAGGCCCCCGTCACGCTCGGCAAGCTGCCTGCCGCCGCCGCATGGCCCTCGGCAAACGGCTGGCGCCTGCGCTGGATCGGCACGGACCGGGTGATCGAAGAGCGAGCCGTGCCCGCCCCCAAACCCTGAAAGCCGCTTGCCGGAGCGCGAGCGCCGCGCTCCGGTCGGGTCACTCACCCCGAATCAGGGGCCGGTAGCGCCGGGATCGACCTCGGCATCGTCGGCCGGCGGGTGAACGCCGTTGTCGACGCACGGGGCGTCGTCATCCTCGAAGTGATCTTCGCAGTAGGCGTTGAGCTTCTTCGTGGTGGAGCAGAACACGTCTTCGAGGCAGGCCTCGTTCCACGCGTTGTCGGGATCGCTGCAGTAGTCCTCGCTCTGCTCCTCTTCGGAGATGTCCCGAGCGCCGCCCGCCTCGCGGCTGAGGAAACACTCGTCGATGCCCTTCGGCGCTGCAACGAGTCCGGTGCAGGAGCCCTCGAACACGCCGGCAGCGTAGTGAACCACGCCGTCCGTGAGGGGCAGCAGGAAGGTGTTCAGCACACCCGTGAGCTGGACGCCCTCGAGGCCCGAGGTGTTGACCGTGCAGTACTCCACCGTGGAGCGACCGGAGTGCGCGCCCGAGAAGGACTGCGATCCCGCCTGCGCACACTGGCTGTAGGACAAGGTGTGGTCCACGCCGCCGCCGTCGGTGTACACGAGCTCGAAGTTGCCCATCTCCACGCCCGGCGAGCCGGTGTAGTAGGCGCTCAGGCCCACATCGAGGTCGATGTCGCCGTCGTCGGCCGTGTTGTCGACGTAGAGGTACTCCGAGGTGGTCGCCGAAGGCGACTGGGCCTGGTTCCAGAACACCAGCTCGGGATCGACGACCACGCACACCGAACCGCCGGTACCAGCGAAGGTGAAGGTAGCGCCGCCGTAGTAGGAGGGGTCTTCGGGGGCGCCCAGACCGCCGTACCAAACGCCGGGACGGCCGGCATCGTCGGCTTCGAGCAACGTAGCGTCGTAGGCCACGAACTCATTGTCGCCATTGAACGCCGCCGCCTGCTCTTCCGCGCTCACCACGCGGAACTCACCGAGGTCCTGCAGGAAGGGGTAGTCGGGGTTGGGGTCGGCCACGTAGTAGCCACCCTCGCGGTCGCAACCACCAGCGAGGAGAAGGAGAATCCCAGAGAGCATGACTACTCCTCCACGTACGCGAAGTTGATGTTCACCGTGACGTCGTTCGTCTGGTTGCGATCCTCGTCGAAGTGAACAACGGCCGAGTCATCCGAAACCCAGTCGCCGTACTGCACGTACTTGGACGGGGCGTTCAGAATGTCGAAGTAGGAGCCACCCTCACGGAAGTTGGCGCCATACCCGTTCACTTCCCGCCCGCTCTCCGCGTTGCAGGTGGTGAAGGAGCCGTTGATGTCGATCTGGTCGGGCACGATCTCGGCCGCATCCATGAACGCCCACAGCTTCAAACCATCCTTGCGCACCGTGTGGGCGAGGACGACATCCGCCACGAAGTTGTCGCCTTCTTCGGTGAAGGACAGCTTGTCCTCGCCGATGAACGACATCTCCGCCTCGGAAGTGGCCTCGAAGTAGCGGTAGCACCACTGCTCCATCACATCGCCGCTCGTCACCTCGACGCCGTAGTCGTCGAGCACGGGCTTGCCGAGGTTGTTCTTGAAGTAGTCCAGCAGCTGGTCGTAGTCGGCGAACCGGCCGGTGGTGACCTGACAGGCCACCGCCTCGTAGCAGGCGAAGTCGAGCCGGCCCACCGTGGCGCCGCCGTAGGGGAACGTGTCGCCGTACGTACCACTGAGCACCGGCCCCATCGCGGGGTGCACGTAGTCGAAGGACACCGTGTCGAGCTCGCCGAAGGCGCCCACGTACACCGGGCCGAGCAGGCGCACGTCGGTCTCTTCGCGCGTTTCGTAGGTGATGGAGCCATCATCCGCTTCGACGGCCTTCACCACGGTACGGGTGGCGGCCTCCTTGGGGATGACGACCTTGGCGACCACGTCGCCTTCGAGGACGGTTTCCGGGTTCGAGCAACCCGCCAAGAGGTAGAGCGCAACCATCTTCATGCCTCCTAGTACTCGTAGCCGACCGCCAGCGTGCCAGAGATTCCGCCCTGGTGGCTGGTGATCACGTAGCGGTTCTGGGCGGAGATGTACCCGCTCGAAACGGCGACGGCGTAGTGGTTGTCGGTGACGTTCTCAAGATCGAACCGGACGTTCATCTTGCCCTTGGGCACCACGATCTCCTGCTTGACCTGAAGGTTCAGCGTCCAGAAGGGGTTGGTGTCCGCGTACTCGCCACGGGGCTCCTTGAGGAGGCCGTAGGTGCCGCCGGCCTGGTTCAGGTCGGCCGCCTGCCAGTAGTAGCGGCTCTGCGGGTAGCCGCTGAAGCCCTGGCTGGAGATGCCGACCGTGGTCGTCCACGGGTCGTCCGGGATTTCCCAGTAGGCCGCGAGCTTCATCTGGTGCGTGACGTCCGTGCCGAGGTCGCCGTACCAGAGCTCAACCTGCGAAGGGTTGGACAGGTTGGAGCCGAGGGCGTTCTGGGTGGTGCCGCGGCTGGACACGTACGAGTAGGTGCCCTGCGCGAACCAGCGCTTGCTGTCGAGCTTCAGGAGCTCCACGTCCACGCCGAAGTAGTCACGGCGAGCGACGCCCGGGGTGCGGAGGCGGTAGTAGTCCTGGAAGTCGGTGTAGCCGTTGCTGACGCCGATAAACCCGTAGCCATCGCTATCGTAGACGAGGTTGGTCTCGTCGAACGTGTAGACGTTGCGGGTGAACTTGCCGGTGAAGCCCACCTTGGCCCGCAGGTCGGGGATGATCTCGCGCTGCACCGCCGCGGTGAACTCATCGCTGTGGGGGGCGGAGAGGTCCTCGTTGAAGGTGACCGTGTTGTCCGTGGGGTAGGACGCGTAGGTGCTGCCTGCCGAGTTGTTCGAGCCATCCAGCGTGCCGTCGTACACGATCTTCTGACCGGTACCCGAGCGCTTGAGCGACTCGCCGATGTCGAGGCGGCCCACGTCGTTGAAGCGACCGTAGCCCGCGGAGATGGCGGTCTTCTCATCGCCCCAGGGGTCCCAGATCGAGTAGATACGGGGGCCGAACACGCCCACGTCCACGATGTTCTGCGCCTGGTCGTTGCGGACCACGCCGCGGTCGTAGCGGAGGCCGTAGCGGAAGGTGAGGTTGTCGACCGGCTTGTAGACGTCCTGGATGAAGGCCGCCGCCGAGTAGCCATCCGCGGCGTAGCGCGAATAGCCCGCGAACTCGTACCAGTACCAGTTCTTCAGGGTCTGCGGGTCGTAGGAGTTCTCGTAGAGGTCGACGAACAGCATGTTGCCGGTGAAGCCGGTGATCCAGTCCCAGGACTGGTAGTCGGCATCCACGCCCGCCTTGAAGTCGTGCTTGCCGAGGAAGTCCACGTTCAGCACGCTGAACTTGGTGCCCACGGAGCCGCGCCAGCGGTCGTCGAACTGGAACTGGTAGAAGTTGTCGCGGTTGAACGCGCCGTAGGAGCCGAGACGGCCCGGCGTGTCGTAGTCGATCGTGTTCTCGGCCTCGTCGGCCTCGCAGGGGTTGTAGGCGAGGTCCTTGTCGTGGGAGCAGGGAACGCCGCTCAACTCGATGAAGGACTTCTGGAGCGCCGCGGTGGTCTCCAGGTTGGCATCCTCGTTGAGGAACCAGTTCCACTTCGTGGTGATGACGTAGCCGCCCTGCATCTGCCGGCCCTGCGCCTCGGGCAGCGTGTAGCGATCGCCCTGATCGATGTTGTCGATCGTGGTCGGGTCCATCGTGAGGGACAGCGTGAGGCGATGGGCCGAGACCGGCTGCATCGTGAGCTTGCCGAAGAAGTAGTGCGCGTCGAAGTCCAGCGGGGTGCGGATGCCCACGTTGGTGAACAGGCTGCGGCTGTACTGGTAGCTGCCGAGGAACCAGATGCGGTCACGAACCACGGGGCCCGACACGGTGAGGCCGACCGAACCCGACTGCGAGTTGGAGTCGAAGCCAGTGAAGTTGAGCTGCGTGCCATCAGCCGCGTAGCGGGCATCGAGCTTCGGCGACCAGTTGCCGTTCGTGTACTCGGCGTTGGTCAGGATCTCGAGGGTGTTGCCACCCGACTTGGTGACGATGGAGAAGAGACCGCCGAGCGACTCGCCGAACTCCGGATCGAAGCCACCGGTGGTGACCGTGATCTCCTCGATCGCGTCGAAGTTGAAGTTCGTGGAGAAGGTGCCCGTGACGGGGTCGGAGACGTTGACACCGTCGAGCGTCCAGGTGTTCTCCGCGGCGCCGGCACCGGCCGCGTTGGGGTTGCCCGAGCCGTTGTCCACCACCTGGGCGGCCTGACCGATGACATCCTGGTAGCTGCGGCTGCTGGGAACCTTGGCGAGGTAGTCCTTGCTGAAGGTGGTCTTGTTGCCGGTCGATTCGGTATCGACGACCTTCCGCTTCTCCTCGATGACCACCACCTCACCGCCGTACTTCATGGTGATCTGCACGTTGGTGGTACGACCGACGGCCACCACCACACCGGTCTTGGTGACCTTGCCGAAGCCCTGCTTGTCGGCCTCCAGCTTGTACGACCCCGGCGGGAGCTCCGCGAAGACGAAGTTGCCGTCGGAGTCTGCAGTGTACTGCGAGGCGCCGCCGATCAGCTTGTCGGAAGACAGCGTGAGCAGCGCACCGGGGATGGGCAGCTCGCTCTCATCGAGGACCACACCCTTGATGGTGCCGGAGGCCGACGCGAACGCCGGGCCACCGACGGCCACGACCGCGAGGAAGATGGCCGCGAGTCCGGCAATAAGCATGCGGATGCGGTGAAAGTTCTGGAGCATTCGACCTGCCCGGTTCGTCCGACCGCGAGGGGGCGCGGTGGAGGGGTTGACGGAACGGAAGCACATACCGGATGGCGGGCTGACCGTCAACCCTGTTGCGCAGCGGGGACGGGCATTCTGATCGGTTGACGGGCAGGCTTTCGCCGCATAGACTCCAGCGTTCGTCAACCTCGATCGGGGCTCCCATGAACCGTTTCGCAGCCATCATCGCCGTGATCGCCCTCGGGGCGTCTGCACCGGCGAGCGCCACCACCCTCGCCCGCCTCTCGCATGAGCAGGTGGTCGACGCTTCCGACGCCATCGTCGAGGGCACCGTCAGCCGGGTGTGGTCCACGATGGATGAAGGCGGCAAGGTGTGGACCCGCGCCTACGTCACCGTCGATCGTTCGCTGAAGGGCCAGCACGCGGTGGGGGAAACCGTGATGGTGGAGGCCGCCGGCGGCACGTCGCCTGCGGGGTCGGTCACCTACGTGGGGCTCACCCCGCGCTACGCCGAGGGCGAGCGGGTGCTCCTGTACCTGTCGCTCAAGCGTCACGGCACCGTGTACGGCACCGTCGGGATGCTGATGGGCAAGTACACCATCAAGCAGAACCCGGCCGATGGCAGCGACATGGTGGTGCGGTTCACCGTGCCCGCCGATGTGGCCTACGATGCACGCTTCGTGCCCAACCCCCCGGCGGGCGAGCGGATTTCGCTCGCGAGCATGGAGGTGAAGGTGGCCGAGCGCCTGAAGGCCGGGTGGGATGGTGAGCCGATCCCCGGCGTTTCGCGTGAACACCTCATGGAAATCAACAATCTTCAGCCTGGGGTGAAGTGATGTTCGGCGTACTCCTCCTCGCCAGCTCCGGCCTTGCCTGGGAGCACACCGGCATCTACTGGCCCTCCGACCGCTTCCCGCTCGGCTGGTACTTCGACGGCGATCCGCTCGAAGACTCGCTGCCCCTGGATGAGGACGTGCAGCGGCAGATCATCCAGACCTCGTGGGACAACTGGCCCGAAGCCGCGCCGTGCGCCGGCCTCTCCAACGAGTACCTCGGGGATATCGACATCGAAGGTCGCGATGGGGATGACCTCCGCACCACCTTCCACTGGGAAGACGAGCTCGACGAGCAGGAGGCCGGCACCCTCGCCGTGACCTACAGCACGAACAACGGTCGCGGCTCGAAGACCGCCAACGGGCAGGTCTACTACGAAGGCCGCGACTCCGACATCGTGTTCAACGACAACGTGGACTTCGGCACCTCGGAAGACATCGGCGCGGGCATCTGCAACGGTGAAACGCCCGTCGAGAGCGTGGCCACCCACGAGATCGGCCACCTGATGGGTCTAGACCACTCCTGCGAGGATGGCGATCCCTGCACCGACCAGGACCTCGCCGAGGCGACCATGTTCTGGTCCGCCTCGTCGTGCGACCTGTCCGGCATCACGCCCAACATCGACGATCAGACGAGCATCAACGCGCTCTACGGCGTGTACGGCTCCTTCGAGGCGATCACGCCGCGTTCCGGGGCGGCCCCGTTCGATGTCACCTTCCAGGTGACCTCCGACGCCGAGGTGCTCCACACGAGCTGGGAGTTCGGCGACGGCAGCGTGGGCGAGAGCTTGCCTCCCACCGCCGACATCATCACCCACACCTACGAGAAGAGCGGCGCATTCAGCGTTGCGGCCAAATTCGACCTCAACGACCCGCTGTGTGGCACCACCACGTACAGCCAGACCAAGATCGGCTACATCCTCTCGTGCACCGCCCCGGTGCCCGAAGAAGGCGCCGATGGTTTCTTCCAGCTGGAGCCCTCCTCCGGCCTCGACTGGCGCGTGATCAACCGCACGGACATGGGCACGTACGGCTGCGTGGACACCATCCAGTGGGAGGTCTACGAAGGCTCGAAGGTTGATCCTGCCAAGCTCGTGGACTTCACGGGCGATGGTGAGGGCGACCCGATCGGCGCCTTCGCGCCGATCATCCGCTTCCCCGGCGAGGGCACCTACACGGTGCTCATGAACGTGGGCGGTCCCGGTGGGCTGAGCGCGGGTTCGCTCACCATCGAGGTGGTTGAGCTGGGTGATGGGTCGGGCGGCGTCAGCTGCGGCACGTCCACGCCGATCACGGCCGCGGCGGCCGCGTTCGCCGGCCTGTTCGCGCTCCGCCGCCGCCGCGGCTAAGCGTAGCGCGTGTTCGCGCTCGTCCTCTCGGTGGCGTTCGGCGCCACCGGTGATGTCGGGCTCGACTTTGTTGCGCCCGCCTCCCTGACGGTTCCGGTGTCGCTCGCGCTGACGGCGCCGACGGAGATTCCGTTGGTGGGCCCGTTCCGGCTCGCGGGGGTGCTGGAGGGGGTGCGAACCTACGAGGCGCCGAGCCCGGTGCGTCCGCGGGCGTTGTACTACGAACGCGAGCCGCAGGGCATGGAGCTGCACAAGGGCGCGCGGCTGCTCGTCTACTCGGCCTCGCCCTTCGACCGGTCGGCGCCGGGAACGTGGGAAGCCAACGCCGACTCGATCCTCGTGCGCGTTCGCGCCGACGCCGAGCGGCCCAGGGACGGCAGCTACACGCTGGTGTACCCGGCGGCGACCGAGCGGGAGGAGGGGCTGCGGTTCCGGGGCGGCGATGCGCGGGAGTGGGCGTTCCGCTCCGCCCAGGTGGATGAGGTCTCGCGCCACGGCGTGCTGCTGCCCACCGGCGCCACCGTGTCCTGGGCGCTGGAGGCCGCCGCCGGGAAGAGGCTCCGTTTCGACCTCGGCATCCTGCCCCCCGAGATCGAGAGCGGAGCACCGAGCAACGGCGCCACCGTGACCGTCCAGCTTGGCGACAACGTGGTGGCCATCGAGTTCATCGCGCCGGCCGGGGGCTTCCGGACGGTGGACGTGCCCCTGCCCGACGTCGGGGCGGGCGAGCTCCTGCGGGTCTCGGTCGCAGACGCCGACCCCGCGAACGACCATGTGTTCCTCGCCTCGCCGTCGGTCTACACCGCGTCGAGCACGCCGAAGCGCATCGTGATGGCCTTCGTGGACACGCTTCGGCGCGACCACCTCCCCACCTACGGCTACGAGCGGCCCACGGCGCCGAAGCTCGACGCCTGGGCGAAAGAGGCCGTGGTGTTCGAGGAGGCCCGCACCACCGCGCCGTGGACGCTCCCCTCCACCCGCAGCCTGTGGTCCGGCCGCCCGCCCGAGGCCTGGTCGGAGGCGCTGACGGTGCAGGAGCTCCTCCGCGAACGCGGGTGGGCCACCGGCGCGTTCGTGGGCAACGTGTACCTCTCCTCGAACTTCGAGATGGACCGGGGATGGGGGGAGCACCGGTGCCTCAACTGGCCGGGCGCCAACTTCCAGACCTGGCAGGGCCGCGACTATCTTCGGCGCAACCCATCGCAGGACTCCCTCCTGCTCGTCCACTTCATGGACCTGCACCTCCCCTACAAGGAGCCCCGGCGCTATCGCCACCTCTGGGCCAAGGAGGACCCGGGCGGCCTCACCGGCCTCTTCAACCGGACGATCCTCCTCCGCGTGGCGCTCCACCAGCGCGAGCTCATCCGCCCCTACCTGCTCGATCGGTACGACCAGAACCTCCGCTACGTGGACGACGAGCTCGGCGCCTTCCTCGGCGAGCTCGACGACTCCGCCACCGTCGTGCTCTTCGCCGACCACGGCGAGGAGTTCTTCGACCACGGCGATCTCGAGCACGGCCACACGCTCTACGACGAGCTCATGCGCGTACCGCTCGTGGTGAAGTCGCCGGGCCTGGCTCCCCGCCGCGTTCCGGGCTCCGTCGCGCTGACCGACGTGGCCCCCACGCTGCTCGACCTCGTGGGGCTCGCCCCGGAGCTGCTGGGCAGCGACACGGAGGGGCACTCACTGCAAACGCTCGCGCGCGGCGAGCCCGACCTCGCCGTCACCGACCGCGATCTCGCGCTCGGTCGTGTGCTCTACGGGCCGGTCCAATGGGGCAGCTTGCAGGGCACGGAGAAGTACATCACCACGCGCGGCCGCGAGCAGCTCTTCGACCTCGCGACCGATCCGGGCGAGAAGAAGGACCTCGCGGAGGCCGGCGGCAGCGTGGTTTCCGGACGCATCGCGTTGGCGCGGGGCACCGGCCGCGACGTGATGCAGGCCATCCGGGTGAGCCCGCTCGGTCGCGCCAACCGGCAGATCAGCGTGGACATGCACGTGCCCGGCGGCATCGCCCACGCCTGGGTGGGCGACGACCCCACCAGCACCACCCTCGCCGAGATCACCTCGGTCGAAGGGGAGTACGTGCACATGCGCTTTCAGAGCCGGCTCCGGGAGAACCGGGAAATCTTCGTGGTTCCCAACCGGCCGGCCGATGAGGTCATCGGCGAGGTGGAGCTGAAGATCGTCGGCCGTTCGAGCGGCTACGATCGGCTCCGGGCCTTGCCCAACGACGGTAGCGGCGCCGCGCTCTCCCGCGCGCGCTCGGGGCCCACCGCGCTCGACGTGACCTGGGCCGTCGTGCCGCTACCGCTCGGCGATTCGCTGATCGGGAGCGACGGCGAGCTCACCGGGGCGCTCGAGGCCCTCGGCTACACCACGGGCGAAGCCCCCACCGACGACGACGCCCGCGACGACGACGCAGCGCCCGACAACTGAACCTGCCCGAGGGCGGCGCTACCCCGAGGTGGAGAGCGCGCTGACCCGAACGGCCGATGCGGCCGGCTCCGCCACGGCGGGGCTGTCGGCCGAAGCCGGCACGTTGGCGAGAATGACGGTGATGTTGTCCTTGCCACCGCCGAGGTGAGCGGCCCGCACGAGCTCACGCGCGGCGATGCGACCATCCACCTGCTGGTTCAGCACGGACTCCATCTCGCCGTCTTCCACTTCGCCCCACAAGCCGTCGGAGCAGAGGAGCACCTTGTCGCCCGACTCGAGCTCCACGCGGAAGAGGTCGATCTCCACGTTGCGCTCGGTGCCCACCGTGCGCAGCAGGATGTTGCTGTGCGGGTGGTTGCGGGCTTCGGCGTGGGTGAGCCGCCCCTGATCGACCATGCGCCACACGAGCGAGTGGTCCTTGGTGATCTGGTGGAGCGTGCCGTTGCGGTAGAGGTAGCCGCGCGAATCGCCCACGTTCGCGCACAGCGCGACCTGGTCATCCACCACCATGGCGCACACGAGCGTGGTGCCCATGTCGTTGCCACGGGCCTCCGCATTGCCCTTGATGGTGTTGTTGGCGAGCTGGAAAGCCTCGTCGAGCGCGTTTTCGAGCAAGTCGAGCGAGGGGCGGGGTTTCACATCCACCCGCTCGCGGGCGCCCTGGATGAGCGTTTCGACCGCGAGCCGGCTGGCCACCTCGCCGCAATCATGCCCGCCCATGCCATCAGCCACCACGAACAGCTCGACCCCATCGGTGAGCCGCGCCCAACCCCAGTTGTCTTCGTTCAGGGCGCGCTGCAGCCCGACGTCGGTCATCCCGACATGGAGCGTGGCGCCGTTGGCCCGCTGGTGGTTGGCCTCGATCTGCAGGGCGCGGCCGAACTCGGCGGGGGTGGAGAACACCCCGCGCTCGGCTTCGGAGAAGAACTGCTGCCACTCGCGCTCTTCGATCGAGGTGTAGCGGCGGAGGAGCTCCCCGAGCTGCATCACCACTTCCTGGGTGTCGGCCGGCGAGAGGGGGCCCTCGGTAACGGCGGAGACCTCGGGATCGAACAGCATGCCATCGCCGTTCGGGCGGAGCAGGAAGTTGCTGCGGTTGAGCCAGCCGAGCTTCACGCCGTTGTACGAGAGCATGCCCAGCATGCCGCAGGCGCGCTGCGCGAAGCGGATGACGCGGGCGAGCGGGATCGGCGCCGCCTCATCGAGCAGGAAGGTTTCGCCGTTGTACGGCACCACCGAGCACACCAGCGTGGGGTTGGGCTCGGGCCAGGGGAAGACATCGCAAGGGGCGAGGAACGCCGGATGCGAAATCTGCTTCTGGAAGAAAGCGAGGTAGGGATCGAAGCCGCTGCGATCCCAGCGGGTGGACAGGATGAAACGCCGCACGCTGAGCGAGGCGCCACAACTGTCGCACACGGCGGCCGAAGAGGCGTTCTCCTCGTGACCACACTCCCAGCACCGCCGGTTGGGGCGGTCGGGCCGGTGGTCATTCACCAGGTAGAACATGCGACCTTCCGACAGGCGCACCAGTCCTTCTACCCGGTAGTAATCCGAGACGTAGCTCCCCGGCGGGAAGCTGGGAGGGCGGGCACGCGAGCCGCTGGCCATGACCAAGGACCGTAACCGTTGTCCACCCGTGGGGGAAGGATCGAATTCTCCTCGCTTTCGGGCTACGCCCGCGGATGCCCGCCCCCGCCCCCTTCAAGCTCATCGCCGGAAACCCCGCTGGCGCCCGCGCAGGAGAGCTTTCGCTCACCCGCGGGCACGTCGTTCGCACCCCGAGCTTCATGCCCGTCGGCACACAGGGTGCGATCCGCACGTTGTCCCCTTTGCACCTCGAAGGGACCGGCTCGCAGATCGTCCTGGCGAACACGTACCACTTGAGTCAGCGGCCTGGCGAAGAGATCGTCAAGAAGGCGGGCGGGCTCGCGCGGTTCATGGGCATCCCCAACCCCACGCTGACCGATAGCGGCGGGTTCCAGGTGTTCTCCCTGGAAAACAAGGAGCTCAGCGAGGAAGGCGTGCGCTTCCGGTACGAGGTGGATGGGCAGTCCACCTTCCTCTCGCCCGAACGGTCCATGCAGATCCAGATGGACCTCGGCGCCGACATCGCCATGGTCTTCGACGAGTGCCTCCCCTTCGGCGCCGACCGCGCCTACGCGGAGGCCAGCGTGGAACGGACGACGCGCTGGGAGCGGCGCAGCAAGGCCGCGCACGTGCGCGACGATCAGGCGCTCTTCGGCATCGTGCAGGGGGGGTTCTGGGCCGACCTGCGGCGACGGAGCGCCGAGCAGATCCAGGACATCGGTTTTGATGGCCTCGCGATCGGCGGTCTCTCCGTGGGCGAAGGCCACGCCAACATGTGTGAGGTGCTCGACTGGACGCTGCCGCACCTCCGCACCGACCAGGTCCGCTACCTCATGGGCGTGGGCCGCCCGCTCGACCTCGTGGAGGGGGTGGCTCGCGGCGTGGACATCTTCGACTGCGTGATCGCCACCCGGCACGCCCGCGGCGCCGCGCTCTACACGAACAAGGGGCGCATCCGGCTCACCGACGCCCGCTACCGCAAGGACATGTTCCCCGTCGACACCTCGTGCAGCTGCTACACCTGTCGCAACTTCTCGCGCGCCTACCTCCACCACCTCTTCAAGGTGGGCGAGGTGCTCTCGGCCACGCTGAGCACGCTGCACAACCTGCACTGGTTCGCGGCCTTCATGAACACGATGCGCCAGAGCATCATCGACGGCACCTTCGAGACCTTCCGCGCGTGGGTGCGCCAAGTCTACCCGGAGGACACCACGCCAAAGCCCGTGGCGGGCGTGGTGGCGGGAGCCCCCAAGCCGAGCATCACCCCTCGTCGGGCGGGGCCTCAGCCGGGGCCGCCGGCCGCGCGCAAGCCGGGGCCCAAGCGCCGCTGAGCCCGCCTCAGGCGCGGCAACCCGGCGCCAGCGGACAGGCGGGGCACACCACCTCGTCGCGGTGGCCGCGACAGCGCCCGCTGATCCCGAGGTGGGCGAGCGCGAAGTCGTAGCGGAGCGGGTCGGGGGGGTGCAGGGCGCGCAGGCCGGCAGTGATCTCCTCCGCGGCCCGCCAGTCCGGCGCGCGCCGCGTGCGGAGGCCGAGGAAGCCGGCCACGCGGAAGACGTGGGTGTCGAGCGGGATGACGAGGTCGGCCGGCTGCAGGTGCGACCACAACCCGAGGTCGGGCGCGCCCGTGCGCACCATCCACCGCAGGAACATGCACCAGCGCTTGCAGGCCGAGCCATCGCGGGGATGCGGGAAGGAGGCGCGCAGCGCGCGGGAAGCGTCAGGGGGGAGGCACCGGCGCAGGGCATCGATGCCGTGGGCAAGCGAGTCGGCGCCGGGGGGGAAGATCGCGGCCAGCGAGCCGTGCTCCGCCAGGGCACGCCCGAAGGTGGCAAACAGCGCCACGAGGTCGGCCTCCTTCAGCCATCGGTAGTAGAGGCCGGTGAGGGGCCGACCCGGGACCTCCCCGCGCGCCAGCGCGAGCGCGAAGGCTGCGGGCCCGCCGTGCGCATCGGCCACGGCGAAAGAGGCCGTGAGGACGGGACCGAACAGGGAGACGCGCCCGAACGCGAGACAGGCCGACACCGCGCCCGCCACCTCCTGGTCCGGCGCCTTCCCGTACCGCCGGACGAAGCGGATCGGGTCGTTGGCGAGGTCGGCCGGGGAGACGCCCGCCTCGACGAGCGGATCGAGGAGGGCGCGAAGCGAAACGACCTGCGCGGCCGTGGGGGCGGCGCTCGTTGCCCGCTGCGAGGCGCGGGAGGCCGCGCTTTCCCCCGCTACCGGGCCCGGCGCCTCGCCCATCTACCGCCTGGACCGGCCCGCGAGCAGGCCACCGGCCACCAACAGGAGCGCCCCCAGCCCGGCGGTCGGTCCCGTTGCGCAGCCGCCATCGGAGCCGCCGAACGCGCGCTCGGCCACCACGATCTCCACCATGTCGGGCTCGGACTCATTGACGCCGTCGTTGACCACGAGCTCGAACCGCAGGGTGCCGGGCGCGGCCACGGTGAACTCCGGCTCCGCGCCGCTGGCCCCCTTCAGCTCCACCGACGGGCCCCCCACCTGCGACCAGGAGTAGGTGAGCTCGGCGCCCTCCGGATCGCTCGAGGCGCTCCCGTTGAGCACGATGACGTCGTCCACGTAGGCGATGAGGCCGAGCCCGGCGTCGGCAGTCGGGACATCGTCGGCGGCCGTGTCGGCGAACGCGAGGGCGAAGCTGAGCAGCATGGCCGGCGGGTAACATGCTGTCTGCATCCCGTCGGGGGGCCCGCCCGCTGCCGCGATGTACCGGTTACGCGGCGGGTCAACGTGGGTTGGACATGGGTGTGATCGATCGTTTCTTCAACGTGATCAAGGGCTGGTTCGGGCTCGCCGCGAGCAACCTCGAGGGCGCGAACCCCGAAGCGGTCTACGAGGCCGCCATCCAGGAGCGGCTGAAGCGGCACGGCGAGCTCAAGAAGGCCGTGAGCAACATCGTGTACCTCCGCAACAAGCTCGAGGCCGAGCAGGAAACGAAGACGAAGGAGCTGGCCGATGTGAACGCCCAGCTCCCCGTGGCCATCGAAAATGGCGACGATGACGTGGCCCTCGTGCTTCTGCAGAAGAAGAACGAGCTGGAGGCCGCGCTGGCGAACCTCGTGGGCGACCTCGAGAAGGTCAGCGGTCAGGCGGAAGCGGCCAAGCAGAACCTCATCGACTTCCAGGGGGAGATCCAGAAGCTCAAGCGCGAGCGCGATGAGATGCTCGCCAAGAAGGCCACGGCCGAAGCCCGCATCAAGATCCAGTCCTCGCTCGATGGCCTCTCCACCGATGCCGACATCAAGGCGCTCGAGAACGTGCGGGAGCGCATCCACAAGCTCGATGCGGAGGCCGACGTGGGCCGCGAAATCCAGGACAACTCCCTCGATGCCAAGCTCAAGGCGATCAAGGCCAAGACGGGGGACGTGCAGGCCAAGGCGCAGCTCGACGAGCTGAAGAAGCTGCACGCCGCGCGCAGCGCCGCGGCAACGGCCGAAGGCGCGGCCGCAGGCAAGAAGACGATCTGATCGCAAGATGGCGAACCTCCCCACGCGGATCCGGTCCGCCACCGCCCAATGGCTCTCGCGGCAACCCCCGGGCTTCGCCTGGGAGCTCTCGCTCGTGGTGCTCGCGCTCGCCGTGCACGTGGGGCACTTCCTCGTCTACTGCCTGCCGCAGCCCTGGTACATCGAGGATGCGGCGATCTCCTTCGCCTACGCGCGGAACTGGGTGGATGGCTGGGGCCTCGTGCCCTACATCGGCAGTGATCGCGTAGAGGGCTTCAGCAACCCGCTGTGGACCTTCCTCATCGGCGGCGCCTACGCGATCGGGGTGTCGCCGTGGACCTCCTCGAAGGTGCTCGGTGCTGCGTTCGGCTGCCTTGCCCAGCTCTGCGCGTGGGGGATCGCGCGGCGAGCCCTCCCGGAAGAACAGAAGCGGCTGGCCGTGCTCGCGCCCTGGCTCCTCGCCGCCTCGGTGCAGTTCACCCTGTGGAACGCCTCCGGCCTCGAAAACAGCCTGTTCTGCTTCTGCCTCGCGGCCGGCATCTACCGCCTGCTCGTCGAAGCCGAGGAGCCCCATCGGTACCCGCTGAGCGCGCTGGCCTTCCTCGGCCTCACCATGACCCGCCCCGATGGGCTCGCCTACGCCGGCATCGGGCTCATGGCGCGCACGATGGCCGCGGTCGCCTACCGCCGCCCGCTGGCGCTCCTGAGCTGGCTGGCCGCGTTCCTCGTGCCCTTCGCCGCCTACCAGGCCTGGCGCATGGACTACTTCGCCTGGGAGTGGCCCAACACCTGGTACGCCAAGCGCTCCGACTTCCGTCCCTTCGACTGGAACCAGCTCGGCTGGAAGCAGATGCGCGAGTACATGCTCCGCTACGGCGTCGTCGGCGCCATGCCGGTCATCGGCGTGGCGGTGGGCGGCTTCCAGGGTTGGCGGAAGCATGCCCTCGTGGCCCTCCTGCTGCCCGTGGTCTTCGTGCTCGCCTGGGATGGCAAACCGAGCGTGCAAGGATGGCAGCTCGCGCTGCTGTTCGCCACGCCGCCGGTCGTGGCGGCGGCGTTCGCGCGCTCCACGCGCATGGCCCGGCTCTACCTCGGCCTGGCGCTCGTCCTCCTGCTCGGGCTGTACGGGTGGATCTTCGCGAAGGTGGGCCTCGACGCCAACCCGTTCAACGCCACGTTCGCCTTCCCGGAGAGCTGGAAGGATGCCGGTGCCACCGAGCTCGCGAAGCAGTGGGTGAAGGTGCGGGTCTACACCCTCGCCGGCACCGCCGCGCTCCTCGGCCTGATGGCCTTCGGCCGCCCCGGCTGGCTCGCCCGCGGCACCCTCTGGTGCTGCTACGCCTTCGGCCTGTTCTACACGATCCTCGCACGCGGCGACTGGATGAAGGCCTACCGCTGGTACAGCCTCACCAGCGTGCCGCAGTTCGTGCTCATCACCCTCGGCCTCGCGGCCATCGCGGCGCTCCTGCCGGCGGGCGGCCGGGTGCTGGCCCGCCGCCTCAAGCTGGGCTCCCTCTACGCCGTGGTGCCCGCCCTCGCGCTCATGCTCGCCAACCCATGGTGGGCCTACCAGTTCGTGATGAAGCCCGAGACCGGCCCGCGCGATGTGCACAAGCGCGTGGAGTACATGCGTTGGGTGCAGTCCCGCCTCGGCCTCGACCGGGTCACGCTGTTCGATGTGGACATGGGCGCCCACCTCTGGTGGTCGGACTGGTACATCGCCGACATCGCCGGGCTGGTGGACATCGCCACCGGCCACCACGAGTACGAGAAGCCCTTCCTCCAGGAGTACCTGTTCTCGGAGGTGCGCCCGGAATTCGCCCACGTGCACGGGAGCTGGGCCGGCACCATCAAGATCTCCACCCACCCGGAGTGGAAGGAGGAGTACCTCGAGATTCCCGGGTACCCGAGCGGGCGCCGGGCGCTGCACGTCGGCAACCACATCCGCCGTGATCTGCTCGCCAGCGCCACCCCGCCCGAGACCGACGCCCGCCGGGTGACCTTCGCCGACGGCGTGCGGCTGGCGTGGTGGGATGTGCCCTCGGCCTCGGTCTCGCCGGGGAGCGAGCTCTTCGTGGCCTCGCGCTGGAAGGCCGACAAGCGGGAGGGCTCCCTCCGGGTGCTGCTCTTCCTGGCGCGCGAGGGCGCGCTGGCGTGGTCGGCCGAAGTGGCCCCCGGTCTCGGCTGGTTGGAGGCGAAGAACTGGGAGCAGTGGGACTTCGTGCATGGCGACTGGAGCGTGGCCATCCCCGACACGCTGGCCGCGGGCGACTACCAGCTCGGCATGGTCGTGCTCGACAGCAAGCTGGGCACCGTGCTCCCGCTGGTGGGCGAAGGTGCGCTCGGCGCGCCGATGTGGGGTGACGACCCGCTGGCCACGCCCGCGCCCGCGGAGGCCGCCGAGCGCCCGCCGGCCATCTTCATGACCGGCGAGTACCTGCTCCCGACCACCGTACACATCGTGGAGCCGGCCGCCGCCACGGCCGCCGCCGAGGCCCGCCTCGCGGAAGCGAAGACCGCCAGCGCCGCCGGCGACTGCGAGGGCGCCGAGAAGGGCTGGGCCGACGCCCGCCGCTTCGTGCCGCTCGACCGCGCCTGGAAGAGCCGCTCGGAGCGCGGCGCCCTCGATGCGATCGTGGGCTGCTTCGTGGCCCGGGCGAGCGCCGAGGCCGATCCCGTGGCGGCCGCGCGTATCCTCTGGGATGCCCGGTTCACCGACCCGCGCAGCGCCCTCATCGCCCCGGTGGGCGTGCCCCTCGGCGCGCAGCTCGAGCTCCTCGGCGAGGCGGCCTTCACAGAGCGAGACTGGGAGGGGGCCTACGTGGCCTTCCGCGGCGCGGTGCAGGCCGATCCCACGCGGGCGATGGCCCGGCGGCGCGCCGAGGACATGCGCGACCGCCGCCTGAAGATCCGCGACTACGACCCCAAGAAGGGCGGGCTCGATCCGAACGAGGAGCCGCTCCCCTCGCTCAAGCCTTTCCCTTGGTGATCCGGTAGTCGTCGCCGGCGGCTTCCACGAGGTGGCAGGCCTCCTTCAGGCGGCTCCACACGCGCTCGCCGAGCCGCTCCGAGAGGGTGGGCAGCACCATTGTGCTCAGCGAGTCCGACTCGCGGCGAGCGCGGGGGGCGCGCAGCGGGAAGTTGGTGGTGGCGAGCAGCGGCCCAGCCTGGGCGTTGTACCGGCGGCTCACGATCTCGTCGAGCACGGCGGTCTCGAAGTCGCTGCCGCGGCCCTTGCCGAGCTCATCGATCGCGAGGACGGGCGCGCGCACGAGCGGGGACAGGAGGCGGGCCTCGCCCTCCTTGCGGTCGTAGCCCTCGCGGATGTTCGCGAGGAGGTGGGAGAACTCCACGAACTTCACGGCCACGCCGTACCGGAAGACCAGCTCGCGCACCACGGCCGCGAGGAGATGCGTCTTTCCACGACCGGGCTCGCCGGCGAGGATGAGGCCGCTCTGGCCACCGCCCGGCTCGAAGCTGTCCGTCCACCGCCGAACGGCCACCCACGTGGGCCGCGCCAGCTCCACGCGGAAGGACTCCAGCGTGCAGTTGGCGTGCTTCGCAGGCACACCGGCCGCGTTGTAGAGCGCCACCCGGTCCGGCAGGCGCTGGCAGACACAGCGCCCCACGCGGCGAATGCCGTGCCGCTCCACCACCCGACGCCCCTCGCCCCGGCAGAGCTCGCACGGCGGCCCGGGGATCAGCTCCGCCACGGCGAACCCGCCGCGCGGCGTCATCGTCCAGCCTTCAGTCCAGTCCAGATCCCAGCTCCTGCCACAACGCCGTGGCCGTGAGGGAGGGATAACGCCGCCGGAGGTCCTCGCGCGCGGTGGCCTCGAGTGCCAGCGCCCACTCGGCCTCGTCGTAGAGCCCCCGCGCATCGGCGAGGGCCTCGGCCGCCTCGGCGAGGAGCAGGTCCTGGGGTGCCTCCTGCCAGGCCTGCTCGTGGAAGGCGGCGGCGAGGGCGCAAGCCCGCGAAGCCAACCGCTCCGGGTCCTCGGCCGAGAGCGCTGCCACCGCCCGTTCCGTGGCTTCCGCGAGCCGCGAGACGGCGGCGAACCGCGGGTCGCCCGAGGCGAGCACGACCGAACGCGACCCGCCGCGCCGCACCCAGCTCCCTGCCTGCTTCTGCTGCCGCAGCACCTCGGTGCGGCAGCTCACGAGCGAGAGTGGCGCGCGCACCCGCTGGGCCAGCCGGCGGGAGGCCACGAGGTCGATGGCCCGTACGATCGCGCCGAGCCGCACCCCCTCGCGCAGCCAGCCGTACAGCAGGCGCGCATCGGCGCTCGACAGAAGCGGCGCGCCGCCGCGCACGCTCACGAGGTAGGCGCGCACGGCCTCCGCCGCCTCGATGGTCCGGCTATCCACGCCTTCCGCCGCGATCATCCCGCTCCCTGCTTCCGTGGCCGACCCGCGCCCGTCGCGGACCGGCCGCATCCGTATTATCCTCCGCCCTCTTCCGCGAGAGCTCATGCGCCGCACTCCCCTGCTCACCGTCCTGGTCGTCGCCATTCTCGCCAGCTCGTCGGCCTTCGCCGCCGACAAGAAGAAGAAGACCGAGACGGAAGACGAAGAAATCCCCATGGGCGAAACGCTCGACGTGGATGAGGACGACTTCAAGGAAGGAGGCGGCGAGGAGGCGCCCCCGCCGCAGCGGATCGACGAGGCCGACAAGGAAGAGGAAGACGGCGGCGAGCTCGACTTCGGCGACGACGGCAAGAACGAGGACGACCTCCAGTTCACCGAAGACGACGAACAGCAGTCCGTGCGCCCCCGCGCCCCCGGCGAGGACACCGCCAAGCTCTACCGGGACACGCAGAAGAAGTGCAAGGACATGACGCCCGACGAGGAGCAGCTCGTGTGGGAGTCCTACCTGGCGAAGTACCCCAAGAGCCTCTTCCGTGATCGGATCGAGGAGCACATGGAGGAGCTGAGCGCGATCATGTTCGGCGAGCGCGTTCCCGGCTCCGACAAGGGCAGCGCCGGCGTGGATGCGGTGGACCGCGAGCTCAACTTCGCCCAGCCCTTCTCGCTCTCCTCGGTAGATACCCGCTCGCACGTGTCGGTGGGCGTACAGTGGGGCTTCCCCTCGTGGTTCGGCGGCAAGGTGGATGCGGAGTACGCGTTCATGCGCCAGTTCAGCGCCCACGTGCTCCTCGGCCGTGACTTCGCGGGCGGCGTGGTGCAGCCCGGTGCGAAGTACGCCATCATCAAGAGCTCCCGCACGGGCACGATCCTCAGCGCCGGCGTCGACCTGAAGCTCAACACCGCGCCGACCTTCCTCGCGGTTCGGCCGGTGGTGGCCTTCGGCCAGCGCATCCGCTTCCTCAAGGGGCTCGACATCGGCGCGCAGATGGCGGTCGACATCGAAACCCGCGAGTACTCCGACCTCCGTTACAACTGGGGCCTCAACGCCAACCTGCGCGCGAACGACGTGGTGTCGGTGTTCTGGGAGTGGAGTTGGGATGCGAAGTACCTCTCGCACCCCGATGTGGATGACAGCTTTCGCTTCTTCACGACCACCTTCGGCCTGAAGTTCACCGCCAAGAAGCAGACCGACGACCAGGGAAGCGGCCGGCTCGACGTGGGCCTCGGCGCCGCCCTGCCCTACGCGACCAACTACTGGGGCTTCTACCTCGGCGGCGTCGACGTGCTCGCCGACTACTACCTGTAGGGAACTGCCCGGCGGCCCGTCCGCCTGCGCGGGGCGCCCTCGCTGGGCAGTTCGGCGCCGGGACGACTCAGGCCGTTTCGGTCCAGCTCAACCCCAGCTCCGCGAGCCGCGCCGCGAGCGCGGGGATGTCCTCGCGCGCCACCACGATCTCCTCCGGCCCCACCGCGCGCCGCAGGAGCGGGCCCGCGATGCGATCCCGGCGGACCGCGTCGGCCGCGATCGCCGGTAGACGCACGAGCACGGCCGGGCTGGCCACCACCGCGGGCAAGCCGCCGCCCGCCAGGAGGAGCAGCTCGAGCTCGGCGGGCAGGTGGCCCCCGTGGTAGGCGCGGAGCCGCGTGAGCACGCTCCCGACGTCGGCCAGGGTGCGCAGCTCGGCCTTCCAGGCCCACGCCTCGCCCTCCCGCCCCATGGGCCGCGCCACGCGGTTCAGGAGCGCGCGCACATCGAGCGGATCCCATCCGTCGGGCACCAGCAGCCGATCCTCGAAAGAAAGGAAGCGGGCACGGGGGCGGGCGGTGTAGTCGATGACCCGGCCCGTGTCGCCCGGAAGGGCCACGCGCAGCTTGCCATCCTCCTCCACGATGTCGACCCCTGTGAGCACCGTGAGCCGGCTCGCGGAGCGCTGCCACTCGCGAAGCTGGTCGACGATGTTGGGAGACACGCCGGTGCGGCTGTTGGCGAGCAGGAAATCGAGGGTGTCGCGGTGGCCGGCGCCGAGCTCGGCGGCGATGCCATCACGGCTGAGCTGGTGCCGGCGCAAGGCATCGCCCTGCACGAACGGCGCCATGCGCGCGAGGCGCCCGTACTGGTCGAGCCGCATCTCGGCGACGTGGCCGATCACCTCGCCCGCGGGCGTGAGCAGGAAGCCGCCGATCGGCGCCGGACGCGGCTGCGCGGCGCGGAAGGCGGTGACCGCCTCGTGGTCGCGCAGGGCATCGATCGCGCCCACGCGGTGCAGCACATCAAGGGCCTCGCGCACGGCGGGGCGCTCGATCTCGAGCCAGCCCGCCGCATCGAACCGCTCGGTGCGCTGGGGGTAGAGCTTGCCGCGGGGGCTGTAGAAGGTTTCGCGCCCGGAGCCCGCGAGGAGGCGCTCGAGCCAGTCCACGGGCGTCCATTCCTGGCCTGCGAGGCGCAGCACGAGCGCCGCCGCCGAGGCCTGGACCGCGCCCGGCAGCACCGCCGCGAGGTCGGTAAGCGGGCGCATGCGCGCCTCCGGCTGGCCCACGAGCCGCTGATCCTGCACCCGGATCAGGCCCACGGCGCGCGCATAGCGCAGCGCGAGCGACCAGCGGTGGTCGTCATCCCCGAGCTGGGCGTAGAGGCGGCGCTCCACGTCCCGGCGGATCGACCCATCCACGGTGAGCGCGGCGGGGTTCGCTTCGAGCAGCGCCGCCACGACTACCGCATCCCATCGCGCATCGGCCGGCGGGAAGGAGGCGGGCGCCTCGATGGCGGGGCCCCGCTCCAGCGAGAATGCCCACGGGCCCACGGCAGGGTTCAGGCGGCAGGAGCCGGCGTAGTGCTGCGGGTGGAGGCTGCCCTCCTGCCACGCGGTGGCGCGGGGCAGGAGCACCGCCGCCGCCCAAAGCGGCCCGGCCTCGGTGGCGATCCGCTCGCGGAGGCGGTCGGGGAGCGGTTCACCGGTGCGGGCCACGAGCAGGAGCTGATCGAGCAGCTCGCGCGCGGCAAGGGGCAGGGACTCGACCGCCACACGCATCGCCGCAGGATCGTCGGCGGCCTCGGCCACCACCCGCATCGATGCGCGAAAGGCGGGGTCGTAGGCAGCGACGAGGCGACTGGCGAGCGGGTCGGAGGACAAGACCCATGTCTAACCGGGCGGAGGCGCTGCCGACGGGCGGGCGGGCCTCGCGGCCCTCAGGAGCCTCAGGCGCTCCGGCTCCGGGCAACCACCTGGCGCAGATCGAGGCCCTCGCGGAGGAGGAAGATCACGCCCAGTCCCACCGTGAACACGAACTGGGTGAGGTGCAGGATGATCGCGAAGGGCGCGGCCAGCTCGCGGGTGGCGCCCAGCATCTGGAGCGCGGTCACGCACGCGGCCTCGAAGCCGCCGAAGAAGCCGGGCGTCGGCAGCACCGTCATTCCGCTGAGCGTGGCCGTCCACGTGACGAGCGCGGTGTCCATGCCAGACGGCAGCCCGGGCGAAGCGAGCAGCTGCAGCCGCACGGCCACGAGCGTGAGCGCCCAGATCGCCACGCTGAGCAGGAAGGCCTGCAGCGCCACCGCCGGGCGCGCCGCGAGAGCCGCCACCGCGGCGTGGAAGCGTTCGAACAGCGCGCGAACGGGCCGCCCCAGCGGGACGCGCTCCAGGAAGCCGAGCGAGCCCGGCCCCATCGCCAGCACCGCGGCCAGCGCGAGCGTGCCCCCGATCACGAGCACGGCGGCGCCGCGCCGCGCCAGCCCCAGCACGTCCATGCCGCCCACTTCGAGCGGGGTGGGGAGCTCCACGAACCAGGTCGTGCCGAGGATCATGCCGAGGAGCATCAGCACGTCAAGCAGCCGCTCGAACACCACGGCCGCGAGGGAGTCGCCGAGGGGGACGCCGCGCTGCTCGCGCACGAGGTAGGGCCGCACGAGCTCGCCGAGGCGAAACGGGAAGACGTGAAGGGCGAGGTAGCCGATGGTGAGCGCGGAGAAGCTCGCTGCGTAGTCGATCGGCTGCGGGAGCAGGATGCGGAAGCGCTGCGCGCGAAGCGCGTGGGCGAGCAGGTAGGTGAGCCAGATGGGGACGAGCATCCCCCACCTGAACCGCCCCACGCCCGCCATCGCCTCGTCGAACTTGATCCCCCAGAGCACCCACACGAGGCAGACCAGCGTGAGCACCAGCACCGCCACGAGGCGGACGCGGGCCATCAGGGCTGCCGCGGGCGCAGGAGATGGAGCCCCAGCAGATCGTCGCGCAGGCGCTGGTCGCCGTCGATCCCGTAGAGCACCGGCGGCTCGGGGCGGGTGACGTTGGAGCCGAACAGCAGGTCCCACACGGGCAGGGCGTTGGCGTAGTTGCCATCGCACAGGACACCATCGCGTGTGTGGTGCCAGGAGTGGAAGAGCGGGTTGTTGAAGACGTACAGGAGCGCGCGGCAAACGGGGTTCCGGTAGGGGAACTCCACGTGCATGTGGGAGAAGGTGTCGGCCACGATCCCCACGCTCACGGCGGCGGGCAGCACCCAGGGCGCAAAGCTCGTGACGTCGGTCAGCACGCCGAAGAGCAGGATCGGGACGGCAGAGAGCTTCAGGAAGTCAACCGCGTGCATCCGGAGGCCGGCGGTGGCATCGAGCTGCTCGGTGCTGTGGTGCACCCGATGGAACAACCACAGCCACGAGATGCGGTGGTCGGCCCGGTGGAGCCAGTACTTCGTGAAGTCGAGGAGCAGGAAGCAGACGAGGAACTGCAGCCAGGGCTGGGTGATGGCGCTCAAGTCGAGGGCGCCCGTGAGCCCGGCGCCGCCGCCGTGGGCCACGGACAGGCCCCCGAGCACGAGCCCCACCCGCAGCGGGAAAAGCAGGGCCGCCGTGGCCATGTTCAACTTCAGGTCGTGCGAAAGGAGCGGCAGCCGCCGCCCCCCCCTCGGCAGCAGGGCCCCGAGGGCCAGGCCGAAGCACAACATGAGCACCTGGACGAGCGTCGTGACCTGCATCCCGGCCCTTTAGCCGGCTCGCTGCAGAATGCCGGTGAGGCAGCCCAGCGCGCCCTCCGCGCGCAGGTAGTTGGGCAGGGCCACCTCCTCGCACCGTACGCCTTCCGCCTCGAGGCGCCCCCGCGTGACCGGGCAGTCCGCCGGCATCAGCACCTCCCGGGGTGCGAGCGTGACGAAGTTCAGGGCCCTTCCACGGGTCACCTCGCGGGTGTCCGCGAACTCCAGTGTGCGCACGCCTTCGTCGGCGAGCAGGCCGCGGAGCGCGGGGTCGGCGTCGTGGAGCACGGCGAGGTCCCGGTCGAGGAAGTTCAGCGTGCCGAGAAGGTGCTGCACGCCCGAGCGCAGGGGCACGCCCACGCAGCGAACGCCCTGGTCGGCGAGCACGCGCCCCACCACCCGCAGGCCCGCCTCGTTGGTGCGGTTGCCGAGGCCCACGAGCACGAGATCGGCCCGCGCCCACAGCACGTCGGCACCCTCGAGGGTGGCGTGCCCGGTGGGCGTGGCGAGGATGGGCACGCCGAGGCGGGCGAGCGCGGCGGCGGCAAACCGCTCCTCCCCCGCACGCTGCCGCGCCGCCATGCGCGACACCACCGCGCCCTCGGGCGTCATGAAGAACAGGTCGCGCGCGAAGACCAGGTTCGGCGGCGCGGACGCACCCGGCTCGATCCACTCCACGACCACGCCATTGCGGGCGTAGGCCGCGGCGATGGCCTCGGCCTCGGCCACCATCGCCTCGATGTCCGGCCGCTCGGCCATCAGCCAGTCCGAAGGCGGCTCCGCATAGGCGAGCCCCGGCCCTGGCCGCGTGAGCAGGACCCGCCGCAGCCGGGCCACCTCGCTCTCCACGCCGATCGCGGCCCAGGACTCGCCCGCCGCCACCTCCTCGCGATGGGACAGACCGCGGGCCTGCCATCCGGCACCCTTCAGCGTGGACGACCGCTCCGTTGCCATTCCGTGCAGGTAGCCCGGGCCGACCCTGCGAGGCAATTCACGCCAATTGACTTGACGCGTCAAGAGCGCTACACTCCGATAACGATCCCCGAAGCCGCTGTTCCGACGAACGGCGGGTGCGTAAAATTGTTCGCACCCGCCTTTACGCCATGGCCGTGGTCGAGTAAAGTCGCAGGCTACCCACCCGGGCAACTGTGATTCCTGTGCTCCTCACCACCATCTTCTCTGCTTTCGCGGCGGAGTACGGTCCCACCATCGAGGGCGACTTCGTGGTGGCGGAGAGCACGGAAGTATCGGATACCGGGGCGGTCGGGTGCAGTGATCAGTCACTTCACGATGGCATCCTGCTTCCCGACCTGCCACTTTTTTTCACGCGCAGCCAGCCGGACCACACCTGGGGTTCGCGGGAGATGGTGGAGCTTCTGGTCGACACGGCTCGCCACATGCGCTGGCTCATGCCGGATGCCTCGCCGATCACGATGGGGGAAATCTCCCGGCAGCGCGGCGGCGAGCTCTCCGGCCACAAGACCCACCGCGGCGGCATCGATGCCGACGTGGGCATCTACCTCACGGGCGCTCGCCAGCAGGCCGGCATGTTCGTGGATCCGGGCCCCTCGCAGTTCGATGTCGAGGCCAACTGGGCGCTCATCTCCGCGATGCTCGACACCGGTCGGGTCGACATGATCCTGCTCGACCACGCGCACATCTCCCGGCTCAAGAGCTACGTGCTGCGCGCAGGCCTGCTCTCTGAAGAAGAAGCCGCCCAGATCTTCGTGGGTGAAGGCAAGGGCAGCTACCGCGCCGTGGGCGTCATTCGCCACGCGCCCGCCCACCGCGATCACCTCCATGTCCGGGTGCTCTGCCCCGATGGCAGCCGCGCCAGCCTGCGCTGAGCCGCTCCGGGGTTTCTCGATCGCGTGCTAAAGTAGCGTCCCTTCCGGCCGAAGGGGCGGAGAGGCCTCTCGCATGCTCGCCGCCCTTCCCACGTCGCCCGGTTTGGAGCTGCACGCCAAGACGGGACCAGCCATGCCCCACCTCACCATGCTCGAAGGGGAAGATGCCAGCCGCACCTGGGCGCTCACCGAGCGCCCGGTGGTGCTCGGTCGCGACCTCGCCTGTGACATCGCGCTCGCCGATGCGAAGTCCTCCCGGCGGCACGCGCGCATCCAGTGGATGAACGCGGCCGACGCCGATGCGATCCCGGAGGTCTGGCTCGAGGACCTCGTGAGCACCAACGGAACGTGGGTGAACGGGCGCCGCGTGGAGGAGCCGGTCCGCATCTACGAACGCGACAAGGTGCTCATCGGCAGCACGCTGTTCTGCTACGCCCTGCGCGTGGATGAGGAGCTGGAGGCCCTGCGTCGGATGGTGCAGCGCGCCACCACCGATGGGCTCACCGCGCTCCACAACACCGAGGTGTTCGAGCGCGTGCTGCGCCGCGAGTTCGAGCGCGCGCGTCGGTACGGGCGCCCGCTCTCCCTGCTCTACCTGAACCTCGATCACTTCGCCGAGGTCAACGACACCCACGGGCATCGTGTGGGCGACCTCGTCCTGCGGCAGGTCGGCCGCATCCTGCGCGACAACCTCCGCCTGTGCGACGTGAGCGCCCGCGTCGGCGGCGACGAGTTCGTGGTCCTGCTGCCGGAAACGCCGGTGGAGGGCGCGCTGCTGGTGGCCGACCGCCTACGCCGCAGCGTTCACGAGTTCCCGATGATGCTCGGCCACGAGCCCGTGCGCGTTTCCGTGAGCGTTGGTGTGGCGCCGCTCGATGCCACGCACACCCACCCCGACGCCTACCTCGATGCCGCCAGCCGAGCCGCGTACCGCGCCAAGCAGCTGGGCAGGAATCGGGCGCTCCTGGCCGGGTAGGCGCGGAGGCCCCGCGGCCGGTCTTCGCCCCTACGCGCCCGGGCTCAGCAAGGGCTGCCCGCCAGCCGCGCCGCGCGTGTCCACGCCGAACTCGGCCAGCACACGATCGCACTGGTCGATGACCTTGCGCACGTACCGGCGCTTCTCCGCGTAGGTACCCGCGTAGAAGCTGCGCTTGAAGCCGTGGATGACGATGTCGCGCAGCTCGCGCGGCGTGAGTCGGGCGTAGCGGACGGCGAGGCCGAGCTCCCGCGAAACGGTGGTGGCGGACATGAGCCGGTTGTCGGTGCAGATGGCCACGCTGATGCGCCGGTCCAGCATCTTCCGCACGGTGTGGGCTTCCACGCTGCCGATCGAGGGGTTCGTCTGCAGGTTCGAGGTGATGCACACCTCGATCGTGATGCGGCGGTCGGCGATGTACTCGGCGAGGCGCTCCACGTAGGCCGCGGGGTCGGTGATCCGCGGGTCGGTGATGCGCTCCGGCGAGAAGAGGAAGTAGCCGTGGCCGACCCGATCGGCGTGGAGGGCCGTGATCGCCTGGAAGATGCTCTCCGCGCCGTAGGCTTCGCCGGCGTGCACCGTCTTGTGCAGGAAGTTCGCGTGGGCATAGGCGTAGGCCTCCTGGTGGTCGATGGCCGGGAAACCATCCTCCTGGCCGGCAAGGTCGAAGCCGACGACGGGGATGCCCTCCTCGTCGCGCGCCCAGACCGCCTCACGAGCGATCTCGAGGCTGGCGAGCCCGGCGAGGCGCTTGCGGGGCGACTTCGAGAGTGCGCGGAGCAGGTTGGCGTAGTAGGCCGAAAACTGCTCGGTGAAGGTGCGGAGCGCGCACACCACGATGCCGTAGCGGAACTCGGGCTCGCGCTCGGGGACCGCGGCGTTGATCTCGGCGGCGGCGCGGCTCATCCCGGCGTTTACCGCACGGAGTACGGCGCGAGCATCCATGCCGGCGTGCTGGTGCAGCTGCGGGGCGAAGCGCACCTCCACGTAGCGCACGCCCTCCGCGAAGTTGTCCTGCGCGAACTCGTACGCCACCCGCTCGAGCGCCTCGGCATCCTGCATGACGGCGCACGTCCAGGCAAAGCCCGCGAGGTACTCGGGGAGATCGGCGTAGTGGTCCTTGAAGACGCGCTCGCGAAGGCCGGCTTCGGTGTCGGCCGGCAGCTCCACGCCCCGCTCGCGGGCGAGCTCGATCAGGGTGGAGAGTCGCAGCGAACCATCGAGGTGAACATGGAGGTCGGTCTTGGGGAGCGCGACGAGGAGACGGTCGAGCTGGAGGGGGTCGAGGGACATAGCGGCGGCTATCCCATGAATCCGTTTCCCGTCTGGTGCGTATTATGAGCATCGTACGGGACTGAACATGAACGCACTCCGAATCCTGCTTCCGGTTCTCCTCCTCACGGCTTCCTTTTCCGCCGAGGCACGTCCGCGGCGGGGGTACGGCCCCCACGTCCGGGTGGGCGGGCCGCGCGTCACGGTGGTCGTGAACCCCTGGGCGCCGACGTACGCGCCCGGTCCGCGCGCGGGCTGGGTGTGGATGCCCGGCGTATGGGTGGGGCCGCGCTGGCGCCCCGGCTACTGGCAGCCGGCCATTGCGCGGGTCGGCTGGATGTGGGTGTCCGGCTACTGGGCGGGCACCGTGTACGTGGACGGGTACTGGCGCGAGGCCAGCCGCCAGAGCCAGGTGTGGGTGGACGGCTACTACGACGACGAGGATGACTGGGTTCCCGGCTACTGGGCCCCGTCCAACTCGGCCGACGCCGAACGCGACGAGGGGCCGCCCGAGCCGCCCGCGCGCACCGAAGCACCGGACACCGAGCCCGTGTTCCACGAATACGAGTAGCCGGGCACCCCGGAGCGTCAGGGCGCGCTTGACGCCGCCCCGCCTTGCGCCCGATCATGCGCGCGTGGCCCCCCCCCGCCTCGCAGGCAGCTACCTCGTGCTCGAAACCACCAACCAGTGCAGCCTGGCGTGCGTGCACTGCACCGTGGCCGAGGGGCCAGCCCATCCCCACCACCAGCAGGTGGGCTTCATGCCCGAGGCGATGCTCGGCGCCATCCTCGCCGATCTGGCTGCGTCGAACGCACGCTTCGACACGCTCATCCCCTTCTGGCTCGGCGAGCCGCTCCTGCACCCGGCCTTCGGCGCCATGTACCAGGCCTGCCTTCGTGCGGGCGTGGAGTCCGGCACCTTCACCCGGTTGGAGCTGCACACCAACGCCACCCACCTCGGCCGCGACCGCGTGCGCGTGGCGCTGAACGCCGCACCCCTCCCGCAGACCTGGCACTTCTCGCTCGACGCCGCCTCCCGCGAGACCTACCGGGTGGTGAAGGGGCGGGACCACTTCGAGGCCGTGGAGTCAAACCTCCTCGCCTTCCTCGACGAGCAGGCGCGCACCCGCGCCCCCTGGCCGCGCCCGGTCTTCCAGTTCATCGTGGGCGAGAACAACGCCGCCGAAGCCGCGGCGTTTGCCGCCCGATGGACGTCGGCCTGTCGGTCGCGGGGGCTCGCCGTGCGCGCGGCGGCGCAGGCCGTGCCCGCGGGGTCCGACGCCATCGTCTTCTTCCGCCAGCTCGACGCCCCCGACGCCGACGCCCAGGCCCGCGCGAACCGGGCCATGCGGGAGACGATGGCGGCGCTGGACATCCCGCTGGCCCGCCCGGCTGCCGCTCCGGAGACCGTGCTCACCGAGCCGGGCGTGTGCGGGTCGTTCTGGAAGAGCCCCGTCGTGGGGTGGGACGGTCGGGTCACCACGTGCGTGCGCGACAACCGCTTCGAGAACCTGCTCGGCAACGTGCGGGACACCCCCCTGAGCGCGCTCTGGTGGGGGGAGCGGATGCGCCGGGGCCGCGAACAGGCCGCCCGCGGACGCTACGAGGGCTTCCCGGCCTGCGCGGGCTGCTACATCCCCCGCTCCGCGAACTACACCGACGTGACCCCCACCGAGATCCAGTCATGGGCGTAGCGCCCGCCTCGCTCGCCGACCGCGCGCGCGCGCTCGCCCGGCTTCGTCTGGCGCCCGAGCTGCCCGCGCAGATCCACCTGTCGGTCACCGACCGCTGTTTCCTGCCCTGCGCCCACTGCGACATCTACAAGAACGAAACGGTCGACCTCCCCGAGGCCACGTGGGCCGCGGTGATCGATGAGCTCGCGGTGTGGACCGGGCCCGCCGCCATGAACTTCGTCGGAGGCGAGCCGCTCCTGCGCACCGACCTCGAACGGCTCATGCGCCGCGCTACCGACCGCGGCTTCACCGTCACCTTCAACACCAACGCCTGGCTGCTCAACGAGAAGCGCGCGCGCGCGCTGGCCGACGCCGGCGTGTCCGTGGCCTACCTCTCCTGCGATGGCTTCACCGAAGCCACCGTCGATCACTCCCGGGGCAAGCCGGGCAGCTGGCAGAAGGTGCGCGACGCCTGCGATCTGCTCGACCGGCTCCCCAATCCGAGGGTGATCCTGTCCTGCATCCTGCACGCCGGGAACGCCCACGAGATCGCCCCGCTGCTGGGGTGGTGTCGGGACCGCGGGTACGAGCTCGTCGTGCAGCCGCTCTACCAGAACTTCGGCAACAACGCCCACGACCCCGGCTGGTGGCGCCGGAGCGCCCTCTGGCCGACCGACCTCGGCCCCGTGAACGCCGCCATCGACGTGCTGGTGGACGAACGCCGCGCCGCCGGCAAGGTGTGCAACCCGGTCGGGCAACTGCAGGCCTTCCGGCGCTACTTCGTGGACCCGAGCGTGTACAACGGGGAGGTCTGCAAGGCCGGCCACAGCGACCTCGCCTTCGATCCCGCCGGCAACATCCGGCTCTGCTACTTCCTCGAGCCCGTGGGCAACGTGCGCGATGGCCGCCCGCTGTCGGAGCTGTGGAACGCCGCAGCCACCCAGCGCCGCCGCTACGAGGTGCACACCTGCACGCGGAGCTGCAACCTGCTGAACTGCAACTTCAGCGGCGAGGGCTGAGGCTCAGCCGCCCACCACGAGCCGCTCCAGGCCGCCCATGTAGGGGCGGAGCGCTTCGGGCACGATCACACTGCCATCCGGCTCCTGGTAGTTCTCCACGATGGCCACGAGCGTGCGCCCCACCGCGAGGCCCGACCCGTTCAGCGTGTGGCAGAAGGTGGTCTTCTTCTCGCCCTCGCGCTTGAAGCGCATCCGCAGCCGACGAGCCTGGTAGTCGGTGAACAGCGAGCAGCTGCTGATCTCGCGGTAGGCGGACTGGCCCGGCAGCCAGACCTCAAGGTCGAAGCCCTTCGCGCCGCCGTTGCCGACATCGCCCGCGCAGCGCGCCACCGTCTGGTAGGGCAGGCCGAGGCGCTCGAGCACCGCCTGCGCGTGCCCGGTGAGCACATCGAGGGCGGCCACGCCGGCCTCGGGCGCGGTGATCCAGACGAGCTCCACCTTGTGGAACTGGTGCTGGCGGATGAGGCCGCGCGTGTCGCGACCGGCGCTTCCCGCTTCGCTCCGAAAGCAGGGCGTGAACGAGAAGTACCGAACGGGAAGCTGTGCTTCGTCGAGGATTTCATCGCGGTGCAGGTTGGTGACCGGCACCTCCGCCGTGGGGATGAGGTACGCCGCCTGTCCCGACAGCTCCACCGTTAGCTTGAAGAGGTCCTCTTCGAACTTGGGGAGTTGGCCGGTACCGCGCATGGAGTCGGCGTTGACCATGTAGGGCACCTGCACCTCGCGGTAGCCGTGCTCCAGCGCCATGTCGCAGAACAGGCTCACGAGGGCGCGCTCCATGCGCGCGAGGCCGCCGGAGAGCACCGCGAACCGGCTGCCAGAGAGCTTGGCGGCCCGCTCGGGGTCGTACATTCCCAGGGCCATCGCGAGGTCGTCGTGGGTGCGGCCGGTGGGCTGCCGCCGCTCGGCGCCCCAGGTGCGGACCACGACGTTGCCGTGCTCATCGGCGCCATCGGGGGTGTCGGCGTGGACCTGGTTGGGGAGCCCGAGGAGGAGCTCGCCCTCGGCCGCCTGCAGCTCGGCGACCAGCGCTTCGAGCTGCGCCGCCAGCTCGGAGGCCGAGCGCACCTGCGCCTTGAGCGCCTCCGCCTCCTCCGCCCGGCCCGCCTTCATGAGCGCGCCCACCTGCGGAGATACCCGGTTGCGCACGGAGAGCTGCTCGTCGCGCTGGGTCTGCGCGTGGCGCCGGCGGGCGATGAGGGAGACCAGCTCCTCGACGGTGGCCATCATCGCCTCGGAGGCATGACGGCGCCGGAGGCTCTCACGGACCGCGTCGGGTTGGGTGGCGACGAGATTGGGATCGATCATGGTGAGAGGCGGCTATCAAGAATCCCGGCCCGGGGCCCCGCCGGCCGCCTCGCCGGCCGATGCGTTATCTCCGGGAGGTGGCCGATCCGATCGACGTACACCGGCAGCTCCTCGAGGCGTGGCGCAAGGTGATGGACCTCGTGGGTCCGGGGCCGGTAGAGGAGCACTTCATCGATGCCGAAGCCGCGGTTTCCGGGCTCTCCGCCTCGGGCCCGTGGCTCGATCTGGGCTCCGGTGCGGGGTTCCCCGGCATCGCGCTGGCGGTGTACTGGCCGGAGGCGCGGGTCACGATGGTGGAGCGGCGGCAGAAGCGGTGCGCCTTCCTTGCCGAGGTGATCGCGCGGGCGGAAATCCAGACGGCCACCCTCTACGAGGGCGACGCCGCCGCCCTCCCCCGCGGCGTGTGGAATGGCGTGATCAGCCGCGCGTACAAGCCGCCGCCCGAGTTCCTCGCCGAAGCGGCCACGCTTCTCGTTCCCGGTGGTCTGGCGGTGGTGCTCACCGCAGGGGATGAGCCCTCGCCCGGGCCTGCGTTCGAGCGGGAAGGGGCGGTCCGCTACACGGTGCTCGGCAAGCCCCGCGCGTCGGTCCGCTACCGGCTCAAGGCGTAGGCCCTGCGATGGAGCCGCGCGTGGTGGCACACCTGCTGCGCCAGTCGGCCGTCTTCGATGCGCTCCCGCCCGCCATCCTCGACGAGCTGGTGGCCCTGGCCGTCACCCGCAAGGTGGCGGCCGGCGATGCGGTGTTCCGTCAGGGCGATGCGCCCGACGCCCTCTACGTCGTGAGCACCGGCGAGCTCCGGGTCGTTCGGACGGGACCCGCCCCCGCCGCGGACACGGTTCACGCCCTGCTCGGCCCCGGCGCCCTGTTCGGCGAGCTCGCCCTGCTCGACGGCAAGCCGCGCTCGGCCAGCGTGCTCGCGGTGCGCGACAGCATGCTCCTCCGCCTGCCGCGGGGGCGGGTGGTGGCGCTCCTGCGCGCACGCCCCGAGCTCGCGCTCGCCGTGATCGAAGCGCTCGTGGGCCGCGTTCGGGAGCTGAGCGCGCGCGTGGAGGAACGGAGCGGGATGGGCGGGCGGGCGCGGCTCCTCCGGCTCCTCCTCCGGGCCGCAGATGAAGCCGCCACGGCGGGGGAGGACCGGGTGGACCTGCAACGCCACCTGCCCCAGGCGGTGATCGGGGCCACCCTCGGCCTCGGCCGACAGACCGTGAACCGCCTGCTCGGCGAGCTCCAGGCCGAGGGCCTCGTGGAGATCGGCCGGGCGCGGGTGACGGTCACGAGCCGCGCCGGCCTCCGCGGAGCAGCCCGGGAGCATCCGACGGGGGACTGACCTGAAGTGTCGCATGGGCGACAGTGCGGCGGCGCGCGGCGTCCTATGCTTGGATCAGCCAAGGTGATTCATGGCCTCCTCGCTCCTCCTCCTCGCCGCCCTCCTCGTCAACCCCGCCGACGCCGCTCCCCACCGGTTGTACCGGGACGTGAGCGGGCAGACGGTGAAGCTCGGCGACCGCACGCTCCTCGTGCCCTGGCGCATCGACTCCGCCGAGGACCTCGCGGCGCTGCGCTCGACCGCGGCTCTGGCGAGCGAGTACGGCGTGAAGGTGGTGGGCCTCAACGTGGACGCCGTCGCTGAGCGCGCACGGCTCCTGCCCTGGCTGCGCAGCCACGGCTGCGAGGGGCCCACGATCGCCGACCCCGACGGTGCGCTCATGACGCAGCTCTCGGCGCGCCCGGGCGAGGTGCTGGTGTTCTCCGAGGGCGGCGCGGTGCTCGCCCACGTCCTGGCTCGGACCTCTACCGAGGGCATCCGGGCCCAGGTGGCCAATGTGCTCGGCGTGCCGGACCAGCTCCTCGCCCTGGCCGACTGAGCCGCCCATGCGCCGCGTTCCACGTGGAACGCGGTGCCGATCGTGCGGCCGCAGGCTATGATCAGGGTCCCCACGCTCCGGGGCTGGGCGCTCCCCGCGCCGAACCCGGAGCCCCCGACCCCGGAACCCGCATGCCCCGCATCATCGCCATCTCCAACCAGAAGGGCGGCGTCGGAAAGACGACCACCGCCGTCAACCTCGCCGCAGCGCTCGCCCGCGCCGGCCACGCCACGCTGCTGGTCGACCTCGACCCGCAGGGCAACGCCTCGAGCGGCCTCGGCTGCCCGCGCGACAGCGTGGCCTTCGGCATCGCCGACGTGCTGCTCGGCCTCGAGCCCCTCCAGCGCGTGCTGGTGCCCACCGGCATCACCGGGCTCATGCTCGCGCCCGCCACCCCCGCCATGGTGGGCGTGGAGGTGGAGCTCGTGAACCTTCCCAACCGCGAGCAGCGGCTCCGCCTCGCCCTCGCGGGGCTCGACACCCCGTTCCAGTACGTCGTCTTCGACTGCCCGCCGTCGTTGGGCATGATCACGCTGAACGCGCTCACCGCCGCCGACAGCGTGCTCGTGCCCCTGCAGGCCGAGTACTACGCGATGGAGGGGCTCGGCGAGCTCGTGCGCACGATCGCGGCCGTGCGCCGCAGCAGCAACCCCCGCCTCGTTCGCGAGGGCATCGTGCTCACGATGTACGACGCGCGCACCAACCTCTGCCGCGATGTGGAATCGCAAGCCCGCGCCGTTTTCGGTAGCGAGGTGTTCCAGGCGGTGGTGCCCCGTTCGGTGCGGCTCGCCGAGGCGCCGAGCCACGGCAAGTGCATCTTCCAGTACGAGCCCTCGGGCAAGGGCGCGCGTGCATACGCCGACCTCGCCGGCGAGGTGCACGCCCGCGCGCTCGCTGCGGGCGGCCACGCCACCGCGGTGGGCTGATGGCCACGCCTCCGCGGCTGGGGCTCGGTCGCGGTCTCGCGGCGCTCATCCCCCAGGAAGCGAGCGAGTCGGGCCCGAACGGCCTCCCCGCCGACTCGCTGCAGCGCGTGCCGGTCGACCGCATCCGGCCGAACCCGCACCAGCCGCGCCATCGTTTCGACCCTGCCCAGCTCGCCGAGCTCGCCGCCTCCATCCGCGAGCACGGCGTGATCATGCCGATCGTGGTGCGGCGCGATCCCGAAGGCTTCGTGCTCGTGGCCGGCGAGCGGCGGTTGCGCGCGGCGCGCATCGCTGGCCTTCACGACATCCCGGCGGTCGTGCGCGGCGCCGACCTCGCCTCCGACGCCCAGCTCGTCCTCGCGCTCCTCGAAAACCTCCAGCGCGCCGACCTCGACCCCATCGAGGCCGCCGAGGGCTACCAGCGCCTCGTGCAGGAGTTCGGCCTCCGTCAGGAAGACGTGGCGAGGAAAGTGGGCAAGGATCGGGCTACCGTGGCCAACTCGCTGCGCCTGCTCAACCTCCCGCCGGAGGGCCGCGAGGCCGTGATCAGCGGGCAGATCTCCGCCGGGCACGCCCGCGCGCTCCTTCCGCTCGTGGAGGAGCCGGAGCGTTTCCTCCAGGCCCTCGCGGTGGTGCTGCAGCGCGAGCTGAACGTGCGCGGCACCGAAGCGCTGGTTCGCCAGCTGCGCGAGCCGCCCCGTGCGTCCCCCCGCCCCGACAAGGGGCTGGAGCGGCTGGGCAAGGAGCTCGCCCGCGGCCTCGGCATGAAGGTGCGCATCACCGCGCGGCGCGAGGGCGGCGGCCGGCTGCTCGTCGACTACACCAACGACGGCGAGCTCGACGGCCTCGTGCGGCGGTTGCGCGGTGAGGCGTGAGCCAGCCCCCCGCTGAGCTGGTCGCGCTCCTCGGCAAGGGGGCGCGCTACAGCGGGGAGATGAGCTTCGACGGGCGGGTGCGGGTGGATGGCACCTTCACCGGCCGCATCTTCACCGACGACGTGCTCGAGATCGGCGAGAGCGGCGTGGTGGACGGTCAGATCGACGCCGCCACGCTCATCGTGGCGGGTGTGGCCCGTGGCGACATCCACGCCCGCGAGCGCCTCGTGCTGCAGCCCACCGGGCTCGTAGAGGGGCAGCTCGATGCGCGAACGCTGGAGGTGTGGCCCGGCGGCCGCATCCACGCCCAGGTTCGGGCGGGCGAACGATGAGCGTGCCGTTCGTGGTGGGCGTGGGCGGCGGCACCGCCTCGGGAAAGACCACGCTCGCGGTCGCCGCGGCCGCGGCGCTCGGCGCGCGCGTGCTCACCCACGACCGGTACTACTTCGACGCGCCCAAGCCGCGCGGCCACGACTTCGACCGCTCCGAAGCGCTCGACACGGCGCTGCTCGCCACCCACCTCGCCGCGCTCCGCCGCGGCGAAGCCGTCGAAGCCCCGGTGTACGAGTTCGCCACCCACCGACGGGCCGCAACCACCGAGCGGATCGAGCCGGGCGAGGTGCTCGTGGTCGAGGGCATCCTCGTGCTCGCGGAGCCGGCGCTCGCCCCGCAGTACGACCTCGCGGCCTACGTGGAATGCGCCGACGACATCCGGCTCGCACGCCGCATCCGTCGCGACACCCGCGATCGCGGCCGGCAGTGGCAGGACGTGCTCGACCAGTGGTTCGCCACCGTTCGGCCCGCCCACATCCGGCACCTCCCCGCCTCGCGCGCCCGCGCCGACCTGTTCCTCGATGGCGAGGGCGATCTCGCCGAGCAGACCGGCCGGCTCGTGGAGGCGGTCCGGGCGGCGAGGGCCGCGCGGCAGGGGTAGCCAGGGTGGCCCCCGGCCGGCCCGTCGTCCTCTCCGCCGCCGTCGGCATTCCCGCGCTCGGCCCCTCGGGTGCCTCGGCCCACCTTCGCGGCGTGGCCACCGCGCTCCGCGCCCCCATCGTCTGCCCGCTCCCCGTGGATGGGCGCGGCACCGCAGAGGCCCTCGGCGTGCCGATCATGGCCGCGGGGGTGGGGGGGTGGCCCACGTGGGCGCCGCGTCAGGCCATGCGCGAAGTGCGCACCGCCCGGCTTTGTGCGGAGGCCGCGATCGCGCTCGCGCCCACGCTCGTGTGGGAGCGGCACAGCCTCTACAGCGATGCCGGCTGGAAGGTGGCGAGCGCCACCGGCGCCCGCTGGATTCTCGAGGTGAACGCCCCGCTGGTGGAGGAGCGGCTCCGTTACGAAGCGCTGCCCGACCGGGCGTTCGCGGAGGCGTGGGAGCGCGACGTCCTGCTCGCCGCGCCGGAGATCGTGGCCGTGAGCGCCTGGCTCGCGGCGCGGTTGCGCGACCTCGGCTGCCGCCGCGTGCTGCACCTCCCGAACGGGGTGGCCGACCACCGCGGCGATCGGGCGCGCACGCGCGCGGCGCTCGGCATCGGCGAGCAGCTCGTCCTCGGCTTCGTGGGGTCGATGAAGCCCTGGCACGGCGTGGAGCGCATCCCGCCGCTGCTCGACGCGATGCCCGACACCATCGGCCTCGTGGTGGGTCAGGGCCCCGTGCGCCTCTCGCACCCCCGGCTGCGTTGTGTCGGACACCGCTCCGAAGCCGACACGGCCCACCTCATCGCCGCGATGGACGTGGGGCTCGCGCCCTACGCGCCCGATGCCCCGCCGTGGTTCTGCCCCCTCAAGATTCCCGCCTACCGCGCGCAGGGCACGCCGGTGGTGGCCACCGACGTGGGCGACTGCCGCCTCCTGGTCGGCGAGGGCGGCAGCCTCGTGCCCGCCGATGCCGGCCTGGAGGGGCTGGTCGCGGCCATTCGCGGCTGGCTGGGCCGGCGCTGCCCGCCGCACCTCCGGTCATGGGAGGGGGTGGTGCGCGAGGGGCTCGGTCAGTCGCAGCTCCCTCCCGTCCACCATGCAGCCGACTCCCCGGCGACCACCGCGCCGTAGGGGCCGGCGCTCCAGATGGCGCTGCCGGATCGCCAGGACTCGCCCTGCCACCACACGGTGCCGTCGCCGACCGAGAACGGCTCGAACCGACCGTTGCCGTCGAGGTCCACCATCGACAGGCCGCCGGCCGGGGCGCTCCACCCCGGGGCGAGCACCGGGCAGTCGCCGCCCGCGAGCAGTCGCACGCCGTAGGCCGTACCGATGAGCGCATCGCTGAGCGAGTCGCCATCCACATCGCCGCCGACCGCGAGGCTCGTACCCATCGCCTCGCCGGGCTCGCCGTAGAGGGCGAGGATCGCGCCGCCTTCGGCCTCCACCGTTCCCGGTGCGAGCCCCGAGAGCACCAGCACGCGGCCCTGCCCATAGTAGGCCGTGCCGCTGCCGAGGAGGAGGTCCCCACGGCCATCGCCCGTCACGTCGGCGCTGCCGGGCCCCGCGAGGAGGCCGATCACCAGCTCGCCCCAGCCGTCGGGGGCATCCACCTGCCAGGATGCATTGTCGAGGGTGAGGACGTCGGCCACCGGCCCCTCGAAGAGGACGACGGAGAGGTGGGAGACCGGGTCCACCGCCTGGACGGCGAGCTCATCGATGCCGTCGCCGTCGAAGTCACCGATGGTGCCCATCCGCCCGCTCCGGGCGAGGCCCACGCCATCGAGGATCGAGGCCTGCGCGATGTCGGAGGCGGCGCCATCGGCGCCCCGCGGGATCACCACGTCGGAGGCGGCCTGCCGCCCGAGCAGGACCACCGTGCCTGCGCCGGCCACCCCGCCGCCGTAGCCGATGGCCGTGAGGCCCGGAACCTCGGTGCCGGCCCAGCCGCCGACGCCCGCCACGGTGCCGTCGGTGCCGAGCACAGCAGCATCCTCCACGCCGAGCAGGACGACGGCGGCGGCGGCGGTGCCGTTGGGCCAGGGGAAGGCCACCTGGACGGAGCCATCGGGCACACCATCGCAGTCATCATCGATGCCGTTGCAGGTTTCGAGGGCGCCGGGGGTGCGGGCGCTGTCGGCGTCGTCGCAGTCGCCCGCCGCCTCTCCCACGCCGTCACCATCCCCATCGCAGCGGTCGAAGATGCCCGCTCCCGAGACCACGGCGGCGGCATCGCCCACGAGCACGCGGGGGTCGGCGTACCCGTCGTCATCCACATCGGTGGCGCCGGCCATGCTGCGGTCGCCCTGGAGGGTGCCCGGGAGCGCCTCGATGCCGAGCTGGGGCACCGAGAAGGAAGTGTCGTCGCCCACGAGGAGGTCGTCCGCCCCGTCGCCATCGAGGTCGCCGCCGTTCTGCAGCCGGTTGCCCGAGGCCGCGAGGCCGGCGAGCGTGTCGAGGCGAACGGGCGTGGTGCCGCTGAGCGCCCACACGACCCCTTCCACGTTCGCGAGGCCGGAGCCGAGGCCCGGCCAGGACGCCGAGCTCGTGAGGCTGGCCACGCGCGAGAGGTCCTTGCTGCGCACCTCCGCCACCACGCCGGCGCCGCCGTTGTAGGTGGACATCCCGAGGAGCAGCTCCTGCCGCCCATCCCCATCGTGGTCGGGTCCGGTGGTGTACTGCCAGGCGCCGCCGCCGGTGTTCACCTCGATCACGGTCGTGGCGTTGGCGATCCGGGCGCCGCGCGCGGGGGCGCCGCTGAAGATGACGGTGTGCCGGTAGTTGCCCACGATCAGCTCGGCGAGCCCATCGCCGCTGAGGTCGGGCGCGAGCGCGAGCTGCCCGCCCGGCTGGCCCTCGAGCTCACCGCCGAGGAACCAGCCCGACGCATCGTTCAGGTCGGTGTTCTGGTCGAGCGGTCCGCTGAAGACGTAGACCACGCCGTTGTTGGGGCCATCCGCCGTGGTGGCGTAGGGCGCGGCCACCACGAGATCGTCCACCCCATCGCCGGTGAGGTCGCGCCCGGTGGCGATCTGGGTGCCGAAGGTGGAGGACTGGCCGGTGCCGGCGATGCGAACGACGAGGTTGCCGTTCATCCGGTAGAGCGCAACGCTGCCATCGGCGCCCGCGATGCCGGCCTCACCCACCACCAGCGCGGGTTCGCCCCCTTCGAAGAGGGCGCCCACGGCAGTCACGGTGGCGCCGGGCGACTCGACCAGGAGGAAGGGATCATCGACCAGGCCGTCGCAGTCATCGTCGACCCCGTTGCACACCTCGGCCACCGGCTCGAAGCACGACTCCTCCTCGTCGAAGCAGCCGTCGATCCGATCGTTACCATCGTCGCAGTCGTGACCGCCGCTCGATGCCGCGTGCCAGCCGTCGGCGTCGGCATCCACGGCGCCCGGGCAGGTGCCCGAGCCATTCCCGCCGTCAACGCCCGTGTGCGATGCGCCGCCCGCGGGTGGGGGTGTGACCCCCTCCACGCGGCAGCCCAGCATCGCCCAGAGGGCGAAGCCGACTAACGGACGACGACCTGCCAGCCGTTGTCCTGCACGGTCAGACCGAGGCGATACTCGGTGCTGTCGGAGCGCCCGGCGCAGCTCGACTTCTTGGTCTTGAGCATCACGGTGCCCTTGCTGTCGGAGTCGGCCTTCTCCGCCGTCCACCGGCCGCTCTCCTCACACTCGGCCGACTCGCCGCCGACCGTGATGACAGTGGTGGCTTCCCAGTGGTTCTTGGGGCCGAACTTGAGGGATTCCCACCGCACGCCTTCGGCGGGGGAGAAGCCCATCACGGGGTTGCGCACGAGGCCATCGGCGAACTTGCGGGTGTCCTTGTCGTCGGGAAGCTCGGTCTCATCGGTGATCCCGCCCTCCTTGCCGACCACGCCGCCGCCACCCGGCTTCGCGGGAGCCTCTTCCTTCGCACAGCCAACCATCGCCATCATCGAAACCAGCACGAAAGCGCTCATTTTGGACTCCAATCTTCGGTCCGGGCCTAACCATGGCCCCATGACGGCGCTACCCCAAAATGCCGCCGACGGCCGGAAAGCTGTGGATAAGTGGTCCTTTCCCGAAGCAGAAATCACTAAATCGCTAAGTTACCGTTTTTACTACGATTTACCCGTGCTCAAAACTTGAGCACCGCGTGAACCCTCCAGCTTGAACCGTGATCGCCCACTCCCCTCCCCCTGACTTGTCCGAAGGGTTATCCATAAGTTGTGCGGAGAACTTCTTCGCTTGACGCGGCCCGCCCGCCGGCTGAGGAGGGCAGGTGCAGAACCCCGGTCCGGACCAGCCCAGCGCCCCCCCCGACTCCCGGCTGAGGTGGCTGGTATACCCGGCACTTTCCGTGGCCGCGCTGTGGCCCGCGGCCCTTTCCCCCTTGGCGGCCGTGCCGGGCGCGCCCCGAACCGACCTCGCGGATTCCCTCTGGGGAGCGTGGTTCGCGGCCCTTCGGCTGCAATCGGGCCGGCTGCCCACCTCCGTGGAAGGCATCCTCAACCACCCCGATGGCGGCGCGTTCTGGCCGGCCGACCCCCTCAACGCGCTCCTCGGCGCCCCGCTCGTGCTGCTCACCGGCCCCGCCGCCACCTGGACGCTGCTCGCCCACGTGCACCTCGCCTTCGCCGGCCTCGCGGCGCACGCGCTGGCGCGGCAGTGGCGCGGCAACGGCTGGGTAGCGGGCTGCCTGTACCTCCTCGCCCCCATCACGCTCGCGCACGTCCACAACGGGGCGAGCGAGGCGGTGGGCGGTACGGGCTGGCTGGCCCTCGCGGCGCTCCTCGCCTCGCGCTGCGCCCGCGCGCCGAGCCCGGGCCGGATCGCGGGGTCCGCGGTGGGCCTCGCCATCGCGGCGCTCTCGCACGCCTACTCCGGCGCCCTCGCCTTCCTCTTCCTGGCGGCCCTCGTCGTGCTCTCCGGCTCGCTCCGGACGGCCAGCCGCCTCCTCGTGGCGGGCGCGGGGGGCCTGGTCCTCGCCCTTGGCCCGCTGCTCTACGGGCTCTCCCTGTCCACGGCCCCCGACAACGTCGTGGGGATCAAGACGGACAAGGAGGTCGCCACCATCCGGCGTACCATCGGGGCCGCCGACCCCGAGGGCTTCGTGCACCCCGGGGACTTCCGCTCGCCCGACTTCCACGAGCTCTCCCGCTATGGCGAGGAGCTCGTGCACTGCACCTACCTCGGGTGGGTGCCCCTGCTCGCCGCGGCGTGGAGCCTGCGCCGCCGCCGCGGATCCGGCGCCCTCTGGCTGGCCGGGGCGGCCGCGCTCGCCCTCTCGATGGGGCCGGTCCTGGTGGAGAACGGCGGGCCCGTGATCCTCGACGGGCGGCGCGCCATCCCCCTGCCGTACCTGCTGGTGGAGCGGCTCCCCGGGTTCTCGTCGCTCTCGCTGCTCTGGCGGCTCGCCCAGCTCTCCTCGCTGACGCTCGCCGTGCTCGCCGCGCGGGCCGCGGGGCGCTCGAGGGTTGCCGCGCTCCTGCTCGTGGTGGCGGGGATCGCGGAGATCCGCTTCGCCAGTCCGGCGCGCGCGCTCCCCGCGCACTTCGACGCCCGGGTGGCACTGGAAATCCACGCGCTCGCCGCCGAACCGGAAGGCGCCGTCATGAACTTCCCGGTCGTGGGGGGCCGGGCGTACCTCTACGAACAGACGGTGCACCACAAGCCGGTCACCGGGTCGCTCAACTTCCCCAACAACAACACCTCCCGCAAGGTGTGGAAGGTGGCGATGGACCACGCGAGCGCCCCCGCCGCCGAGTTCCGCCCCCTGCTCGAGGAAGCCGCCCGCGAGGCCGGCGTTCGTTACCTCGTGGTGCACGTGGATGCGCGGGCCTACGACGACGACCTCCACACCGACGCGGTGCGCGCCATCAAGGCGGCCTTCACCCCCCTCGCCGCCTCGGGCTCCCTTCGGGTGTACCGCTTCTGGTAGGCTGCCGCCGGCAGGGGGAGATCCGACGTGGAAGTGGAGGGGCTCGGGGAGAGCGCCGAGCGGGTGTTCCTCGCCGGCACAGTGGCGCAGGCGGCATCGGCCTCCGCGGCGCTCGGCGTGGTGCTCGACCCCCTCGTCCTCGCCTCTCCACGCGCCGTGGCCGAGGCCCTCTCCCTCGCCCGGGCGCGCGCGAAGGATGTGGTCGCGGCGCCCGAAGGCACGGTCAGCACCCCCGGGGCCACCCTCTTCGTGCCGCACGGCGGCGGCGCCGTCACGGTGGCGCGGGTGGCCGCGGCCGAACGGGTGGGCTTCGACGCGCTCGAGCGGGAGCTCCCCTCGGTGGGCGGCGCGCCGCTCCGCGTGGCCGACGCCTGGGTCTTCCGGGTGGACCACTGGTCGGACCTGCTCTGGGCCAACCTCACCGCGCTCGGGCCGTGGCTCTGGTCGGAGCTCGCCACCGGCCCGCGCCTCGCCTGGGCCGCCCTGCGCGCGGGGTCGTTCCGGCCGGAGCTGATGGGGGGCCACCTGAGCCGCCTCGGCCCGGGGGCGTTCGTACATCCGAGCGCCACCGTCGAGTTCTCCGTGCTCGGCCCGGGCGCGCGCGTGGGCGCCGGCGCCGTGGTGCGCGGGAGCGTGCTCGCGGCGGGCGCGGTGGTGGAGGAGCTCGCGATGGTGGAGGGATGCGTGATGGGCGCGGGCGCCCGGATACAGCGGCAGGCGATGGCCAAGTACAGTGTGATCGAGGGCGGCGCGGCGCACGCCGGCGTGGTGCAGCTCGGGGTGATCGGCGCCCGCGCGCAGGTGCGTCAGGGCGCCGTGTTGTTCGACCAGAGCCTCGGCGAGCCGGTGCGGGTGCGCCGGCGGGGGCAGCTGGTGGCGGCCCCCCGCGGCATGATCGGCGTGTGTGTGGGTCCCGACACGGTGGTCGGGCAGGGCGTGCGGGTGGCCGCGGGCCGTTGCCTCCCGCCCGGCCTCACGCTGCTCCCCGATCCGGCGGGCGTGGTCACCCGCGTGGAGGTGCCCGCCGGCGCCACGCGCGTGCGGGTTCGTGACGGCGCCCTGGAGCCCGCGTCGTGAGGTGGGGCGATCCGCTCCTCTCCTCCGTGCTGCTCGGCGGCTTCCTCACGCTCCTCACGGTGTTGTGGACGGGCCTGCTCGCGGGCGCCGGCTCCTGGCACCGGCGTTTTTCCCTCCCCGAATCGGCCCCGCGCCCGCTCCCGCGGCTGAGCATCTGCATCCCCGCGCGCGATGAAGCCCACCAGATCGCGGCGTGCGTGCGCGCCGCGCTGGCTTCGGACCACCCCGACTTCGAGGTGATCCTCGTCGATGACTGCTCCACCGACGGCACCTCGATGGTGGCGGCGGATGCTGCGGCCGGCGATGCGCGCTTCCGGGTCGTGGCGGGCACCCCGCCCGCGGCCGGCTGGGCCGGAAAGCCGTGGACGTGCGCGCGCGCCGCCACCGAAGCTACCGGCGAGGTGCTCCTGTTCGTGGATGCCGACGTGCAGCTCGCGCGGAACGCCGCGAGCCGCGCCGCGGGGGTGCTCCTCGAACGGCAGCTCGGCCTGCTCTCGCTCTTCGGCACCTGGCGCCTCGAGTCCTTCTGGGAGCGCGTGGCCATCCCCGTGATCGGCTGGTTCGTGCGCGGGGTCACCGACCCGGCGGCGGTGAACACGCCGGGGCGCCGCGAGGCCTTCGCCAACGGCCAGTTCCTGATGGTGCACCGCGCGGAGTACGACTCGGTGGGCGGGCACGCGGCGGTAAAGGCCGAGGTGCTCGAGGATGTGCGCCTCGCCCAGGCCTTCAAGCAGCGCGGGCTCTCGATCGGTCTCTGGTCGGCCCCGTGGGCCTTCGAGGTGCGCCTCTACCGGAGCCTCGGAGAGATCTTCGACGGGTACGGCAAGAACTTCTACGAAGGGATGGGGCGCCGCCCCCACATCGCCATCGTGGCGCTGCTCTTCCTCGGCGTCACCTCCTTCCTGCCCTACCTGCTCCTGCCAGTCGTCCTGCTCACGCCGCAGACGCTCCTCACAGGGATGGAGTCCCCCTGGGGCTGGCAGCTCTGGATCGCGGTGCTGTGCGGCCTCCCGGTGGCCTTCCGGCACCGGCTCGATCGGGCCGATGGCCGCTCGGGCGCGATGGCCTGGACCCACCCGCTCGGCAACCTCGTGCTCGGCGCCGTGCTCCTCGCCTCGGTGTTCCGCGTGCGCACGAGCTGGAAGGGCCGGAGCTTCCAGGATGGCCGCGCCGCCTGATCCGGGGCCGAAAAACACAAACGCCGGCAGGGGTTTCCTGCCGGCGCTCGAGGTGGAGCGGGAGACCGGATTCGAACCGGCGACAACAACGTTGGCAACGTTGCACTCTACCAGCTGAGTTACTCCCGCGCTGGCGGCCCCCTATTAACCGCACGTGCGGAAGCGTCAAGGGAAGTCGTGCGCACTCGGGCATCTTGGAAAACGGATCGGCGAACGCGGCCAACTTCCGGCCGCGCCGACGCGGCCGACGCAACGAAAAGCGCGCATGGGCCCATGTGGCTACTGACGATCCGGCACCGGCCTGCTACCATGCGCGTCAGCTGTATCCCCTACGGAGTGCCCATGGTTGCTTCCTCTCTCCGCCTCTCGATGCTTTCGAGCCTGCTCCTCCTTGCCGCCGTCGGCTGCGACACGCCGGCGCCCGACACGGACAAGGCTCAGGAAACCGGGTCGCCGGACGACACGGGCGATGTGGCGCCCACCGATGAGGATGCCGACGGCGTCACGCCGAACGACGGCGATTGTGACGATGCCGATCCCAGCCGCTACCCTGGCCGGGCAGAAGAGTGCAACGGGATCGACGACAACTGCAACGGCGTGGTCGACGAGGGCCTGCCCGACACCGACAGCGATGGCATTGCCGACTGCCAGGACGTCGAAACCTGCGATGGTCAGGACAACAACGGCGATGGCCGCGCCGACGAAGGCTTTGCCGATGAAGATGGCAACGGCGTGGCCGACTGCGTCGGCACCGAAGTGTGCGATGGCATCGACAACAACGAGAACGGCCAGATCGATGAAGGCTTCGACGCCGACGGCGATGGCTACACCGAGTGCGGCGCCGCGGGCGTGGCCGGCGATTGCGACGACTCCGACCCCAACGTCTTCCCCGACGCCGGCGAAGTCAGCGGCGATGAGCTCGACAACGACTGCGACGGGCTGATCGACGAGGGCGACTGGGCCGAGGGTGATCTCGCGCTCAACGAGATCCTCAACAACCCCGCCGACACCCTCGATCCCGACGGCGAGTTCTTCGAGGTGGTGAACACCTCGAGCCGCACGCTCACCCTCAACGGCCTCATCATCGCGTCCGACACCGATGGCGAGTGGCACACCGTCACCTCCGACTCGGTCCTCACCCTCGAGCCGGGCGGGTACTTCGTGTTCGCCTCGAACCCCGAGTACGTGACCAACGGCAACGTGAACGTCGACTACGCCTACCTCGACGAGTACGGCAACCCCGACGTCGTGCTGCTCAACGAGAGCGACGACATCCGCCTCATCGCCGATGGCATCACGCTCGACTCCATCGAGTGGGATGATGGCGCCACCATGCCCGACCTCCAGGGCGCCTCCATGGGCGTCGACCCCTGGAGCATGGGCCCCACCGGCAACGACGATGTGTTCAACTGGTGTGCCGCCACCGAAGAGTGGGGCAACCCCGGCAGCGACTTCGGCAGCCCCGGCGCAGAGAACGAGCTCTGCTCCACCTGGGATCACGACGGCGACGGCTTCACCGGCGATGAAGGCGACTGCGACGACGGCGATGCCGGCGTCTACCCCGGCGCCTTCGAGGCCACCGACGGACTCGACACCGACTGCGACGGCGTGGTCGAATCGGCCCCCACCGCGGTGGCCGACTACGTCGCCTCCTCCTCGCTGGTCACCTGCTCGCCCATCACGCTCGATGGCGCCGCCTCGTTCGACCCCGATGGCGACCCGCTCACCTACAGCTGGGAGCTCACCGGCGCGCCCTCGGGCTCCTCGAAGGTCACGGCCGACATCGACACCACGACCTCCGCGCAGCCGCTCTTCCACGCCGACCTGCCGGGCGACTACACGTTCACCCTCACCGTCAACGACGGCGGCACCGACTCGATGCCCACCTCGATGACGATCACGGTGGCCGACCGTGGCTACAACACCGACCCGACGGCGGCCGCCGGCGCCGACCAGAGCACCTCGGGCAGCGCCACCTGCACGCCCGTCAGCTACGGCGTCAGCTACAACTGCAACGACTGCTCCGACTACTACTTCACCGTAGATGCGAGCGGCAGCAGCGATGCCGATGGCGACCAGCTCACCTACGCCTGGTCCGTGTCGAGCGGCAGCACCTACGGCACGCTCACCACCACCAGCGAAACCGGCGCGCAGGTCCTGTTCTCCGGTGCCCCGGCCACCTATGGCTCGGCCAACAACACCGACGTGGTGCTCGACCTCACGGTGACCGACTGCTACGGCGCCACCAACACCGACTCCGTCACGCTCACCTACGCCTGCACCGGCAGCTGAGCCGACGAGAGGGGTTGCGGACACTCCGCGGAGGCCCGGCTCGCCGGCGCCTCCCGGCGCCCCGATCGGCTCGCGATCAGGGCCGCGGTGAGTCGGGTTCTTCGCCCGTGGCCAGGCCACGCTGGGCCGCGTCCTCCGGCGTGACCCAGTGGATGCACGTCACGGGGCAGGCCTCGATCGCGTCCTGGATGAGGTCCATGGGACCGTCCTGCGCGATGGGCGTGGCCTTGGCATCGGCCGGGAGGAAGAAGACCTTGTCGGTCTGCTCCACGCACGTGCCACAGGAGATGCACTCCCACTGGTCGATGGCGAGGCGCTTCTCGGCCGCCTTCGCGCGGGAGGACTCGTTGTCCACGGGCCCCCAGTAGGGCGTGCCGTCGGCCGCGCGGTTCATGCCCTCGCCGCCGGTGATGCTGCTGATGTCGCGGTTGTTCGCCTTCGCCCGCGCGATGTAGTGCTCGAGGTCCGTCGAGCCCATGTCGGCGTGCATCAACTTCTCGGGCGCCTTCTTCGCCGCCGCGGCAGCTGCGGCCGCCAGGGAGACCGGCGGAGCCGGATGGGCGGCCGGAGCCGGAGGCGTGGCGGCGGCCGGAGCCGGAGGCGTGGCGGCGGCCGGAGCCGGAGGCGTGGCCGCGGGACGGGGGGCCGGCGTAGCCGCCGGGGCCGCTGCAGGGCGCACACCGAGGGCCTCCTTCATGGTGGCCCGCAGGCCCTTGCCCTCCTCACCGCGACCGATGGCCGAACGCAATCGCGAGAACATCAGCCACTCCCCAGCAAGCAGCGCGCCACGGGACGACCGCCGCGGAAGTGTTCGCGCACGATCTCGCCCACATCGGCCGCCGTGACGCCGCCGTACCAGACGCCCTCCGGGTACACCACGAAGGTGGGGCCCGAGCGGCAAGGACCGAGGCAGTTGGTGGTCTGCACCTTCACGGTCTCGAGCAGGTCGTCGTCCATCTCGACCGCCGCCGAGAGCGCCGCGGCCACCTCGGCGCAGCCCCGATCGGCGCAGGAGCCCTTGGGATGGCCCGGCGGACGCTTGTTCGTGCACACGAAGACGTGGTGCTTCCAGTCTGGCATGGGCGCGACTATACCCGCCCCCCGCCAGAGGCGCGCGTAAGCCAACCCGTCAAAAAATCAGCCTGCGGCGAGCAGCACGAGCGCGCCGAGGGCCGCAACGCCGCAGCGCCAGTCCGGCTCGACCGGCCAGGCGAAGCTCACCGCGAGCATCCCGAAGCTGTTGTTCAGAGTGTGCGCGAGCATTCCCGGCACCACGCTCCCCGAGCGCACCCGGAGCACCCCGAGGATGAGGCCGAGCGCGAAGGTGGGGAAGAAGCGAAAAACGCTGAGGTGGAAGAGGCCGAAGGCGAGGGCCGTCACCACCACGGCGCCCCAGGCGCTCGACTTCGTTCGCCACAGACCGAAGAACGCTCCGCGGAACAGCAGCTCCTCGCAGAGGCCCGGCAGGAACGCGAAGAGCACGAGGAGGCGCCAGAGCGGAACCGTGGCATCGAACACCCCCGCGTAGAGCCCCGCGGGCGCCTGGATCACGAAGGACTGCGCCGCGCCCACCGAGAGGCCCACGCCGGGCATGAGCAGGCCCACCGCCGCCGCGCGCGCCCACTCCCGCGCCGGCGCGCCCCCGAGGGCGAGGTGGGCCCGCACGGGCAACCCGAGCCACCACGGCGTGGCCACCGCCAGCGGCACGAACATGCCCGCCTGGGTGGCCAGCATGCCCCATTCGAGGTCTACCGACTGCGCCGTCTGGCCGAGGAACCACAGGGTCGCGAACGCCGCCGCACCGAGGAGGAGGGCATCCGCCCGATAGTCCCCGCGCAGGCGCCGCTGCGCGCCACCGCGGCTGCCGAGGATCACGTCCTCGCGGCCGAGGCTCCGCACCGCCCAGAAGAGCCCCCCCGCCGCCCAGCCCACCGCCGCGAGGAAGGCGATCCCCACGAGCAGCGGCTCGGCCCGCCCCGACACCACGTCGCGGGTGGCGAGCGCGAGCCCCGTGATGGGCAGGATGGCGGTGAACCCGCTCAACGCGAGCCCGGGAACGCCCGCAGCCGCGGCGAGCATCGTGGGCAGCACCAGCGCCGGCGTGGCCAGCACCTGCCCGCTCTTGAAGTCCGGCGCCCACGACGCCGCGGCCGTGAGCCCCGCCGCGAGCAGCACCGCCAGCGGCAGCAGGAGGAGCGCGGACATCAGCACCGCCGAGCCCGGCAGCGCCAGCCCGAGGAACCACGAGGCGCTCGCCCAGCTCGACCCGAGTGAGAGCACCGCGCTCACCACCGTGAACGCGAGGACCACGAAGAACTTGGCCAGCACCACGAGGCGACGGTCCACCGCGGTAGTCAGGAGCGTCTCCAGCGTGCCGCGCTCCTTGTCGCCCGTCACCACGTCGAGCGCGGTGTAGATGCCGCCCGACACGAGCGTGAAGAGCAGGAGGGCCGGCAACCACCGGGCGAGGTTGTGGCGAAGCCGGTCGGCGTCCGTGGCGCCGTCGACCGCGTCCACCCGCCGGGGCTGCGTGTCCTTGCGCCAGGCGGTCATGTCGTCGAGCAGGCGCGTGCGGGCGTCCATGCTGTCGGGGCGCCGACTGTCCCACAGGAGCTCGACGCCTTCGTCCGTCCGACGCACGGCAGCCTCCACGCGGCCCTCGCGCACGGCGGCGGCGAGGTCGTTCACCTCCACCCGTTCGAGGTTGGCCGCGAGCGGGAAGGCGGGCGTCGTGGCCACCTTCAAGGGCCGCGCCTCCGCCGTCTCCAGGTCCCGCTGGATGACCGTGTGCCCGACCGCCGTGAGGCACGGGTAGAGGAGCAGCGGCAACGCCACCATGAACAGGATCGTGAGCGGGTCGCGCAGGTGCTGCCGAAGCTCGGCCACCACCATGCGCACGAGCAGGCCGGTCACGCCCGCGCCCGGTCGAGGAGCCCGAGGAAGACATCCTCGAGCCGCTCGCGGCCCGTCTCCGCGCGCAGCGAGGCCAGCGTGCCCGTGGCCAGGAGCTTCCCGCCGTGGATGACCACGAGGCGGTCGCACAGGCGCTCCGCCTCGCCCATCGTGTGCGTGCTGTAGAGGATGCACCGGCCGGCCGCACGGGCCTCCTCGAGGAAGGAGAAGAGCTCCTGCGCCACGATCACGTCGAGTCCCGCGGTGGGCTCGTCGAAGATGAGCACCGGCGGCTCGTGCACCACCGCGCGCGCAATGCTCACCTTCTGCTTCATGCCGGTGGAGAGCCGCTCGCACGGCGTGCTCGCGAAGCGGCGGATGTCGAACCGGTCGAGCAGCGCCTCGGCCCGCGCCTCCCCATCGTCGCAGCCCTGGAGCGCCGCCACGTACACCAGCACCTCACGCGGCGTGAGCCGGCCGAACAAGCCGGTGTTGGCGCTGAGATAGCCGATGCTGCGCCGCACCTCCGAGGAGGCCTTCACCACGTCGTGGCCCGCCACCGTCGCCGTTCCGCTGTCGGGGGCGATGAGCGTAGCGAGCATGCGCATCGTCGTGGTCTTCCCGGCGCCGTTGGGCCCGAGCAGGCCCACGATCTCGCCCGCGCCCACCTCGAAGGTGACGTCGCCGACGGCCACCACGGGCTTTCCCTCCGGGTCCACGAACCGTTTGCCGAGCCCTTGCGTCCGGATCATCGCAGCCCTCCCCCGGCCATCGTTCGCGCCGCCCAGCGCGTGGCCACGATCGTGATGAGCATGAGCTGCCCCACCGCCAGCCAGGCCCAGCCGCCCACCGGCTCGCCGAGCAACGCAAAGCGCATGACCAGCACCGCGTTGGTGATGGGGATGTACCCGAGCGGCGCCACGAGCTGCGAGTGCGGCAGCATGCCGAGCACCGCGGCCGAGAGCACCACCATCGATACGCCCGTGGTGGTGTTCTGCGCCTGCTTGAAGGTGTGCATCGGGGCGGCGGCGAGGAGCGCCAGCGACGCCCCGGTGAGCGACGTGATCGCCGCGAGCGGCACCACGGCGAGCAGGCGCGCCGGCGGGAGACCGATCTCCGCGCCGGTCACGACCGCGAGGTGGAAGATCGTCACCAGCGCGCCCAGAAGGGTGGCCAGCACGGCGAGGAGCGTGAGGGTGCCGACCGAGGCGAGCTTGCCGGCCATGAACACCCAGCGGGGGGCCGCCGTGACCAGCGTGGTTTCGAGCGTGCCCCGCTCCCGGTCGGCCACCACCACCTCCACGGCCGGGTAGAGGCTGGCCACCACGCCCAACACCACGAGCACGCCGGGCAGCGCCGCGGCGATCGCGGCGGCGAGCGCCTCCGTTTCCGGCGCCACGTCGGTGGCCTCCACCTCCCAGGGCTCGTCGAAGGCCTCCACGAGGCGGGTGCGCGCGAGCTCCGACACCGGATCGCCGCCCTGCCAGTTCACGGTGATCTGCCGCCCCACCAGGGTGACGACCGCATCGGCGGTGGCGGGGTCCATCACCCGCTCCAGGGTGGCTGGCAGCGACGCCGCCAGCTGCTCCGGCACCACCACCCGCGGATGCAACTGCTCCTCCCATCCCGACCGGAGCGAGTCGGCCTGCGAGAAGCCCCAAACCACCACCGGGAAGAGGAACAACGGGAAGCACACGGTGAACAGCAGCGTGTTCACGTCCCGAAGGAGTTGGCGGAGCTCCGCACCGATGACCGCCAGCACGAGCCGCATCGGCGGAGTCTACCGGAACGCGCGCGTCGAGGGATAGGGAGTCCGGAGATGCCCGCCGCGGAGCGCCACGATCTCACCCGGTTCGTGCTCCTCCGGGGGTTGGGCGTCGTGTGGTTCGTGACCTTCCTGATCTGGTGGCGGCAGGCGCCGCTGCTCGTGGGCAGCGCCGGCCTCACGCCGATGACGCCCTTCCTCGACCAGGTCAGCGAGGCGAACGGTGCCGGCGCGCCATGGGTCCTCCCCACCCTCTTCTGGTTCGATGCGAGCGATGCCGCCATCGCCGCCGTGGGGCTCGTGGGCATGGCGCTCGGCGCGGCGGTGGCGCTCGGAGTGACCAACGCGGCCGTGCAGCTCGTGCTCTGGGCGCTCTACGTGAGCCTCGTGAACGCCGGGCAGCTCTGGTACGGCTTCGGCTGGGAGATGCTCATGTGCGAGATGGGCTTTCTCGCCATCTTCCTGGCGCCGTGGCGAACGTTCGGGCCCCGGGGCCTCGCGCCGCCCCCGCGCGCCGTGGTGTGGGCGTTTCGTTGGCTGGTGTTCCGCATGCTCCTCGGCGCCGGGCTCATCAAGCTCCGCGGCGACCCCTGCTGGACCGACCTCACCTGCCTCGTGACGCACTACGAAACCCAGCCGAACCCCCACCCGGGGAGCTGGCTGTTCCACCAGGCGCCGCTCGCAGTCCACCAGCTCGGCGCGCTCACCAACCACGTGGTGGAGCTGGTCCTGCCGTGGTTCGCCTTCGGGCCCCGCTGGCCCCGGCGGGTGGCGGCGGTGGGGATGCTCGCCTTCCAGCTCCTGCTCATCACCTCCGGAAACCTCGCCTTCTTCAACTGGCTGGCGCTCGTGCTCGGGCTCGCGGTCTTCGACGACGACGTATTCGTGCGGCTCCAGCCCCGGCTGCGGGGCTGGCTGCGGCCGGTGGCCCCGCGGGAGGGGCGGGCTCTCCAAGGCTCGCGCCTCCTCACCGGCGCCGCCCTCGCGCTCGTGCTCTGGCGGAGCGTGCCCGTGGTGGACAACCTCTTCTTCGCCGAGTCGCAGGCCATGAACCGCGGCTACGACCCCGTGCACCTCGTGAACACCTACGGCGCCTTCGGGAGCGTGGGCCGGGAGCGCGAGGAGCTGGTGCTCCAGGGCACACCGGACGACCCCGACGACCCCGACGCCGCCTGGCTCGACTACGAATTCCCCTGCAAGCCCGGCGACCCCCTGCGCCGCCCCTGCCTCATCACGCCCTACCACCTCCACCTCGACTGGCAGCTCTGGTTCGTGCCGCTCCAGGGCATCGACAGGAACCCCTGGGTGGCCCACCTCATCGCCAAGCTCCTGCGCCAGGAGCCGCTCGCGGTGTCGGCGCTCTCGCACGACCCCTTCCCCCACACGCCGCCGCGCGCGATCCGCGGCGCCCGCTACCGCTACCGGTTCACCGCCCCCGGCGAGCCCGGCTGGTGGACCCGCGAGCCCCTCGGCCTCCGGATCCGCCCGCTCACCGCCGACGATCCGGCGCTCCTCGCCGCGCTGGAGCGGCACGGCTGGCGGTGAGCCCGCCCTGGCCGATCGATTTTGCTCCAGCGTCGACCCAGGCGGCCGACTCGACTCCACGGGCTCGCCCCGAACCATTGCTGCACGAGGGGCCAAGATGAACGCGAAATTCTGGGGAGTCCGAGGCAGTATCTCCGTATCGGGGGCGGGTTTTGCGGCCACCGGCGGCAACACCGCCTGCGTGGCCGTGGAGAGCGAGGGCCACCTGCTCGTGCTCGACGCCGGCACCGGCCTGCGCGCGCTCGGCGCCCGGCTGGGCTTCGCACCGGTGGACATGACCCTCTGCTTCAGCCACGTGCACTGCGATCACATCCAGGGCGTGCCTTTCTTCACGCCCTTCTTCCACCCGGAGAGCCGCATCCGCGTGCTCGGCGCCCGGCGTGATGGCGCCGGCATCCGCGACACCCTCCAGGCCCAGCTCAAGCCGCCCGTCTTCCCGATCACGCTCGACACGCTCCGCGCCCAGCTCCAGTTCGACGACATCGACGTGGGCCAGAGCTTCGAGGTCGGCCCCTTCCGCCTCCGCTTCTGCGAGGGCGCCGATCTGCTCGCCCACGACGTGCAGTACACCGACGAGGAGTACGCCTACCGACGCGGCTGGGGGCACTCCACCTGGAAGCACGCCGTGGGCGTGGCAAGGGCCGCAGCCGTCGGGAAGCTCGCGCTCATCCACCACGACCCGATGCGCGAAGACGGCGCCGTGGCCGAGATCGAACGCCTCTCCCTGGAGCGCCTCCCGGGCGCCTTCGCGGCGCGCGAGGGCCTCTCGATGGCGGTCTGATCGGGAGAGGGGGGATCACAAGGCCTCGCTCCCCGTGCACGGGCCCCACGCCCCTCCCGGGGCGCCGGGCGCCGCGAATCGCAGCGAACCCGCCCACCCCGAGGTGGGGCAGACGCGATTCGCCCAGACCCTTCAGGCCCCCGTGGTGCCCACCCAGCGCAGGAAGCCCTCGGGATCGGCGCGCACGCGGGCGATCTGCGCCTCCGTCAGCACGCCCGCGAGCGCCGCCAGTCGGGCCGGTTCCTCGCCGAGCGCCTCCGCCAGCGCGGTGATGTGCTCCGGCGCCAGCGACCGACGCCCCGACTCGAGCTTGCACACCAGCGACTCGCTCACCCCGAGCCGCTCCGCCAGCTGGGCCTGCGTGAGGTGCAGCCGGGCCCGCCGCGCGGCCAGCCAGTCCCCGAAGGGCTCGGGCGGGCGGCCGGGCTTCGGAGACGCCGGGGCCCTCTGGGCCGCCGGCTCGCCGCCCCACTCCAACCGCGCCCAGGCGCTGTGGTTGTGGATGCTCTCCACGTTCTCCACCGTCACGCGCAGGGAGCGCGCGCGCGGGCGCAGCGACGCCGTGACCTCGCGGATGAGGTCCTCCACGAAGCGCGGGTTGTCGTAGGCGTGCTCGGTCACCCACTTCTCGTCTTCCCGCTTCAGGAGCGCGTAGAGCGGCGAGGAGGCGCAGGCCTCCACGGCCTCCACGACATCCTCGATCCACAGGAAGTCCACGCCGCGCACCTCCACGTCCACGTACGAGCGCTGGTTGTGGGCGCCGCGCTCGCTCACGGCCTTGCTGCAGGGGCAGAGCGTGGTGACGGGCACGCGCACCTCGAGCACGAAGTCGAAGGTGTCGCCGGTGCGGGTGGCGTGGAAGGCGGCGCCGTACTCCATCAGCGAGGGCACGCGGCTGACCGGCGCGAGGCGCTCCATGAAGTAGGGGAAGCGCACGTCGAGCTGCACGGCCTCGGCGCCGAGGCGCCCCTGGAGCTGCTCGCAGAGGTCGGGCAGCGTGTGCAGCGAGAGCTCGCCGCGTACGCCAGCGAGCACCTCCACGAAGCGGGACATGTGGGTGCCCTTCACATCGCCGGGCAGGCCGACCGTCGCGTCGATCTCCGCCACCACGGACTGCGCGCGGTGGGCGCGGTCCCACACGGTGACCGGCCAGCGGAGGCCGCGGATGCCCACGCGATCGATCGGAATGCCGCGGTCGTCGGCGTGGCTCGCGTGGTCGGGGAGGAGCTCGCGGAGGGGGACGCTGTTCATCCGGACGGCTATGTCCGCCGGACAGTTCCGTCAAGTCCAGTCGGACACCCGCTCAATCCAGGCGGAAGTCGGGGCACGCCGAGTCGGTCCAATCGGTGGCGAGCCGACCATCGGGTTTGACGACGACGCACGTTTCTTCCAGGTAGTTCGGGAACAGCGGCCCCCCACCCGGCAGGAAGATGCTGTAGTCGGCGCCGTGCAGGGTTTCGCCGGTCGAGTTGCATACGCAATCCGACGGATCGCCCTCCAGACAGTCCAGCTTCACGCCATGGCCCTCGTCGGTCAGGAATCGATCCGAGACCGACCACTCGCAGTCCCCCGCGGACAGCTCGGGCGTGCCGCCGTTGCAGCACACCGCCTTCCAAACGCCGTCGTCCTGGACCTCGAGGGAACCGGTCTCGACGGTGCGGCAGTGATCGATCGAGCCCTCCTCCACGCACCCGAGGCCGGCCGCGCATTGCCCGGGGTCGCAGTCGCCCTCCCCCTCGGCGCAGGGCCCGCACACCGAGGACGCACAATAATCCCTGGCCCCCAGCGTCCCGCAGCTCGCCTCCGCCCAACAGTGGTCGACCCAACCCTCCTCCACACATTCGAGGCCCGCGGCGCACTGCCCCGGGTCGCAGTCGCCTTCCCCCTCCGCGCACGGCCCGCACACCGAGGACGCACAATAATCCTTGGCGTCCAGCGTCCCGCAGCTCGCCTCCGCCCAGCAGTGGTCGATCCAACCCTCCTCTACACATTCGAGGCCAGCGGCGCACTGCCCCGGGTCGCAATCGCCCTCGCCCTCTGCGCACGGCCCGCAAACCGACGACGCACAATAATCCTTGGCGTCCAGCGTCCCGCAGCTCGCCTCCGCCCTACAGTGGTCGATCGAGCCCTCTTCCACGCATTCGAGGCCCGCAGCGCACTGCCCTGGATCGCAGTCGCCCTCGCCCTCTGCGCACGGCCCGCACACCGACGACGCACAATAATCCTTGGCCCCCGGTTCGCCGCAGCTCTCGCTCGCCTGAACGTCACTCGACAGGAGATCCCCACCGAACATCGCCATGCCCATCGCGAGAAAGGAGACAGTGACGAAGGAGGCGCGGCGTCCCAGCCTCGCCCGCCCGCCCTAGGAAACCACACTTTGGTTCCGTCCGGTGTCGTCGATCATTTTGCCTCCCGATCCCAACGTGGTCACCACGCCGGGATTGTCGAGGGGCCGGTGCGGATGAGTGCGTTGGAGAGAGGAATTCCCGTGGAAGGGGTGGCACTCGGGTGCGGCGGATCGAGCGCGGTCATCGCGCGGCGGCCGCGGCTCAGGCGTTGATGCTGCCGGAGATGCGCTCCCCGGCGGAGAGCGGGTAGCGGCGGTCGACGGGCAGCGCGGCGAGGGCCGAGGCGAGGTTCGCCGGGTCCACGCGCCCGAGGATGCGGGCGGTGGGAAGGCGGCGGCGCGCGTCGGCCAGCACCGCGAGCGCCGCTTCGGTGGCGAAGCCGCTGCCCCGCTCCTGGGTGTGGAAGCGGTACCCGAGGTCGTAGCTGAACCCCTCGTTCCCGGCATCGCGTCGTAGGCCACACCACCCCAGAAACCGGAGGTCGTCGCGGTGAAGGACAGCGAGCCTCCCCACGCCAAGCGCGTACTGCGGCAGGATTCGATCGCGGAGAACGCCCGCGGCCGCACCCTCGTCGAGCGGACCATCCCCCGTGAACCGGAGCACGAGCGGATCCGCGTTGAGCCGAACGAGCTCACCGACGTGGGAAGCGTCCATCGGGCGGAGGATGAGGCGGTCGGTGAGGAGGGTGGGGGTCACGCTGTGGGAGGATATTCGCTCGGCGGCACGAGGGCGGGTCTCTCGACGCCACCGCTCCCGCCCGCGCCGCACCCCCCGCACGCCCCGCCCCCCGGCGCGGGAGCGCCAGGCGCGGCACGATTCCCCCGAGGTGCCCGCTTTCCCAAATCCTTCCGCCGGGGTAGACGCCGCCCCCGCCCTGGAAGTGCCCGATGATCGTGGTCGACAACGTCAGCAAGAGCTTTGGAGGCCACAAGCTGTTCGAGGAGGTCACCTGCTCCTTCGGGCCCGGCAAGCGCTTCGGCCTCACGGGGCCGAACGGCGCCGGAAAGTCCACGTTCATGAAGATCCTGAACGGCGACCTCGACCCCGACTCCGGCCGGGTGCTCAAGCCCAAGCGGCTCGGCATCCTGCGCCAGGACCACACGCTGTACGACCACATGCGGGTGATCGACGTGGTGATCTGCGGCAACGGGCGGCTGTGGGAGGCCATGCAGCGCAAGGAGGTGCTCCTCGCGAAGCCGGAGCTGAGCGATGAGGATGGCATGGAGCTCGGCGAGCTCGAGTGCGTGGTGGCGGAGGAGGATGGGTACAGCGCCGAGTCCGATGCCGCCGTGCTGCTCGAGGGCCTCGGCATCCCCCAGGAGAGCGCCTTCGGTCCGCTGAGCGAGCTCAAGGGCGGCTTCAAGGTGCGCGTGCTGCTCGCGCAGGCGCTGTTCGGTCGCCCGCAGGCGCTCCTGCTCGACGAGCCCACCAACCACCTCGACCTCGAGAGCATCGAGTGGCTGGAGGAGTTCCTCCACGGCTTCGATGGCGTGCTCGTCGTGATCAGCCACGACCGGCACTTCCTCAACAGCGTGTGCACGCACATCTCCGACATCGACTACGAAACCATCATCCAGTACACCGGCAACTACGACGACATGGTGCGGGCGAAAGCGCAGGTCCGCGGCCAGGTGGCCTCGAGCAACGCCAAGAAGATGGAGAAGATCAAGCAGCTCCAGGACTTCATCTCCCGGTTCGCGGCGGGCACGCGCTCCTCGCAGGCGGCGAGCCGCAAGAAGGAGCTGGAGCGCCTCCGCCCCGACGAGATCAAGCGCAGCAACATCGCCCGGCCGTTCATCAAGTTCGAGTTCGACAAGCCAGGCGGCCGCGACGTGCTGGAAATCCACAAGCTGGCGTGCGGCTACGATGGCCAGGCCCTGTTCAAGGGTCTGCACCTGAGCGTGTCGCGCGGCGAGAAGGTGGCGATCATCGGCAAGAACGGCGTGGGCAAGACCACGCTCATCGAAACGCTGATGGGCAAGCTCCCCTCGATCGCCGGCAACATCAAGTGGGGCCACGAGGTGGATGTCGGGTACTTCCCGCAGGAGCACGACGGCCTGATCCCGCCCGGCCACAAGATCTTCGACTGGATGTTCGAGCAGAAGCCCGATGCCGGCAAGGAGGGCGTGCGCAGCGTGCTCGGCCGCATGCTCTTCTCGGGAGAGGACGGCGACAAGCCCACCACCACGCTCTCCGGCGGCGAGCGCGTGCGGGCCATCCTCGCGCGCCTCATGCTGCTGCGCCACAACACGCTCATGCTCGACGAGCCCACCAACCACATGGACCTCGAGGCCATCAGCGCCCTGCGCGACGGCATCCAGACCTTCCCCGGCACCTGCATCTTCGTGACCCACGATCGCGACCTCATCGAGACCGTGGCCAACAAGATCATCAGCGTGGAGGAGGGCCGGGTGGATGTGTTCCCCGGCGGCTGGACGGAGTACCGGAAGGCGAAGCAGAAGACCTGACCGGAAGTGGGGCGCGGATGCCCCACCGGGGCGCGGATGCCCCACCGGGGCGCGGATGCCCCGCTTAGTGCGCACGATATTCTATGGCCGAACGCCGGCAGATACGGTAGCCTACGAACTCCCGCGAGGTGTTCATGCGTTCGTACTCCCTCCTGCTCACGCTTCTGGCGGCGTGCACCGGCACCGGAAGCGGCGGAGGGGATGGCAGCGCCGTCCTCGTTTCCTGGAAGGACGAAGATGGCGACACCATCCTCGACCTCGACGAAGGCTACGTCGATCCCGCGGAAGCACAGGGCGACACCGCCGACGGCGCGGGCGTCTCCACCGACAGCGATGGCGATGGCACCGCCGACTACCAGGACCTCGACTCCGACGACGATGGCATCGCCGACAAGGTGGAGGCGGGCGACAAGGACGTCGTGACCCTCGCCTGGGACAGCGATCTCGACGGCACCGCCGACTTCCGCGACCTCGACTCCGACGAAAACTGCATTCGCGACAACGATGAGGGCAGCGACGACGACGACGACGACGACGTGGGCAACTACGCCGACCTCGACGACGATGGCGATGGCATCCTCGACACCATCGAGATCGGCGCCGAATGCGCCGTGGTCGACTCCGATGGCGACGGCACCGCCGACTACCGCGACGAGGACAGCGATGGCGATGGCGCCCCCGACATCGACGAGGCCGGCACCAGCGCCTGGGAGTCGCAGCCGCGCGACCTCGATGGCGATGGCGTGGCCGACTACCTCGACGACGACAGCGATGGCGACGGCTTCTCCGACGCGGAGGAGTCCGGCGGGGGCAAGCGCCCGCTCGACACCGATGGTGACGGCATGTGGGATGGCGCGGACACCGACGCCGACGGCGATGGCATCGCCGACGCCGAGGAGGCTGCCCACGGCACCGACCGCCTGAACCCCGACAGCGATGGCGATGGCTTCACCGATGGCGCCGAGCTCGCCGCGGGCACCAACCCCGCCGATGGCGGCAGCGTGATCGAGGGCATCTACGTGACCGTGGAGGAGCGCACCACGGTGGAGAAGGGCTTCGAGTTCACCCTGAGCGTGAGCCAGGGCGACATCGCCTTCCTCCTCGACACCACCTGCTCCATGAGCACCACGCTGAGCTCGATGTCCAGCGAGTTTTCGCAGATCGTGAGCCAGCTCAGCGGACAGCTCCCCGACGCGCAGTACGGCGTGGCCACCTTCGACGACTACAACTACAGCGGCATGGGCACCAGCGGCGACAAGATCTTCGCCCTGATGAAGCCCATCACCACGAGCACCTCGGCGGTGCAGAGCACGCTCTCGGGCCTCGGCATCCACAACGGCGGCGACGGCCCCGAGGGCGCGATGGAGGCCCTGTACCAGACGCTCACGGGCGCCGGCTACGACATGACGTGCAACGGCAGCTATGACTCCACCAAGGACGCGCGGCCCTTCATCGCCTCGGGCGCCGACCCCTTCGGCGGCGGCGGCGGCCAGAACTACGACTCCAGCGTGCCCGGCATCGGTACGGGCGGCGGCATGGGCTTCCGGCCCTACGCGCTCCCCGTCGTGGTGTACGTGACCGACAACTACATGCGCGACCCCGACTCCTCCAGCCGCAGCTACAACCAGACGCCCGGCGGCTGCCCGCTCGACGCCGGCTCCGACGCCGTGGTCACCGCCGCCAAGGCGCTCAACGCCACCCTCATCGGCATCAGCGTGTCGGGCAACACGCCCAAGTCCCAGATGGAGGACCTCTCCACCCGCACCAAGAGCTACGCCGACCTCGATGGTGACGGCGCGGTCGACGACAAGCTCGTGTTCACCTGGAGCGGCAGCTCGGCCTCGCTCCGCACCACCATCGTGGATGCCATCTCCGACCTCGTGGACAGCGTGCAGTTCAGCGAGGTGGTGCTGCAGGTGGAGGACGATGACTACGGCTTCGTGAAGTCGATCAGCCCCGAGAGCTACGCGCTCTCCTCCAGCGCCAACGGCCAGAAGCTCGACTTCGACCTCACCTTCCGCGGCGCGGTGGCCGCAGGCGAAACCGACCAGACCTACAAGATCACCCTCAACGTGCTCGGCGATGGCACCGTGCTTCTCGATACCCTCGACATCTACGTGCTCGTGCCGGGGAGGTCCTACTGATGGGCTCCATCCTCACCCTCGTCCTCGCGCTCACCGGCTGCGACAACGACAACAACCTCTCCTACGTCCCGAACCTCTACGGGCACGGGGATGGTTCCATCACCGGCCGCGTGTGTGATCCGGAGTCCTACCTCTGGCTCGAAGGCGCGAGCGTGTACACCCACATCATCGACACGTCGGGCGAGCTGCGGGACACCCGCAAGACCCTGACCGACGAGAACGGCGAGTGGAAGCTCGAAGACCTCGCGGACGGCACGTACACTGTGTACGTGCAGTACGGCTCCACCACGGTCGACATGTTCGATGCGGTGGTCTCCAACGGCACCGAAGTGGAGGTGCCCAACGCCACCTGCACCGGCTCGGCCGGCACCGACGTGGCCGTGGTCTCCGGCGACTTCGACGACTTCGACGCGGTGCTCCAGAAGGTGGGCATCGGCGGCGCCAAGGCGGTGGACGGGCAGCGCGGCGACGAGCTCCTGCAGTTCCTGGGCAACATCGAGGAGATGAAGAGCTACGACGCCATCTTCTTCGCGGGTGGCCACTTGGAGTCCGGCATCTTCTACGGGGATGCGGGCGACGAAACGGTGAAGGCGGTCAAGGCGAACCTCAAGGACTACGTGGAGTCCGGCGGCGTCGTGTACGCCAGCGACTGGAGCTACGACGTGATCGCCGAGACCTGGCCCACCCAGATCGGCTTCGTGGGCGACGGCGCGCCCGACGAGGCGCAGATCGGCGAGCCCAAGCTCCTGAAGTGCGAGGTCACCATCAGCGGGCTCGAGAACGCCGTAGGCGGCGACACCGTGAAGATGAACCTCGACCTCGATGCCTGGCCCGTGGCCGACACTGTGGGCGACGATGCCAAGGTCTTCCTCCGCGCCGATGCGCCCTGGCGCCAGGGCATGGAAACGGGCACCGAGGAGAACTCGCCGATGCTCGTGGAGTTCGAGAGCGGGAAGGGCTCCGTGGTGTTCACCCCCTGGCGCATGAGCGCGAACCTTGACGATCCGGGCATCGACGTGGTGCGCTGGATCCTCGACCGCCACCTCGGCGAACAGTAGCCACCGCGGGGTGGGCCCCCTCCTCGAGCTCTTCAGCGGGCTCGGCGCCGCGGGCCTCGCGTGGGGCGGGCCCGTGGCCGCCGCCGTGGACCAGTCTGCGGCGGCGAACGAAACCTACGCGCTCAACCACGGCCACGCGCCCCTGGCTTGGAACCTCGCCGCCGTGCGCGAGGCCCAGCTCGCCGCGTTCGTGGCGCCCCGCTGGTGGCTCTCCCCGCCGTGCCAGCCCTACACGGTGCGCGGCGCCAGCCGCGACCGCGAAGACCCGCGCGCGCGGGCCCTGCTCCATCTGCTCCCCCTCGTCGCGCGGCTCCGCCCCGAGGTGGTGGCGATGGAGAACGTGCCCGGGTTCGTGCCCTCCCAGTCCCGGGGGGAGCTGCGCGCGGCGCTCATCGCCGCCGGGTACAGCCTGCACGAGCGGCTCCTCTGCCCCTCCACGCTGGGCGTGCCGATGCGGCGGCAGCGCTACTACCTCGTGGCCCGCAGCGACACCGGCGAGCCCCACCGCAGCGACTTCTCCACGCCGCTCGCCCGATCGCCCACCCGCGCCCTCGCCGGCCACCTCGACCCCCACCCCGCGAGCGTCCTCTTCCTGCCGGAGGCCACCGTGCGCGGGTTCGGCTACTCCGCCGATCTCGTCGACGAGGCCGACCCCGACGCGATCGTAAACTGCTTCACCTCGGCCTACGGCCGCTCCCCGTTGCGAGCGGGCAGCTACCTCCGCGACCGCGCCGGCGTGCGCCGCTTCTCTCCGGAGGAGGTGCTCCGCCTGCTGGGCTTTCCCGAGGGCTACCGCTTTCCCGAGGCGATGCCGACGGCCACCCGCTGGGAACTGGCCGGGAACAGCCTCGCGATCCCGGCCGTCCGGGCCATTCTGGCCGAAGCCGGGGTGGCGGGCCCGCCGGAAACTTGACGAGGAGGCTGCCACCGGTAAGAGGCGCGACCTTCCGAGGATTCCATGCTGTCTCTCGTCGCGCTCATGCTCATCGGCTGCGAGCCGCCCCCGCCTCCCGTCCCCGGCGTCATCGAGCGCACGGGCGAGGTCATCAAGGTCGTCAACGGCCAGAACGTCACCCAGGGCATGGTCGATGCGCAGGTGGAGCAGCTCCCCGCCAACGTGCGCGACTCGCTCGTGGCCCGCGGCGGCATGGACAAGCTCAAGGAGAACGTCGTCATCGGTGAGATCCTGTACCAGGAAGCGCTGAAGCAGAAGCTCGACCAGGACGCCAAGGTCAAGGTGGGCATCGCCTTCGCCGAGCGCAACGCGCTGGTGACCGCGCTGCTCGAGCGCACCGTCGAAGCCCGCACCACCGACGAAGCGATCAAGAAGTGGTACGACGACCACGCCGTCCAGTTCGCCCGTCCCCAGGCCAAGGCCCGCCACATCCTCGTGGCCGATGAGGCCGAGGCCAAGGCCATCTTCGCCGAAGTCACCGCGGCCCCCGCCACCTTCGCCGATGTCGCGATGAAGAAGAGCACCGACAAGGGCAGCGCCAAGGAAGGCGGCGACCTCGGCTGGTTCGAGAAGCAGCGCATGGTGCCCGAGTTCGCCGATGCGGTGTTCGCCGGCAAGAAGGGCGACATCATCGGCCCCGTGAAGACCAAGTTCGGCTACCACGTGATCGAGATCGAGGAGATGCGCGAGAGCGTGCCCGTCGAGGAAGTGAAGGACAAGATCAAGGAGCAGCTCCGCAACGAGGTGATCGAGGGCTACATCGACGAGCTCAAGAAGGCCTCCACGATCACGGAGCCCGCGACCGCCGCTGGCGCCACCGTGACCCCGGCCGCCGGCGAAGCCCCCGCGGCCCCGGCCGCCGCCGCGGCCCCCACTGCTCCGGCCGACGGCGAGCACAAGTAAGCTTCCGCGGATGGCCACCGTCCTCATCCTCGGCGTCTCCTCCGGGTTCGGCGCCGCAGCCGCCCGTGCGTTCGCACGGGCCGGCTACGATGTGGCGGGCGTGCACCTCGACCGTCGCGGCACGCAGCCCCAGGTGGATGCGGTCCGCGCCGACATCGAGGCCGCCGGCCGTCAAGCCTGGTTCTTCAACCAGAACGCCGCCGACGATGAGGGCCGCGCCCGCATCGTGGCGGAGCTGCGCGAGCGGTGCGGGGAAGGCGGCGTGGCCGCGCTCCTGCACTCCCTCGCCTTCGGCTCCCTGGCCCCCTTCGTAGGCGAGCGCGCCGCCACCCGCAAGCAGCTGGAGATGACGCTCGACGTCATGGGCAGCTCGCTCGTGTACTGGGCCCAGGACCTCGTGGCGGCCGGCCTCCTCGGCCAGGGAGGGCGCATCTGGGCGATGACCAGCAGCGGCTCGCACATGGTCTGGCCCGGCTACGGCCCCGTGAGCGCCGCCAAGGCCGTGCTCGAAGCGGCCTGCCGCCAGCTCGCGGTAGAGCTCGCGCCGCGCGGCATCACCACCAACGCCATCCTCGCCGGCGTGACCGACACCCCCGCGCTCCGCAAGATTCCCGGCGCCGACGAGCTCGTGAAGAAGGCGCTGGCCCGCAACCCCGGCGGCCGGCTCACCACCCCGGAAGACGTGGCCGACGCCCTCGTGCTGCTCGCCCAGCCCGGCGCCCGCTGGATCAACGGCAACGTGCTCCGCATCGATGGCGGCGAGGACATCGCGGGATGATGTTCCTGCTGCTGGCCTGCGAGGCGGCCGATCCCGCCTCGGAAACGGGCGGGCGGGGCGCACGCCACGGTGACACCGCCGACGTCGACACGGGTGACTCCGGTGAGTCGCTTCCCGCTGCGGCCGACGTGGTCGCCGAGATCGAAGCGGGCGGGGTGGCCGCGATGGAGCGGCTCTCCACGGAGCTCGGCTTCCCGGCCCGCACCGCCGAGGGCCTCCTCGTGGTGTCGCTCGCGCCCGGCACCTGGCAGGTTGCGGGCGACGACAACGACTGGGCGCCCGCCGAGATGACCTGCCACGCCGGCGTGTGCTGGGCGCTCATCGAGGCCACCGACGGCGGCTACAAGTTCACCGACGGCGATCGCTGGCTCGCCGACCCCTGGTCGCGCCGCTACACCACCGACGAGTTCGGCGAGATGAGCCTCGTAGCCACCGACGAGGCGCACTTCGAACGCTTCTTCGCCATCGGCGACGCCGCCAACGCCCCCCGCACGCTGCACCTCCTCGTTCCCGCCGAGCCCATCACGCACGTGCTCTACGCGCACGACGGGCAGAACCTCTTCGACGAGAACGCGATGTGGGGCGGCTGGCGCCTCGACGAGAGCGCGCCCGCCGCCATGCTCGTGGTCGGCATCGACAACACCGCCGACCGCTTCGAGGAGTACACCCACGTACCCGACACGCTCGACGGCGACCGGTACGGCGGTGAGGCCGACGCCTACGCCGACTTCGTGCAGGACACCGTTCGGCCGCTGGTCCGCACGAACTACGGCGAGCCCGGCCCCGTCGGCGTGCTCGGCAGCTCGCTCGGCGGGCTCGTTTCCCTGCACATCGCCGACCGGCACCCTGGCGAGTACGCCTTCGCGGCGAGCCTGTCGGGCACGCTCGGCTGGGGGAGCATCGAGCTCCACAACGAGACGATCCTCGAGCGCTACACGGGCGCCGGTCACCGCGCGACCGCCCTCTACATCGACTCCGGAGGCTCGGGCACGACCTGCGCCGACAGCGACCGCGACGGCGTGAACGACGACGACCTCGACGGCAGCGACAACTACTGCGAAACCCTCCAGATGCGCGATGTGCTCAGCGCCGAGGGCTACACCTTCGACACCGACCTCTGGCACTGGTGGGAGCCGGGCGCCGAACACAACGAAGTCGCCTGGGCCGCCCGCGTCGGCCGCCCGCTCGAGCTCTTCGCGGCGATGTGAGGGCGGGTCAGGGGGGGCCG
>CAISIK010000205.1 GCA_903885375.1 uncultured Pseudomonadota bacterium
GCGGCGGTGGGGGCCGCGGGATCGCCGTAGCCGTCGCTGTCGGCGTCGGTGTACCAGGTGGCGGGGTCGGCGAGGCCGGGGTCGGCGTCGTCGGTGAGGCCGTCGCAGTCGTCGTCCACTGCGTTGCACAGCTCCGTGGCGTCGGGGTTCACGGCGGCGTCGGCGTCGTTGCAGTCGGTGTTGTCGGCCGCAGTGCCGAGGGGGGCCGCGCAGCCGGACGTGGGCACCGCCGGGTCGCCGAACCCGTCGCTGTCGGCGTCGGTGTACCAGGTGGCGGGGTCGGCGAGGTCGGGGTCGGCGTCGTCGAGGAGGTCGTCGCAGTCGTCGTCCACCCCGTTGCACAGCTCGGTGGCGGCGGGGTTCACGGCGGCGTCGGCGTCGTTGCAGTCGGTGCCCTCCGCCACGAAGCCGGAGGGCGCCTCGCAGGCGAGGGTGGAGGCGCCGGGATCGCCGTAGCCGTCCACGTCGGCGTCGGCGTACCAGGGGATGGCGTCGACCACGGCGGGATCGGCCTCGTCGACGAGGCCGTTGCAGTCGTCGTCCACGCCGTTGCACGCTTCGGGGGCCTCGGGGTTCACGGCGGCGTCGGTGTCGTTGCAGTCGAGGCAGGCGGCCCACCCGTCGGCATCCCCGTCGGCGAACCCCACCGCGCCATCGCAGTTGTGGTCGACGGGGTCGGCGCAGTCCGGCTCGGGAGCACCCGGGTACACGGCGGCGTCGGCGTCGTTGCAATCGGTATCGTCGGCGGTGTAGCCCTCGGGAGGGGTGCAGCTCCAGCGGGAGGGACCGGCCTCGCCGAACCCATCACCATCGGCGTCGGCGTGCCAGGGGAGGGCGTCGGCGGCCACCTCATCCACCACGCCATCACAATCGTTGTCCACCCCGTCGCACCACTCCACCGCCCCGGGATGCACGTTCTCATCGGCGGGGGCGCAGTCGGCATCGGGTTCCACCGTTCCCGAGTGCTCGTCGACCGCCGCGCAAGCGAGGAACAGCAGCAGCAGGGCGACGGCCATCGATCGAGGGTAGCGCGTGGTACTGTGGGTGCAAGCGGGAGCGCGCGGATGGCCCGGGAACGTCGTCGCTTCGAGGTGGAGGTTACGCGCCGTCCGCTTTCGGCGCTCGACCCGGCTGACGACGAGGCGGTGCGCGCCTTCCTGCTCGCCTGCGCCGAAGAGCAGATTCGCCAGACGGGCGGCGCCGCTGCTGGCTTCCGCTTCTTCACCGCCGACACGCACGAGTGGGCCGAGACTGGCGCGCCCGACCCCGGCGACGAACGGTTCCACGCCACCTGCTTCCGGCAGCTCGGACAGCGGCCCGGGGTGGTGCGGAGGGTGAGGGAAGGGGAGGCGCGCGTGGCCATCGCCGGCAGCCACCGGCGCGCCGCCGTCGTCCTCGAGTGGCAGCCACCGGGCGATGCGTGGTGGCTCGCATGGCGGCTCATCGGCGAGCGGGAAGGCCAGGTCGGCGTGTTCTTCGGCGACTGGGTGGTCTCGCAGGGAAAGGGCGTGGAGACGCTCCCGGAGCCCTTCCGCGAGTGGCTGGAGGGGGAGCCCGTGGAGTCGGCGCGGGTGAGTCATCGCCCTGGCGAGCTCAACCCCGGCGAGCTGCTCTTCGGCGCCACCCGGATGGCGGCCCCGGCCCCCGACGACCCGGTTGCGGTCCTCGACCTGATGGCGCCGCTCGCCAACCGCGAGATCCTCGAGAACGGCCTCCGCGGCCTGCAGGTCTTCGCGTTCGAGGGCGTGGTGGCCGAGCACTACCTCTTCCTCGGCCGCCTCGACGGCACCCTCGACGACGTGGTCCGCAACGTGGCCTGCCGCGGCAACCCCGACGCCGTCGTGGTCGTCTTCGCGGGCGTGGCCGCCGTGGGGGGCGAGGACCGCCGCTCGGTGATGGCGGTCGTGGAGCTGCGCGACGGCCGCCGCGCCCACCGCGTCATCCCCGTGGCCTGGGACGCCGCCGGCAACGTGCACCTCCCCCGCGCCTGGACGCGCCCGCTCCCCCCCGCCGAGCCCGGAGATCGCTGGCTCGGCGTGCCCCCCGCGCTCCGCTTCGACCTGAGCCCCCTGCCGCTCGCCGGGGGGCCGATCGCGGAGGGGTGAGGGGCGATGCGTGCCCCTTCGGTGGTCGCTCACCGCCCCCGCTCCCGCTCCCGCGAGCCGGCGCGGCGTGGGGCTTCGGGGTCGGGCGCGGTCCGGGCCGGTCGGTCGGTCGGTCGGTCGGTCGTGGCGTGGCGTGGCGTGGCGTGGCGTGCTGTCTCGGAGTGCCGAGGCCGCTCGGGAGGCGGCCCGCAGCCAGCCTCCGCAGGGCGTCGGGCGCCGCGTCGTCGTCGGTCGTGCGGCGTGGGCCGGCTGGGTGACGTGCCGGGTGGCGGTGCGGACCGCCCCGACCGAGGCCCGCTGCGGGCCGAGCGGAGGGGTGGTCCGCGCCGACAGGACCCAGCACCCCCCCTCCCGACCCCTCCTGCCCGCCCTCCTGCCCGCAGCGGGGCACGCCGCTCCCGGCCCCGACGGCGCCGCGTCTTGCGGCCGCCGACCCCGCCACTACCCAATGGGAAGGATCGCACCTGCCATTGGGATCGAACCTTCCCACTATTCCGGCGAAAAACCCACCTTCGCCCGTGCCCGAATGTTGGCACGCCGCTTGCTGTAATGGTCTGCGTGGAAGGGCAACCAAC
>CAISIK010000206.1 GCA_903885375.1 uncultured Pseudomonadota bacterium
GCACCACGGCGGCGAGCCGCTGGCGCGCGCCGCCCTCCGCGATGCGCGCGCGGAGGCGCTCGCCGCCCTGGAGCCCCGCGCCGACGAGGCGGTGCGCCTCGGCGCCTGGTGGGTGGCGAGCGCCGGCGCGGGCCTCGCCTTCACCGACGGGGAGCGCACCGGCACCGCCACCTCGGCGCGCCTGCAGGCGCGCGAGGGCGGCGTGCTGGCGAGCCTCGGCGGGGTGGACGTGAGCCTCCCCGACGGCACCCGGCTGCACGCCGACACGCTCGAGCTGCCCGTGCCCGTGAGCGGGCGCGGCCGCGTGCACGCCGCCGAGCGCAGCACCCCCGACCTCCGGCGGCAGCTCGCGGTGAGCGCGGCGCTCGGCCGCGACGGGTACGAACGCTGGCTCCTCTGGAAACGGTCGCTTCTGCCCGCCGGGCTGGTGCCGCTCGCGGTAGCCGGTGCGGGCCTCGCGCGGCGCTTCCGCGCGGGCCCCGTGGTGGGCGGCCTGCTGCTCGGGAGCTGGGCGCTCGTGCGCGTGCTCGACGCCTGGTCGGGCACGCTCAGCCCGCTCGCGGCGAGCCTCCTGTTCCTCGCCCCGCTGGTAGCGCTCGCGGGGGCCGCATGGCGCCGCTGAGCCGCCTGCTCGCGCTCGCGTGGCTGCGGGCGCTGCTCCTTACCGAGCTCGGCGGCGCCGGCCTCCTCGCGCTCGTGGTGCTCACCGAGAGCACCGCGACCGGCCGCGACCCGATGGCGCGGCTCCTGGCCGATGTTCCCCACACGTGGGCGCTCCTCTCCCCCTCCCTCGGCCTCGTGGGCGCCGCGCTTGCGGTGGATGGCATGCGTCGGCGCGGGGACTGGCTCACCCTCGCCACCCTCGGCGTGCACCGGGCGCGCGTGCTGCTCAGCGTGCTCGTGCTGGCGGCCCCGCTCGGCCTCCTCGCCGCGCTGGTGGAAGGGCTCACCCAGCCCGCCACGGCCGTGTTGCGGGTGTCGGGCGGCTGGCTCGTGGAGGGCCGGCTCCTCCTCGACCCGGGCGCCGCGCCCCCCTCCGAGGCGGCGCTGGAGGCCGCGCGCTGGCTGGGGAGCTGGCGGTGGCCGGGAACGGCCCTCTTTCTCGTGGCGGGCGCGCTCACGGGCGCCTCGCTCGGCTCGCGCGCCCCCGGCACGGTGGTGCTGGTGGTCACGTTCGGGTGGCTCGTGGCCGACCTGCTCCGCCGCGGGAGCAGCCCGGGGGGAGCGGCCATCTGGGCGCTCCTCGTCTGCGGGAGCGCCGCGATCAGTCTGGCCTGGGCCTTGCGCGGGCGGGAAGAGCTGCGGGGGTGAGCGTGGTCAGCGCGCCGCTTGGCGGCGGGCGATGCCCTGCTCGCAGGTGAGCCGGTAGGTGGGCGCCCACAGCTCGCAGAGCGCGTGTTCCGACCACGCATCCCCGGCGGGGCGCGCATCGAGCACCTCCACCCGGCAGAGCTCATCGCCCCCGCACCAGTCCATGAGCCGATCGCGATCCACGCTCTCCGAGTCCGACTCGATCTCGAGGCCCACGAGGAGACGCAGGCACGGGGACTCGAACGTGGTCGTGGCGCGGCAGGCAGGCTCCCAGGACGACGCTGGAATGGCCGCCGTCAAACCGAAGAACACCATGATGGTGCCGATGACGGTGAGGAGGCCGGTGACGGAGATGCGAACCAAAGGAGCGCCCGGGAGCAGTGTGGTAGCTTATCGGTTGCCCAATCGTTGAATGCAACTTTTTCGTTTTTGGATCAACGATTGACGCGATGCGGCGGGATGTCGCACCCGGGTCAGGCGGCACCGAGGGCCAGGACCCTCGGGCATTCGGGATCGGGCACCATCAGCGAGCCGGTGAGGTGCCGCGCCACCGCGTGGCAGCCGCCGCGGCAGAGCGACCGCCACGCGCAGTCGGCGCAGGCGCCGTGGGTGACACCCTCCCGCCAGCTCGCATCGACGGGGCCGGACACGAAGCTGCACGCCGACTCGGCGCCGGCGGGATCGAGCGCCACGAGCGCGTCGCCGCCGTGGCAGCCCGTCCACCCGAAGGCGGCCATTCGCTGGGGGGAGAGGCCGTGGGCTGCGAGGAAGGGGGTCATCGCGCAATCCACGCGGAAGTCCACGCCGGGAAAGCGCTCGATGAGCGAGACGAGGCGCGGCCATACCGCCATCGCCTGCTCGGCGGTGAGTCGACGTTCGGCGTACTCACCCACCGCCCGGCCGACGGGCTTCAGGCGGAGGAGGTGCACATCGACCGCGCCCGCGGCCACCGCCGCGGCGACCGTTTCCGGGAGCGCCTCGAACGTGTCGCGGTCGAGCACGATGTTCACGCCCACCCGCGCGGCAGTGCGCGCGAGGCGGCGGATGGCGGCGAGCGCCCGCTCGGCCCCGGCGTAGCCGCGGGCCTTGCGGAAGCCTTCGCCCACCGCGTCGAGGGAGACGTTCACCTGGTCGAAACGCGCGGTCGGGGCGAGCTCGCCCACGCCGCTGGTCGTGAGGCCGATGCTGAGGCCGGCGCGGTGGGCCGCATCGGCGATGGCGCCGAGCTCGGGATGCGAGAGGGCCTCGCCGCCGCCCACCGCGACGTGAAAGACCCCCCGCGCCGCGAGACCGTCGAAGCGGGCCGCCACCTCCGCGAGCGGCACGTGCGCCCCGTGCGCCTCGGGTTCGATGTGGCAGCTCGGGCACGGCAGCGCGCAGGCCCGCGTGACCTGCACGTGGGCCTCGTGGGGCGCGCCGTTGTCGGGGCTGGTGCTCACGAGCGCAGGAGGCTCGTCGATGGCGCGGGTTTCGCCGCCATCGGGCTCCGGGCGGCGACGGCGGACGCTCCACGCCTCGGCCGCCACCCAGAGCGCCGCCACGGCGGGCTGCGCCCAGAGGAGCACGTTCACCACGTTTCCCAGCGAGGAGCAGTTCGGCGCGCGCCCGAGGCGGATGCGACGGATGGCGCTCACGGCAGGCCCATGCGGTCGAGCCAGCCGTGCGACCAGGCGAGCGCGAGGAAGCCGCCGAAGGTGCCGGCGGCGCCGAGCGCAGGCGGCGCCGAGCGCGCGAGCAGGAGCGCCCCGGCGGCCCAGCCGGCGTTCACCAGGAGGGCGCCTGCCACGCCGGGCTCCAGCGGCAGCGCCGCGAGGACCGGAAGCACCCCGAGCAGGAGGAAGCCGCCTACGGCCACGGGCAACGCCCCTCGGAGGCCGCCGCCGCTCCACAGGCCGCGCGCCGCCACCCCCACGTAGACCGCCGCGAGCGCGCCCCCCAGCGCCGCCACCCCCGCATGGCGACGCGCCTGCCGCACCCGCGCCGCCCCCTCCTCCACCCAGGCGCCATCGCGGGGAGAGAGGCCCTCCGCCGAGGCGGGCTCGCCCGCCCGCAGCCGCTCGTGCGCGAGCCAGGCGCGAAGCGCCGCCGCCGCCGGCCCCGAGGGCCGCTCCGCGAGCTCGGCTTCCACCCGCGCCGTCGCCTCCGCCGCAGGGAGCTGTCGGTAGTCGCGCTGCACCGCCATCAGGACCGACCAGCCCGCGAAGTCGTCAGCCGCCTGGGGCGCGAGCCGCTCCGCCTGCGTACCGCAGTAGCGCGAGCTGGCGTCGGTGCCGGCTGCGCAGACCCGGTAGGCGACGAGCGCCTCGGCGTAGGCGCCGCGGTTCGCGAGCTCGTCGGCCTCCCGCCGGGCCTCTCCGCCCGCATGGGCGGGCAGGCTCAGCAGCAGGAGACCGAGCGCGATCACGCCCCGCCGCCCGCCAGCTTCGCCACGTTCTCCACGATCTGGCCCTGGCAGGTGTCCCACTCCGGCTTCACCGCATCGAAGTAGTACTTCGTGAAGGGCCACGGCGGCGGGTTGATCGCGGTCGTGACCTTCACGTGGGTGCCATCGGCCTGGCTTTCGAGGAACCAGCGCGTGATGAACCCGCGGTCGCTCGCGTGATCGAAGTCCACGATGGCGCGGGTGGCCGAAACCTCGGCCCGGCTGACCGTCATGTCGAGATTACGGTGCATCGCGGCCATGTCGTAGCGGATGCGGGCGCGCGCGCCGAGGCCGCTCTGGGGGGTGCCGATCGTGAGGCGGCCGACGCACGCCGGGGGGAGGGCCGTGGCGTAACGGGGGAGGTCGAGGAGCACGGCGGCGAGCGCCTCGGGCGAGGCGGACACGACCCGTTCGCTCACGATGTCGGCGCTCGACGGGGGGTCGGCGGCCAGCGCGGCGGGGAGGAGGAGGCTGAGGAGCATCGGCCTCATGTATGCGCTAAGCTCGCGCGATGCTGCGACGCTTGATGAACCTGCCGCTGACGGTCGCGAGCCGAGCGGCGCGGGCCTTCCAGGACCGCGAAGACGCCAAGACCCGTGAAAAGTACGGCGAAAGCCGCGACCCCGGCGATGTCCCCGTAGGGGGCGAGTCGGGCTCGCGCGATGTGGACGCCGCCGACGTGACCGTGGGCAACCTCACGATGACGGCGGCCGCCGTGATGGCGGCCGGCCGGAGCCGGCCGATCGCATGGGTGGACGTGCGCTCCGCCGAGGCCTGGAAGGGCGGGCACATCAAGGGCGCGCTGCACATGCCGATGGCCGAGGTCAACGTGCGGGTGAGCGAGCTGGCGTGGGATCAGCTCGTCATCGCGGTCTGCGCCAACGGGGTGGACTCCGCGCGCGCCGTGGCCTTCTTCCGCGAGCGCGGCATGGAGGACACCTTCGCGCTCGCGGGCGGCCTCCCCGCGTGGACGGCCTCCGGCGGCGAGATCGTGTCGTGATCAACGAAGCCTGGCTGCCGCCCACGCTGCGGGCCGGCCGCATCGCCGTCCGCCCCTTCACGGTCGACGACGTGGACGCGATGTACGCCTACGCGCTGTCGATGCCCGGCGAGCGGTACGCGAGCTGGCTCGGCGGCACCTCGCCTTCGCACGTGGCCCGCTACATCACCGACACCGTGGCCCGCTACGGGCGGCCGCCGCGCGCCGACCTCGGCGTGGCCCTCGACGGCCAGCTCGTGGGCGGCATCGGCTGGCGGCAGGTGTGGGGCGCCCCCGCCGAGCTCGAAGCGGGCTGGGTGCTGCACCCCCAGGCGGCCGGGCAGGGCGTGGCCCGCGAGATGGTGCACCTCGTGCTCGACCACCTCTTCGCCCGCTTCGACACGCTGAACCGCGTGGAGGTGCGCCTCCGCGCCGACGATCGGGCCGGCGTGCACCTGCTCGAGTCCTTCGGCTTCGTGCTCGAAGGCACGCTGCGCCACGCCACACCCGAGGGCGACAACCGCCTGCTGTTCGGGCTCCTGCGCAGCGAACGCAAGGTGTCGGCGCCGTGATCCTCCTCCTCGCCGCCTGCGGTGCGCTCTCCGGCCTCGGCGCGGGCGAGGCCACGAGCGGCGCCCCGGCCCTCCCCGAGTGCGCCACGGAGGTCGTGCCCACCGCGCCGCGGAACTGCCTGAGCGGCGCGCTGGCCTGCGGCAGCACCATCACCGACACCACCCTCGGCGGCGATTCGGCGTGGGACGACAAGTTCTACGCCACCGCCTTCTGCATGCCCACCGGCGACCACCACTCCGGCGCCGAGCGCGTGTACACGCTCACCGCCCCCGAAAACACCCAGGTCACGCTGAACCTGTATTCGGATTGCGTGGACCTCGACCTCATCGCGCTCGCGTGGGACTACGAGGGCGCCTGCCCCACGGAGAAGCACCTCGTTCCCGAGTGCGAAGCCGACGGCAAGAAGGGCGGCAACGGCACCATCAAGATCCAGTCCTTCGCCCAGCGGGAGTACCTGGTGGCGGTGGACGGCAAGCGCGGCGCGGTGGGCCCGTTCTCGCTCACCGTCACCTGCGCGCCCTTGCGTCCGCTCGAAGACCGGGCGGCGGCGCCCCCGAAGCGCTGAACGCAGCGGCCCTCGCGGGAGCGGGAGCGGCCGCGTGGCCTGCCCACCGCCGCGAGGGAATCCGCCCCTTCCCTCAACGGGAGGCGATCGGCGCCTTCACCCCGCGGCCCCACGCCACGAAGGCACAGAGCCCGCCGAGCACCAGCGGCGCCACGACCATCGGGGCCTCGCCGATCATCACGTGCTTGCCCGCCGCGAGGATCATCACCACGACGAGGAGCGCCGCTGCGATCGGCGTGAGCATGGGCTTGATGCGAAGCGCGGATGGCAGGATGAGGCCGAGCGCGCCCGCGAACTCCGCCGCGCCGATGAAGCGCACGAGCGGTTCGGGCGTGGTGTTCACCCACCCCATGTTCGCGGCGAGCTCCGCCACAGGGGTGGTCATCTTCATCACGCCCGCGCCGAGGAAGGCGAACGCGAGGAGGCCCTGCACGACCCAGAGGGCGAGATGCAGGCCGCGGGAGGAGGGAACGTTCGAGGACATGGGAAATCCGGGTTGGAGTTTGGCGGGGAACGGGGGCAAAGATACGAGTTTCCGAAACGGAGACAAGATGCCGGAAATGCAACTCAAGGTTGCCGAACCGGAAACGGGCTACCGCACGCAGGACCTCGTGGCCTTCAGCCTCGTGGCCGACCGCGGCTCGATCTCCGCGGCGGCGCGGGAGCTGGGGGAAACGAAGGGGTCGGTGAGCCGGCGCATCGTGCGGCTCGAGCGTCAAGTGGGCGCGGGGCTGCTCACGCGAACGGGTCGGTCGGTGGCGGCGAACGAGGCGGGCCGGGCCTTCCGGGTGGGCGTGGGTCAGGCGCTCCTCGCGCTCGAAGCGGCGCGCGCGAGCGTTCACGGGCTCGACGCGGAGCCGCGGGGCACCTTGCGGGTCACGGCGCCGCCCGGGCTCGGCACGTGGGTGCTCGCCCCGGTGCTGGCCGAGCTGCTCGATCGTCACCCGCACCTCACGGTGGATGTGCGCCTGACCGACGCGGTGCTCTCCTTCGCCGACGACGGGATCGACGTGGCGCTGAGGCTCTCCGGCGGCTTGCCGGACTCCTCGCTGGTAGCCCGACGGCTGTTCGCGCTCGACGGCTGCCTCGTGGCTTCACCCGACTACCTCCGCCGCCACGGCACGCCGACCGGCCCCGACGAGCTCGACGCGCACCGGCTCCTGATCCCACCCGTGGCCGGGCCCGCGCTGCGCCTTCGGATGGCGCCGCGGGGGGCCCCCGGCGCGTTTCGGGAGGTGCGCCTGCGGGGGCGCGTGCTCTGCCACGACATCACATTCGCCCACGTCAGCGCCCTCGCGGGGGCCGGCATCGCCGTGACGCTCCGCACGGCTGCGCAGGTCGACCTCGCCGCCGGCCGACTGGTGGAGGTGCTACCCGACGTCGTGATGGAGCCGAACGCGAGCTTGTGGTTCGTGCACCTGCCCGGTCCGCTCGCGCCGAAGGTGCGCGCGCTGCGGACGCTCCTGGAGGAACGGGCGGCCGGGCATGGCCCCCCTGCGCGGCCGGCGGCGGCCCCGGGTTAGCCGACCAGATGTCGCGAACGCCCCCGGTCGTCGTGCCCCTTCGGGACTTCGTGGCCTACTTCCTCCGGCTGGGCGCGGTCGGCTTCGGGGGTCCGATCGCCTTGGTTGGCTACATGCAGCGCGACCTCGTGGAGGACCGGCGGTGGGTGTCGCCGGAGGACTACAAGGAGGGCATCGCGCTGGCCCAGCTGGCTCCCGGCCCGCTCGCCGCACAGCTGGCGATCTACCTGGGTTGGGTGCGCGCCGGCGTGCTCGGCGCCACGCTGGTGGGCCTCGCGTTCGTGCTCCCCTCGTTCATCCTGGTGATGGCGCTGGCCGCGGCCTACGTGCGCTACGGCGGCATCGACTGGATGCAGGGCGCCTTCTACGGCGTGGGCGCCGCCGTCATCGGCATCATCGCGCGGAGCGCCTGGAAGCTCGCGCGCTCCACGCTCGGCAAGGCCAGGCTCCTGTGGGTGATGTTCGCCGCCTCCGCGCTCACCACGGCCATCACCGAGACCGAGGTGGTCGCGCTCTTCCTGTTGTGCGGCGTGGTCGGGGCGGCCACCGTGCGGCCGCTGCCCAGGGTCGCGCTGGCCGTCTTCCCGTGGCCTCTGCTCCTCACGGGCCTGCACGGCCCGGCCGGTGGGCCGGTGCTGTGGAAGCTCGCGTGGTACTTCTCGGCCGCGGGCGCCTTCGTTTTCGGGAGCGGCCTGGCCATCGTGCCCTTCCTGCACGGCGGCGTCGTGAACGAGTTCGGATGGCTCACCGAGCAGCAGTTCCTCGATGCCGTGGCGGTCGCCATGATCACCCCGGGGCCGGTGGTGATCACGGTGGCGTTCATCGGGTACCTCGTGGCGGGTCCGGTGGGGGCGACGGTGGCCGCCATCGCCACGTTCCTCCCCTGCTACCTGCTCGTGGTGGGCCCGGCGCCCTACTTCCGGAAGTACGCGCAGAACCCGCGCATCAAGGGCTTCGTGGACGGGGTGACCGCCGCCGCCTCCGGCGCCATCGCGGGCGCGGCTTTCGTGCTCGGACGCCGCGCGATCGTGGACGGGTGGACGCTCGCCATCGCGCTGGGAGCCCTCGCCGCGATGAGCTTCCTGAAGAAGGCGCCCGAACCCATCGTGATCGTGTCCGCCGGCATCCTCGGGATCCTGCTCCGGGGGTAACGGGAGGGCGGAGGGCGCGCCTCGCGCCCCCCCCCGTCGCGGGCCGCTCGGCGCCGTCGCGGGCCGCCACCCAC